>DASVMZ010000082.1:0-34889 GCA_036384115.1 Sphingobium sp.
AAACCGGAACCCAAGCCCGAGCCGAAGCCGGTGACCAAGCCCGTGGCCCGGCCGGTTCCCGCGCCCAAACCGGTCGCCAATGTCCCGGCGAAGAAGCCGACGCCAAAGCCGACGCCGCCAAAGCCCGCCGCACCGATCCCCGATGCGCGCAAGGCCCCGGCCAGGCCAACCCCCGCGAAACCCGCGCCCGCGAAAGCTGCGCCTGCAAAGCCAGCGCCTGCAAAGCCATCGACCAGCGCCTCGACCACCCCGTCGAAATCCACCAAACCGTCCAGACCAGCCGCATCCTCCGCCGCGAAGCCGGACAGCAAATCCACCGCCGCAGGGACAGGCAAGGCGGACAAGCCGCGCGCCTCGCGCCTCGGCTCCAACTTCCTTCAGGGGATTGCGGACGACAGCCCCGCCCCGCCAACGAAGGCCGCCGCCGCGCCGCTGGGCGATGCGGAGAAGCGCGCACTCAACACCGAGATCAGCCGCCAGCTCAAGCCGAAATGGAAGGCCCCGACCGGCGCGGACGTGGACCAGCTCGTCACCATCCTGCGCTGGCGCCTGAATGAGGACGGCTCTCTCGCCTCCGGTCCCGACCTGGTCGAGCAGACCGGCAAGACCGACACCAACCGCCCGCAGCAGCAGCTCCATATCGAGGCAGCGATCCGCGCCGTACGCGCCGCCGCCCCTTTCGACCTGCCGCCCCAATATTACAGCACCTGGAAGAATATCGTTGCCTTCCGGTTCGACAAGAGGCTCTGAGATGACCCGAACGCTCTTCTCCACTGGCTCGACATTGGCCCTGCTGCTCACCGCAGCCGGGGCATCCGCGCAGACGCCCGCGCCAAAGCTGCCGACCGCCGCCGTGCCCTCTACCGAACAGGGCCTCAGCGGCTCCGTCACCGACGAGACCAACGACAGCGTCCGCATCGCCATCCCCGCCATGCCGACGCAGGCCGATGTGAACACGCCCGCTGGCTCCACCGCCTCACTGGGCGCGCGCATCGCGGAGGTGATCGCGTCCGACCTCAAGAACAGCGGCCTGTTCCAGACCATCGGTCCCGCCGGCACCCCCGCCATCACCATCCCGGAAGTCACCGCCCCAGCGTATGACCGCTGGTCCGGCATCGGCGCGGAGGCGCTGGTGCAGGGTTTCATCCGCTCGGCGGGCGGCGATGCGGACATCACCGTGGGCTGCTATCTCTTCGACGTGTCGCTCAAGACGGAGCAGACCCGGCTGGGCTATGTCGTCGCGCCAAAGGACTGGCGCCGCGCCGCGCACAAATGCGCCGACGCCATCTATGCCCGGCTGACCGGCGAAAGCCCCTTCTTCGACAGCCGTATCGCCTATATCGCGGAAACCGGTCCCAAGGATGCGCGCGTCAAGCGCCTCGCCATCATGGACTCGGACGGCGCCAACCACCGCTTCATCACCAATGGCCAGTCGATCGCGCTCACCCCGCGCTTCTCGCCCGACTATAAGTCGATCGCCTATGTCAGCTATGTCGGCCGCCGCGTCCGCATCTACACCTATGATATTGGCGCGGGCACGCAAAAGCTGGTGACGGAGAGCAGCAATGCCGTCTTCGCCCCGCGCTGGTCGCCGGACGGCCGCTCCATCCTCTATTCCATGGCCTCGTCGGGCAACACGGACATCTACAAGGTTTCCGCATCCGGTGGCGGCACGCCCGTGCGCCTCACCAACACGCCGGGCATCAATGTGGGCGGCAGCTTCTCGCCCGATGGCACCCGGATCGTGTTCGAGAGCGACCGCAGCGGCAAGCAGCAAATCTATGTGATGGATGCCAGTGGCGGCAACCAGCAGCGGATCAGCTTTGGCGGCGGCTCCTACGCCACGCCCGAATGGTCGCCGCGCGGCGACCTCATCGCCTTCACCAGACTGGGCAGCTTCAACATCGGTGTCATGACGCCCGGCGGCCAGGGCGAGCGCATCCTGACTCATGGCGGCTGGCAGGACGAGGCGCCCAGTTGGTCGCCCAACGGCCGCGTCCTGCAATTCTTCCGCACCTCGCAGGGCAAACAGGGCAAGTCGGAAATCTGGCAGGTCGACCTGACCGGCGTCAATGAGCGGCGCATCCCGACGCCGGTGGACGGTTCCGATCCGGCATGGGGACCGCTGCTGCCCTGAATCGCGCCTGTTTTGCGCCCCGCCCGATCGATCGGACGATTGACCGACGGTGGCGGATCACAAAGCGCCCGAAAACCGTTACAGGTGGAGAAGGACCAGCCCACCGATCTTGCCGCATCATGAAAATCCCAAGGTATCATCAAGGAGACCACCTATGATCCGCCCCTCGACTGCCCTGCTGACCCTCGCCGCCGCCCTCTCGCTGGCCGCCTGCGCCAAGAAGGCGCCGAAGGATCTGCCGCCACCGCCGGTGGACCAGACCAGCAACACCGGCACCGCCCCCGCCGGGGCCATCCCCGGCAGCCAGGAGGATTTCGTCGCGTCGGTCACGTCCGACACCGTTCATTTCGAGACGGACCAGAGCGACGTCCGCCCCGAGGATGTGGCGATCCTGCAAAGCCAGGCCCGGTGGCTCTCCCGCTATCCGGCCAAGCGCATCAGCATCGAGGGCCACGCCGACGAGCGGGGCACCCGCGACTATAACCTGGCCCTCGGTGAGCGCCGTGCCAATGCCGCGAAAAACTATCTCGCCAGCCTGGGTGTCGACCCGTCGCGCATGTCCACGATCAGCTATGGCAAGGAACGCCCGGCCGCGCTCGGCTCCGACCCGCAGAGCTGGGCGCAGAACCGCCGCGCGGTGACAGTCACGGTGCAGTAAGCGGGTCGCTGTCTGAAGAGTTGCCGCAAGACGGGCGCCTCCCCTAGAGGAGGGGACGGCGCCTGTTTTTCTCAAGCAGCGTTGGGTGGGAAGGGGACTGTCGGGTTTCGGGACCAAGGTGTCATTGGCAAGCGTTCAAAAACCATCACGCATCATTCGCCGCGCCGGTAGCGCCACATCTTGTAATCGACATAAAAGTTGGAAGCGATAAACATCACCGCCCCAACTATAATCAGCAAAGCGTTCGGCACCTTCGGCAAAGAACCTATGCCAACTATGAAGGAGGCCATGATAGTAAGTGCAAGGCGGGGCCACAGTTCGTCCCGATAGCCCACACTGTCAGCGTCGGGCCTAAGCATCCCAATAGTTGTGCGCATGCGCTCAAAAAATGCCCAATCTAAAGCAACGCCTAGCACGACGAACAGGGGCAAGTATGCAGGGTTCATGCTGTGTAAGCTGAACGAATGGCGGGTCTTGGTCAAACCCTCATCGCCTTGGAGTGACCGAGATTTGTCGCTTCCAGACATCACCCCCGCCCGCGATACCCCGGCACATCCTGCGCGGGCACCCACAGTCCCTTGGGCGGCTCATCGGTCTGCCAGAACACGTCGATGGGAATGCCGCCGCGCGGATACCAATATCCACCGATTCGCAGCCAGAGCGGCTTCATCTCCGCCACCAGCCGCTGGCCGATGCCGACCGTGCAATCCTCGTGAAAGGCGGCATGGTTGCGGAACGAGCCGAGGAACAGTTTCAGCGACTTCGATTCGACGATGGTCTCGCCCGGCGCATAGTCGATGACGATATGCGCGAAATCCGGCTGGCCGGTGACGGGGCAGAGCGATGTGAACTCGGGCACGGTGAAGCGCACCAGATAGGGCGCACCCGGTCGCGGGTTCGGCACATAGTCCAGTTCGGCGTCTTCGGGGGAGGCGGGCAGGTCGCTCGACTGGCCAAGAAATTTCGGTGTCATCATCCTCGACTAGCCGATTTGGCCCATCAGGCCAACCGCGCGACCCCATTAGACGGACAAATTATCTTCTACTTTATCAATCATTTGCCTCGTTGTATCAGGTTCATGCAACCTGGGGCATCATGGCTGCATTAGATAACCCAGATCAAACATCACTGGAGGAGAAATCCCATGCGTACCATCCTGCTCGGCCTTGCCGCAGCCACCCTTGCCATCCCCGCGTCACTGACGCTGCCCATCGCCAGCGCGCAGGCCCGCCCGGACCGCGACTATCGCGACGGCGACTATCGTGGCCGTGACGGTCGCGGCTATCGCGACGACAATTATCGCAGCGAGTGGCGCGGCCGTGACGGTCGGACTTATTGCAAGAAGTCGAACGGCACGACCGGCCTGATCATCGGCGGCGTCGGCGGCGCCCTGGCCGGTCGCGCGATCGATACGCGCGGCGAGCGCACGACCGGCACGCTGCTCGGTGCGGCCGCGGGCGCGCTGCTCGGCAAGTCGATCGACAGCAAGCGCAGCTGCCGTTGATTCGGTCCGGCGCGGGCTGACTGCCGCGCCGTCCCACCAGACACAGGTAAAGGGCGAGGCACCCATCAGTGTCCCGCCCTTTACCTTATATGATGATCGGGTGGATGGCGGGCCGGGCGCCCGGGGCGAATATCCCGCATCCCACCCGCATCCGTTCCTCTGGCGCCGGGTTTAACCGGCGCTGAACTCAGTCGGCGCTGGCCAGCGATCCGGTGATCGCGGAAGGCACCGAAGCGAGCGGGAAAGCCACGCCAGCGTCGTTGATCGTGCCTTCGACCCGGCCGTTGCGGACATCGAGGGCGAAGCTTTTGGCACCGGGATAATATTTGCCGCGGATCTGCTTGGTGTTGCCCGTTTCTTTCACGCTATACACATAGGTGTAGCCATCCCTCTGGAAGCTGGTTTCCTCTGCCCTGGCAAAAGCCGGGATGGAAACAGCAACAGCAGCGGCGGCAATGGCGAGCTTGAAAATTTGCGACGTCATGAACGATCTCCTTTGTCAGAAGCCGTTTCAGTTTTTCCTCAGTCCTATTCGCAAAACTGAGTTATCATCATTTGGTGCGATGCAACAAATGCAAAGAGAAATGGCGAACTTGCATGAATTGCAACCGCGCGACCCGTTGGCATGATCGGGACAGCCTCATCCAAAGCGACCGGACACAAAACAGGGGCGCCCAAAATATTGGACGCCCCCCGGTTTTAATCACACTCTGTCGAGTGGATTGGCTTTTCAGATACCGCCGAACAGATAACCTGCGACGGGAACCAGCGTGAGCATGGACGACAGCACGACTGCGCCGATCATCGGGACCATTTTCATATCAAACTCCAACGGACTATAAATGAGGCTCTCTGGCCTCGTTGGCAGCCCAATATGTTGCAGCGCACAAGGCAGCAAGTGCAAAGCTAACCCTGCTTATTGCAATTTTTGCAATCGTCTTGTTCAACCGCCGGAAAGCGCCACAATCCGGGCATATTCTCCCTCTGTCACTGGCGCGACGGAGAGGCGCGACTGCCTGACGATCGCCATTTGTGACAATAATGCGTCACTCTTGATCGTCTTGAGCGTCACCGGCTTCTTCAGCGGTGCGACCGGGGCGACCTCCACCGCGATCCAGCGACCGCTATCGTCGGTGCTGTCCGGCGCGGCCTCGCGCACCACCTCCATGATGCCGACGCACTCCAGCCCGATGTTGCTGTGATAGAAGAAGGCGCGGTCGCCGATCCGCATCGCCTTCATGTGCAGCTGGGCGCTATGGTTGCGCACCCCGTCCCACTCGGCCCGGCCCTTGGCCACCAGATCGCCCCAGGAAAAGGCGTCAGGCTCCGATTTCATCAGCCAATATTGCATGGGGGTCCATTCCTCTGCGTCCCGGCCTCGCGCTGTGCCGCCTTGGCCACTCCCTGTCTCGCTCAGCCGTCTCTTTCACGACCCTGGCCCGGATACAAGTCACGGCAGGGATGCTGGCCGGGGCGGATCACTCCGCCGCCAGCCCCACCGGCCTGCGCCCGATCGCCTCCATGTCGAACGGCGTGCTCTGGTAGATTTCGTTGATCCAGTTGCCGAAAAGCAGATGCGCATGGCTGCGCCAGCTATTTTCGGGCGGCTGCGCGGGGTCGTCATCGGGGAAATAATGGGCCGGCACCCGGATGCGCGCGCCGCTGGCGACATCGCGGGCATATTCATCGGCCAGCGTGCCGGTGTCATATTCGACATGGTTGAACATGTGGAGCGCGCCGTGACGCGGATCGTCGACCAGGCACAGCCCCGCCGCCTCGCTCTGCGCCAGCACGCTCAGCCCTCGGTCCGTCGGCAGGTCTTCGCCCCGCGTCTCCGCCCAGCGCGATACGGGGATGGCGAACCTGTCCGAAAAACCGCGCAGATAAGGCGAACAGGGTGCCAGATTGCGATGCGGGAACACGCCGAACAATTTCTCGCCCAGCACCCGCTTGGGCACGCCATGGAAATGATAGAGCGCCGCCTGCGCCGCCCAGCAGATGGTGAAGCAGCGATGCACATGCGTCTGCGTCCAGTCGAAGATGCGCCGCATCTCGTCCCAGTACAGCACCTCCTCGAAGGGCAGCTTCTCCACCGGCGCGCCGGTGATGATGAAGCCGTCGAACTGCTCTTTCCGCACATCCTCCCATGGGCGGTAAAAGGCCGCCATATGGTCGGCCGCCGTGTTGCGCGGGGTATGACCGGTGATGCTGACCAGCGTCAGTTCGACCTGTAGCGGCGTCGCGCCGATCAGCCGCGCGATCTGCGTCTCCGTGCTGACCTTGTCGGGCATCAGGTTGAGCAGGCCGATCCGCATCGGCCTGATGTCCTGCCGCACCGCGTCCGCCTGTCCCATGACCATCACGCCCTCTGCCGTCAGGGTGCGGCGGGCGGGCAGGTCGTCGGCTATGGTGATCGGCATTGGGCATCCTTGTCCTGAACATCGGCGCAGGGTGCTTTCCCCATGGCACGATACGCGACCAAGCGCGGAGCGGACGCTGACGATGTGGCTTGATCCGCTTGGTTGCCGGTCGGCCACATCCTCCCCTCGCGGGGAGCACCACCTTGCCCGGACGGCAGGTTGGCGTTGGGCGTCGCCCCAACTCTTGATGCAGGGCCATAGGTAGGAAATCGTTGCGCCTTTGGCAATAACCCGGCGCATGGCGAGCGGGACGGCGAGCAGGACAGGCGAAAGAGCCTTTTCCTCCCCGCGATTGGCACTACAACCGCCCTGCTCATGACCATATCCACCCTCTCGATGCGCGCCCTCTCACCAGAGGCTTTTGCGCGGGCGCTCGGCGTCTCCTTTCGCACCTATGGTTTTGCGATGGTCAGCGACCATGGCATGGACGATGCGCTGGTCGCGCGCGGCTGGGACGAGGCCGCCGCCTTCTTCGCCCGGCCGACACAGGCCAAGCGCCGCCATATCGTGCCGGGTGGCGCTGGCCAGCGCGGCTATACGGCGTTCGGGGTGGAAACCGCCAAGGGTGCGACGGCCAGCGACCTCAAGGAATTCTGGCATGTCGGCCGCGACCTGCCGCCCGGTTCGCCCCTTACGGGAACCATGCCGCCCAACCTCTGGCCGGAGGAACTGCCCGGCTTCGCCCCCACCATGCGCGCGCTGTTCGCCGCATTCGACGCGGTGGGCAGCCGCATCCTGTCGGCCATCGCCACCGATTTGGGCCTGGCGCCCGGCTGGTTCGCCGAGCCGGTGCGCGATGGCAACAGCATCCTGCGCCTCCTCCATTACCCGCCGGTCGCGCCTGGCCCCACCGGCATCAGGGCGCAGGCGCATGAGGACATCAACCTCATCACCCTGCTGTTGGGGGCGGAGGAGGCCGGGCTGCAACTCCTCTCCCGCGACGGCCAGTGGATCGACGTCGCTCCGCCGCCCGGCGCACTGGTCGTCAATGTCGGCGACATGCTCCAGCGGCTGACCAACCACGCCCTGCCCTCGACCAGCCACCGCGTCGTCAATCCGCCCGCCGAACGGGCGGGCGTGTCGCGCTATTCCATGCCCTTCTTCCTGCACCTGCGCCCCGACTTCCTGATCGAGCCGCTGCCGCAATGCGTCAGCGCCGCCAACCCCGCCCGCACCCCGCCGATCACCGCACAGGCCTATCTGCACGAACGGCTCGCGGAGATCGGCCTCGTCGCGCCATGACGCAGCAGCCGGGCCTTATCGCCTCCGCGCTGGTGATGAGCGCCATCGTCGCAGTGCGCTATCTCCTGACCAGCGGCGGTTTCGCGCTGGCGACCCGCGCGACCCGGCCGGGCCTCTACGCCGGCCTGTCGCGCCAAATGCGCCGGGAGATCGGCTGGTCCCTGCTCAGCGCCCTTCTCTATGGTGTTCCCGCCGGGATCGTCGCATGGGGATGGCAGGCGCACGGCTGGACGCGCATTTACACAGAGGCGGGCGCAATGCCGCTCTGGTACATACCCCTCTCGGTGCTGGCCTATCTGGCCCTCCACGACACATGGTTCTACTGGACGCACCGGCTGATGCACCGCCCTTTCTGGTTCCGGTTCGCCCATGCCGTCCATCATGACAGCCGCCCGCCGACCGCATGGGCCGCGATGAGCTTTCATCCCTGGGAGGCGCTGACCGGCGCCATCGTCATCCCCGCGCTGGTCTTTCTGATCCCCATCCATGTCGCCGCGCTGGGCGGCGTGCTGGCGATCATGACCCTGATGGGCGTCACCAACCATATGGGGTGGGAGCTTTTCTCCCGCCGCATCGTAGAGGGCCGCATCGGCCGCTGGCTCATCACCGCCACCCATCACCAAAAGCATCATGATGTGTATCGAGGAAATTATGGTCTCTACTTCCGCGTCTGGGACAGGCTGTGCGGCACCGACCTCGGTCTCGGCCAGTGGGAGAAGAGAGGCGGCGACACGCACGATCGCCCTGCTCGCCCTGCCCCTGCTGCTGGCGGGCAATAGCGCGGCAGGTACTCCGCCAGCCCCGGCCATCGCCGCGCCCAGTGCCGGAGCCAGTGCCGGAGCCAGCGGGGCCAGGCTCACCGTCAATTTCTCCGGCCTGCGCTCCGCCAGCGGGTTCGTGCGCGCCTGCCTGACTCGCGACCCGCGCTTCTTCCCCAATTGCGAAAAAGACCCGCACGCCCTAAAGGAAAGCGTCGCCGCCAGCCCCCATGCCCGCCTCAGTTTCACCGGCATCGCCAGCGGCGATTATGCGCTCAGCGTGCTGCATGACGAGAATGGCAATGGCCGCGCCGACATGCTGATGGGCATCCCGCGCGAAGGATTCGGCTTTTCGGAAAATCCCCGCATCCGCTTCGGCCCGCCCCGGTTCGACGCTGCCCGCTTCCACATCGGCACCACCGATCTGACCAAGGATGTCCGGCTGCAATATTTCCTGTGAGGGGCGGGTCGCCATGACCAACCCGCGCCAACCCTATTCGCCTTACGCCCTGACGCGCACCCGATCCGCATCGAGGAACCGCTCGACATCCGCCAGATCGACATCCTTCGCCAGATAGGTCTCGCCGATCCCGCGTGCCAGCAGGAAAGGCAGCGTGCCGCCCGTCCGCTTCTTGTCGTGCAGCATATGGGCGACCAGCGCCGCACCGCTGGCGTCCACCCGTGCGCTGTCCAGATCATGGGGCAGGCCCGCCTCGCGCAGATGCTGCGTCACCCGCACCGCATCCTCGACCGGGCATAGCCCCCGCGCGGCGGAGAAGCGAAAGGCCAGCGCCATGCCCGCCGCCACGCCCTCGCCATGGAGCAGCCGCGACGAAAAGCCGGTCTCCGCCTCCAGCGCATGGCCAAAGGTATGGCCCAGATTGAGGAGCGCCCGGCGCCCGCTCGTCTCGCGCTCATCCTCGCCGACGATCGCGGCCTTGGCGGTCACGCTGGCGCCGATGGCATGGGCGCGCGCCAAGCTGTCACCGTCCAGCAGCAACTGCCCATATCGCTCGCACCAGCCAAAAAAGTCCGCATCGCCGATCAGGCCATATTTCACGACTTCGGCATAACCCGCCCGCACTTCGCGCGGGTCCAGCGTGTCGAGGACGGTCGGGTCGATCAGCACCAGCGCGGGCTGGTGGAAGGCGCCGACCATATTCTTGCCCGCGCGCGCATTGATCGCGGTCTTGCCGCCGACGCTGGAATCCACCTGGCTCAGCAAGGTCGTGGGGATCTGGATGAAATGGCAGCCACGCTTCAGGATCGAGGCGGCGAACCCCACCAGATCGCCAATCACGCCCCCGCCCAGCGCGATGATATGGTCGCCGCGCTCGACCTCGCGCAGCAGCAGCTGGTCGAGCAGGTTTTCGAGCTGGCTCCAACTCTTGGTGCTTTCGCCCGCGGGCAGGATTATCGCCTCCGCGCCGATGCCCGCCTGATCGAGCGAGGCCTTCAGGCGGGGCCATTGCGCCTGCGCGACCGTCTCGTCGGTGATGACGGTAAAGGGCCGGGCGCCCGCGAACCTGGCGAGATGCGCCGCCGCCCGGTCGAGGATGCCATCCTCGATCAACACGTCATAGCTGCGGTCGCCCAGTCCCACTTCGATCACGCGCATGCGTCCAGTGCCTCCAATATACGGTCCACGGTCGCCTCATGCGGCGTGGCATTGCTCACCACATGGACCGGCGCCAGTGCATAGACCGGATTGCGGACAGCCGCGAGTTCGGTGAGGACCGCGCGGGGATCGCGGTCCTTCAGCAACGGGCGCCCCTCCTTGCGCGACACCCGGTCGACGAGGATGTCGATGTCCGCGTCCAGCCAGATGGCGGTGGCGCGCTCCAGGATCAGCGCCCTCGTCTCCGCCTGCATGAAGGCGCCGCCGCCCGTCGCGATGACCTTTGGCGCGCCGTCGATCAGGCGGGAGATGACTCGCCGCTCGCCATCGCGAAACGCCGCCTCGCCATGGCGGTCGAACATTTCCTGGATCGTCATGCCCGCCGCCGCGATGATCGCATCGTCCGCATCCACGAAGGGCAGGTCCAGACGGTGGGCAAGCCTGCGCCCCACGGTCGATTTGCCGACTCCCATCATGCCAATGAGGACCAGCGACCCCTTTGCTGTGGCGCCAGTTTCGACGCTTCCGTTTTTGCAGTTTCGTTGCATGGTGCGCGCGGCTATACAGCCACCCGCGCCAGAGGCAAATTCGGGATTTGAACAGCACAGGAGCCGCGCCTTTTACCGGGCCACCCATCATGAAGATCAGTCGCAACAACACTAGTTTCGGTGGCCCCAGCCGTCGCCGCCGCAATCCGCTCCTCCTTCCGGTCGTGATCCTCGTCCTGCTGTTCGTCGCACTGATCGGCTGGTTCTGGTCGCGCGGCGGCGAGCAGGCGCAGCAGCGGGTCGAGAAGGCCGTTCCGGCGGAGCGTCTGGGACATTGATGCGCCGGGGGGATGCTGTCTTGCTCGGCGTGTCGGGCGCGCTGCTGCTCGCGGTGGCGATTCCCGTCGTGGCGCAGAACGGGCCTCAGTCCCTCCTGCCGCCGGGCTTTGGTGAGCCGGACGCCGCGCCGCCACCGTCCGCCAGCCAGTCATCGTCGAGCCAGTCCGGCACATCCGGTTCAGCTACATCCGGTTCAGGCACCACCCCCGCGACCAATCTGGTCCCGCCGACCAGCCTTGCGCTGCCGTCCGCCACAGACCTCGCCAATGTGACCGAGGCGGAGGTGAAAGACCCGGAGGCCTATGACCTGCCGCCGACCGCGCGCCGGTCGCTGGATCAGGTCGGGCCGCTCACGGTTGCCAATGGCGGCGTGTCGCCGGGCGCCTATGGCCATGTGCGCGGCCAGTTCCTCACCGGGTTGATGCGGACGACCCACGCCCCCTTCGTCTCGCGCTGGGCGTCGATCACGCTGCGCCGGGTACTGCTGTCCGGCACCACCACCCCGTCGGGCGTCGATGGCGCCGATCTGGTGGCGGAACGCGCCGCGCTGCTCCTGCGCATGGGCGAGGCGGATGGCGCCCGCCTGCTGGTCCAGAGCGTGGACGCCGCCAATTTCACGCCCCGCCTTTATGCCGTGGCGATGGACAGCTATCTGGCCACCGCCGACCCCGCCGGCTTCTGCCCGCTGGCCAATGACGCGGCCACCCGCACGCAGGATGCCCGCTGGCAGATGGCGCAGGCGATCTGCGCCTCCTTCTCCGGCGAGCAGGGCACGGCCACCTCGCTGCTCAATCAGGCGCAGCGGCACGGCAGCCTGCGCGGTATCGACTATCGCCTCGCAGAAAAGACAGTGGGCAGCGGTCCCAACAGCCGCCGCTCGGTCAAGATCGAGTGGGATGGCGTGGACCGGCTGGACAGCTGGCGCTTCGGCCTCGCCACCGCGACCAATGTCGAGATTCCCGCGTCCCTCTACACCAGCATCGATCCCGGCCTTGGCGATGCGATGCGCGCATGGGAGGCGCGCGCGCCCGCCCTGTCGCTGACCCGGCGGCTGGCCGGTGTGACGACCGCGTCGCGGCTCGGCGTCTTCTCCGGCGATACGCTGGCGGGCTATTATGCACGCCTGGGCGATCCGACCGATGACCAGCAGCCACCCGCCAATCTCTACGACAGCTTCCGCCAGTCCTATGCGGGCGACACGGTGGGCGATCGGATCACCGCGATGCGCACCTTCTGGACGATGGCCCCTGCCGATGGCGGGGCGCTGGGTCCGGGCGGGATCAGCTTTGCGGCGTTGCCCATATTGTCCCGCGCCGCCGCCAGCCTGCCGCCCAGCGCGGAGGCGGGGGCCGACACGCCCTGGCTGCTCGCCGCGATGTTCACCGGCGGCTATGACCGCAACGCCGCGCGCTGGGTCCGCGCCGTCGATGCGATGGAGGGCGATGGCAAGGACCGCGCCTGGGCATTGCTCGCCGTCGGCCTGCCGGACACGGCGGTCGGGATCAACCGCGAGCGAATCGACGCCTTCGTCGACGCGGACGCCAGTGAGGAAAAGATCGCCAGCCGCATGCTGATCGCTTCTCTCATCGGTCTTGGCCGGTTGCAGGGAGATCAGGCATCGGCCCTCGTCACGAACCTGGGCATGCGAGTGGACGCCCGTTCGCGCTGGTCGCGCACCATCGCTCTTGCCGCGAGCCATGGGCAGAAGGCGACCGTCGCCCTGCTCGCGGCGGTCGGCATGCAGACGCGTAACTGGGCGCAGCTGCCGCCGGAGCATCTGGTCGCCATCCTTACCGCCATGCGGCAGGTGGGACTGGAGCCGGAAGCGCGCATGATCGCCGCCGAAGCGATCACGCGCCTCTGATGCCGGGCGGAAGGGCCAGCCGCTCATGACCGCTGACACGGCCACTCCCACTGCCCCGATGATCGACCGCTTTCTGGCCATGCTGGCGGCGGAGCGGGGCGTCGCGCGCAACACCCTGCTCGCCTATCGCCGCGATCTGGAGGATGCCGCCGCGCGCATCGCCGACCTGCCCGGCGCCAGCCCGGACGATCTCCGCACCCTGTCGGTCCATTGGGCGGAGCTTGCAGGCTCCTCGGTCGCGCGCAAGGCATCGGCGTTGCGCGGCTTCTATGCCTTCCTCATGGCCGAGGGGGTGCGGGCCGACAATCCCTCCGCTGCCCTGCCCAGGCCGACGCTGCGCCGCCCGCTGCCCAAAATCCTGTCGCATATCCAGGTGGACGGCCTGTTCGCGGTGATCGCAGAACGACTCGCCAGCCCCACCGCCACCCGGCAGGATCTGCGCCTTTCCGCGCTGATCGAGCTTCTCTATGGCTCGGGCCTGCGCGCCACCGAACTGGTGTCGCTGCCCCGTGCGGCGATGCGCGGCGACCAGCCCTATCTGATCCTCAAGGGCAAGGGCGGGCGGGAGCGCCTCGTCCCCATCTCCGACCGCGCCCGCGCCGCCGTGGCGCAATGGCGGGGCTATGTGCCAGAGGATAGTCCCTTCCTCTTCCCCTCGGGCAAAAGCCATTTGAGCCGCATCCGCCTCTACCAGATCGTGCGGGATCTTGCCGGTGCGGCGGGCATGGACCCGACCACGATCAGCCCGCACGTTCTGCGCCACGCCTTTGCCACCCACCTGCTGGAGGGAGGCGCGGACCTGCGCGCGCTGCAATCCATGCTGGGCCATGCGGACATTGCGACGACGCAAATCTACACCCATGTCGATGCCGCCCGGCTCGTCGCGCTGGTCAATGCCCGGCATCCGCTCGCGGAGGCCATTTCCGCAAGAACGCATCCGCCTGGCGATGCCATCTCCCAGAGGACGCCACCCGCTCGTTGACCTGAAGCCCCGCGCGAATTAACGCGCGTTGATGATCAGTTTTCTCGACTTTGAAAAGCCCATCGCTGCCGTCCAGGCAAAGATCGCCGAATTGCGCGAAACCGCGCAGGATGGCGCGATCGACATCGACAGCGAGATCGTCAAGCTGGAGCAGCGCTCCGACAAGATGCTCGCCGATCTTTATGCCCGGCTGACCCCGTGGCAGAAGACGCAGGTCGCCCGGCACCCCGACCGGCCGCATTTCAAACATTATGTCGCCGGGCTGTTCGACGAGTTCATCCCGCTGGCGGGCGACCGGGCATTTGGCGACGATCAGGCGATCCTGGGCGGTTTCGCGCGCCTCAATGGCCAGCGCGTCCTCGTCATCGGGCATGAGAAGGGCGACGATACCACCAGCCGCCTCAAGCATAATTTCGGCATGGGCAAGCCGGAAGGCTATCGCAAGGCGATCCGCCTGATGCAGCTCGCCGACCGTTTCGGCCTGCCGGTCATCACGCTGGTCGACACGTCCGGCGCCTTCCCCGGCGTGCAGGCGGAGGAGCGCGGACAGGCCGAGGCCATCGCCCGCTCGACGGAGCAATGCCTCGTCCTCGGCGTGCCGATGATCGCAGCGGTGGTGGGCGAGGGTGGCTCGGGCGGTGCGATCGCGCTGGCGGCGGGCAACCGGGTCATCATGTTCGAGCATGCCATTTATTCAGTGATCTCGCCGGAAGGTTGCGCGTCGATCCTGTGGCGCACCGCCGAAAAGGCGCCCGATGCGGCCACCGCGATGCAGGTGACGGCGCAGAGCCTCAAGGAACTGGGCGTCATCGACCGCATCGTGGCCGAGCCGATGGGCGGCGCGCATCGCCACCCGGCCTCCGCGATCAGCGCGCTCAAGGATGCGCTGGCCGTGGAACTGGCGGACCTCGCCCGGCTCAGCCCGGACGAACTGCGCCGCCAGCGCGCGGACAAATTCCTGACCATGGGGAACTGAGGCGGGGGCAACTGAGGCCGGAGCCTCGCGGGGGCGAGGCCGCTTCGGCTATCGGGGGCAGTGTGAGATCGTCATACTGCATGGCACCGCGCTTCAGTCCGCATCCGTCCGGTTGGCGCTGCCATTCTCCGTTTCGCCGGTATTTTCCGTCCCCAGCAGCCCGCCATGGACGCGGCGTTCGGCCAGCCATTCGCTCATCGCGCGGCCACTGGCGTTGAGCAGCGGATAGGTGCGGCTGTGGCGCATCCAGCCCGGCCGCAGCGTGTCCGCGCCATAGATGGTGTCATAGACCATCGCGAAGCCGACGAAGGCGACCGTCGCGATCAGCAGCCCCTTGAGCGCACCGAAGCCAAAGCCCAGCACCCGGTCCACCGGGCCGAGCAGCGACATCTTGATCGCGCCGCCGATCGTACGTGCGACCATGCGGCCCAGAAACCAGGTGACGCCGAAGACGAGGACGAAGCCGAGCAGCGCCGCCCCCCCTTCGGTGCCCACGAAGCCGCTCAGCATTTCCGCGACCGGCGCGTGGAACAGGCGAACGGCGGCCATCGCGACGAAAAGGCCGAGCATCGACAGTACCTCGCACACGAACCCCCGCCGAAAGCCCATCAGGCCATTACCGCCCATCAGCAGCAGCACGATGATGTCCATGGCGGTCATGCGGATGTCTCGCGGCTAACAGTTTGCAGGGATGGCAGTTTGCAGGGATGGCAGTTTGCAGGAACAGGCTGCCTGCCAGCGACCTAGTTGCGCCCGAGCATCTGGTCAACCAGCGCGGCCAGCGAGCCATAGCTGCCCAGCGTCAGGCCGGGCGGTGCGTCGCTGACCGATCCCGGCACCCATGCGCGGGAGAAGCCCAGCTTGGCCGCCTCGCGAAGGCGCAGCGCGCCATGGGCGACGGGGCGGATTTCGCCGGACAGCGCGATCTCGCCCAATATCACCGCATCGGCAGGGACCGGCCGTTCCGCCAGTGCGGAGACGAGCGCCCCCGCCACCGCCAGATCCGCCGCCGGGTCTTGCAGCCGGTATCCGCCCGCGACATTGAGATAGACCTCACAGGAGGAGAAGCTCAGCCCGCACCGCGCCTCCAGCACCGCAAGCACCATCGCCAGCCGTCCGCTGTCCCAGCCGACCACCGACCGGCGCGGCGTGGCCCCGCTGGCGATGCGGACGGTCAGCGCCTGTATCTCCACCAGCACGGGGCGCGTCCCCTCCATCGCGGGGAAAACGGTCGCGCCCGTCACCGTCTCGTTACGGTCGGTCAGGAAGAGAGCGGAGGGGTTGGACACTTCGCTGAGGCCCAACTCGCCCATGGCGAACACGCCGATCTCGTCCGTGCCGCCGAAGCGGTTCTTGACCGCGCGCAGGATGCGATACTGGTGGCTGCGTTCCCCCTCGAAGGCGAGGACGGTATCGACCATATGTTCCAGCACGCGCGGCCCGGCGAGGCTGCCGTCCTTGGTGACATGGCCCACCAGGATCAGCGCGCTCCCCTGTCCCTTGGCAAAGCGGATGAGTTCATGCGCACTCTCCCGTACCTGGGACACGGTGCCCGGTGCCGAGTCGATGACGTCGCTGTGCATCGTCTGGATGGAATCGATGATGACCAGCGCGGGCACGGTGCCCGTCGTCAGGGTGGTGAGGATGTCGCGCACCGACGTCGCACTCGCCAACAGCACCGGCGCATCGCCAAGGCCCAAACGGCGGGCGCGCAGGCGGACCTGATCGGCGGCCTCCTCCCCGCTGACATAGACGACCGGGCGGCCGGTGCGCGCGACATTGGCCGCGGCCTGCAACAACAGGGTGGACTTGCCGATGCCGGGGTCGCCGCCGATCAGCGTCGCCGACCCGCTGACCAGCCCGCCACCCAGCGCGCGGTCGAACTCCGCGATGCCGGTGGGCAGGCGCTCGGGCAGCGCGATGTCACTGTCCAGACCGACGAGGCTGATCGCCCTGCCCCCGCTGGCAAGGTCATGCCGCGAGGAAAAGACGGTGACGGGTGCCTCCTCAACCAGGGTGTTCCATTCGCCGCAATCCTCGCATTGCCCCTGCCAGCGCGCCGCGACCGAGCCGCATTGCTGGCACACATATTTGCGCTTCGCCTTTGCCATAGGCGCCTTCATATCAGAACGTATGGGGAACACCAGTGCCTTTGCCCGCGCCTGCGGTCGCGCCGTCCTTCCCGCCCGATCCGCGCGCCAAACTTCCCTTGGTTCCCCTCCCAAAGGCTATTAAAGGACGGCTCAAACCTGCCCGCTTCGGTTTCGACCGACGCCTGCCAGTGACAGGACAGGATGGGATGGCCCCACCGCCATTCGCCTTTTGCCGGAGAAGATGCCCATGGCCGTGCGCACGGACGAAGAACATGCCGACAAGATGAAGAAGGTGCAGGTCGCGCAGCACAAGAAGATCGCGTCCAAGACCCATGAGAAGGGCCTGCTGGTCGTCCACACCGGCACCGGCAAGGGCAAGACCACCGCCGCGCTGGGCATGGTCGTGCGCGCCATCGGCCATGGCATGAAGGTGGGCGTCGTCCAGTTCGTGAAGGGCGCGATGACCACTGGCGAGAAGGTCGTGTTCGACGCCTTCCCGGACCATGTCGAGTTCAAGCCGATGGGCGAGGGCTTCACCTGGGACACGCAGGACCGCGCCCGCGACATCGCCGTGGCGCGCGAGGCGTGGGACGAGGTCAAGCGCATGATCGCCGATCCCTCCTACCATATGGTGCTGGCCGACGAGCTGAATATCGTGCTGCGCTACGACTATCTGCCGCTGGAGGAGGTGCTGGAGGTGCTGCGCGCCAAGCCGGAAATGAAGCATGTCATCGTCACCGGCCGCAACGCCAAGGAGGAATTGATCGAGATCGCCGACCTGGCCACCGAGATGACGATGCTCAGGCACCCCTTCCGCTCCGGCGTGAAGGCGCAGGCGGGAATCGAATTCTGACCACCGCGCCGCCCTTTGACGCGGGCTTTCGCGAGACGCTGGCCGCGCTGATCGGCTGGCGGCGTGATGTCCGCCGCTTTCGCCGCGACGCCCTGCCCGAGGGGGCGATGGACGAACTGCTGCAACTGGCGCAACGCGCGCCGTCGGTCGGCAATTCGCAGCCCTGGCGGTTCGTGCGGGTCACGTCCGCCCCGCTGCGGACGGCCCTTGCCGATCATGTCGACGGGGAAGTGATCCGCGCCGCGGACCGGATCGCGGATGCGGGCAAGCGCGCCTCCTATGCCGCCCTGAAACTGCACGGCCTGCGCGAGGCGGCGGAGATCGTCGCGGTATTCTGCGACGATGGCACCAGCGCAGGCTCCGGCCTCGGCGCGGCGACGATGCCGGAGGCGCGGGCCTATTCGGTGGTGCTGGCGATCCATACGCTCTGGCTGGCGGCGCGGGCGCGCGGCCTTGCCCTCGGCTGGGTCTCCATCCTCGACCCGATCTTCGTCGCCCGCTTGCTGGATGTGCCGGACGGCTGGCGGCTGATCGCCCTGCTGTGCATCGGCGTGGCGGAGGAAGAGGCCCGGCAGCCCGAACTGGAACGGCTTGGCTGGCAGGACCGGATCGACTGGCGGGAGAATGTCAGTGAGCGGTGATGCGGCGGGTCCGGCGACCGCAACCTTTGCCTTTGCCTGCGCGCGCCCCTCGCCACAGGCCCTTTCACACCCCATTACCGTCTCACACCCCATTACCGTCTCACCGAAAGCCCCATCATGCTGAAACCCGTCGCCACCGGCCCTGCGGTCGTCGCCTGCAACACCTGCCGCCTCTCCACAGACGCCCGTGAGGATGCCGATGGCGTGCGCGGCGGCGCGCGGCTGGCCGAGGCGTTGCACAGCGTCAAGGCGTCCGATGACCGCTATGCCGGTGTCGCGGTGCAGGAGATGCCCTGCCTGTTCGCCTGCACCGACCATTGCACCGTCCATCTGCGCGCGCCCGGCAAGGTCAGCTATGTGATGGGCCGTTTCACGCCCGACGAGGAGGCAGCCCGCGCCATCCTCGACTATGCGGTCCATTATGCGGACAGCGAGCATGGCCGCGTGCCCTTCAAGCAATGGCCGCAGGGGGTGAAGGGCCATTTCATCACCCGCTCCCCCCCCATCGACATGATCGCGGAGTGAGATCGCTCCTTCCGCAAAAGCCGTTGATCTTTCCACGCCCCGACGCGTTCTCTACCCTCGAACCATGATGAAGATCGCAAGCTATAATATCCACAAGGCGGTCGGCACGGATCGGCGGCGCAGCCCCGAGCGGATCATCGAGGTGCTGAACGAGGTCGGCGCCGATGTCGTCGCCCTGCAAGAGGCCGACATGCGCTTTGGCCTGCGCCATGCCGTGCTGCCCGACTGGCTGCTGGAGGCGCACAGCCCCTACCGCCGGGTGCCGCTGGCGATACAGGCGGGCAGCATGGGCTGGCATGGCAATGCGATACTGGTGCGCGACGGTGTGGAGGTGATCGGCCATGACGCGCTCCACCTGCCCTGTCTGGAGCCGCGCGGCGCGGTCAGCGCGGCGGTGTCGCTCGGCGGCGTGGCGCTCCGCCTCTTCGGCATGCACCTCGACCTGTCCGGCCTGTGGCGGCGGCGGCAGGCAGCGGCGCTGCTCCACCATGTCGAGATCGCCAACAGCCATGGCGTGCCGCTGCCCAGCATCATCGTCGGCGATACCAATGAATGGTCGCAGAATGGCGGATGCCTGCGCGATTTCGGACGGCAGTTCGCCATCGTCTCCTGCGGGCGCAGCTTTCATGCGCGGCGGCCCATCGCCAGTCTGGACAGGATCATGGTCGGCGCTGGACTGACCCTGCACGAGGCGGGGGTGCACAGCAGCCCGCTCTCGCGCCGCGCGTCGGATCATCTGCCGGTCTGGGCGGTTCTCGATAGGGGATGAGGCGACGTTCGCCCGTCCGATTGCCTTGTCGAGAGGATCGCTTATGCGCGCTTTGCCCTGTTACCAACTGGCCCTGATCGGTCTGCTGACCATGATCGGTTTGCTGGCCCCCGCCTCCATCGCGCAGGCGCAGATGCGCTTCGAGGGCGCGGGGCAACAGACCGCGCTGGATTGCGGCGGCGGCACCATTCATATCGCGGGCGCCTCCAACCGGCTGACGATCGTCGGCGCCTGCACCGAGTTACAGGTCGACGGTGCCGACAATCAGATCCGCATCGACCTCGCCGCCCAATCCGGGGTCAGCATTCAGGGCGCGAACAACCGCATCTATTGGACCGCGCCCGCCGCCGCCCGGCCCAGGCTGTCGATCAGCGGCACAGGCAATGGAATCCATCGCCTGAAACAGGCCGCCCCCACTCACTCGGGATCCTGAAACCGCTCCGCCGTCGTGACCCCCTCCATCGCGCGGCTGAGGTCGGCGTGAAAATCGCTGAGCCGGCCCAGGCGGTCGGCGGCTCTCCCCGTCGCCACCGCATCCTTGCGGCGCGCGATCAGGCTGGACATCTGGTTCAGCAACCCGACCTGCTTGGCCAGCGGCGTGCCCGGATGCGTGCCAACGACATAGAGCACTCGCTTGGTCCCCCGCTCGCCCAGCCGCCGCACATTGCCATGGGACTCCAATATGCGCGCGGCGGTGCAAATGTGGCTCTTGCTCACCTCCAGGTCCGCCACGATCTCATCCAGCGACACCGGCTCCTCCTTGAGCTGGAGATAGCCATAGAGCCGCCCCACCGTCGCGGGCATCCCCCATGGCACCAGCAACAGCGCCAGCTCGTCGATGAACTCACGCTGATCCTGCGTCAGGGCAGAGGCTTTGGCCAGCTTTGGATTTGACATATTCGGCATTTACTGAATATATCTCATATCAACCGGCGAATCAAGCACCATGCTCCCTGGAAGGATGACCAGATGACCCTCTCCCCCGAATCCCTGGCCGACACCGAAACGCTGCCCGCGCCCGCCATCTTGCCCGACGCCCTGCTCTATATCGACGGCAGGTTGCGCGGCGCGGAGGGGGACAAGACCTATGACAATATCGGTCCATGGACCGGTGACGTGGTGGGCAAGGCCGCCGATGCCTCCGCCGCCGATGTCGAGGAAGCCATCGCCGCCGCCCGCCGCGCTTTCGACACCACCGACTGGTCCACCAACCATGACAAGCGGTTCGCCCTCGTCCAGAAATTGCACGCGTTGTTCGTCGCCAACACCGAGCGGCTGATCGCCATCGCCCGGCATGAGGTCGGCGCGGCGCTCGTCGCTGTCCATCGCGCACAGGTCGCCCAGTGCCTCACCAGCTGGCAGAATCTGCTGGACGTCTATCCCCAGCTCCAGTGGGAAAAGGATTATGGCGACAAGGACACCTATGGCTTCACCACCCATCGCAAGGCCATTTACGAGGCCGTCGGCGTGGTCGGTGCGATTACGCCGTGGAATTTCCCCTTGTATATCAATGCGGAGAAGGTCGTGTCCGCCCTGCTCGCGGGCTGCACCGTCATCCTCAAGCCAGCACCGGACACACCGCTGGCCGCGTCCATCTTTGGCGAGCTGGCGGCCGAGGCCGGTTTCCCGGCGGGTGTCGTCAACGTCATCACCGGCAGCGACCCGGCGCTGGCGGGCGAACTGATCGTCACCGACCCCCGCGTCGATCTCATCACCTTCACCGGCTCGACCGCGATCGGCAAGCATATCATGCGGCAGGGCGCGGAGACGATGAAGCGCGTCTTCCTGGAACTGGGCGGCAAGTCGGCCGCCATCGTGCTGGAGGATACGCCGGATTTCGCGCAGGTCGTGGCGCAGAATATCCTCGTCTTCCACGCTGGGCAGGGCTGTGCGGTCATGTCCCGCCTGCTCGTCCCCCGCAGCCGCTATGAGGAAGCCAAGGCCGTGCTGAAGGCCAGCTATGACGCCTTCTCGGCCAAATGGGGCCGCTTCGACGATCCTGCGTCCCCCATGGGACCAGTGGTATCAAAGAAGCAGCGCGACCGGGTGAAGGCCTATATCGACATCGGCGTCGCGGAAGGCGCGACCCTGCTGGCGGGCGGCAACATCCGCGAAGACCTCGGCACCGGCTGGTTCATCGAGCCGACCTGCTTCGTCGACGTGACCAACGACATGCGGATCGCGCAGGAAGAGATTTTTGGCCCCGTGCTGGTCGTCATCCCCTTCGATGACGAGGAAGACGCCATCCGCATCGCCAACGACAGCGTCTATGGCCTGTCGGGCAGCGTCTATTCCGGCGACCTCGACCGCGCGCTGGGCGTGGCCAGGCGCATCCGCACCGGCACGATCAGCGTCAACGGCGGCCTGCCGATCAACGGCGACCTGCCCTTCGGCGGCTATAAGCAGAGCGGCATCGGCCGCGCCTGGGGCGTCGATGGCCTGGAGGAATATCGCGAGACCAAGCTGATCGGCTGGCGCGGCTGACCGCTGGCGGAACGAACTGACGGAGCGGCCGGGGATCATGGGATTCCCGGCCGTTTTTTTGGCCCGGTGGTGTGTGATTGGGTGGATAGCGGACTGTCAGCTTTGAGAAGACAATTCCATTTTGCCGACATCGGCCGGGCATGCCAAAGGAGTTCTCACAATTCTGTACCGTTAGAAGGGGGATGGCGAACGTGATCAAACAGCAGGCTTTTTTAACGGCTCTCTCTTTGACGTTTGTATTGCCTGTATCAGGAACCGCACTTGCTGAGCCACCCATTGAAACCAAAAAGGATGAAAATGGCTTTTCATTCAGGACGCAGACCTACGAGGCAGCGCCAATCAAATTAAGTGTACAAGTATTACCCATAGCTGAGCGTTACCGTTGGGCCAATAAATGGACAGGAGTAATTCCGGCTATCAACGCTCAGCTAATCTGTGAAATCGCGGACGATGGCACCATAAAATATAGCACATGTGAAGCCGATAGTTGGTCTAACCGCGAGCAGCAGTTAGCTATGGTGGTTGTTAGAGCTTCGAAACAGTCAGCTTTCCTGAGATACCCTGCAATTGATCGTGCGGCACTCAAGTTAGGTCCGATAGGCGCCGACCCTGTATGGAGCAAGCTGGTTCGCTTCACTACCGGACCCGGAAATGAACCTCCATTCTATAGGTTGGTGAAATTGGTGGCCTCGATCGATGAGGCTCCGCTTATGGTCGATCTCGCTACGGGTCCGTTGGTCACTGTTGCTCTTATCGATATTCAGTCTGGTCGGGCTATGAGAGGGGCGAATTATCCCGTTCGCGCCTTGCGTGATAAACGACAAGGCGTTCAAACGGCAGAATGCCAAATTCAAGCAGACTTTTCGGCAATCTGTCGCGGCACATCGTTCGATCCGCCTCAAAATGCGCCCTACTTTGTCGAGGAAGCAGCCAATCTATACAGAGGCGCGATCATGAAAGATCAGCTAAAGGATGGTAGAAGTTCGATTGGGGTTCGGTTTCAAACTAGGCTTCGTTGGATTCTGCCTGCGGAACAGGAATAGGCGGCTTTTGAGAAAGACGATGCGGGGCGGCAATGACTTAAACTGGTCGTTAGCCGCCAACCACCGCTCCCCCACGCAAAACCAACATACCCACTGGCGCCCTCCCCAAAGCTCTGTCATCCCTCTATCCATGCGGGAGAAGGAACTTCGGCTGGCGCTGGTCTGCTATGGCGGGGTCAGCCTGGCCGTCTACATGCACGGCATCACCAAGGAAGTGTGGCACCTCGCCCGCGCCAGCCGCGCCTTTCATGCGGGCGAGGCGCTGGGTGGCGAAGGGCCGGGGGGCAGCGCGGCCATCTACCGGCAATTGCTGGCCGATGCGCTGGAGCAGACCGGCACCCGGCTGCGCGTCATGCCGGACATATTGGCGGGCGCCAGCGCGGGCGGGATCAACGCCATCTTCCTGGCGCATGCGCTGGAGACCGGCCAGTCGCTGGAGCCGCTGACCAGCCTGTGGCTCGAACGGGCCGATGCCGACGTGCTGCTCGCGCCCGATGCCCGCCCCTTGAGCCGCCTGACCAAATTCTGGGTCGCGCCCCTGCTCTGGCTGCTGCTGCGGCGGCGGGGCGATGCGGTGGATCGCACCGTGGCCCCGGAAACGCGAGAGGAGGTGCGGCGCAAGCTGTCCAACTTCGTGCGCGCCCGCTGGTTCGCGCCCCCGTTCGGCGGCAAGGGATTCTGCCGCGTGCTGCTGGATGCGTTCGACGCCATGGCGGCTGCCCCCGCCGGGCCGTCCCTGCTGCCCGATGGCCACCCCCTCGACCTGTTCGTGACCGCCACGGATTTCACCGGGCATGAGGAGACACTCCGCCTCAACAGCCCGCGCACCATCGCGGAGACGGAGCATCGGCTGGCGATCAGCTTTGCGGTGCGCGGCGACCGGCCGCGCCAGCTTGCCGACCATGTGGAACTGGCCTTTGCCGCGCGGGCGACCGCCAGCTTTCCGGGCGCCTTTCCTCCCTTCACCGCCCGCGAACTGGACGAGGTTCTGGCCGAGCGCGGCCGCGACTGGCCGGGGCGCAGCGCCTTCCTGCGCCGCATCCTGCCGCGCCAGTGGCTGCGCGGCACCGTCGACGACACGCCGATCATCGACGGGTCGGTGCTGGCCAACGCGCCCTTTGCGCAGGCCATCCCCGCGCTCCGCAACCGCCCCGCCCGGCGCGAGGTGGACCGGCGCTTCGTCTATATCGAGCCGACGCCGCACATGACGCTGCTGGGCGGCGCCCGTCCCCGGCAGGAGCCGGACGGGCCACCGGGCGTCCCCGGCTTCTTCCGCACCATCTTCGGCGCGATGAGCAACATCCCGCGCGAGCAGCCGATCCGCGACGACCTCGACCAGATCGCCCGCCGGTCGGAGCGTATCCGCCGCATGCAGCGAGTGGTGGACTCGATGCGCCCCACCATCGACGCCACCATCGAGCAGACCATTGGCCAGCCGCTCTTCATCGACCGCCCCACCCCCGCCCGCCTCACCACATGGCGCGGCAAGGCGCATCGCAAGGCCGCGCGGGCATCCGGCTTCGCCTATGTCAGCTATGCCCAGTTGAAGCTGTCCGGGATCGTCCACGATCTTTCCCGGCTGCTGGTCGAACTGGCGGAGGATGGTCGGCAGGGGCAACCGAACCTGCCTCTCCCCGATGTCGATGCGGTGCGCGGCGCGCTGTGGCAGCATATCCGTATCAGCGGCACGGACATCATGCCCGCCAATGGCTCTGCGGGCCGCAATGACGCGGCCGTCGTCTTCCTGCGCGCCCATGACAGCGCCTTTCGCATCCGCCGCCTGCGCTTCCTCGCCCGGCGGCTGGCGGAGACGGAGGATGGCGAGGCCATTCCGCCCGGTACGGAGACCGAGGCCGACGCCGCACGCATGACGATGCGCGCGATGATCTACGACGCGATCGACCTCTATTCCGCGCCGGAGACACGGGAATATTTCGACGGGGACGCGCGGGCGGTGGCGGCTCGGGCGGTCAACGCGCCGGGTGTCGCGCTGGCCATGCTGGCGGAGACGCGCGGCCTCCAGACATTGGATGCGGCAATAGAACAGAGGCTGGCCGACGCATTCGCCGCGCTGCTGGTGCCCGACCGGCGGCGGATGCTCCGGGCCTATCTGGGCTTTCCCTTCTACGACATCGCCACCCTGCCGATGTTGCAGGGCGAGGGGCTGGACGAATATGACCCGATCAAGGTGGATCGCATCTCGCCCGACGATGCGGTGGCGATCCGTTCCGGCGGCGCGCTGGCCACGCTCAAGGGTATCGAGTTCAACAGTTTCGGCGCCTTCTTCAGCCGCGCCTATCGGGAGAATGACTATCTGTGGGGCCGCCTCCATGGCGCGGACCGGCTGGTCGACATCATCCTCTCCGCCGTGCCACCGGGCGAGGCGCTGGATGTGCCGGGGGTCAAGCGGGCTTTGTTCACCGCGATACTGGATGAGGAACAGGACCGGCTGCCGGGGCAGAAGGCGCTGATCGCGCAACTGCGCACGGAATTGCCCGGAGCGCCACGCCCGGACACAGCCGGAGAGACAGGATGACGACGAGGACCGAAACCAGCCGCTGTGCCTGGGCGCAGGGCGACCCGCTGATGCGCGACTATCATGACCGGGAATGGGGCGTGCCGCTGCGGGACAGTCGCGCGCTGTGGGAAATGCTGATGCTGGAGGGGTTTCAGGCAGGGCTGTCGTGGCGGACCATCCTTGGCCGCCGCGCAGGATTCCGCGCCGCCTTCGCCGGGTTCGACCCGGAGGTGGTCGCTGCCTTCGGGGACAGTGATGTCGAGCGATTGATGGCTGACCCCGGCATCATCCGCGCCCGCGCCAAGATCGTCGCCACCATCAGCAACGCCCGCGCCTTCCTCGCCATGCGCGACCGGGGGGAGGATTTCGCGGCCTATGCCTGGGCATTCGTGGACGGCACCCCGTTGCAGGGCGATGGCCACACCGTGCCCGCCAGCACCGCCCTGTCCGACCGCATCTCCAAAGACCTCAAGAAACGGGGCTTCAAATTCGTGGGCGCGGTGACGGTCTATGCGTGGATGCAGGGGGTCGGCATGGTGAACGACCATGCCCATGACTGTTTCCGCCGCGATGTGGGCTAGGGCGTTTTCAAGACAGAGGCACCCTCTGCCGTCTCGGAAAATGCGGAAAACAAAAAGCAATTATAACATGGATCGATCCCGTAAGATCGAACCATGCCCCAGGTGCCGGCCACTCACCCCGCGCCTGCCGAAGGAGACGGACGAGGTGGAGAAGGAAATGCGGGGAACATTCCCCACCCCTTCCTTCAGGTCCACAGATCCTTGATCTTGCTAAAAAAACCCTCGCTCTGCGGGCATTCCTCGCCGGTCTCGGTGGAGCGGAACTCCTCCAGCAATTCCTTCTGCCGCGCGGAGAGCTTGGTCGGCGTCTCGACATCCACCTGAATGACGAGGTCGCCCCGGCCCCGGCCGTTCAGCACCGGCATGCCCACGCCGCGCTGGCGCAACTGACGGCCGGACTGGATGCCCGCCGGGATGGTGATCTTTGTCCGCTCGCCATCGATACCCGGCACCTCGATGTTGCCGCCCAGCGCCGCCGTTGTGAAGCTCACCGGCACGCGTGCAAAGAGGTTGGTCCCCTCCCGCTCGAAGATCGCATGGCGGCCGACATGCAGGAAGATATAGAGGTCGCCGGCAGGAGCGCCGCGCGCGCCCGCCTCGCCCTCCCCGGTCAGGCGGATGCGGGTGCCCTCGTCCACGCCCGGCGGAATATCGACCTTCAGCGCCTTGGCCTTGTCCACCCTGCCCTCGCCACGGCAGGCGCGGCAGGGTGACGTGATCTTCTGTCCGGCGCCATGGCAGGCGGGGCAGACCCGCTCGACCACGAAAAAGCCCTGCTGCGCCCGCACCTTGCCATGGCCGTTGCAGGTGGTGCAGGTCTCGACGCCCGTGCCCGGCTCCGCGCCCGTACCGGCGCAGGGCTGGCACGCGGCGGATACCTCCACGTTGATCGTCTCCGACTTGCCGGTGAACGCCTCTTCCAGCGTGATTTCCAGGTCGTAACGCAGGTCGGCGCCGCGCCGCTGCTGCTGGCGACCACCACCACCCCCACCAAAGCCGCCGCCCTGACCGAAGATCGTCTCGAAGATATCGCCGATGTCGGAGAAGCCGCCGCCGCCGAAACCACCGCCCTGACCGCCGCCCGCGCCGCTCGCCGCATTGACGAACGCCTCATGCCCATACCGGTCATAGGCCGCGCGCTTCTGCGGGTCTTTCAGGACATCATAGGCCTCGTTCAGCGACTTGAAGCGATTCTCGCTGTCCTTGCAGCCCGGATTCTTGTCCGGGTGATATTTCATCGCCAGCTTGCGATAGGCACTCTTGAGCACCGTGCCGTCCGCATCGCGCGAGACTTCCAGCCGCTCGTAAAAATCCATCTCTACGCTGCTCATGCCACCCCAGCCCGGCTGCTGTAAGCATCCTCCTCCATGGCCGGTGAACCCACCCGGCCGGAAAATGCCCCACTATCAGAAAAACACCCGCGCCGTTCCGCGTCCGATACGGACGGCGACAGCGCGGGTGTCACGACCTTCATCAGGCCTTGTTATTCTCGTCGACTTCGGAGAATTCCGCATCGACGACATCGTCATCCTTGGCAGCCGCAGGCCCGTCAGCACCCGGAGAAGCCGCCGCAGCCTGTTCCTTCTCATAGATGGCCTGACCCAGCTTCATGGCGATGGTCGCCAGTTCCTGCGCCTTGTCCTTCATCGCCTGCGGATCGCCACCCTCGACCGCGGACTTGGCGGCCGCGACGGCGGTTTCGATCTCACCCTTGAGCGCGGCGTCGATCTTGTCGCCATGCTCTTCGAGCTGACGCTCGGTGGTGTGGATCAGGCTCTCGGCATTGTTCTTCGCCTCGGCGCCCTCGCGACGCTTTTTGTCTTCCTCGGCGAAACGCTCGGCATCCTTGACCATCTGGTCGATGTCGGAGTCGGACAGACCGCCAGAAGCCTGGATCTTGATCTGCTGCTCCTTGCCGGTGCCCTTGTCCTTGGCCGACACATTGACCAGACCGTTGGCGTCGATGTCGAACGTCACCTCGATCTGGGGCACGCCGCGCGGCGCGGCGGGGATGCCGACCAGATCGAACTGGCCCAGCATCTTGTTGTCCGCCGCCATTTCACGCTCGCCCTGAAAGACGCGGATCGTCACGGCCTGCTGATTGTCGTCAGCAGTCGAATAAACCTGCGACTTCTTCGCCGGGATCGTGGTGTTGCGGTCGATCATGCGGGTGAACACGCCGCCCAGCGTCTCGATGCCGAGGCTCAGCGGGGTGACGTCGAGCAGCAGCACGTCCTTGACGTCGCCCTGCAACACGCCTGCCTGAATGGCCGCGCCCATGGCGACGACTTCGTCAGGGTTGACGCCCGTGTGCGGCTCCTTGCCAAAGAAGTCCTTCACGGCCTCACGCACCTTGGGCATGCGCGTCATGCCGCCGACGAGGACGACTTCGCTGATTTCGGCAGCGGTGACGCCCGCATCCTGGATCGCCTTGCGGCAGGGTTCCAGCGTGCGCTTGATGAGGTCGGCGACGAGGCGCTCAAGGTCGGAACGGCTGATCTGCTTGACCAGATGCTTCGGCCCGTTGGCGTCGGCGGTGATGAAGGGCAGGTTGACCTCGGTCGTCTGCGCCGAAGACAGCTCGATCTTCGCCTTCTCGGCCGCTTCCTTCAGACGCTGGAGAGCCAGCTTGTCCTTGGTGAGGTCGATGCCTTCCTGCTTCTTGAATTCTTCCGCGAGGAATTCGACGACCTTGGAGTCGAAATCCTCGCCGCCCAGGAAGGTGTCCCCGTTGGTGGACTTCACCTCGAACACGCCGTCGCCGATTTCCAGGATGGAGATGTCGAACGTGCCGCCGCCAAGGTCATAGACGGCGATGGTCTTGCCGTCCTGCTTGTCGAGACCATAGGCCAGCGCCGCCGCGGTCGGCTCGTTGATGATGCGCAGAACTTCCAGACCGGCGATCTGGCCGGCGTCCTTGGTCGCCTGACGCTGCGCGTCGTTGAAATATGCAGGAACAGTGATGACCGCCTGCGTCACCGTCTCGCCCAGATAGGCCTCTGCGGTTTCCTTCATCTTCTGGAGCGTGAAGGCGGAAATCTGCGACGGGGAATAATCCTTGCCGCCTGCCTGCACCCATGCGTCGCCGTTCGGACCCTTGGCGATGTCATAGGGGACCAGTTCCATGTCCTTCTTGGTCAGCGGATCGTCGAAACGACGTCCGATCAGGCGCTTGACCGCGAAGATGGTGTTGTCGCCATTGGTGACGGCCTGGCGCTTTGCAGGCTGGCCGACCAGACGCTCGCCGTCCTTGGCGAAGGCGACGATGGAGGGAGTCGTGCGCGCACCCTCCGAATTTTCGATGACCTTGGGCTTGCCGCCATCCATCACCGCGACGCAGCTGTTGGTCGTTCCCAGGTCGATACCGATAACTTTTGCCATTATGCCCTCTTCAAACCCCAAAAATGTTTCAGCGGTTTGCGGGCCCCACCCCGCATTTAGCCGAGGCCGACCCGCTTCGGAAGTCGATATAGGGGTGGTTTCGCCGGGAACAAGCGGGTGTTTCAACTCCATGTCATCCTGTTGCTGTTCCAATATGACAAGCGGGTGGCATTTCCGGCCGTCTCTAACTAGATAGCGCGCAGCCGACTCGCGCCCCCACGCAACATTGGGCGCGGGCATATTTCCTGACTCCAGAGACGAGAGAGATCAGATGCGTATCGCAATCGCTTCCGATCATGCCGCCGTGGCATTGAAGGCCGAACTTGCCCAATGGCTCGCAGATCAGGGCCATGCGGTCGACGATCTCGGTCCCCATGACACGACCAGCGTGGACTATCCCGACTTTGGCTACAAGCTGGCCGCCGCCGTGGCGGATGGCCGCGCGGACAAGGGTGTGGCGCTGTGCGGGTCCGGCATCGGCATTTCCATCGCGGTCAACCGCAACCCCGGCTGCCGCGCCGCACTGGTGTCGGAGCCTTTGTCCGCCGCGCTGAGCCGCGAACATAATGACGCCAATGTCGTCGCCATGGGCGCGCGCCTGATCGGGCCTGACATGGCCAAGGCGATCCTGACCGCATTTCTCTCCACCCAATTCGGTGGCGACCGCCACGCCCGCCGCGTGGGCAAACTTTCCAATCCGCCCCATAGCATCAACGCTGCTGCCTGAAAGGATCGACGATCATGGCAACCACCACCGCCGCCCAGACGACGCAGACCGGCTTTTTCTCCGCCGACCTCGCGAGCGCCGACCCCGCCATTGCCGATGCGATCGCGCGCGAATTGAAGCGCCAGCAGAACAAGATCGAGCTGATCGCGTCCGAGAATATCGTGTCGAAGGCCGTTCTGGAGGCCGCAGGCTCGATCTTCACCAATAAATATGCCGAGGGCTATCCCGGCAAGCGTTACTATGGCGGCTGCGAATATGCCGATGTGGTCGAGACGCTGGCCATCGAGCGCGCCAAGGAGCTGTTCGGCTGCGACTTCGCCAACGTCCAGCCCAACTCGGGCAGCCAGATGAACCAGGCCGTGTTCCTCGCCCTGCTCCAGCCGGGCGACACCTTCATGGGTCTCGACCTCAATGCGGGCGGGCATCTCACCCATGGTTCGCCGGTCAACATGTCGGGCAAGTGGTTCAAGCCGGTTGCCTATGGCGTGCGCGCCGACGACCACCTCATCGACATGGACGTGGTCGCCCAGATCGCGCGGGACAACAAGCCAAAGCTCATCATCGCGGGCGGCACCGCCTACAGCCGCATCTGGGACTTCAAGCGGTTCCGCGAGATCGCGGACGAGGTTGGCGCCTATCTGATGGTCGATATGTCGCACTTCGGCGGCCTGGTCGCGGGCGGCGCGCATCCCTCGCCCTTCCCGCACGCCCATGTCGCGACGACCACCACGCACAAGACGCTGCGCGGTCCCCGCTCCGGCATCATCCTGACCAATGACGAGGCGATCGCCAAGAAGATCAACTCGGCGGTCTTCCCCGGCATGCAGGGCGGCCCGCTGATGCATATCGTCGCGGCCAAGGCGGTTGCCTTTGCGGAGGCACTGCGTCCCGAGTTCAAGACCTATGCCGCGCAGGTCGTGGCCAACGCCCGCGCACTGGCGGCGGCACTGACCGACACGGGTCTCAACATCGTGTCGGGCGGCACGGACAACCATCTGATGCTGGTCGACCTGACGCCCAAGGACGCCACCGGCAAGGCGGCTGAAAAGGCGCTCGACCGCGCATGGCTGACCTGCAACAAGAATGGCATCCCGTTCGACACCCGCTCGCCCTTCGTGACGTCGGGCATCCGCCTGGGCACGCCCGCAGGCACGACGCGCGGCTTCGGCGAGGCGGAGTTCCGCGAGATCGCCGGACTGATCGCCGAAGTGGTCGAGGGTATCAAGCGCAATGGCGAAGAGGGCGATGGCCAGGTCGAGGCCCATGTCCGTGACAAGGTCGCCGCACTGACCGCGCGCTTCCCGATCTATTGATCATGCACACCGGGGCCGCGCTGACCGGCCCCGACAGCACCCTGTTTCCCGCCGTCCGGCGGCACCTATTTCCCGCCGTCCGGCGGCAGGAGAGTTTCCCGAAGATGCGCTGCCCTTTTTGCGGCCATGACAACAGCCAGGTGAAGGACAGCCGTCCGACCGAGGACAATGCCGCCATCCGCCGCCGCCGCCAGTGCGAGGGCTGCGCGGGCCGCTTCACCACGTTCGAGCGCATCCAGCTGCGCGAGATCATGGTGGTGAAGTCGGAGGGCAGGTCCGAACCGTTCGACCGGGAAAAACTGGAACGCTCCATCTCCCTCGCCTGTCGCAAGCGCGCCATCGACGCGGTCCGCATCGACCGGCTCGTCTCCGGCATCCAGCGCCAGATCGAGACTTCGGGCGAGAGCGACGTCTCCACCCAGCGCATCGGCGAACTGGCGATGGAGGGCCTCAAGACGCTCGACAGCGTCGCCTATATCCGCTTCGCCTCCGTCTATAAGGATTTCACCGAAGCGCGCGATTTCGAGGAATTCGCAGGCTCGATCCGCGAGGTGAGCGGCGAATGAACATCGCGCAATCTCCCAAGGCCCCGCCCCCCGTCATCGTCCTCGTCCGCCCCCAGCTTGGCGAGAATATCGGCAAGGCGGCGCGCGCCATGCTGAACTTCGGCCTTGTCGAGATGCGCCTCGTCACCCCGCGCGATGGCTGGCCCAACCCGGACGCGGGACCATCGGCCGCCGGTGCGGACATCGTGCTGGAGAAGGCGACCGTCTTTCCCACGCTGGCCGACGCCGTGGCCGACTGCACCCATGTCTATGCGACCACCGTCCGCAAGCGCGGCGTGACCAAGCCGGTCGTGACCCCGGAGCAGGCCGCGCGCGAAATCCATGCCAGCACGGGCCGCAGCGCCTATGTCTTCGGCCCTGAACGCTCCGGGTTGGAGACAGAGGATGTCGCCGTCGCGCGCAGCATCATCACCGTGCCGATCAACCCGGAATTCGGCTCGCTCAACCTCGCGCAGGCGGTCATCCTGTGCGCCTATGAATGGTCCAAGGGCGTGTCTCTGGCCCAGCCGCCCCTCACCGACCTGCACGGCCCCGCCCCGCAGGAGGAATTGGAGGGGATGATCGCCCAGATCGACGAGATGCTGGTCGCCACCGGTTATTTTTTCCCCCCCGATCGCGCCGTCGCGACCCGGCTGACCCTGCGCAACGTGCTGACCAAGCCTGCGTGGAGCAGTCTGGAGGTGCGGACCATGCGCGGCGTCCTGTCCACCCTCGCCAGGCCCCGGCAGCGGGGGCAGTCTGGCGCCGAATAGCCGTCTGCGAGGGCGGGCTGCCAGGGTGAGGCCAGCGCTCAAGGCTGTGAATTTCCTGTTTTGCAGAAATGGCAGAATGAATGATTTTGCAGCATTCCGCTTTATCTGCTTCCGTTCGTCCCAAGTAGCTGACGGGTCTGTCGATGGCTCCTCAGGATGAACAGATGAGAAGAACAGTGAGGCGGCAAATTTTGGTGGATTCGAGACAGACCGATTTCGGGAGTGGGAGCTATAAAGCTGCCAGCAAATGCCGCTTCACCTCGACTGCGACACTTTCGGAGTGCGTTTGCCCCAAGTCATGATCTGCGCCGTTAAAAATGCGAAGGCGAGCATTCGGCAGAAGAGCAGATAGCCGTTCTCCGACAGCTACAGGGCTGATCGGGTCAGAATCCCCCCAAAGCAGTAGCGTTGGAACCTTTATCGACTGTATCTGGTCCGATAGGTCAGGAACTCGATCTGCGATCCATTTTGCCGCTTGTGGGAAATGGGCCGAATAGTTCGACCGCCAGTCGATCCCGCCAAGATCACTGACTGGAACGCCGCCCGAAGTGACTGCCAGGACTAAGCTCTTAACCAGGTCTGGAAATGCCAGTGCCAGCTTGATCGCGACAAAGCCGCCCATAGATTGCGCGATGATGGAGACTGGCTCCGTCACCTCTTTCGCGACCATAGTAACAAGATCACTGATACTATCGATACCCGCTGTAGGCGGCTCAATACCTAATCCCGGCCAGGAAAAGAAAATTCCGTCCAATTCTGCGCGAACGGCAAGCGGCTTCCAGAATGAAGCACTCCCAGAAGCGCCGGGGAGGAATAGTGTCTTGACCATGACTAAAGCTACGACCGTTTTTGGCAACATGGAAGATTGTTTGGAACTATAAGAAATGGCTTCAACTGGTCCCCCCGCTTCGGCGCTTTATTTTGACCCAACCCACCGCCCACGCCAACACCCCTGGCTCACCAATCACCACCCAAAACCCTCAGCACACAAAAAGAGGGCCGGAGACGCCATCGCGCTCCGGCCCTCTTTTCCATTCCTTGCCGCCGGGTCGCATCGCGAAACCCGGCGGGATCGAATCAGTCGTGCTTGGGGTTCAGATTGACCGCTGCGTACTTGCCGCGACGATCGACCTCCAGCTCGAAGTCGAGCCGGTCGCCCTCGTTGAGCGACGCCATGCCGGCACGCTCGACGGCACTGATGTGCACGAATGCGTCGGGCTGGCCATCGTCACGCTGGATGAAGCCAAAGCCCTTCATCGCGTTGAAGAACTTGACCGTGCCGCTTGCGCGTTCGCCGGTAAGCTGACGCTGCGGGCCACCCCGGTCCGCACCGCCGTCACGCGCCGGAGCCGCGCCGCCGCCCGTCACGGGGATGACTTCGCCTTCGATCGCGAGATCGCTGGCCGAAACCTTGCCGCCACGATCGACGAGCGTGAACTTCAGCTTCTGGCCTTCACCCAGACCGGTGAGACCGGCCTGCTCGACCGCGCTGATGTGCACGAACACGTCTTCGCCGCCGTCATCGCGAACGATGAAGCCGAAACCCTTTTGGCCATTGAAGAATTTTACAGTGCCGGTGCCTTCGCCAACGACCTGCGCGGGCATTCCGCCACGGCCGCCGCCGCCGCCGAAACCACCGCCGCCGCCGCCGCCGCCG
>DASVMZ010000083.1:0-28200 GCA_036384115.1 Sphingobium sp.
GTGATGGCACGGTCGACGCCCGCACAGAAACCGCGCGGCGCGGCGATGAGGAGGGTGAGGGGGCGTCGCCCCGCGGCGTCGCTATGCATGTCAGTCACCATGGGTCACGCAATAGGGATTTGCGGCCCTCAAGGAAAGGCGGCTTGGGCGGAAAAGCGCACCGGGGATGGGCAGCCCCTTCCTATCCGCCAGCCATTGCCACCTTTCCTCCCCGTCTCTAATGAAACACGGGACTGTGCCGCGTCGTGCGGCAAGAGGGTAAGGACAAGTGCTGGTGCTCAATCGTACATTCGTCGGCCGCACATCTCTCGGCCTGGCCCTGGTGCTGGCCATGCTTTCGGGCTGTTCGCACAAGGGTGAGGTCGATGAAACCGGCGGTATCGTGCAGATCCGTTCCGCCTGCCCCGCCGCCGCGATCCCGGCGGGCACGGGCGACATCACCCTGTTCAACCCGGCAGGCAGCGTCGATTCGCGCGCCATCGACGTGGTCGGCGTTATCTCCAACCTGAAATCGACCTGCTCGGACACGGGCGACCAGCTTTATTCGCAGGCGACTTTCACCGTGACGGCATCGCGCACCGACACCAGCGGCGCGCGCGAACTGATCCTGCCCTATTTCTCCGTCGTGGTGCGCGGCGCGACCTCCGTCGTCGCCAAGCGCGTCGGGCAGGTCCGGTTGACCTTCGCGCCGGGCGAGGCGCGCACCAGTGTGACCGCCAACGCATCCAGCTATGTCGAGAAGAGCGTGGCCACACTGCCGCCGGAGATCGACAAGGAAATCCGCCGCAACCGCAAGCCGGGCGACGAGGATGCCGCGATCGACCCGATGGCGCGCCCCGACGTGCGCGACGCGATCACCCGCACCTCCTTCGAGCTGCTGGTGGGCTTCAACCTGACGCCCACCCAGTTGCAGTATAACGCGACGCGCTGACACGCATCCGGGCAGACCACAGCCTGCCCGGGGAGCAGGCGGTGATGCACAGCTCCGCCATCCCCCTCAAGCCATCATCCTGAGCTTTTGCCAGGATCGATGGGGAGGGGACGCGCCTGTGATACAATGGACGCCGAAACAGGTTCGGCATGACGATCTGGCCTCTCAGGTTCGGGAATTTTGAAGTGACCCTTTACGCACGTTTCGCCGCCCATCTCGACGCCATACTGGACCGGCTGGAGGAGCAGGGCCATTTGCCGCCCGCGCTCGACCGCCGCGCCATCGCCATCGAGCCGCCGCGCGACGCCAGCCATGGCGACATGGCGATCAACGCCGCGATGGTGCTGGCCAAGCCCGCAAAGACCAACCCGCGCGCGCTGGCCGAACGGCTGGTCGCGGAGCTGGAGAAACTCGACGCGGTCGAGTCCGTCGCCATCGCCGGGCCGGGCTTCCTCAACCTCACCCTGACCCGCGCGACATGGGAGGGGGAACTGAACGCCATCCATGCGGCGGGCGAGGATTTCGGCCGGTCGCAACTGGGTGCCGGCCTGCGCGTCAATGTCGAATATGTCTCCGCCAACCCGACCGGACCCATGCATATGGGCCATTGCCGGGGCGCGGTGGTGGGCGATGCGCTCGCCACGCTGCTCGACTATACCGGGCATGCCGTGACCCGCGAATATTATGTCAACGATGCGGGCGGGCAGGTTCAGGTGCTGGGCCGCTCCGTGCATGTCCGCTACCGCGAGGCGCTGGGCGAGACGGTGGAGGTTCCCGAGGGTCTCTACCCCGGCGACTATCTGGTGCCGGTGGGAGAGGAACTGGCGAAGGAATTTGGCGACACCTATGTCGGCGCGCCCGAATCCGAATGGCTCGACCTGTTCCGCACCCGCGCCGTCGCCGCGATGCTGGTGATGATCCGCGCCGATCTCGCGCTGCTCGGCATCCATCACGATCTCTTCTCGTCCGAAGCGGAATTGCAGGCGGCGGGCAAGCCGGAGGAGGCCGAGGCGACCCTGCGCGCGCGCGATCTCATCTACGACGGCGTGCTGGAAAAGCCCAAGGGACTGGCCGAGGATGACTGGGAGCCGGTGGAACTTCCCCTCTTCCGCTCGACGCAGTTTGGCGACGATCAGGACCGGCCGATCAAAAAATCAGACGGTACATGGACCTATTTCGGCGCGGACATGGCCTATCATTATCAGAAGGCGGCCACGGCGGACCAGCTGATCGACATCTGGGGCGCCGACCATGCGGGCACGGTCAAGCGCATCCAGGCGGCGGTCGCGGCGCTGACCGGCGGCAAGGTGCCGCTGGACGTCAAGCTGATCCAGATGGTCCGCCTGCTGCGCGATGGCGAGCCGGTGAAGATGTCCAAACGGTCCGGCAATTTCGTGACGCTGGCAGATGTGGTGCAAGAGGTCGGCAAGGATGTCGTCCGCTTCACCATGCTGACCCGCAAGCCCGACGCACAGATGGACTTCGACTTCGCCAAGGTGGTGGAGGCGTCGAAGGACAACCCCGTCTTCTACGTCCAATATGCCCATGCGCGGATCAGTTCGCTGGGCCGCCGCGCGGCGGATATTTTCGGCGAACTCCCGCCAGTCGACCTGTCCCACCTTGGCACGGATGAGATCGCGCTGGTCAAGCTGGCTGCCAATTTCCCCCGGATCGTCGAGTCTGCGGCCAAGAATCGCGAGCCGCACCGCGTCGCCTTTTATCTTTACGATCTGGCGGCGGCGTTTCATGCGTGGTGGAACATGGGCAATGACGATCCGGCCCGGCGGGTGATCGTCGCCGAAGCGCCGGAGGTCAGCGCGACACGGCTGTATCTGGGCCGGGCAGTCGGGCAGATCATTCGGAACGGCCTGATGCTGATGGGTGTGGCAGCGTTGACGGAGATGGCGTGATGACGAATGGCGAGGGGGACGGTCTCAATCTGGCGGATGGCGATCGCCTGCCATGGCTCGAACCCGCCGATCTGGCGGACGACGGGCAAAGCGTCTCTCCCGCCAAGATCATCGGCCTCGTCCTGATCGGCCTTGCGCTGCTGGGCGTGATCGTGGGCGGCGGCTACTGGCTCAAGAACCGTGATGCCGGCGGGGATACGGGCGAGGCGCGGCTGATCCCGGCGCAGGGGGGCGATTACAAGATTCCGGCTAACGCAGGTGCGGGCAAGGATTTCAAGGGCACCGGCGATACCAGCTACGCCACCAGCGAAGGCGTGGACACTGACGGCAAGGTCGATGCCAGCCGCATGCCGGAGGCGCCGATGGAAGGCGTCTCGCGCGGCTCCATCGCCAGGGACGCACCCCACGGGCAGGCCGCCAGCGCAAAGCCCGCCGCGCAGGTCAGTTCGCCGGTCAAGGATGAGACCAGGGCCGCGTCCGCTGCGAAACCCGCCGCGGGTGCATCGGCTGGCGGTGCGATGATTCAGCTCGGCGCCTATGGCAGCGATGCCGTCGCCAGGGACAGCTGGAAGAAGCTGGCCAAGCGGTTCGACTATCTGGCGGGCCTGGGCAGCAGCGTGGAGAAGGCGGAAGTCGGCGGATCGACCGTCTACCGCCTGCGGGCAGGCGCGGGCAGCGCGGCCAATGCGTCGACCCTGTGCGGCAGGCTCAAGGTCGCGGGCGAGAATTGCATCGTCGTGAAGTGAAGGCGCCGTGAAGTGAAGGCCACGTCCTTCCGATGAACGCCTGAATTCCCCCTACAAACGCGGATCGGCCCGCAGCCCCGGCTGATCGAATTCGACCTCCGACCCGGCCTCCCCGCAAATCCGCGCCGCAAATCCGCCTTGGAGCGTTCCAGTCCCCACCGGCCCAGCCGCAACCTGTACCGCCACAGAGGCCACGGTCAGGCACTGGCTCCTGTCATACACCTCGCCGGACACCCAGCGCAGCGGGGCGGTCAGTTCCGCCCCGGCGGCGACCCCGACCGGCACGACCACCGGTCCCGGATGCATGCCTCGCGGCGCCTTGCGGACGATTGGCAGCGGTTTGCCGTCGGCATCCCTGAACGACAGGCGGGGCAGCCCCGGCATCCGGCACGCCTTCGGCCCCAGATTGCGAATCACCAGCAGGGTGCCGCCATGCGACATGCCGTTGAATGCGCCGCCCTCCCCATCGAACGCCAGCGAGAGCTGGTCGGCGCTACAGGGCGGCAATCGGGAAGCGGTGGACAGCGCGGGCGCGGCGGTCAGGCTGAGTGCGAGAAGGGGCAGCATGGGCAAATTCCGATCATCCAACGGCAGGGCAGGATGGATAAACGCCGCAAGCCACCCCGGTTTCCCTTCCATCCTCTCGAACGCCATGCGCCGTCCGCTCTTTCCCGCCGCGCGATCCGCGACTAGGATGGGGGGATGAAGCCTGTCATCTTTGGCCTTTCCGGCGAGACCCTGACCCCCGGGGAGCGCGCCTTTTTCCGGGAGGCGGACCCGGCGGGCTATATCCTGTTCAAGCGCAACATTCGCGACCGCGATCAGGTGCGGGCGCTGACCGATGCCCTGCGCGCGCTGGCGGGGCGCGACAACCTGCTCATCATGATCGATCAGGAGGGCGGCCGCGTCGCGCGGATGCAGCCGCCGGTCTGGCCGGAATTCCCCTCCGCCGAACCGTTCGACCGGCTCTACGCAACCGCCCCGTCGAGCGCCATCGCCGCTGCCCGCGCCAATGCCCGCGCCATTGCGGCGACGCTGCGCGAGGTGGGAGTCAATGTGGACGCGCTGCCGCTGCTCGACCTCCGGCTGGAGGGGCAGAGCGCCATCATCGGCGACCGCTCGCTGGGTGGCGACCCGATGCAGGTGGCGGCGCTGGGCCGGGCGGTGATCGAGGGGCTGCGCGCGGGCGGCGTGGTCGGCATCGTCAAGCATATGCCGGGCCATGGCCGTGCGCTGGTGGACAGCCATCTCAGCCTGCCCACCGTCACCGCCAGCGCGGAGCAGCTGGAGGCGGACATCGCCCCCTTCCGCACCCTGGCCCATGCGCCGATGGGGATGACCGCGCATATCGTCTACACCGCCTGGGATGCGGAGCGTCCTGCCAGCCTCTCGCCCATCGTGATCGGCGATGTGATCCGTGGGCGGATCGGCTTCGACGGCCTGCTCATGTCCGACGATCTCGATATGAAGGCGCTGTCTGGACAGGAGGGGGGCGGTAGCATCGCCGACCTCGCGGCGGGCGTCGTGGCGGCGGGGTGCGACCTTGCGCTCAACTGCTGGGCGCGGATGGACGAGATGGTCGCCATTGCCGATGTCTTGCCACAGATTGGCGTCGCGGGGCGGGCGCGGCTCGACCGGGCGATGGCCACCGTCGCTGGCGGCGCGGACGATGCCCGGCTGGACTCAGTGCTGGCCACGCGCGACGCGCTGCTGGCGCTGGCATGAGCGAGACGGCCGATCCGGCTATAGATGGCGCGGCATGGGAGACACAGGAGCCGGGGCAGGGCGAGACGCTCACCCTGTCCTTTGAAAGCTGGGAGGGGCCGCTCGACCTTCTGCTGACGCTGGCGCGCGGGCAGAAGGTCGACCTGCGGGAAATTTCGATCCTGGCGCTGGTCGAGCAGTATCTGGCCTTCATCGACAATGCGCGCGAGCTGAAACTGGAAGTCGCTGCCGACTATCTGGTGATGGCGGCATGGCTGGCCTATCTCAAGTCGGCGCTGCTGCTGCCCCGTGCGGAGCAGCCCGATCCCTCGCCGGAGGAACTGGCGCTGCGCCTGCAATTGCGGCTCCAGCGGCTGGACGCGATGCGGGAGGCCGGGGCGCGGCTGATGGCGCGCGACCTGATGGGGCGGGACGTGTTCGCGCGCGGCGCCCCGGAGGGGCTTGACCGGCCCCGCACCTCGCTCTGGCAGGCCAGCCTCTATGATCTGATGGTCGCCTATGGGCATTTGAAGGCGCGCAACCAGCCGGTGGTGCATATCGTCGCGCTGCGTCATGTGATGACGCTGGAGACGGCGATCGAGCGGGTGGGGCGGCTGGTCGGCAGCGCGATCGACTGGACGGACCTCGCCGCCTTCCTCCCCGCGACCGACGATCCCGAACTGGCCCGGTCGGCGCGGGCGAGCAGCTTTGTCGCGGCCCTGGAACTGGCGAAGCAGCGGCGGCTGGACATCCGGCAGGCAGGCCCCTTCGCCCCCCTCTACCTGCGCGTGGCGACGGGCGGCGGAGTGGCCTCATGACGCTGATGCAGGACGACAAGCTGCGCCTGATCGAGGCGATCCTGTTCGCCGCCGAGGAACCGTTGACTCCAGCGGAGGTGCAGCGCCATGCCGGACTGGCGGAGAGCGTCCTTCCGCACCTCACCGTGCTGGCCGATCATTATGCCGGGCGCGGCATCGAACTGGTGGAGCGTGGCGGTCGCTGGCATTTCCAGACCGCGGCCGACCTCGCCTACATTCTGCGCCGTGAGCGCGAAGTGTCGCGCAAACTGTCCCGCGCCGCGATCGAGACCCTGGCGATCATCGCCTATCATGAGCCGGTCAGCCGCGCCGAGATCGAGGCGATTCGGGGGAGCCAGGTCGCCAAGGGCACCATCGACGTGCTGATGGAGGCGGGCTGGGTCCGCCCGGCGGGTCGGCGGGAGACGCCGGGGCGGCCGCTGACCTATGCGACGACGCCCGATTTTCTGACGCATTTCGGGCTGGAGAGCCGCCGCGACCTGCCGGGCGTGGACGATCTGCGCGCGGCGGGCCTGCTGGAGCCGGTCGACATGGCGATGGAGGCGGCGCTGCATTCGCCCGGGGAGGCCGACACGGATGCCGGTTCCGATGGCGAAGTGGAGGACGGGAACGAGGTGGAATGAGGCGGGCGGCCGGAAAAATGCGCCGCTGTCATCATTCCGTTCCTTTTCCCGGCGCAAAGACTTCCCACTTTGCCCCAATGGGTCTAATTACCGGGCATTCAGGAGGTTTTTGTCATGGGTTTCGGTTCGCCGCTGCACTGGATTGTGCTTGTCCTCGTCGTCGTGCTGTTGTTCGGCGGCGGTCGTATTTCCGGCCTGATGGGTGACGTTGCAAAGGGCATCAAGAGCTTCAAGAAGGGCATGGCCGACGATGACGATGATGTCGCGCCGGTTCGTCAGGCGCCCGTGCAGCCTGTTCAGCAGATCGAGGTCAAGGCCGAGCATGCGCCCCAGACCATCGCCGCCGAGCCGGTTTCCAACGAGCATAAGCCGGGCTGAGTCCACGCGCGATCCGGGTCGGTGCATGCATCGGCCCATCGGCACCGGCGATTGAAATCGGCCCAATAGATTGGCCTAATAGAATTGGAATATCGCGGGCGTCATGTTTGACATTGGCTCATCGGAACTGCTGCTCATCATCATCGTGGCCGTGGTCGTCATCGGCCCGAAGGATTTACCGCGCGTCCTCTACAAGCTGGGCCAGATCATCGGGAAGGGGCGCGCGATGACGCGCCATTTCCGGTCGGGCATCGACGAGATGATCCGTCAGGCCGAACTGGAAGAGATGGAAAAGAAATGGGCCGCCGACAATGCACGGATCATGGCCCAGACGCCGGCGCCCGCCTCCGATTCGGTGCTGGACCATGCCGCCTCGCCCGCCCTTTCCGTCCCGCCCGTCCTTTCCGCGCCAGAGGCCCCGCCCACGCCGCATGCCGGGCCAGGGTTCGGCCCGGCAGAGACTGACGTCGGCAGCTATGCGGTCGGCCCGGATAGCGACAGTGCCAGGCCGAAGGATGAGGGCTATAAGCCTTTCGTCGCCGGTTCCGCGCCCCATTCCGACCCCCACTCCAAAAATGGCCCGGCAGTATGAGCGACCTCGACGAATCGACAGCGCCGCTCCTCGACCATCTGGTCGAATTGCGCTCGCGCCTGTTGCGCTGTGTCTGGGCGCTGCTGTTGTCCGGCATCGTCTGCTATTATTTCTCGGACAAGATTTTCGCCTTCCTCGCCCAACCGCTCAAGGACGCCTATGGGCCGCACGGAGGCAAGCTTGTCTATACCAAGCTGTATGAGGCGTTCTTCGTTCAGTTGAAGGTCGCGATCTTCGGCGCCTTCTTCGTCTCTTTCCCGGTGATCGCGAACCAGCTCTGGGCCTTTGTCGCGCCGGGGCTGTACGCCAAGGAAAAACGGGCTTTGCTGCCCTTTCTGCTGGCAACGCCGATCCTGTTCCTCAGCGGCGCTGCGCTGGCCTATTATGTGGTGATGCCGACGGCGTTCCATTTTTTCCTGGGATTTCAGGGAAATGCGGGCGGCGTCGAGATCGAGGCGCTGCCCAGCACCGAATCCTATCTGGCGCTGGTGATGCAGTTTACCCTGGCTTTCGGGATCAGTTTCCTGATGCCGGTGCTGCTGATGCTGCTCAATCAGGCGGGGATCGTGTCGCGGGCGCAACTGGTGTCGGTGCGGCGTTATATGATCGTCGCGGCGGTGGCGCTGGCGGCGGTGCTGACGCCGCCCGATGTCGTGTCGCAACTGATGCTCGCGGTGCCGCTGGTGCTGTTGTACGAACTTAGTCTGATCGCCATGTGGTTCACGGATCGCAAGCGGGCTGCGGAGGCTGCGGCGGAGGAGCGCGCGCTGGTCGAGGTCGATGGCCCCAACAAGAATCAGGCCGGGGGCGACCCGGCCTGATCGGTGCGGACCGTAGACCGGGCCGCGAAACGGAATGACGCGCTTATTTGGCGTCTTTGGCCGCGCCTGCGACTGCATCACCCGCGCTGGACACGTCGCGACCGGCGCCTTCCACCGTATTGCAGGCGGATAGCAGCACGAGGGCAGAGAGGAGGGCTGCGGTGATGACTGGTGTCTTCTTCATGAAAATATCCCTGCTGAACGGCCGGTTCCCGGCGCGGTTGAATGGCATTCCCTGACTGTTCAAACACGGCGGGGCACCTGGGGTTCCGGGGAGTGTCGGCGCGCAGAAACTTTTCCCGGAGGGATAAGGCGGGCTGGGCGCAATAACCGTACACCAGTCCTGCCTGGCGCCCGAAATGTTGAAAATGTCGGGGGAGAAGGATGGCCCGGAACGCTGGTCGGGTGGGGGATGGCGTTCCGGGCCTTATGTTTGGACAGCAAGAGCGGGGGGGCAATGATTTGCTGTCCAGAAGTCAAAACCGGCTGCCGAAAAAAAGGTTCCTGCCCCGATCTTTTTTTCCATCTTTTTTCCCGGACGCCGGAGGATTGGCGCATTACCCGACCTGCCCGACCTATCGCAGCGCCCTGCCGGAATTGCGATATTCCGGGCGGATCATGGACTGGGGCAGGTTGGCCGATCCGGGGTCCGGGCGATAGGCCGGTGCGGGCGCGCCCGACTGGGCCGCAAGCGGCAGGAGCGACGGCGCCAGCGCGGGTGAAGGGGCAATGCCACCGGCGGCGGCGGCGACCTGCGCCGCGCCGGCTGTTGCTGGGGGCGGGGCGGTCCATCCTGCCATCAGGTCCGGCCCGGGCGGCGCGAGCAGCGGCATCGGCTGTGGCGGCGGCGCAAACGCATAGGGACCGGGCTGAGCCGTCTCCCGCCCCGAATAGCGTGGGCGATAGGCGGCGGGCATGCCCGCTTCCCCCGGCAGGCGATAGAATATATGCGCGCCGATCACCGCGACCGGCCTCACCCGGTCGGCCCATGGCGGACGCACGGCGAGCGTGTGGTAGAAGGTGGCGAGACCGGCGGGCGCGAATATCTCCCCCGACAGGACACGCGCCGCCACGCTGCGCGCGCGCGCCCAGGATGCGGCGGCCGGGGTGCGCGCCATGGAGCCGTCGCAACTGAAGGTGAACTGGCAGCGGCGGTCGGACCGCTCCGTCCCCTCATAGATGACGCCGCACACGCTGGTTGGCCAGCGGCCCGAGGCAAGCCGGTTGAGGATGACCTGCGCCACGGCGCGCTGGCCCTCCTCCGGCTCGTTGCCCGCTTCATAATAGATGGCGTTGGTCATGCACTGGAGGGCGCGGGCCTGATCGAGGAAGGTCAGGCCCCGCATCGGCATGGACAGCGCCGCCGGGCCATTGTCGATCTGGAGGACGTGCGGGCTGTGCTGCTCCGGGGACAGGGTTGTCACCGCCGGGTCGCCCGGCTGCACGGGCGCTGCGTCCACCGGGGCAAAGGCATCCTGCGCGAAGAAATAGGCGGAGCCGGGGAAGGTCTCGCCCGGCATGTCCGACGGATTGGCCGGAGCGACCGATGCGGCCGCGCTGTCGATCGCGCCCCCGCCGCGATCAAGGGCGAGGAGCGCCTCTCCCGGCACCAGCCTGAGCAGCAGCGCGAGCGCCAGTGCCACGACCGCCCATGGCCAGCGCCGCCGGACGCGGCGCGGGAACGCAAAGCCTGCGCCATGCCCGGCGCCGCTGTCTTGGCTGGCGGCTCGCGGGGATGCGTCGGGGCGCGGCGGGGCGGAAACGGATGCCATTCCAGCCGCTCCTGCCACAAAAATCTTTATGAAATGGCGATAGCGGCCGGTGAATATTCCCGTGGTCGTCCCCCCGAATGGGGTCGTGCATTCTTTCCTGCACGGGAAAAGGCGATTTTGCAGCCGGACGCAGTTTCCCTTGCTTGCGGTGCAGGGGGTTGAGACGCTACATCCCTGCCATGACCCACAGCCCGCTGCCGCCCGCCCCCATTGCTTCCGGCGATACCCTCGCCCTCATCGGCAACACGCCGCTCGTCCGGCTGGCAGGGCCGTCGGCGCAAAGCGGGGCGGAGATTTACGCCAAGTGCGAATTTGCCAACCCCGGCGCATCGGTCAAGGATCGCGCGGCCCTCTTCATCGTCAACGACGCGGAGGAGAAGGGCCTGCTCCAGCCCGGCGGCACCATCGTGGAGGGGACGGCGGGCAATACCGGCATCGGCCTCGCGCTCGTCGCCAATGCCAAGGGGTATAAGACCATCATCGTGATGCCGGAGACGCAGAGCCGGGAAAAGATGGACACGCTGCGCGCGCTGGGCGCGACGCTGGTGACGGTTCCCGCCGCAGCCTACAGCAATCCCGGCCATTTCGTGCATACCTCGCGCCGCATCGCGGAGGAGACGGAGGGGGCGATCTGGGCCAACCAGTTCGACAATATCGCCAACCGCCGCGCCCATGTGGTGGGTACGGCGGAGGAGATCTGGACGCAGATGGAGGGCCGCATCGACGGCTTTACCTGTGCGGCGGGTACGGGCGGCACGATTGCGGGGGTCGGGCTGGGCCTCAAGCAGCGCGACGAGGCCGTCACCATCGCGCTGACCGATCCGCACGGCGCCGCGCTCTATGAATATTACGCCAATGGCGAGTTGAAGTCGGAGGGCAACAGCGTCGCCGAGGGTATCGGGCAGGGGCGCGTCACCGCCAATCTGGACGGCGCGCCCATCGATACGCAATTCCGCATTTCCGACGAGGAAGGCCTCTATTGGGTCCAGCGGCTGCTGGCGGAGGAGGGGCTGTGCCTTGGCCTCTCGTCGGGCATCAATGTCGCGGGCGCCGTGGCGCTGGGCAGGCAGCTGGGGCCGGGCAGGCGGGTCGTGACCATTTTGTGCGACACCGGCTTTCGCTATCTCTCGACGCTCTATAATCGCGACTGGCTGGTGGCGAAGGGATTGCCGGTCTTCCCCTGGCTGGACCAGGCGCAGGGTGAGTGAGAGGGTGCCATGATGGTCCCTCCCTCCCGTGAGGAAAGCCGCCGGGAAAGCGTGCGGCGGATACAGATTGGCGCGGCCGGGCTGGGCGGAGTGCTGATGCTCGTCGGGCTGACCAATGTGCTGGTCGACAATATCCGCAAGGATGGCGGCCTGACCTCCGGTTCGGAGGTGATGGGCGGTCTGGTGGCTGGCAATGCGGCGGACCCGGCGAAGTCCAATGAGCCGCTGGCCGATCTGGGCGTGACGCCCGCGTCCGACGCCGGGACGCAGCAGGCGGTTCCCGCCGTGCCCGATCTGGAGCCGGACCCGCAACTCCAGAAACCGATGGATCGCGATCCCCGGCAGGCGCGGTGACGGTTGCCGCACGCTGAGGGACGGGTGGCGAGAGTGTCGGTGCGGATCGTCGCGGGCATGGCGACCGTCCTGATCGGTGTCGCGGTCCTGCTCGCCGGACTATTGCCCCCGCATCTGATGGAGACCGGGCAGATCGACCCGCGCGCATGGTTCCTGCCGATGGCGTGCGGCGCGGTGCTGTTGCTGGGCCTGCTGCGCTGGGTGATCGGCGCATGGCGCTGGACGGTGATGGCTTCCGCGATGCTGGCGCTGGCGGTTCCGCCGCTGATCGTCTGCCTTGCGGGATCGGCGGGGCAGGCTGGGCGGCTCGCGCCATGGCTGAGCCCTGTGCGGGAGGTTCCGCAAGCCCGGTCGCGGCCGATGATCGGGGTGCTGTCCGGCCCTGTGCTGCATGGGCCGGCCTCCCGCGCCGCCATGGCGGGATTCTCTATGTCGCCACTATGGAAAATATGGGCGCGCGCCTTTCGGACGGTGCCCCTCGCGGCCCTGCATGCGCCCGAGTTGCAGCATCTGTCGGCGCTGTTGCTGGTCCAGCCGCGCGGATTGGCGCCGGAGGAACTGGTGGCGCTGGACGATTGGGTCCGGCAGGGTGGACGGGCGGTGCTGCTCGCCGACCCCGACCTGCGCTGGGCGGATGCGCGCCCGCTGGGCCATCCCCTGCGGCCACCGCCGGTCAGCTTGCTGGACCCGTTGCTCCATCACTGGGGCATGACCCTTGCACCTGCCCCGCCGCATCCGGCGGGCGATCCTGTCGAGCGGCGCTTTCTGGCGGATGGCAGCATGCTCCAGATCGTCGGCGCGTCTCGCTTTATCCCGGCCAGGGCGTCGCACTGTGCGCTGTCGTCGGGCGGGCTGGTCGCGCGCTGCACGATCGGGAAGGGCATCGCCATCCTCGTCGCCGATGCCGACTTCGCCAATGATGCGCTGTGGACGGCCGATCCCGCGGAGCCGGGGCGGACGGCGGCATGGACCAGTGACGTGGTGCCCGTGCTGGCCGACTGGCTCGCGCCCGGCACCGGAGCCGCTGCGGGAAGGCGAGTCTGGCTGACGCGCGCGGATGGATTGCCGGGCGCGCTGCGACCCGCGCTTCTGGTCCTCTTGCTATTGGGTATTTTTACAGCATCCATGGCCAAGTCGAGGAGAACAAAGCAGGAATTATAGACCTTCGTCCCATCCTCGCGAACAATTTCACATAATTTCCCATCCTCACCCATGAATCCCCCTTCACACCCGTGAGCGTCGCTGATAGTTAGACTGGCAGGGGCGTAAGGTGTTTCCGCTATTCAGCAATCCGGCGAGCGAGGGCTTTCCGGGGCGGGCGTCGCGCACCTTGAACAGGGAGTTCGGGGCAAAGTGTCGGCGGCCGACAATTATCACGGCAGTGGCTTTAGTGGTGTGGACAGCAAGTTGCGCTTCACCCTGCCAGTCGACCTGCGCCGCCGTGTGAAGGCCGGAAGTACCGACCATAATGTCCTCTATATCAACATGTTGCCGGACCTGACCTGCCTCACCGGCTTCGGCGAGGATTATCTGTTCGACATGAAGGCGGAGATCGAGGCGGAGGTTGTCGCCGCCCGCGCCCATGGCACGACCATCGACCGCCACCGCCGCGCCGCCTCGACCGCGGGTGATGTGGAGCGCATCACCTTCGATGACGGCGGCCGTTTCAGCCTGCCCGACGAATTTCGGGAAATCATGGGCATCGACGATATGCTCTGGTTTGTGGGTGCCATCTGGACCTTCGAGATCTGGTCGCCCCAACGCTTTCTCGACTCGGGCCAGGGTTCCGCCCTCTCGCGCCTGCGCTGCACCAAGGCGATGGCCGAATGGGCCGCCAACCCCAAAAATCCCAATCGGAAGGGTGCGTGATGCCAGACGTCGCGCCTCTTTCCGCCGCGCCCCTGCCCACCGCCGCGACGCTTGCCTCCCCTCATATCCCTGTCCTGCTGTCCGAAGTGCTGGACGCCCTCGCCATCGCCCCCGGTGAGCACCATGTGGACGGCACGTTCGGCGCGGGCGGATACAGCCGCGCCATGGCGGATGCGGGCGCGATGGTGTTCGCCATCGACCGCGACCCCGATGCCGTGGCCGAGGGTCAGGCGGTGGTGAGTGCGAGCGATGGCCGGATCACGCTGGTCCATGGCGAATATTCGCGGCTGGCGCGCCTGCTGGCCGAATCGGGCATTGAGGCGGTCGCGGGCGTCACCCTCGACATCGGCGTGTCGTCGATGCAGATCGACCGGGCGGAGCGCGGCTTTTCCTTCCAGAAGGAAGGGCCGCTCGACATGCGGATGAGCCAGTCCGGCCAGACCGCCGCCGAATGGCTGAACGAGGCGGAGGAGGCGCAGATCGCCGACGTCCTTTACCTCTATGGCGAAGAGCGCCAGTCGCGCCGCGTCGCGCGCGCCATCGTCGCCGCCCGTCCATTGAGCCGCACCAGTGAACTGGCCGCCGTGGTCCGCAAGGCGCTGGGCTATCACCCCGGCCAGCCCAAGGATCCCGCGACGCGCAGTTTTCAGGCCATTCGCATCTTCCTCAACCAGGAACTGGCGGAACTGGAGGCCGGGCTGGAGGCGGCGGAGGCGGTGCTGGCCCCCGGTGGTCGCCTCGCCATCGTCACCTTCCACAGTCTGGAAGACCGGATCGTGAAGAATTTCCTGCGGGAGCGCAGCGGCGGGGATGCGGGCGGATCGCGCCATCGCCCGGCGGTGGTACGGTCCCGCGCGCCGACCTTCGCCAAGCCCGCGCGGGCGGTGAAGGGTTCCGACGCGGAAATCGCCCGCAACCCCCGCGCCCGTTCCGCCACGCTGCGCTCCGCGACACGCACCTCTGCTCCCGCCTGGTCCACCGCCCAAGGAAATCAGCCATGATCGCGATCAAGCGCCTGAAGAATATCCTGTGGATCCTGATCGTCGCCTTCGGTGCGCTGACGGCCTATCTGATCTCTCTGCGGGTGGCGACGGAGCGCAATGCGGTGCAGGCGCTGGACGGCAAAATCTATCATGTGCGCGCGGACATCCGCTATCTGGAGACGGAGTTCGAATCGCGGGCCAACATGCGCCAGCTCGAAAGGTGGAACGCGCAGGACTATCGCTATGGCGCGCCCCAGGCCGCGCAATATCTGCCGGACGAGCGGGCGCTGGCCAGTCTCGACGGGGTGCAGTCCAACGGCGAACTCTATGTCGCGCCACCCGTCATGATGGCGATGGCCGATGCGGACGCCGCCGCTCCCGAGGCAGCCGTGCGGACGGAAAGCCCGGCCCCGGCGCAGATTCGCGAGGACGACAGCATGTTGCGCGTCGCCTCGGCCAAGGTGGAGGCTCCGATCGCCGCGCCGCAGGAGGCGCCGCGCAAGCCCGTGGAAACCACGCGCGCCGTGCCGGTACGGACTGCACAGGCCATGCCGCGCCTGTCGTCAAACCCCGTGGCGCCCGACCCCGTGGCACGCAAGGCCGCGCGCATGGCGTTGCTGGACGCCCAGCTGCTCGACGATCGCACCCTGCGCGATCTGGGTGCCAAGGCGGCGGCTGAATCCGGGCCGAAGAACCGCTGATGGCGACCGTTCTCGCCCGTCCGGCCAGCACGGGCCGCCCGACCCAGCGTTACGACCTGATCGGCGTCGCGCATAAGCGGCTGGTCTTCCTGATGCTGTTGTTCACGGTGCTGACGGCGGTGCTGGCCGGACGCATGCTCTGGATGGGGATCGCGGGCGGTGCGGGCGATGGCGGCCGGGCCGGGTCGGGCATGGTGCCTGCGCGTGCCGACATTCTCGATCGCAATGGGGAGCCGCTGGCCCGCACCATCGACGCCTATAGCATCGCGGTGCGGCCCGAACGGGTGATCGGCAACCGGCAGGATCTGGCCGACAAGCTGCACGACATCTTCCCGGATACCAGCGCGGGCACCTTCTTCCGCCAGCTCCAGCCCACCAGGCGTTGGGCCTATCTGCGCCGCCGCGCGCTGCCCGAGCAGGTCGCGGCGGTCAACGCGCTGGGCGAGGTCGGCATCGAATTCCCGCGCGAGAAGGAGCGGCTCTATCCGCAGCGGACGCTGGCGGCGCATGCGTTGGGTTTCACCAGCGTCGACGGCAGCGGCGGTATGGGCGTTGAGCGCGCATTCAATGCGCGGCTGACCGATCCCGCCATGCGCGGCACGCCGCTGGTCCTGTCGCTCGACGCCCGCGTGCAGGCGGTGATGGAGAGCGAGCTGTATCAGGGCCTGACCGCGCAGCAGGCACGGGCCGCGGCGGGCGTGATCCTCGACGCCAATACCGGCGAAGTCGTCGCCATGGCGTCACTCCCCGTGTTCGATCCCAACAAGCTCAACGACCGCTCCATGGACGCGCGCCGCAACGACATCGTCCAGTCCGCCTATGAACTTGGCTCCACCTTCAAGCCGCTGGCCATTGCGGCGGCGATGGACGCGGGCGTGGTGACGAGCATGAGCAAGCGGTACGACGCCACCGCGCCGCTGAGCGTGGGCGGTTTTCGCATCCATGACGACCATAGCGCGGGCCGCTGGCTGAACGTGCCGGAGACGCTGGTTCACAGCTCCAACATCGTCACCGCGCGCATTGCGGACGAACTGGGGGCCGAGCGGTTGCAGGCGACCTATCGCAAGCTGGGCTTTGCCCAGCGGTCCGCCATCGAACTGCGCGAGCGGGCGGGGACCATCTGGCCGGCAAGCTGGGGCCGTCTCACCACCATGACCACCGCCTATGGCCATGGCATCGCCGTCACGCCGCTGCACCTCGCCAGCGCCTATGCCGCGCTGGTCAACGGCGGCATGATGCGCCCCGCGACCATGCTCAAACTGCGCGAGGATCAGGTTCCGGCGGGCGTGCGCGTCTTCTCCTCTGCCACCAGCGCGCGGATGCGCCAGCTGCTGCGCCTGATCGTCATGGACGGCACCGGCCGCAGCGCGGATGCCAAGGGCTTTCGCGTCGGCGGCAAGACGGGGTCCGCCGAAAAGCCGCATGCGGGCGGCTATGCCCATCATTCGCTGGTGACGACCTTTGCCGCCGCCTTCCCGATGGACAATCCGCGCTATGTCGTCCTGGTCATGATGGACGAGCCGAAGGGCAATGCGGAGACCTTTGGCCTCAGGACCGCCGCCTGGACCGCGGCGCCCATCGTGCGGCGGGTGATCGAGCGGGCGGCGCCGATGATGGGTGTCTTCCCGGAAGCCAACCGCGACGTGGACGTATCCGAACTGACCCCGCTGCTGTGGAAAGCGAAGGTCGAGGACTGATGCGGCTTGGCGACCTCAGCCCCGGCATAGCGGCGCATGCGCGCGACATCCCGGTCTCCGGCTTTGCGATCGACCATCGCAAGGTCGCGCCGGGATCGGTCTTTGGCGCCTTTCGCGGCGCGCGGGTGAATGGGGAGGATTATATCCCCGCCGCCATCGCCGCCGGAGCCATCGCGGTCGTCGCCCGGCCGGAGGCGAAGGTGGAGGGCGCGGTGCATATCGCCGACCCGTCACCGCGCCGCCTGTTTGCTGAGATCGCCGCCCGCTATTTCGCGCCCTTTCCGGCGGTGACGGTCGCGGTGACGGGGACCAACGGCAAGACCTCGACCGTGGAACTGGCGCGCCAATTGTGGCGCACGCTGGGCTATCATGCCGCATCGGTCGGTACTTTGGGCGTCACCACGGATGGGGAGCAGGTCTCCACCGGCCTCACCACGCCCGATGTCGTGACCTTCCTCGCCAACCTGTCCGGCCTTAATCGCGAGGGTGTCAGCCATGTCGCGTTCGAGGCGTCCAGCCATGGCCTGGACCAGTATCGCACCGAGGGACTGCCGGTGCGGGCCGGGGCCTTTACCAACCTCAGCCGCGATCATCTCGACTATCATGGCGACATGGACAGCTATTTCCACGCCAAGATGCGGCTGTTCGATGAAGTCGTGGACGGTGATGGCGCGGCGGTCGTGTGGATGGACGACGCACGGTCGGATGCTGTCGTCGAGCGGGCCAGGGCGCGCGGCCTGCGGCTGCTGACGGTGGGCACGAAGGGGGAGACGCTGCGCCTCCTCTCCCGCGTACCGACGGCGCTGGGGCAGGATCTGCTGATCGGCGTAGATGGCGTGGAGCATAAGCTGCCCCTCCCATTGATCGGCGCCTATCAGGCTGCCAACGCGCTGGTCGCGGCCGGGCTGGTGATCGCGTGCGGTATGCCTGCGCTGGATGCGCTGCGGGCGCTGGAGCGGGTGCAGCCGGTGCGCGGGCGGCTGGAGCGGGCGGTGATCACGCGCGAGGGCGCGCCGGTCTATGTCGACTATGCCCATACGCCAGACGGGCTGCGCGCCGCCATCGAGGCACTGCGCCCCCATGCGACGGGGCGGCTCATCACCCTCTTTGGCGCGGGCGGGGACCGGGACGTGGGCAAGCGGCCGCTGATGGGGGCAGTCGCGGCTGAACTGTCCGACGTAGTGATCGTCACCGACGACAATCCGCGCAGCGAGGAGCCCGCCGCCATCCGTGCCGCCGTTATGGCGGGTGCGGAGGGCGCGACGGAGATCGGCGGACGGCGCGAAGCCATTGCCGAGGCGGTCGGTCTGGCGCGCAAGGGCGACATCGTCCTGCTGGCGGGCAAGGGGCATGAGCAGGGCCAGATCGTCGGCGACCGTGTCCTGCCCTTCGACGATGTGACCGTCGCGCGCGAGTGCGCCGCATGACGGCGCACTCCATAACAGGCGTGCGCCGCATGACAGCGCACTCCCTGAAGGGCCTGCGCCGCATGATGGAACCCTCTGCCGCAAGCCGCCCGGCATGAATTCCCTGTGGACCGCCAAGAGCGTGGCGCAGGCGACCGGGGGCAGCATGCATGGTGCTTTTCATGCCAGGGGTGTCGCCTTCGACAGCCGGGAAGTCGGGCCGGGCGACCTGTTCGTCGCGTTGAAGGGCACACAGTCGGACGGCCATGACCATGTGGAAAAGGCGTTCGCCGCCGGTGCCGCCGCCGCCGTGGTGGATCGTCCCGTGCGCGGCGCGCATGTGCGGGTGCCCGACACCACGGATGCGCTGGTCGCGCTGGGCCGCGCCGCCCGTGCGCGCACGCAGGCAAAGATCATCGGCGTCACGGGTTCGGTCGGCAAGACCGGTACCAAGGAGGCGCTGTGGCAGGCACTGGATCGCAAGGTGCCTGGCCGCGCGCACCGTTCCGTCAAAAGCTACAACAACCATGTCGGCGTACCGCTCAGCCTGGCGCGCATGCCCGCCGACAGCCTGTACGGCATCTTCGAGATGGGCATGAACCATGCGGGCGAACTGTCCGACCTGACCCGCATCGTGCGCCCGCATGTCGCCATCGTCACCGCCATTGCGCCCGCTCATATCGGCCATTTCGGCGGGCTGGAGGCGATCGCGGATGCCAAGGCGGAGATATTCGAGGGACTGCTGCCCGGCGGTACGGCCATCATCCCCGCCGACAGCCCCCATGCCGCGCGGCTTTATAACAAGGCGATCCGCTTTGCGGACAAGATACTGACTTTCGGCTTCACCCGCGAGGCCGATGTGCATGTGGTGGACGAGGTGCCGTCGGGCGATGGCGGCACGATGGTGACGGCGCGCCTGCCCGGCGGCCTCGTCAATTTCAGGGTGGCCGCGCCGGGGCGGCACTGGGTCGCCAATGCGCTGGCCATCATGGCGGCGGTGGAGGCGGTCGGCGGCGACCTCGCCATCGCGGGCCTCGCGCTGGCGGAGATGCCGGGCCTGCCGGGGCGCGGCGAACGCCGGACGATCGCGGTCGAGGGCGGGGAGATACTGCTGATCGACGAAAGCTATAATGCCAATCCCGCGTCCATGGATGCCACCCTCGCGCAACTGGGGGAGGAGAAGGCGGCGCGGCGCATCGTCGTGCTGGGCGCGATGAAGGAACTGGGCGACCAGTCGGACGTGCTGCACGCCGCTCTGGCCCGTCCCATCGGTGAAGCGGGCATTTCCGACGCCATATTGGTGGGGGAGGAGATGGAACCCCTCGCACGCGCTCTTGAAGGAAAGCTGGCTTTGCGTCATGTGCCCGACGCTCAGACCGCCATCGACATACTGCGTCCCCTTTTGCGGGCGGGCGACGTCGTGCTGGTCAAGGGTTCCAACAGTATCGGCCTGTCCCGCCTCGTCGCGGCGATCGCCGGCGGAGATTGCTGACAATGCTGTACTGGATCGCCGAACATCTTGGATTTCCCGGTGTCCTCAACCTGATCCGCTATCTGACGTTCCGGGCTGGCGCGTCGATCATCACCGCGCTGGTCATCGGCCTCATCATCGGTCCGCGCTTTATCGGTTGGCTGCGCGTGCGGCAGGGCAAGGGGCAGCCGATTCGCAGCGACGGGCCGCAGACCCATCTGCTCAAGGTCGGCACGCCGACCATGGGCGGGCTGATGATCCTGACCGCGCTGATCCTGTCGGTGCTGCTGTGGATGGACCTCAGCTCCATCTATATCTGGGCGTGCATCTTCGTGACGCTGGGCTTTGGCGCCATCGGCTTCCTCGACGATTATGACAAGGTGACGAAGGCGAGCCACAAGGGCCTGTCGGGCCGGTTCCGCCTGCTGATCGAATTCGCCATCGCGGGCATCGCGACGGTGCTGATCGTCAGCCGCAACGGCACCGGGCTTTACCTGCCCTTCTACAGCGGCGGTCCCATCGACCTTGGCTATTTTTATTATTTCTTCGCCGCCTTCGTCATCGTGTCGTTCGGCAATGCGGTGAACCTGACCGACGGGCTTGACGGCCTTGCCTCCATGCCGGTGATCGTCGCCTGCATGGCCTTCATGCTGATCGCCTATATCGTCGGCCGGGCCGACTACGCCCAATATCTCGGCATCCCCCATGTGCCGGGTGCGGGCGATCTCGTCATCCTGTGCGGGGCGATCGTGGGGGCATGCCTCGCCTTCCTGTGGTTCAACGCGCCGCCCGCCGCCGTCTTCATGGGCGATACCGGCAGCCTGGCGCTGGGCGGCACCATCGGCGTTATCGCCGTCACCACCCATCATGAGATCGTGCTGGCCATCATCGGCGGCCTCTTCGTGGTGGAGGCGCTGTCGGTCATCATCCAGGTCTTCTATTACAAGCGCACCGGCAAGCGGGTGTTCCGCATGGCGCCGATCCACCATCATTTCGAGCAATTGGGCTGGCATGAGACCACGGTCGTCATCCGCTTCTGGATCGTGTCCTTCGTCCTTGCGCTCGCCGGTCTCGCCACGTTGAAGCTGCGATGATCGTCTCGCCCGCCTTTGCCGGGAAACGCTATGCCGTGCTGGGCCTTGCCCGCTCGGGCCTCGCCACCGTCGATGCGCTGCATGCCAGCGGCGCGCATGTGCTGGCGTGGGACAACCGCGAGGATGCCCGCGCGGCGGTGGCTGGCAAGGCAGAGGTCGCCGACCTGCTGGAGGCGGACCTCACCGGCTATGACGGCATCGTCGTGTCGCCGGGCGTGCCGGTCAACCGCCATCCCATCGCGGACAAGGCAAAGGCGAGCGGCGTCCCCCTGATCGGCGACATCGAACTGTTCGCGCTCGCCCGGTCCAGCCTGCCCGCGCATCGGGTGGTCGGCATCACCGGCACCAATGGCAAGTCGACCACCACCGCGCTGGTCCATCATATCTGCCGCAACGCAGGGCTGCCGACGCGCATGGGCGGCAACATCGGCCTGCCGATACTGGCGCAGGAGCCTTTGCCGCGTGGCGGCGTCTATGTGCTGGAACTGTCCAGTTACCAGATCGACCTGACCCACAGCCTCGACTGCGATGTCGTGGCCCTGCTCAACATCACGCCCGACCATCTTGACCGTTATGACGGCTTTGCGGGCTATGCCGCGTCCAAGGAACGGCTGTTCGCGATGCAGTCGGGCGCGCATGTCGCCGTGATCGCGGACGATGACGATCCGACCCGCGCCATCGCGGACCGCCTGCCCCGCGCGATCCGCGTGCAGGGCGCAGGGATCACCACCGCCGATCAGGCGGAGTGGCCCGCGCTGCAAGGCCCGCACAATGCCCAGAATGTCGCCGTCGCCCGCGCGATCGCACAGGCGCTGGGCATCAACGCCAACAGTGTAGCCGCCGCCCTGCGCAGCTACGCCAGCCTGCCCCACCGCATGCAGATCGTGGCGGAGCGGCACGGCGTGCTCTTCGTCAACGACAGCAAGGCGACCAACGCCGCCTCCACCGCGCCCGCGCTCTCCGCATGGCCCGCCGTGGAGGGCAAGCCCCGCATCCACTGGATCCTCGGCGGTCTCGCCAAGAGCGGCGATCTGGACGATTGCGCGGTGGGCTTCCCCAACGTCAAACATGCCTACACCATCGGCGAGGCGGGGCCGCTGTTCGCCTCGATCCTGAACGGCGTCGTGCCGGTCGAGGAGAGCGAGCTTCTCATCACCGCGGTCCAGCAGGCGGCGGCCAATGCCGCGCCGGGCGACGTGGTGCTGCTCTCGCCCGCCTGCGCCTCCTTCGACCAGTTCCGCGATTTCGAGGCGCGGGGCGATGCCTTCGTCGCGGCGGTCAATGCTTTGGATGGGGGTAGGGGCGCATGACTCCGGGGGGCAAGGACGGCAAAGGTCCGGCAGGGCAGGACCGTACAGGACAGGACCGTACGGGGCTGGGCACGCCCGGCGACAGCGTGCGAAAGCTGCTGCCCGCCATTCGCGACCGTGCCCAGATGGCCGGGCGCCCCATGCCGCGTGAGAGGACGGCCCTGTCCATCTGGTTCTGGGAGATCGACCGGGTTCTCCTCGCCCTCATCGTCGTGCTGATCGCCATCGGGCTGGTCGCGGTCGCCGCCGCCTCCCCGGTCGCGGCCATCGACCGCTCGACCACCGATGTCGCGGTCAACCCGCTCCATTATTTCTACCGCCAGATCATGTGGGTCGCGGCCGGCCTGATCGTCATGGTCTTCGTCAGCATGCTGCCCCGGCAGGAGGCGCGGCGGCTGGCCATGTTCCTGGCGGGCGCCTTCTCCTTTATGCTGCTGCTGGTCCCGGTCATCGGGACGGAGGTCAACGGCGCCTATCGCTGGATCGGTTCGGGCGTGCTGCGCTTCCAGCCTTCCGAATTCCTCAAGCCCGTCTATGTGGTGACGATGGCGTGGATGCTGTCGCTGCGCGCCAAGGACAAGTCGCTGCCGGTCATCCCGCTCAGCGGCGCCATGACGCTGATCATCGCCGCACTGCTGATGAAGCAGCCGGACTTTGGCCAGACGGTGATCTTCATCGGCGTCTGGGCGGTGTTGCTGATGCTCAGCGGCATTTCGATGAAGGCCATCGGCGGGCTGGGCGCGGCCGGGCTGGGTGGTCTCGTGCTCATCTATCTCTTCTACGCGAACGGCCGCGACCGCATAAACCAGTTCCTGGGTCTCAGCACCGATGCGGCAGGCGGGCCGACGCAGGTCGATCTGGCGCATGCCACCATCACCCATGGCGGCCTGATGGGGGTCGGGCCGGGCGGCGGACAGGCCAAGTTCCACCTGCCGGAGGCGCATACCGACTATATCTTCTCCGTCGTGGGCGAGGAGTTCGGCCTGCTGGCATGCATCGCCATCGCACTGGTCTATCTGGCCATCGTGGTGCGGGTGCTGCTGCGCCTGCTGGACGAGGAGGAGCCGTTCATCGTGCTCGCCTCCGCCGGGCTGGTCGCGCAGATGACGATGCAGGCGATCATCAACATGGGCGTCAACACGCAGTTGTTCCCGTCCAAGGGCATGACCCTGCCCTTCATCAGCTATGGCGGATCGTCCATGATCGCGCTGAGCATCGGTGTCGGCCTGTTGCTGGCGTTCACGCGGCGCAATCCGTATATGGCCAAGACGCCCTATGGGGCGCGTGCCAATTATGCGCCACAATGGAGCGGCCGATGAGCATTTCCCGCCACTATGTCCTCGCCGCCGGCGGCACCGGCGGCCATCTGATGCCTGCCCATGCCGTCGCGGAGGAGTTGATGGCGCGCGGCCATCATGTCGCGCTGGTCACGGACGAGCGCGGCGCAAGGATTCCCGGTATCTTCGAGCGGGCGCAGACGCACATCCTGCCCGCGGGCCGCATGAGCGGCGGACCCGTCGGCTGGATCAGGGGGGCACGCGCGATCATGGCGGGGCGCGACATGGCGCGCCGCCTCTATGATGTGTTCCAGCCATCGGTGGTGGTGGGCTTTGGCGGCTATCCCGCGCTGCCCGCCCTGCTGGGTGCGTTCAAGGAAGACATACCGACGATCGTCCACGACCAGAATGCCGTGCTGGGCCGCGTCAACCGGCTGGTCGCCGGGCGGGTCAGCGCCATCGCGACCGCCTATCCGGAGGTCCAGAAACTGGCGAAGCGCCATGCCCATAAGGTCCATCTGATCGGCAATCCGGTCCGCGAGGCCGTGCTGGCGCTGCGCGACGAAAGCTATCCCGCCTTTACCGAGGACAGCGTGTTCCGCATCCTCGTGACCGGCGGCAGCCAGGGTGCGACCATCCTGTCCAGCGTGGTGCCGGAGGGTCTGGCCCTGCTCCCCGTCTCGCTGCGCCGTCGCCTCCAGGTCACGCAGCAATGCCGGGCGGAGGATATAGAGGCGGTGCGCGCCCTCTATGCCAGGATGGAGATCCCCGCCGATCTCATGACCTATATCGAGGATATGCCGACGAAGCTGGGCTGGTCGCATCTGGTGATCGCCCGCGCGGGCGCCTCCACCATTGCCGAACTCACCGTGGCGGGCCGTCCCGCCATCCTCGTCCCCCTGCCCAGCGCGATGGACGATCACCAGACCTATAATGCGCGCGAAATGGCGAAGAACGGCGGCGCCCGTGCCATCCCGCAAAGCGCCTTCACCCCCGTGGAGCTTGCCAAACAGATGCAGAAGCTGGCGATGGAGCCTGGTGCCCTGGAAAATGCCGCACGGCGTGCGCGCGAAAGCGGCCTGCCCGATGCGGTGCGCGACATGGCTGACCTGATCGAGAGTTTCGGCGTCGCGCCCATCACCACCCATGTGCTGAAGGTCGCGCCCTCCCGGCCGGTCTCCGGGATTCAGGGAGTCCCCGCATGAAGGGCGTCGCGACCGACATCGGCACCATCCATTTCATCGGCATCGGCGGCATCGGCATGTCCGGCATCGCCGAGGTGATGGCCAATCTGGGCTACACCGTGCAGGGGTCCGACGTGGCCGAGGGCTATGTGGTCGAGGGGCTGCGCGCCAAGGGCATCAAGGTGATGATCGGGCACAAGGCGGAGAATCTGGGCGACGCGGCGGTCGTGGTGACGTCGACGGCCATCAAGCGCGGCAATCCGGAAGTCGAACTCGCGCTCGAACGGCGCGTTCCCGTCATCCGCCGCGCCGAGATGCTGGCCGAACTCATGCGCCTGAAATCCACCGTCGCGGTGGCGGGCACGCATGGCAAGACCACCACCACCTCGATGATCGCGGCGCTGCTTGACGCGGGCGGGATCGACCCCACCGTCATCAACGGCGGCATCATCAATAATTATGGCTCCAACGCCCGCCTCGGTGCTGGCGACTGGATGGTGGTGGAGGCCGACGAGAGCGACGGCAGCTTCCTGCGCCTCGACGGCACGGTGGCGGTCGTCACCAACATCGACCCGGAGCATCTCGATCATTACGGCTCCTTCGACCGGGTGAAGGACTGCTTCGTCGAGTTCGTCGAGAATGTGCCCTTCTATGGCGCGGCGATGCTGTGCCTCGACCATCCCGAGGTTCAGGCTATCCTGCCGCGGGTGCAGGACCGGCGCATCGTCACCTATGGCTTTTCCGCCCCCGCCGACATTCGCGGCGAGAATGTGGTGCCCTATGCGGGCGGCAATATCTTCGACGTGCAGGTGCGGGAACGCGACGGCACTACCCGGCGGATCGAGGGTATCGACCTGCCCATGCCCGGTCGCCACAATGTGCTGAACGCCATGGCGGCGATCGGTGTGGCGCTGTTCCTGGGCATCCCCGACGCCACCATCCAGTCCGGCCTGTCCGGCTTTGGCGGGGTCAAGCGGCGCTTCACCAAAGTGGGTGAGATCGAAATTGCCGGTGGCAACGCCGTGGTGATCGACGATTATGGCCATCACCCGGTCGAGATAAAGGCCGTGCTGGCCGCCGCGCGCGAGGGCGTGAAGGGCCGCGTGATCGCGGTGGTGCAGCCGCATCGCTTCACCCGCCTGCGCGACCTGATGGAGGATTTCCAGCAGGCGTTCAACGATGCGGACGGCGTCTATGTGACCCCCGTCTATCGCGCGGGCGAGGAGCCGATCGACGGCGTGGACGCCGATGCGCTGGTCGCCGGTCTCAAGCGGCGCGGCCACCGCGCGGCGGCGACCGTGGCGGATGCCAATGCCCTTGCGGACGCGCTGGCCGCCGATCTGCAACCCAATGACATGATCGTGTGCCTGGGCGCGGGCGACATCACCAAATGGGCGGCGGGTCTTGCCGATGCCGTCGGCGCACGCGCCGAAAAGGCGCCTGCATGACATCGCGCGCCGCCCTGATCCAGAGCGACGCCGTGCGCGGGAGCCTCAGGCCCTCCGTGCCGCTGGCACCGCTTGTCTGGTTCAAGGCGGGCGGGGCGGCCGAATGGCTGTTCGAGCCGAAGGATGCCGACGACCTGTCGGACTTCCTCGCCGGTCTCGACCCCGCCGTGCCGGTCATGGCGCTGGGTCTCGGCTCAAACCTGATCGTGCGCGACGGCGGCGTGCCCGGCGTGGTGGTGCGACTGGGCAAGCCCTTTTCCTTCGCGGAAAAGCTGGACGGCACGACCCTGCGCTGCGGCGGCGGCACATCGGGCATTCTCGTCTCCTCGACCGCGCGCGACGCGGGCATTGCGGGCCTTGAGTTCCTGCGCTCCATTCCCGGCACGGTCGGCGGTTTCGTGCGGATGAACGGCGGCGCCTATGGCCGCGAGGTCAAGGATGTGCTGGTCGCCTGCGACATCATCCTGCGCTCCGGCGAGCGGCGGACGCTGGCCCTGGGCGACCTGGGCTACACCTACCGCCACAGCGCATTGCCCGACGGCGCCATCGTGGTGGCCGCGACTTTCCGCGCCGAACCCGGCGCGCCTGCCGCCATCCAGGCGGAGATGGACCGCATCGCCGCCGCGCGGGAGGCCAGCCAGCCGCTCCGGTCGAAGACCGGCGGCTCCACCTTCAAGAATCCGGCCGGGCACAGGGCGTGGGAACTGGTCGACCGGGCGGGATGCCGGGGCCTGACCATCGGCGACGCGCAGGTTTCCGAGAAGCATTGCAATTTCCTGCTCAACCTTGGCGCGGCGACGAGCGCTGACATCGAGGCGCTGGGCGAAGAGGTGATAAAGCGCGTGAAGGCAAGGACGGGCGTGGCCCTCGAATGGGAAATCCAGCGCGTTGGCCAGCCGCAGGGGCCAACCAAGGGGAATACGGCATGACGGCCCGCTGGCATGTCGCTGTCCTGATGGGCGGCTGGTCGTCTGAGCGTCCCGTGTCGCTGATGAGCGGCGAGGGCGTGGCCAGTGCCTTGGAGGCGCGCGGCCACCGGGTCACGCGCGTCGATCTGGGCGCGACACCGGCGGAGGGCCGCGACCTGCCCGCCAAGCTGATCGCCGCATCGCCGGACATCGTGTTCAACGCGCTGCATGGCGTACCGGGCGAGGATGGCACGGTGCAGGGGCTGATGGACGTGATGGGCGTGTCCTACACCCACAGCGGGCTGGCCACCTCCGTCATCGCCATCGACAAGGTGCTGACCAAGCAGGCGCTGGTGCCCCATGGCATCCCCATGCCCGGCGGGATGATCGTGAAGTCGGAGAGTCTGTTCGCGGGCGACCCGCTGCCGCGCCCCTATGTGGTCAAGCCGGTGAACGAGGGGTCGTCGGTCGGCGTGGCCATCGTCACGGCGGAGGGCAATTATGGCAATCCCATCGGCCGCGAGACGGTGGGTCCATGGCACAACTTCGAGGAACTGCTGGCCGAGCCGTTCATCCGGGGGCGCGAGCTGACCGTCGCCGTGCTGGGCGACCGGGCGCTGTGCGTGACCGAACTGAAGCCCAAGGGCGGCTTCTATGATTTCGACAGCAAATATACCGACGGCATGACCGAGCATATCTGCCCCGCGCAGGTGCCGGACGATGTCGCCGCGCACATGATGGCGGTCGCGCTGCAATCCCATCGCCTGCTGGGGTGCAAGGGCACCTCGCGGTCCGATTTCCGCTGGGACGACACGCAGGGGATAGAGGGCGTCTTCCTGCTGGAGGTCAACACCCAGCCGGGCATGACCCCGCTCAGCCTCGTGCCGGAGCAGGGCCGTTATATCGGGCTGGACTATGGCCAGCTGGTCGAGGCGATCATCGAGGAGGCGCTTGGCCACCCGGCGCTCGTGGCAGGGGGCGCCGCATGAACGATG
>DASVMZ010000084.1:0-9262 GCA_036384115.1 Sphingobium sp.
CGACAATGGGAAATACGGCTCGATCCGCCGCATATGTGCCTCAGAAAGCCAGATCAGATCACTCATGGCGCGCCTCCTCGCGCCGCCATTGAATCAAACAGTCATCATTACCGCAAGCAATTAATGGGTCCTGAGCCTAGGCGCTATTCAGTCCGCCGCCTGATGCGGCCGGCTTTTGACTGCCGGCCGACAGATGCTGCTTTACGCCAGCGCGCCGCCATTGGCTTCGATCGCGCTGCCGGTAATGTAACTTGCCGCAGGGGTCGCCAGGAATGTGACGGCGGCTGCCACTTCCTCCAACTGCGCCGTTCGGCCGATCGCCATTATCCCCAGCAAGGCAGGTGGAATGCCGTCAGGGGCTATCGCCATCGTCATGTCGGTTTCCATGATCCCCGCTTCAACGACATTGACGGTGATTTTGCGCGGCCCCAGATCGCGAGCGACGCCCCGTGAAAAGCCCGTGACCGCGGCCTTGGTTCCTGCATAGTCTGCCGCACCTGGCCAGCCCACCCGGCGCGCAAGGCCCGAACTGACGGTAATGATCCGCCCCTCTTCGGGAAGATGCCGCGCAACAGCGCGGATATTGGCGATGACGCCCATGGTGTTGATGGCCCATTGCCTGTCCATGATGGCGCTGTCATAGGCCGGATCATCTATCGTCAGGCCCTGAATGGCGATCGCGGCGTTGTTGACCAATATGTCGATCTTGCCCAATTTCTCGATGACGGCGGCGATCAGCGCTGGCGCCTGGCCCGGATCGCCCTGGTCGTTCTTGAACGCGAACGCGCGCACGCCCTTGGCCTTCAGGCCTTCGACCACGGCCGCGGCCTTCGCATCGGAGGCGACATAGCTTATGGCGACATCCGCGCCCTCATCCGCTAGCGCCGCAGCGATCACCGCGCCCAGACCACGCGATCCGCCGGTCACCAGCGCAACTTTATTCTCCAGGTTTTTTCCCATTTACTGGTCCTTGCATTTATTGGTCTTTGACGAAGATTGACTGAGCGCTCCCTATCCCAAAGATAATGGGGCGGTATCGAAATAATGGACCTGCAACTCGGTGATCTTGCCATCTTTCACGCGCAGCACCTCGACGACATTCTGTGTGAAGCGCTCGCCCGTTTTCTTCGATGTCATCGACATTTCCATAAGGGCGATACAATGCGCATCGTCGCCCAGCATATGCTTGATCTTGATGTCGGGATCCGCCCAATAGGCCATGGCGCGCTCGAACAGGCGCTGCATGGCGCCATTGCCGCGCCATTCGCCGCCATATTCGAGCGACGGCGGCTCATATTGCGTGAAGTCGTCGGATAGCAATGCATTCGCCAGCGCCCATTCGCCTTGCGCGATATGGCCATAGCATCGCTGTACCACTTCAACCGCTGTGGCACCGCCTATATTGTCCTGTTCGCTCATCTTTGTCTCCGCCGAAACTATCATGAAGATCGGATGTGGTGGTCAGGCCTTGTCGCCCATGATCCATTGCGCATTGTCCACAAAGACCTTGCGAATGATGTGATCGCCAAGTGGAGCCAGCTTCTGTACCAGGCTGCCCATGGGATCGCGGCCGCCCTCCACATGCGGATAATCGCTTGCGAAGCAGACCACGTCTTCCAGGCCATATTGGGTAATATATTTGTCGACCGGCTCGAAATCGAACACGCCGACCCGGACATTGCGCTTCACATAGTCCGATGGCGTTCGAGGCAGTCGTGCATAGGGATTGTCAGGCAGGCCATAGCCGCCCTGCGCGTACCAAAGGTCCATGGAATCGCACAAAGGGCCAACCCAATAGGCACCATATTCCATGATTCCGAACCGAAGATCGGGAAAGCGTTCGAAAACCCACCCCTGCACCATGGTCGCCAGGAAGTTTTGCGGCGGCAGATGCAGGTGCGTCAGCGACCAGGGGTCGAGTTTGAGTTCCGGGAAAACCTTGAACCCTTCGAAGACGGTCGCCTCGTTCCAGCCCTTTTCGGCGAATATCTGATGTTCGATGCCGACATGCAGACAAACCGTGACGTTGTTGGCGCTTATCATCTCCCAGAAGGGGTCCAGTTCGAAACTGGCAGGGGACTTGCCGCCCGGCAGTATATTGGCCGGCAATTCGATCACGCGAATGCCCCCATCGATCAGTGCACGCGTCGTCGCGAGCAGTTCGTGTATGGTATCGGCCAGAACAGGGGTTACCGGCAGCACGCGCCGGGTTTCCTGTGTAACCTTGATCGCCCATTTGTTATAGGCGTTCAAAAGGGCCTTGCCATGCGCCCTGCGGTCTTTCGTAATGTTGGGCGCATAACCATAATCGAGCGGCAGAGTGGCCAGCTGCATGCTGGCCATGCCGAATGTGGGGAACATAATCTGGCGTTTCACGCCGATGGCATCCATCACTTTTTCCCGCCGGACGGGAAGGACCGCGCCGGGCGCCTGCACACCCTTGAGCTTCCAGATGTCTTCGCCGATCGGCTGGTCATCGGCGACATAGGACGGGGCGTATGGATGATTCATATTTTTGATATTGGTTTCGCCATTATGTTCCCATGCGAACTGTAGTTCCGCCGCAACTTCCCCAAATTGCGGCACCCATTCCTTGGTCGGCATCATTTCATGGGAATCGACGTCCAGTATTTCGCCGGCGAGATGTTCAAGTTCCGGGGGAATGAAATGTCGTGTCATAAGATGCTCCATTCAAGATAGGGGCGTTGAGGTGTATGCAGATCAGAACTTCCCGCTCAGTTGAAGTGCGATGGTGCGTCCCCGCTCGGAGGTCGAAATTTCGTTGCCTGCGGGTAGAAAGGGCGCGGGGTTGCCGGAGTTCAGGGCATTTTCATTTGTGATATTTCGCCCGATCAGGCGTAATTCCCAGCCATTGTCCTGCCGGGCCACGGCCACGCTAAGATTGATCGGCGTAAAAGCGGCGCCGACAGGCGCGGCCGCAGGATCGGGCAGATAATAGCGGCGTGTGCGGTAATCGATCGATGCGTTCAGGATGAAGTCCAGACTTCCCGAAAGAGCGCTGCGATAGGTGATGTCACCCGTTCCCGACCATTTGGGTGCAAGCGGGGCCGGATTGCCCGTGATCTTGTCCTTCGCATCGGCATAAGTATTGTTCAGCGAAATCCGCAGCGCGTCGACGGGCCGCCAGAAAGCCTGCATTTCAAAGCCACGGGTTCTCAAGTCGGTATTGCCGATGATGAAGGCAAAGCCGTTGAAAGTGACCTGCTGAAACCCGTCGACATTGGTGTTGAACGCCGAAATGTTGAACAGCCAGCGGCGCGCCGGATCCTGCCATTTCAAGCCGATTTCTGCGGTTTTGGCGATCTCCTTCTTATACCCTGCGTCCGGCAGAAGCGTGACCGATTGGGCGAAACCACCCGATTTCGTGCCTTTGCCATAGGATGCGAACAGCATCGCATCGGCACTCAGGTCATATTGGAGGCCGACCGAATAATCGAAATTATTTTCCTTATGAGTCAGCGAAAGCGGCGCATAAGGAGGGAATACGACTAGAGAAACGAGGCCGGGTTGAAGGATTTGGCGCGCAAGATCGGCATCTTTGCGTTCATGCGTGTAGCGACCGCCCAGGCTGACGCGGAACTGGTCGGTGATCTTGTAATTCGCCTGGCCAAAGAGTGACACCGCCTCTGTATTCTGGACAAAATCCGTCCGAAGCGCGCCCGCCAGATTGAAGCCCGGCACGGGGCCGAAGGGATAGTTGGCGTCGATGTCCGTTTTGTTGTTGAGCCGTCCTTTCAGATACAGGGCGCCGGCGATGAAATCGACGGGCCGGTCAACTGGAGAGGCGATGCGGACTTCCTGGCTGAATTGGTGCCCTGATTCATCGACGATGCGGGCTAGATAATCGCCGGGGACGAAGTCGATGTCCTGATAATCATTTTCTTTATAGTTGGAATAGCCCGTGCTGGACGTTACCGTATAATCACCCAGTTTCAGGTTCGCGATCAGCGAATAGCGGTGGGTGGCCAGCCGGTCAAATGCGCTGGGTGACGAGCTTTGCGCGTTCACCCGATCCACGTGCCCATTGATGACGCCCGGATAACCGGCAAGGGCCGCAAGAAACTCAGGCGTGCCATCGGTCTTGTTGAACTCCACCCCAGAGCCCTGGTTTCGGCTCAAGGCGGTTTGCGCGATGGCGGTCACGTCGAATGTGTCGCTGGCGTCCCAGCGCAACACGGCGCGCGCCGCCACATCCTTGCGGTGCGGTTCATAATCTTTAGTGACCTGGTTATAGACCCAGCCCTGATCATTCGATGCCAGACCGGAGACGCGAAAGGCCAGTTTCTGCGTAATCGGAATATCGATACCGCCCGCAAACTGGGTCGATCCGCGTTCTAACTCATAAGAGGCGCGATAGTCGACGGCCCATGATTCCCCAGGCTTGCGACTGACCAGGTTGATCGCTCCAAGGCTGGTATTCTTGCCCAGCAACGCCGCCTGCGTGCCCCGTATCACTTCGATGCGCTCCACATCGAACATCGATGCGGCAAACTCACGGGAGCGGGGCAGGTAGATACCGTCGGCAAACAGGCTGACCGAACTGTCGAACGAGGGCACCTGCGCCAGCGAGCCGACGCCGCGGATTGTGACGCTTACCTCATTGCCCGCTCCCGGCTTGGAAATATTGAGACCTGGCGCGACATTGGCGATCTGCAATATGCTGGTGGAGCCGGTGTTGGCCAGAACCTGCTGGCTGACGACATTGATGGTCGCAGGCACCTTCTGCGCCGTTTCCGACCTTTTCAGCGCCGTGACGATGATGTCTCCCGGCTGAATGGTCGAAGCATCGGCGGATTGCGCGGATTTGGTCTGGGAGGAGGGGGCGGCATCGTCTTGTGCGGCGGCATGTGTAGCCGAACCGGCAACACATACTGCCATTCCCATCACCCAACGCAATGATGTCAAATATGCAAAAGACGTAAAGCGGCGCTTATTCATCTAGTCCTCTCCCAAGACCTTAATGTTGAGGGAGTACCGTCCATCTTGTTATGATTGGATCAATATCCCAAGACTATTGGTGGCATACCGGAGCTATAATTAGAAATCATATTCTGCTATAGGGCTATAACGTGCAGAATGTTTTAGAGCGTTTCGATCAATCTGGATCAGCTCAGCACGCGCTGAAGCGGTTGGCACATTCCCTAGGCCAGAAGATATCGATGGGCTTGCCAAATAAGTCCCGTAGCCTGCTAAGGGTTTGTTATGCCGCTCTTTGCAGCATGGTTTTTGAGTTTGAAAAGGGCTTTAAGTCGGATTGAATCTCTATGGCGGCGAAGAGCGCAGTGTTGGTGAGGTGGTAATATGAAAAGCTCCGGCATGCCGGTCGGGTCAATATCCGACAGGCCCTTTACATGCTCGCCCTGGTCCCGCCCGCTTCGATCCAGACCTAAAGGCCAAGTGCCAACAACTCACCGCAACCGGGACGCCAGCCGCAATCTGCATCACAGCCGTCATACGAAAGCTCGTTGTCACCGCAAATGCCCTGCTCAAGTCTGATCGCCGCTGGGCGCCAATACGCGCTTGAGAGTCACGGATACTCTGACAGCGAATTACAGTCTGAGCGCATTATCTTAGCAGGGATGCCTGATCCTCAGTCCGATACGCATTGGAGCAGCCCGCCGATCGCATCGGTAGAGTGAGCACTATGGCATTTCTTCCGCATGCAGGACGATCGTTGATTGCACCGCGACGAGCGGACCATTGACCTCTGTTTCCTTACGCAGCGTCTGCCATTCGGGATCGTTCTGGAATGCCTTCCAGGATGCCTGGCGCTTTTCGTCCGTCTCGAACTGGGTGAGATAGTAGAGCATATTGGCGTCGTCGGGGCTGGTGTAAACGCCCACGATGCCAATGCCATGTTTGGCCAGAAACCGCAGCGTATGGGTCATGAAGCGATCTTTCATCGCAGGCGCGGCATTTTCGGCCGCCTGATAGGCTTTCCATTCCAAAATCATGACAAAACCTCTTCGTTGATAGGGATTAAGCGGGTCTGCGGAACGGGATTTTCCGGCAGAGCCATCATGCAGTTGCCTACCGGAAGTATAATTAAAATACATATTATGTTATAGGTCTATAACGGTTAAGAATGGACGTGGCGTCAAACTGCATTCTTGCCGGCCGCCGGTTATACGATTCCATACGCGCCATCGGTATCTTCCCGCCGGATGGCGCGTATAGTCGTGAGTGCCGTGAACAGGGCGTCGACCTGATGATCGTGGATGGCCCGGGGAAAGGCGCTGACATCGGGAGTGCCGACCGGCTTTCCTTCGTACAGGATGGTTGCCGCACCCGCGAGCAGAGGATCATAGACGGTGTAGCTGTTTCCTATGACCCAGCCGATATCCGACGCGGCCCAAAAGACATCAATCCGACCGGACATCGTCAATGGCCCGCATTGACCAATGAGCGAGACCATTAGCCACCGGCGTCGCGCACTACCTCTTGGGCCGGCCCGTGGGCCCGATATATAAAGACTGTGCAGTGGATCGGTCGATCGTACATCGGTTCGCACGGAATCGTGGTCTCCGCCTTCTTTGCGGCATCGGCCAGGCGCTTCCAGTCATGATCGCAACCGTCTTTCAGCGATGCCGAGGATCTGGTCGCGTTCCAGGATCAGGCAGGACGCTGGCTGCCCGTTCCAGCGCCTGGTCGAACAACGGTTGATAGAGGATGACCCGGTCCCCCTCTATCCGCACGTCGCCGCCACTATCAGCGCCGCCCCCGATCGTCATCCCTGTCTCCATTCCATGTTCGACGGTCGATCTACGCTTGCGCCAGGAAATCCTGGGTCGCGCCGATCATTTCGGCCAGGAAGTTCTTTTGCGTGATGCTGCTGGCGCCGCCGTCCACCGGCACAATGGCGCCGGTTACATAGTCGGAGAGGTCGCTGGCAAGGAACAGCGCGACCTTCGCGACATCGTCGGGACGCCCGAAACGGCCCATGGCGGCCTGCGCGCCCAACTGCTGTTCCAGATGGTCGTTATAGCGTTCCGCCTGTTCCGGCGGCACGCCGAATCCCTTGGCCTGGATGGCGGTCAGTATGATGCCGGGAGCGATGATGTTGGAGCGGATGCCAAAGGGCGCGAACTCGGCCGCCGCCTGCCGCACGATACCGACAAGCGCATGCTTGCCCGTGGCATACCCCAGCGTCGACCAGCCGCCCTGAAATCCCGCGACGCTGCCCGTGGTCAGGATCGCGCCGCCAGTGCCCTGCTTGCGGAACTGGCGTGCGGCATATTTATGGCCCAGGAAGACAGATGTCGTCAGGATCGCAAGCGTTCCATCGAAGCCCGCGCGGCTCAACTCCAGAAACGGGCTGAGGTCGCCCATGGCGCCCGCATTGTTATGCATGATGTCAAGCGTGCCGAACCGCGCAACGGTCGCTTCTACAAGCGCCTCGACCATCGCCTCGTTCGTAACGTCCGTATGTGTGTAGGCGACCGCAGGTCCCAACCGTTCGCACAGCGCCGCTCCCAATTCATCCTGGATATCGGCGACCATGACCTGTGCGCCTTCCTTGACGAACCGTTCCACGGTGGCCAGGCCGATGCCCGTTATGCCACCCGTGATGATTGCTACCTTGCCGTCCAAAAGCCCAGGCATCTCGTTCTCCTAATATTATATGTTGCTGACGGCGTTGGGGAACGGATCGTCAGGCTTGTTCGCTCGCCTTGGTCAGACGGGCAATGGAGCCGGTATCCAGGGCCAGTTGGGCGGTATCGAAATAATGGACATAGAGATCGGTGATGCGGCCATCGGCAATGTGAAGCACTTCCACCACATCCTGCGAAAAGCGCTCGCCCGTTTTCTTGCCTTTCGCCGAAAAGGTCATCAGTACGATGCAGTATTTATCATCGCCGATCATATGGTTAACCTTGATGTCCGGCTCGCTCCAATAGCTCATCAGAAAGGTGAACAGGCGTTGCATCGCATCCCTGCCATGCCATTGTCCGCCATAATCCAGAGAGGGCGGCTCGTTGAACGTGAAGTTTTCGGCCAGCAGGGCGTTTGCCTGTTCCCATTGACCCTGTTCGATATGGCCATAGCATCGCTGCACGAGTTCCACGGACGCCGCGGCATCCCAGCTTTCGGTGTTGGTCATCATCCTCTCCTTGCAAGGACTATCGTTTTCACGCCTGTGAGCAACATGGGCGCGAAATCCAAAGATCACAGGCGCCCTTGTGCTTAATCCATGCTCACAGTCGGGGAGATAGGATATAATTGGAAATCATATTATGCTATAGGGCAATAGCCTAATCTGATAGCATATGGTGGCACCGAGGCATATTGGCCGGACGTGGTTCTGCTCTGTATATGTCGCGGCAAATTGGCCTGTCGTGGGCATTTCCAGGTCTCTGCCAACCGTTCGAAACAACGATCATGCGCCGCGCTTTTGCCAAAAGTTGCAGCGTCTGCGGCGCCCTTTCCAAGTGGGGCAATCCATCGCCAGCCATGTCGCGGCCCTCAATTATCCATATGGTCAATCACGCGCGTATTTCCTGACCATATGGCCGAAGACAGTATTTCAGGGCGTGATTAGGTTTCGGTCCAGTTCCCTCATTCCGCCGGTACGCTGTGTTGGGATGAATGGTGGTCGGAGAGAGAGAAGCATGGCTCAAGAGCATGATGTCGTTGTTGTCGGGGCGGGATTTTCCGGCCTATATGCCGTGCACAAGATGCGCGATCAGCTCGGGTTGAAAGTGCAGGGTTTCGACACGGCGGGCGGTGTCGGCGGCACCTGGTACTGGAATCGCTATCCAGGGTGCCGGTGCGACTTTGAGTCCATCCATTACAGCTATTCCTTCTCGGACGAGTTGCAGCGAGAATGGGAATGGTCGGAACGGTTTGCGTCGCAGCCGGAAATTCTGGCCTATCTGGAATGGGTCGCCGACCGGCTCGATTTGCGCAAGGCCTTCCAGTTCAATACGCGGGTTAACTCGGTAACGTGGGACGAAGTGTCCTCGCTCTGGACCGTCGCCACCGACGATGGCGAGGTTTGCACGGCGCGCTATGTGATGAGCGCCGTCGGCATCCTGTCGGTGCCCAAAAGTCCTGAGTTCCCCGGTTCGGAAACATTTGGCGGCGAACTCTACCGCACGAGCAGCTGGCCGCATGAGCCGATCGATTTCACGGGCAAGCGCGTTGCCGTGATCGGTACTGGATCGACCGGTATCCAGGTGATCCAGGAAGTCGCCAAAACCGCCGCGCATCTGACGGTTTTTCAGCGCTCGCCAACCTATGC
>DASVMZ010000085.1:0-20185 GCA_036384115.1 Sphingobium sp.
GGCATCCTGGCAACCAATCCAACAATCCAACAACCCCGCAGCCTCTCCCAAACCACCCGCCGAGATATGCAACCCGTGCAACCCCGGAACAGTAGATCACGAAAGTCTTTGCGCCCTCCCGATTATCGCGCACACTGCCGCGCGATGACGACACCTCCTCCCAACCCGCCTGTTTCCACCCCGCATGAACGCGCCAGACTTCTGCCATGGCGTTTCGTCCTGTTCCTCGCCCTGTGCCTGACAGCCGCGCCAGCTGCCACCCTCCTGCCCCTGCATCTGGCGGTGATGTCCGGGTTCGACGGTGCCGCCGCTGTCTTCCTGCTGAGCCTCGTCCCTCTCCTGCATCATGAGGAAGGGCGCATGCGCGCCCATGCCCGCGCCAACGATGCGAACCGCGTGGTCATGCTACTCATCACCAGCGTCGTGATGGTCGTCCTGCTGGTCGTGGTCGCTGCCGAACTGGCCCAACGTAAGGAGGCGCCGTCTCCCGCGATCATGACCCTGATCCTCGGCACGCTCGCCCTCGCCTGGACCTTTGCCAACATGGTCTATGCGCTCCACTATGCCTATCTCTTCTACAGCGCCGATGCGGGCGGCAAGGATATGGCGGGCATCGACTTTCCAGGCACGGGCAAGCCGGACTATTGGGACTTCATCTATTTTTCCTTCACGCTCGGCATGACCTTCCAGACATCCGACGTCGAAATCACCTCACGGGCGGTACGCAAGGCGGTGACCCTTCACTGCCTTGCCGCCTTCGTCTTCAACCTTGGCATCATAGCCTTCACCATCAATGTGCTGGGCGCGGGATAGCGAACTTCCCGCATGACGGGACTTTAACCATTGCCGTGTAGGGACAGGCCCATGGTAAAGTCAGCAGAAGCCTGTCCCGCAGATTGCCCAACCTCCGCCGTCAGCACGGGGGTGGGCCTTGCCGGTCTGGCCGGTCTTGCTGGATGGGTTCTTATCGCGCGCCATTATGGCATGGACGGGCCGAGCGCGGGCATCACTGCGGTCATCGCCTGCGGGATCCCGATGATCCTGTGGTCGCTTCTGGTGGACAAGGTACATCGGCGGCCAGACACCGGCATCGACTGGGGCAATCCATGTCCGGTTCGCGACATACTCGACATCAGCGCAGTCAAGCTGCTCGGCCTCTGGGCAACATGGGGCGTCATCGCCTTCTGCTACATGGCGCTGAGCTGGTATTGGCAGGGACCATATCCCTATGTGATGCATCTGCTCGGCACGGTCGCACCCTGGCTGGTCGCCCTCTCCATCCCCTATATGCTGTGGATTGACAGGCTTCTCATTGACCCGCGTGATGGCGCATATGCACTGGGACTGTGGCTTCTCCACGGCGTGGAAAAACCGTCGATGGATGCTGTCGCCGCCCATGCGAGGGCCTGGGGTGTCAAGGCCTTCTTTCTCGCTTTCATGCTGGCCGTGGTGCCCGGCAACTTCGCGGAGATGATTCACTGGCACGATGCCGACATCATCGGCAATCCGGGCAATTTCGCCGCTTTCCTGATCGCGTTGTTGTTTACTATCGACGTCGCCTTTGCGACTGTTGGCTATGTGCTGACCTTCCGTCCGCTGGACGCGCACATCCGCTCTGCCACGCCCCATCTCGACGGATGGGTATCGGCGCTTATCTGCTACCCCCCCTTTGTGATGATGGGTGCGGGCGGACCGCTCAATTATCAGAATGACACACGGGACTGGGCCTATTGGTTTGCCGGGCACGAAGCATTGCTATGGGCGTGGGGTTGCCTGCTTGTCCTGCTGACCGGCGTATACGCATGGGCGACGGTAGCGTTCGGCCCGCGCTTCTCCAACCTGACCCATCGCGGCATCATTACCCACGGCCCGTATCGGCTGACGCGTCACCCGGCCTATGTCGCCAAAAACCTTTTCTGGTGGCTGTCGATCCTGCCCTTCCTCGTCACGACGGATAATCCCGTGACCGCCTTGCGTAACACGTTGCTGATGGGCGTCGTCAGCGCCATTTATTACTGGCGCGCCCGGACCGAGGAGAAGCATCTTTCCGCCGACCCGGTCTATCGCGCCTATTCGGACTGGGCACAGGCGCATGCGCCGCTCACCCGCCTGCTGTCATCAGGTCACCATGGTCAGGAAGCTCCTATCGGGCAGAGCATGCCTGCCGAGTGAGGCAGGTGGGGCCACGGCGGAAATGGCTCGACAGCCTGCGCCGAGGGCTGGACCTATTTCTTCGTGAGTCGCCGGGCACGATCATCGAAGAAGGCACTTACATCGACCGCTTTATCAAGACCCCGGCGGGTGGCGCTTTGCCCACCGCCGGGTCAAGATGCTCTGTTCGATCCATATGCCGGATCTGTAGAAGTCCGGCGGATCACCTTATTTGCACTTGATGAATTTACCCTTGGCGTCCTTGCACGGCGCTTTCTTGACGACGGGCACCGGCTTTGGCGGGCATTTGACGAACTTGCCCTTCGCATCCTTGCACGGCGGCGCGGCAAGCGCGGGAGTTGCGCCCACGGCGATCAGGGCGAGTGCGGCAAAGGCAGTGGCTATCCTGGTCATCTTTTCTCTCCTGCTTTTAGCCCTGCCGAGAGGCTTTGGACAGCCATCGGCACGACTGCATCACAATGACAAAACCCTGATCTTCCCGCCAGCCCATATTAGGGCTTAAAGGAAGATCAGGGTTTCGCTTTTAACCTCAGCTACCTGGCCGCGACATGACCAACAGATTACATCTGTTGTCATGAGACAATCAGGTCAGTGCGGCCTTGAGATCCTCGACCAGATCGGTCTTTTCCCATGGGAAGAAGTCGCCTTCCGGCTTACGACCGAAATGGCCATAGGCCGCAGTGCGCGCATAGATCGGCTTGTTGAGGCCCAGATGCGTGCGGATGCCACGCGGGGTCAGGCCGCCCAGTTTCTCGATGGACTGAATCGCCGTCTCTATCGCGTCGTCACCGACCGTCCCGGTGCCATGCGTATCGACGTACAGCGATAGGGGCGCGGACACGCCAATGGCATAGGCGATCTGGATGGTACAACGCGTAGCGAAACCGGCAGCAACCACATTCTTGGCGAGATAGCGCGTGATATAGGCAGCCGAGCGATCAACCTTGGTCGGATCCTTGCCGCTGAACGCGCCACCACCATGGGGCGATGCACCACCATAGGTATCCACGATGATCTTACGGCCGGTCAGGCCCGCGTCGCCGTCCGGTCCGCCAATCTCGAAGCTGCCGGTCGGATTGATATGATAGACGGTCTCGTCGGACAGCAGGCCGGCGGGCAGCGTCTCGGCAATCACCTTCTTCACATAGCTTTTCAGCTCTGCTTCCTTGGCACCCTCGTCATAGCCTTTGGCATGCTGGGTCGAGACGACGATGGCGGTAGCCGCGACCGGCTTGCCATTGTCGAAGCGCAGCGTGACCTGGCTCTTGGTGTCAGGCTCCAGGAAAGGCGCCGCGCCGCTGTGGCGATCGGCGGCCATCCGTTCCAGGATCTTGTGGCTGTAATAAAGGGTCGCGGGCGCGAGGTCCGGCGTCTCATCGCATGCAAAGCCAAACATGATACCTTGATCGCCAGCGCCCTCATCCTTGTTGCCGCTGGCGTCCACGCCCTGCGCGATATGCTCGGACTGGCCATGCAGGCGGTTGATGAACTCCAGTCTCTCCCAGTGGAACCCCTCCTGCTCATAGCCGATTTTCTTGACGACGCCGCGCACCGTCTTCTCGATCTCTTCCAGGGCGCCCGGCGCCCATTCGCCATTCTCATAAACGCCCTTGCAGCGAATCTCACCCGCCAGCACGACGAGCTGGGTCGTGGTGAGTGTTTCGCAGGCAATGCGCGCCTCGGGATCCTTTGACAGGAACAGATCGACGATAGCATCGGAAATCTGATCCGAAACCTTGTCAGGATGGCCTTCGGACACGGACTCGGACGTGAAGAGATAGCTGCTACGCATGGGGTCTAAAGCGCCTTTCCTGCAGGGTGATAGGACACATGCCCACACCTATATAAAGATTTCCTTATGTCGCTCTTTAGCGCCTGATCCGGACCAGGGCAACGCCGCTGACAATGAGGAAAATTGCTAGGAGCATTGGTAAAATATTGCCGAAACGGGCAAAGGGCGTTGGTGATGCCGGTGGCGGCAGAATGCTGTCCATCGCAGCGGCGCTACCGGGGGCGATTGCCCCTGTCACCTTGCCCGACGCGTCGATGACAGCCGAAATGCCGGTTGGGGTGGAGCGAATGATGGGCATCGCCTCCTCCACTGCGCGGAGCCGTGCCTGTGCCAAATGTTGCGGCGGTCCCCAGCTTCCAAACCAAGCGTCGTTAGACGGGTTGAAGAGGAAATCGGGACGGTTCGCACGTTCCACTACCTGACCTGAGAAGATGATCTCATAGCATATCTGCACGCCCATTTTGAGCAATGGACGCTTTTGCCCGCCCGATTGCCCAGCGGGCAGGATCAATGTGCGTGGGCCGGAACCAGGCCAGAAGTCGACATCTCCCGGCACCAGCCGTGACAGACCAATGCTCGAGAGGAAAGGCCGCATCGGCAAATATTCACCATAGGGTACGAGGTGGGACTTGTCGTATCGACCTGCAATCCCTGCCTCAGGTGTTAGTACCCACAGACTGTTGTTGGCACCCATCAAGTCGCGCTGTCCGTAAAATGCCGACTTGGTCTTGCGAAAATAATATTTGTCGCCGCCGGTCAGTAGCAGATCGCCCGGACCGAGCAGTACGGCAAGACGATCCCGCCAGTCCGGCTCCATATCGAGCAGGGCGTAGATCGCTGCTTCCGGCCATAGCAGCAGGCGCGGGGTAACGGACGGGCCACCGCTGAGTTTCGCCAGCTTTTTAAAATTGCGAACCTCGGCAAGTGGATCATATTTCTCGTCCTGCGGGATGTTGGGCTGGACGAGACGAATGGCAATTCCTTGCATTGTCGCCGCGGGCTTGGCCCAATGACCATGCAGCCAGCCCATCGCGGTGATGACGACCAGCGCCAACCCGAACATCAGTCCGAGATTACGCTGGCCGCGCAAGACCATCCAAAGCGCGCCTGCGGCCAGGATCGCGGCAGCCCCAAGTCCATAGGTGCCGATCAGACGCGCCACGGGATCGACGATAGTACCGACCCAAATCACTCCGAGCGGGTTCCATGCAAAGCCGGTGAAAAGCGTTGCCCGCAGATATTCAGTCAGCGTCCAGCCGCCCGCCAGCACCAGCGTCAAAGCCATCGCCCCACCGCCATTAAGCGAGCTGGCACGCGCCAGCCGCCATGCCACGAGCGTTGCCGCCGCCGGATAGACAGCGAGGTAGAAACTCAGCAGAACGACGCCGAGATAGCCGAACCAGTGCGGCATCGCCTCCTGAAAAGTGAAAGCATGCGCAATCCAGTTGAGGCCGGTGACGAACTGGCCCAGCCCATAGGCATAACCCAGCACAAAGGCCTTTCGCCCGGTTCGCGCGACATCAAGGAGCGCGAACAACAGCACCAGCGAAAGGATCGTGACCGGCCACAGCCCCAGTGGGGCAAAGCCCATAGCCGAAAGCGCACCCGCGGCCAGCATCCAGAGGAAAGGCCGCGCCTCGACCCACGCGGGCAGGCGTGTGGTCGTGGTCATCCCATCTATCCTCTCAGCGAGCCAAGGCCGATGCCGGAGCCGTCATAGTGGCGCCGCAGGTGTCACCGCCCTTATGACCTCCGGTAAGTGCTCCCACCGCCAGGAAGCCGCCAATCACCAGCACCACAAAGGCGAGGCTGGCGTAGATCAGATATTTGTCGAGAAATGCCTTGATGGAAGCGCCGAATTTCCAAAATAGCACGCCAACCAACATAAACTGGAAACCGCGCGACAAGATGCTCGCCCAGAGGAAAGTGAACAGCGGCACGCCGATAAAGCCCGCCGTCAGCGTGATCAGTTTGAACGGGATGGGCGTGGCGCCCTTGCCGATGATGATCAGCGCCGCATTCTCGCGCAGATGACAGGCCGCAATGGGGAAACTCTTGGCAAGGCCCAGCGTGTCGAGAACCGTCTGCCCCACGCTCGCGAACAGAAAGTGGCCGATGGCATAGCCGAACAGGCCGCCGATTACCGAAGCCGCCGTACAGATGAAGCCATAACGTAGCGCGCTCTTTGGCCTGGCAAGGCACATGAGGCCTAGCAGGGGATGCGGTGGAATGGGGAAAAAACTCGATTCCATGAAGGAAAAGGCAAAGAGCCACACCTCTGCATGGCGATGGGCGGCTTTGGCGAGCGTCCACTGATAGAGGCGTTGTAGCATGTTGCACCGCGCCATAGCGGGTTTGCGATCATGTCGCCAGCAGATTGACCGGCTTAAATGCCACTGACTGCAATGCAGGCAGCGAACAACAACAGACCGGCAAATCGGTTCGAGCGGAACTTGACGAGCGGGTCTACGCCATCCTCCTTTAACGTGCAGACCTGCCAAAGCAGATGTGCCATCATCGGAGCGAGCGCTAACAGGCATAGCGGGTGTGGCACCACGGCCCAGAGCGCACCCGCCCAAAGCAGGATCGCGCCCAGATAAAATCCCGCCACGCCCGTGCGGACATGGCGACCCAGCGACAGCGCGCTGGAACCAATACCGACGAGAGCGTCATCCTCCCGATCCTGTAGCGCGTAGATAGTGTCGTAACCGACCACCCAGAGAATCGCGCCTGAATAGAGCAATGCTCCGGACAAGCTCATGCCGCCTGTCATCTCCACCCATGCGACGGGCGCCGCCCAGGAGAAGACGAGGCCGAGCCATGCTTGGGGGAATCCGGTGATTCGTTTCATGAAAGGATAGGCTGCAACCAGCACGAGACTACCGAGGGCGACGAGTTGCGCGGACCAGCGTAGTTGCACGAGTATCACAACTCCGACGAGGCAGAGGGCAGCCAGCCAGGCCCAGGCCGTGCGGAGGCCGACCGCGCCGCTGGCCAGGGGGCGGCTGGCGGTGCGGGCGACCCGGGCGTCGAGGTCGCGGTCGACTATGTCATTGAAAACACAGCCTGCCCCGCGCATCACGATACTGCCGAGCAGAAACCACAGGAGCATGTCCCAACGGACCCATGCCTTGCCCGAGAGCGCAATCGCCCACGCCCCCGGCCAGAACAGCAACCACCAGCCGATCGGCCGGTCGAACCGGGCCAGCAGCGCCAGATTGCGGGGCAATGCAGGCAGCCGCGCGACCAGACCGCGTGCCTCGCTGTCGGAAACGATCCCATGCTCTGGCGCGTCACTCACCCTGTCGTCCGTCCCTTGCGCGTTCCTGTGAATCCCTGCGGCAACCGCATGCCCAAGGCGGCCTTTCTCGACAAGCCGGAAACGAACGGGCAAGGGAGGCACCACATCTGGACGGAACCCTATTGCCCATGCCCGCTACCCCCGCCTGGCCCCCACGCAGCGCCCCGCGCCTCCATGTCGACGGCCCGCTGGGCGAAGGCATCGCCATCAGCGTGGACGGCAATGCCGCGCATTATCTGCTGTCGGTGATGCGGATCGGCGACGGTGACGCGGTGCTGTTGTTTGACGGGCAGTCGGGGGAATGGGCGGCGCGGGCCGGGTCGATCCGCAAGCGCGACCTGATCCTGACCTGCGCCATGCAGACCAAGCCGCTGGAGCAGGTGCCCGATTTCCGCCTGTGCGTCGCACCGATCAAGAAGGGCCGCATCGACCTGGTCGTCGAAAAAGCCTGCGAACTGGGCGTCGCGGAAATACAGCCGGTGCTGACCCGCCGCGCCGTGGTGGACAAGCTGAACGGCGACCGGCTGCGCGCGCAGATGGTCGAGGCGGCGGAGCAATGCGGGCGGACCGGATTGCCGTCCCTCCACGACATGGTGCCGCTGGCCAAACTACTGGGCGGGTGGAATTCCGGGCGCACCCTGTTCTTTGCCGACGAACAGGGCGGCGCACCGATGGTCGAGGCATTTGCCGCGCATCGTGGCGCGGCGGCACTGCTGGTCGGACCGGAAGGCGGTTTCACAGACGAGGAACGGGCGAGCATCCGCGCGTGCCCCGGCGCAATCGCCATCTCGCTCGGCCCGCGCATATTGCGGGCGGAAACGGCGGCGATTGCGGCCACCGCCTGCTGGATGGCGCTCAACGGCGACTGGCAGGCATCCGTTGCGTATTGAAATCAATTTGCCCGATGCCCGGCGCCGCATTATGGCGTGCCGCTGCACCGCGATGAAGAACAGGGACCGCTCATGAGTACGAGGAAAGAATCGGGCGGCGAAGACCCGATCATCGAGCGCCGCGAGCAGCTCATCTCCGTCTTTCAAGACGGTGAAAAGCCCGTGGAACGCTGGAAGATCGGCACCGAACATGAAAAGTTCGTCTATGCCACCAGCGATCATCATGCCCCCTCCTATGAAGAGAAGGGCGGCATCCACACGCTGTTGATCGGCCTGACCCGCTATGGCTGGGAGCCGGTGTATGAGGGCGAGAATATCATCGCGCTGGCCGGCAGCGACGGCACGATCAGTCTGGAACCGGCGGGCCAGCTGGAACTGTCCGGCGCGCCGCTCGACAATCTGCACGAGACCTGCGCGGAGACGGGCCGTCACCTCGAACAGGTGAAATATGTCGGCGACCAGCTGGGCCTGGGCTTCCTTGGCCTTGGCATGTGGCCAGACAAGACCCGCGCCGAACTGCCCATCATGCCCAAGGGCCGCTACGAAATCATGCTGCGCCATATGCCGCGCGTCGGCTCCATGGGCCTCGACATGATGCTGCGGACCTGCACGATTCAGGTCAATCTCGACTATTCGTCCGAAGCGCGCATGGCCAAGATGTTCCGCACTTCGCTGGCGCTGCAACCGCTGGCGACCGCCCTGTTCGCCAACTCGCCCTTCACCGAGGGCAGGCCCAACGGCATGCTGTCCTATCGCAGCCACATCTGGTCGGATACCGACCCGCAGCGCACGGGCATGCTGCCCTTCGTGTTCGAGGATGGTTTCGGCTATGAACGCTATGCCGACTATGCACTCGACGTGCCGATGTATTTCGTGTTCCGCGACGGCAAATATATCGACGCATCGGGCCATAGCTTCCGCGACTTCCTCGACGGCAAGCTGGCGGTCCTGCCCGGCGAAAAGCCGCGCCTGAGCGATTGGGAGGACCATCTGTCCACCGCCTTCCCCGAAGTGCGGATGAAGAGCTTTCTGGAGATGCGCGGCGCCGATGGCGGGCCATGGAGCCGAATCTGTGCATTGCCCGCCCTGTGGGTCGGGCTGCTCTATGACGACACCGCGCTCGACGCGGCGTGGGACGTGGTCAAGGACTGGTCGATGGACGAGCGGCAGATCCTGCGCGATTCCGTGCCGCGCCTCGGCCTTGACGCCCCCATCGGCGGCGGGCGGCAATTGCGCGCCATCGCGGGCGAGGTGCTGGACATTGCACGGCTGGGCCTGACCAACCGCGCCCGGCTGGACGCGGCAGGCAACAGCGAGGCAGGCTATCTGTCGGCGCTGGACAATGTCGTGGCCACGGGCAAGACCCATGCCGAGCAGATGCTCGACCGCTATCATGGCGAATGGGGCGGCGACGTCAGCCGCGCCTATGCCGAGGAAAGCTTCTGAGGGGACGGGGTTGACCCACGCGGGGCAGCCCCCTTCGCCGCACCATAAACCAGACGACCGCCCTCCTGTTGGCGGTGGCCATGTCAGGGAAGCATATTGCGCTGTGGGCATCGATGCCGGGGAGCGCCCTGATCCCGCTGTGCCTTGGGGAAGATGGGGATGGTGCGGATCGCGACGGCGGTGAGGCCTTCTGCCTCCCGCGTCAGACTGGCTTCCCACCGCCTAGCGGGCGCGCACTGCCTGCCCGATGCCGGCCTGCGCGAAGGATGGGGCGGGCAGGCCCACCGGCAGCCCCTTGAGCATGGCCAGCTTCGCCTTGAACGCCGCCAGCGCGGAGCCGGAAAGCTGGGCCATCTGGGTGAACTTCACCGACAGCGGGTTGATGGGTACGCCGCCCCGATAGACTTCATAATGGAGATGCGGGCCGGTCGACAGGCCCGTGGAGCCGACATAGCCGATCACCTGACCCTGCCGCACACTCTCGCCCACATAGGAGGCGATGCGGCTCATATGGCCATAGCCGGTGCCGATCCCGCTGCCATGGTCGATCCTGACATAATTGCCATGGCCGCCATGCCGCCCCGCGAAGACCACCCGGCCTGCGGAGGCGGCATAGATGGGCGAACCCCAGCGGGCGCCGAAATCGACGCCGGCATGCATGCGCGAATAGCCGAGGATGGGATGATAGCGCATGCCGAAGGAGGAGGTCAGATGACCCGCGACGGGCGCCACCATCATGCCGCGACGCTGGCCGACGCCCGACGCCTCGAACCACTGGTCCTGCCCCCCGATGCTCCAGCGCAGCATGTCGAGCGGCTTGCCGCCCGCACGGTCGAGACCAGCGAAGAGCAGTTTGCCCGTCTCCGTCTCGCCCGTGGCGGCGTGGCGGTGGGCGACGACGATGTCGAAACGGTCGTCGGCATCCACGCCGCTCTGCACCGATGTCTGCTGGGCCAGGACTTTGAGATAGGACTGGATGGTCGCCGGGTCGGCCCCCGCCGCGCGGGCCGAGGCATAGAGGCTGCCCCCCACCCGGCCGCGAATCCGCAGCGGCGTGTCGTCGACCGCGATCGGGATCTCCCGGATGGTCAGCGCACCATTCGCCCGGCGGATGTCGAGCGCAAGGTCGAGCCGGGCGCGCAGCGACAGGGCGTCGAGCGGGCGCGGCATGGCGCGGCTTGACCGGCGGCCCAGGGTGACATGCACGCGAGTGCCCGCCACGATGCTGTCCGGGTCGACTGCGCCGCCGACGAGGCCCAGCACCGTCGCAGCATCACGCCCGCCGATCCCGGCACGCTGGAGCATGCGGCCGAAACTGTCGCCGATGCCCACCACGGCGTCGAGATCGAGGGTCGGGCGTTCCGGCGTATGGCTGAGCGGAGCGACAGCATCGGTCGGTCCCATGCGGCCGCCGGTATCGGCGCCCAGTGCCAGCGGCGTGATCATCTGCGAGCGGAGCTGGTCGAACTGCACCTCGCTGAGCGGGGCACGGCTGTGGCCGGGGATCGCCTCGATACCCGGCACGGCGAGGAGGACGGTGCCGCACAGCGCGGTGCAGGTCGAAAGACCGCGCCACCATGTCCGGCTGAAGGCATTGCGGCCAAGGTCCGGGGTGAGATCGACACGGTGCGCCCAGTCGGCCACCGCGTCGCGCCAGTGGACCGGGCGAGGCACGAAGGGTGCGCGAACCGGACCGGCGAATCCACCCAGCGCGACCGTTCCCGCGCCGCCCACCTGACCGATACCGAAATCCGATTTCTGAAACACGTTGTGGTGCGACCCCCGCAGGCCTTGTGTCGCGGCATGGTTTATCGCCGGACTTGTGCGAACGTCTGTAAACCAGCCTGGTTAAAGTCAATTTAACAGATGGCCTCCAGCCATCCCGCGCGACGAGCGGTGGCCGGGACCGGACGGGCCGTGGAACCCGCAAGGCCGCCGGGCGTGCAGGCGAAGGCGCGCCGAAAAGCGCGGTTGCGCGCGCGCCGCCCTTGCGCCAAGACCTGCCCATGCCCTTTACGTCGCGCGCCACGGTCACGGCCGTGCTTGGCCCCACCAATACGGGCAAGACCCATCTGGCGATCGAGCGGATGTGCGCCCATTCGAGCGGCCTGATGGGCTTTCCGCTGCGCCTGCTGGCACGGGAGGTCTATGACCGGGTCGTCGCGATCAAGGGACCGGCGCAGGTCGCGCTCATCACCGGCGAGGAGCGGATCGTCCCGCCCGACGCGCGCTGGTTCCTGACCACCGCCGAATCCATGCCGACCGGCGGCGCGGGCAGCCTCAAGGATTTCTCCTTCGTCGCGCTGGACGAGGTGCAGCTCGCCGCCGACCCGGAGCGGGGGCATATCTTCACGGACCGGATGCTGCATGCGCGCGGGCGGGACGAGACGATGCTGCTCGGTTCCGCCAGCGCGTCGGGCGCGATCCGCGACCTGGTGCCGGAGGTGGAGGTGATCGGCCGCCCCCGCTTCTCCACCCTGCGCTATGCGGGCATGCACAAATTGTCGCGCCTGCCCAAACGCTCGGTCATCGTCGCCTTCTCGTCGGAGGAGGTCTATGCCGTGGCGGAGATGCTGCGGCGGTTCCGGGGCGGCGCGGCGGTGGTGATGGGCGCCCTCTCGCCGCGCACCCGCAACGCGCAGGTCGCGATGTTCCAGGCGGGCGACGTCGATTATCTGGTGGCGACCGACGCCATCGGCATGGGCCTGAACATGGATGTCGACCATGTCGCCTTCGCCTCCCTCTCCAAGTTCGACGGGCGGCGCCAGCGGCGGCTGACCATCGCGGAGATGGCGCAGATCGCGGGGCGCGCGGGGCGGCACCAGAAGGATGGCACCTTTGGCGGGATCGGCGCGGCGGATGCCCGCCCCCTGTTCACGCCCGAGGAGATCGAAAGGATCGAGGAGCATCGCTTCGACCCGATCGAGAAATTCTTCTGGCGCGATGGCGACCCGCCGTTCGACAGTATCGCCACGCTGGTCCGCGCGCTGGAACGGCACCCCGCGCACGACCGGCTGCGCCCGGCCCCGCAGGCGATGGACCTGGGCGTGCTGAAGGCGCTGGCCGACAACCCGGAGGTGATCGCGCGGATCAGGCACCCGGCGCAGGTCCGGCGGCTGTGGGACGCCTGCTCGCTGCCCGACTTCCGCAAGTCGGGGACGGAGCATCATGCCCGCCTCGTCCTGACCATCTGGCAATATATCAGCCAGGGGACAGGCCATATCCCGCACGATTATTTTGCCGGGCAGATCGCGCGACTCGACAATGTGCAGGGCGATGTGGAAACGCTGGCCGGGCGCATCTCCGCAGTCAGGACATGGGCCTATGTGTCCCAGCGCAGCGACTGGCTCGCCAACCCGGCGGAGATGGCCGCGCGCACCGTGGCGCTGGAGGAAAAGCTGTCCGACGCTCTGCATGGCGCCCTGACGCAGCGGTTCGTCGACAAACGCACATCCATCCTGTTGCGCGACATCGGTCGGGACGCTTCGCTGTTGCCTGTGGACGTGGACCCCTCGGGCGCTGTAACGGTCGACGGAGAGATTATTGGTCGCCTCAAGGGCTTTCGCTTCATCGTCGACCCGCAGGCGCGGGCAGTGCAGAAGCGAATGTTGCTGGCGGCAGCGGAACGGAGACTGGGTAAAGTGTTGACGGAGAGGGCGCAGGCGATCCTGACGGCGAGCGATGGGGCATTGCGCCTGCATGCGGAGCCGGGCACGGAACCGGTTATCCAGTGGGAAGATGTCACCCTCGCAACCCTGAAGCGCGGGCAGCGGCTGCTGACGCCGGAAGTCCAGATGGACACGGGCCTGACCGCCCTGCCCCCCGAACTGCAACTGGCGGTGAAGGCACGGGTCGAGGCATGGATGGACGCACAGTTCGCCCGGCACATCCCCGCACTGCAAAAGATGGATGCAGGGTCGCAGGATGCCGCCGTTCCAGCGCAGGTGCGCGCCGTGCTGGCGCAGCTCACCGATGCAGGCGGCGTTGCGGATCGCACCCCGCTGGACGAGGCTCTGGGCGCGGTCGAGAAGACCGACCGGGGTCAGCTTCGCAAGTCGGGCGTCGTGATCGGCGTGCTCGACCTCTATCACCCCGGCCTGATGAAGCCGGGCGCGTCGCTGTGGCGCATGGTGCTGCTGATGCTGCGCGCGGGCAAGCCGCTGGTCACCCTGCCGCAGGCGGGCGCGGTGCTGTTGCAGGCGGAAGGCGACAGCCCCCCCGCGCCAGAGGGCGCGATCATCGCGGGCTTTCGCCGCTTTGGCAGCGTGTGGCTCCGCATCGACATCGCCGAGCGGGTGGCACGGGCCGGGCATGAGGCGATTGCCGCGAATCGCCTTTATTCGGCGACCGATCCGCATATCGTCTCCATCGGCCTGCCCCCGGAAGGCTTTGCCGACCTGATGCGGCAGGCCGGGTTCCGGCCGATCACGCCCGCTCCCCTTGCGGCGACTCCGGCTGTAACAGAGGCGGTTGTCGAAACGGTAGCCGAGGTGGTGGTAGCCAGCGAGAGTGAGGGTGAACCGGACGGTGCTGTGCAAGCGCCGGACGAGGCCGTGGCAGCCGTAGAGGTCGAGGGTGTAGATGTGGTGGAAGCGGCCGAAGTCGCTCCCGCAGATGAGGCAGGCGAAGCGGACGAGGCGGGCAGCGCAGACGAAGCGGTTATCGTTGACGAAGCGGTTGTGGCTGAAGAGATCCTCGCCAGAGACGTCACCGCCGGAGAGGCCGCCGCTTTAGAGGTGGTGCCCGTTTCAGAGGTAATCGCTGCCGATGCTACGGAGACCGGCGACATTCCCATGGCCGCCGAAGGCAGCACCGCAGCCGAGGACACACCCGCGACCGGCACCAACTGGGTGTTTCGCGGCCGTCCCAAGGCGCGGCCGCCCCGTGGTCCGCGCGGCGACAATCGCCGGCCCCATCAGAACCAGAACAGGGGCCAGCGCCCCGATGGCGAGCAACAGGCCGGTCCCCGCCCCCAGCGCGACGGCCAACCCGGGCGCGACGCACGTCCGCAGCGCGAGGCGGGAGGCCAGCCGCGAGGCGATACCCAGGGCCAGCGCCGTGACGGCCAACGCCCCGAAGGTCAGCCCTCCAATCGCCCGGACCGCAGCGAACGTTCCGACCGCAATGGCCCCAACCGCAATGGCCCCAACCGGGGAGCGTCCGATCGTGGCCCTTCCGATCGGGGTGGACGCGAACAGCGGGAGCAACGCCAGCCGGTGCCGGTGGGCAGCGCGACATCCAAGGCGCTGTCCGGCCTTGCCGACCTGCTGAAGCGCGATGGCTAGGCCCCAGGGGCACGCCGACAAGAGCAAGGCAATGGTGGGCGTCGCACAGGCGCCCACCCAGCGGATCGACCGCTTCCTCTGGTTCGCGCGCCTCTCGGGCAGCCGGAGCGCGGCGCAGGCGCTGGCCGAACGGGGCATCGTGCGCCTCAACGGCCGCAGGGTGGAGCGCGCGCACAGTCCGGTCAGGCCGGGCGACCTGCTCACCCTGCCCGTCGGGGAGAGGGTGCGGGTGATCCGCGTCGTGCAGTTGCCGGTGCGGCGCGGCCCAGCGACGGAGGCGGAAAGCCTTTATGAAAGCATCGAGGTCGGCGATCCGGAGCTGGGCTTTCGGCCCTGAAAGCCAATCATTATTGACGCTGGGGCGGGGCGGGCATAATGGCCCGGACAAACGCGGGAATATAAGGCCGATCTGATGACCTATGTCGTGACCGATGCATGCATACGCTGCAAATATATGGACTGCGTGGAAGTGTGCCCGGTCGACTGCTTTTATGAAGGCGAGAACATGCTGGTCATCAACCCCAGCGAGTGCATCGACTGCGGTGTGTGCGAGCCGGAATGTCCCGCCGAGGCGATCCTGCCGGACACGGAAAATGGGCTGGAGCAGTGGCTGGAACTGAACACCAAATTCTCCGCCGAATGGCCCAACATCACCGTCAAGGGCGAGGCACCCGCCGACGCCGATGCGATGAAGGGCATCGAGGGCAAATATGAGAAGTTCTTCTCCGCAGAGCCGGGCGAAGGCTGACCTCGACCCGATCGTGGCGCCCTCTCCCCCCATGGGATGGGCCATAAACCAGAGTTTTGGCGCAATATTCGCCGAACCGCTGGTTTTTTTGTGACGAATCTGTTAAGAGACTTCCACGGCACGCGCTCTGCGCGCGCAATTATCGGAGTATTCATTCGGATGTGATGCCACCGGCTGCGTTCACCGGGCCGTCCGTGCCCCGCAACGCTCCCTTCCGGTTGTCGCTTCATCCCAATAGACAGAAAGGTTGCAAATGGCCGCCAAAGCGCTGTCGTTCGACGTCGGTGATTATGTTGTCTACCCCAAGCACGGCGTAGGCCGGGTAATCGAGCTGCAAAGCCAGCAGATCGCGGGCATGGAGCTGGAGCTGTACGTGCTTCGTTTCGAGAAGGAGCGCATGACCCTCCGCGTCCCCACCAACAAGGCCGAAAGCGTCGGCATGCGCAAGCTGTCTTCCAACAAGACGCTGGAAGAGGCGATGGAGACGCTCAAGGGCAAGCCCAAGGTCAAGCGCACCATGTGGTCGCGCCGTGCGCAGGAATATGAAGCGAAGATCAATTCGGGCGACCTGGTGTCGATCGCCGAAGTGACCCGCGACCTGTTCCGCGCCGACGACCAGCCGGAGCAGAGCTATTCCGAGCGCCAGATCTTCGAGGCTGCCTCCAGCCGCCTCGCCCGCGAGCTGGCCGCGATGGAAGAGACCGACGAGCCGGGCGCCCTCAAGAAAATCCTCCAGATTCTCAACGAGGCGGCACCCAAATATAGCAAGGAACGGGTCGAGTAGGCACGGACCCGTTGCGATGACTACAGGCCGCCGCGATGCGCACCCACCCGTCCCGCCATGCGCGCGGACAGCAAGGGTAGCCAGGATCGCGGCGGCCTTTTCATGTGCGGCGCTGATTGCCCTGCCCGGCGGTGGCCTGCCCAGTGTCGCGCCATTTACCATGGGGACTGCGATGGCGGCCCCCGCCCTGCCCCCGCCACCAATCTCCCGCCAGACTTATGCCCTTTCCGACTTCGACACGGTGCGGCTGGACGCGCCGGTCGAGGTGGTCGTGACCACGGGCAAAGGCGTGTCGGCCATCGGCACGGGCGACCGCGATACGCTCGACACCTTGATGCTGGACATATCGAGCGGCGTCCTGACCATCCGCCTGCGCCAGAGCTTCACGCTGGGCGGCAGCGGCGGCAAGGCGCGGGCGCCCACCCGCCTGTCCCTGACGACCAGCGCCCTTCGCCGCGCCAATGTGCTGGGTTCGGGCAGCCTGACCGTGGACCGGTTGAAAGGCGCGCTGGCCGATGCGAGCGTGCAGGGCAGCGGCACATTGACCGTCCCCCGCATCGACGCGGAGCGGCTCAATATCGGCCTGCTGGGCGCGGGGTCGATCCTGCTGGGCGGCGTCGCGCCGGACGTGACGGCCTCCGTCAGCGGATCGGGACGGTTGGATACGAGCGCGCTGGACGTGCGGCGCCTGCGGATCGACGCGGAGGGCAGCGCGGATGTGCAGGCAAAGGCCAGCGAAGAGGCCAGGGCGTCCGCCAATGGGAGCGGCCGGATTCTGGTGACGGGCGCGGGACAATGCACCGTGCGGAAAGCTGGCAGCGCCAGCATCACCTGCGGCGGTGAGGTCTATTAGAGCAGCCGGTGCGCGGGAGCGCGATCCGGCCATTTCTGAAGCGCCGCCCTAGCTACCCAGCAGCGCCATCTGCTGCTGCATGATCGCCAGATTATGGTGGGCAAGATGGCTGCCGCGCCCCTCGACGCTGCCTTCCAGTTCCGGGCACTCGCCAATCTCCAGGCAACGTTCCCATGCGGATGCGGCCAGCGGCAGCCATTGATCGAGCGCATGGGCCGGGTCCGCCATCGCCCGGTCGACCAGAAGATTGCCGAAAACGAAGAAGAAATCGGGCGACGCTTCCCATCTGTCCATATGCGCCTCGACAAGACCCAGCGCCTCGTCCAGCCGTCCTGCGCGGCCGAGGCAATGGAGATGGCGGACGATCAGTTCATGCAGCCAGTTGGCATCCGGCGCGGTGCGGGCGAAGGCTTTGCCATACCAGCCGCTGGCCGCCGGATAGTCGTCGCGGCGTTCGGCTTCCTTGCCCAGTTGGTACAGGATATAGGGATCGTCGGGATTATCCTGCAATTCCAGCAGCAGCAGCGCATGGTTGCGTTCGCCCTTGCGGGCAACCTGCGCGTTGAGATAGCCATCATGGCCCAGATGGAGGTCGAGGCGGCCACGCGGCAGGGGCGACACCGGCTGTTCATGAATCCGCCCCTCATAGCGAACGCCGCGCGGCAGCAGGCGGCTCACCCAGCTGCGGCTGAACTGTGTCGGCGGCGCGACCGAGCCGGTCGCCAGACCATCGAAGCCATTGTGGATGCAGATTTTGCCCAGACGCGGCGGGCCATCGCACCATGCGCGCAGGGCTTCGCCTCCAGAGGTCAGCCATTCGTCGGCGTCGATGACCAAAGTCCAGTCGGCATCGGCGAGATCCAGCATATGATTGCGGGCCGCCGAGAAATTATCGGGCCAGTCGAGGTGATGGACATCCGCTCCGCCCCCCCGCGCGAGATCGGCCGTGCCATCGGTCGAGCCGGTATCGAGCACCACCATGCGATCCACCCAGGGGCGGATGCTGTCGAGGCAGCGCATGATGCACCGGGCCTCGTCCCGCACGATCAGCGTCGCAGCCAGAACAGGCCTGAATTTCCGTTTGACGGAGGATGTCCGCGATGGGCGGGAAGGCGACATAGGTCTCGGGCTTTCGTTGCGCGCACCCATGCTTCCCAGAGTTACGCTAAGAAATTGCTAACCATCCTGTAATCGCACCCCGCCATGGCCTTCTACGCCTATCGCACCATTTTCGGTTCGATCCGGTGCCGGTCGCGCCAGATGCGGGGAATCTCGAAACGGCCCGCCCAGATACCGCGCTTCGCGGCGCGGGCGGCCTGCTGCTCCGCGGCGTAACGGGGGCCATCGGCTACCGCCCAGCCCGCCTCGACCATCGCCGCGCCGACATCACCCCCGCCCGCTACGGTGCAATGGGCCAGGGTCCGGCCATAATGGTCCCGCTCGATGGCGGTGCAATGCAGGGCGCCGCGCGCCACGATCCGGCCCAGGGTGGCCAGCGCCGTCTGCCCGCAACTCCATGACGTGCCCTGCGCGTCGAGGCAGAATTGGGTTCGTTCGACCGCATCCAGCCGCGCGAGCCGGACCGTCTCCGCGCCGATGTGGAGCGTGTCGCCATCGGCGACGAAGACGCGGCTGCCGCCTGCGTCGATCAGCCGCCCCTCCTGCCCCCGCCCGCCGAAGACAATGCCGGCGACGGCGAGGAGCAGGACAAGTACAAAGATGGGGATGGCCATGCCCCACCGGCGCAGCAGGCGGGGCATGGCCGGGGCTTATTGCTTCGTCGAGATCGACCGGACCGCCGCCAGCGTGCCGGTGACATGATCCTTATAGTTCAGGTCGCTGTGGACATAGGCGATGCGACCCGATTTCGCGATGACATAGGAGGTGCGGTTGGTCTTGCCCGCCAGCATCGGCCGCCCCTCGACAGGCGGCAGGGCGACATCATAGCCCGTGATGATGTCCGGCCCGGCGGAGGCGACGGCGAACTTGTCCCGGCACTCCTCCTTGGAGAAGCGGGCCAGCGTATCGACCGGATCGTTGGACATGCCTATGATCGTCGCGCCAGCCTTGTGGAAGGCCTCGCTCTGGTCGGCGAATTCGCGCGCTTCTGCCGTGCACCCGGTGGTGAAGGCAGCGGGGAAGAAATAGAGGACGACAGGCCCCTTCTTGAGCGCATCGGCCAGATGCACGGTGAAAATCTTGCCGCCCTTTGCACCGCGCGTGGTGAAGTCGGGCGCCTTTGCGCCGACCGCCAGTGATGCCAGCGCGGGCACCGGCGCCAGCGTGAGAGCCGCGATCAGCGCGGCAAAGCCCAGTTTCGTCCGCATCATCCACTCCTTCAAGAACAAGCCCCCACGCGCCTAAGTGCCACGCAGCTCTTCCCTTGTCACGCAGGGAGGCATAGCAGGGCGACCATGCCTGTCGCGCGCCTCGCCCTTACCGACTTTCGCAACCATCGCGATGCGCTGATCCTGCCGGGCGACGACCTGCCCGACAGCGCGATGATCGTGCTGACCGGCGACAATGGCGCGGGCAAGACCAATATATTGGAGGCCATCTCGCTGCTCGCCCCCGGACGGGGCCTGCGCGGCGTCGCGCTGCGCGACATGGCCCGGCAGGACGGGCCGGGCGGCTTTGGCATAGCGGCGGACGTGGCGGGCGCCCGGATCGGCACGGGCACGCTGGCCGCGACCCCCGACCGGCGGCAGGTGCGGGTGAACGGCACGGCAGCAGCCGCCACCGCACTGGCCGAACATCTGGCGATCAGCTGGCTGACTCCCGCGATGGACCGGTTGTTCATCGAAAGCCCCGGCGGGCGGCGGCGCTTTCTCGACCGGCTGGTACTGGCGCTGCGGCCCGACCATGGCACGCACAGCGCCCGCTATGAGGCGGCGATGCGGGCGCGCAATGCCCT
>DASVMZ010000086.1:0-23896 GCA_036384115.1 Sphingobium sp.
ACATGGCACAAGAGCACGACAAAGGGCCAGCGCCGGGGAAGTCCCCGATGCTGGCCCGATGCTCCTGCCAAGGAAAGGGTAGGGGCGGCGCTGGTCCGCCCCTGTTATCTCATCCCCATTGCTGCCGCTTGGCTTCGGCGGGCATGGGTGCCTGTGCATCGTAGCGGAAGGCGTGAACCGGAACGCTTGCGGCCTTCAGTTCGTCCAGCAAGTGCGACTGAATGCCGGTGCCTTGGCAAATGATCGCTTCGACGGGCCGGAGGCTGACAAGCTGGTCATTGCGCTTGAATCCTGCGCTCTTGCCAAAGCGCTGCGCGTTGGGGGCAAAGGTGACAATCGGCACGCCAGCTTGTGCGGCCCAAGCTGCGGCGATGGCGTCGCATCCCTTGCGCTGGCCGGTGGTGCAAAGGGTCATGCTCGGAATGCGGGCCTTGATCTGGTCAAGGCGGGCGTAAAGCTGCTGATAGTCGTGCCATTCCTGACCGCCGGAAAAGACGACAAGCGGGCCGGTGGGGTTGCGCTTCTCGCGCATGGCGGTTGCGCGAGCCTTGAGGAAATCGGCCGATGCGATCTGGCTTGCGGTGGTGGCGCTTGAAACCCTCGATCCGCGCGCGGTGCTCCATGGGCGGCCGGTCTGCGAACGGTAGCACTCGGCGGCATAGTCGCGCATGCATTCGATAGCGGCGCGCTGTTCCATCTTGGTTTGCGCACGGATCTGCAAATCTTCCATTTCCGTTGCATAGATTTCGCTGCGGTCGTCCTGCTCGATCCGGCTTTTCAGGTCACGGCAAAGGGTGTCCTCTTCGCGGGCCAGCTTGTCGGCTTCGTAGTGAAACGAATTTACGATGCCCCATGCAATCGCCTGCGCGCTCGGCTCTAGGCGGGTGTCGCGGAAAAGGTCAAAGATGGTGTTTACGATGGCGTGACATTCTGCCTGCGCCTCGGCGGCTTCGGGCATGTCGAGTTCCTGCCGCTCGGCTCCCATATCAAGGATGGAAAGCGCGCTAACGTCACCGAATGCCAGCGCGAAGCTATCGGACACGCCATCTTGCGCGATCATATCGGCAATCTCTGCCTCCCGCGCCAGTGCTGCCAGCTCGTCGGCGGTGGCTGCGGTTCCGGCTTCCTGCTCGCCGTTCATGGTGTCGGCAATCGCCTTGTCCAGATACTGCTTGCGCAGTTCGGCGGGCGTCGTGCCGATGGCCTTGGCCAGTTCGGCAAAGCTGCTATAACGCTGGTTATTCGTTTCCTTGGTCATGACTAATCATCCTTGGCAGGGGATAGCGAAAGGGTCGGGAGAGGGGTGCAACCTCTCCCTTCCCGTCGGGGGTTAGAACGCGGGGACGTGATCCTCTTCGCCCTGCGCGATGCGGCCATCTTCGGTTGCGTTGCCTTCACCGAAATTGTCGTCACGCTGGCGGCGGCGGGTCTGGCGGGTGCCGTCCATGTTCTGGCGCATGGGGGCCGGACGGTTCCAGACGACGCGATAGCCGTCCTCGTCGTCACCAAAGACCATGATTGCCATCTTCTCGGGCAGGCTGGGATCGTCGAGGCTGCCCTGATAGAAAACCTCGCCGGTGGAATTGCTGGTCGCTTCCCAAAGCGCGCCGACCTGCACCCACTTGCGGGCGACGTTAAGCGCCATGATCTCGAACGCGGGGGCCTTCTCGTTATCGCTTTCGACGGGGCGAAGGCCAAGGCGGGCAAGGTCGACGGTGAGGGTTGCGATCGAACCGATGAGCTGGCCATTCTTGAGGGCGAAAGTACCGATGTTCATAGCTATTACTCCTATAGTGCGGGGCCTGTCCCCTTGTCTTTGGTCCGGGGCGTCTCCCCTTCCCTTCCGACACCCTAATTCTACTCCCTAAACTCTAAATACTGAACTGCATTGATTTCTTGACAGCTATTTACCGTACATGGTGAACCTGAGCCTAAATAGTTGGCGCGGTAGCGACATTACAAAGAAACGTCGGCCCGGTAGGGCCGTCATTACTGACCAACAGAGCGCAAAGGGGTCGGTTGTCATTCACCGCACACGGAGCCACCTTCGCCTGTGTCCCAAGTGGCACGCCGGGGATCGCTCGATCAAAAGACGTCGCGCTGCGACCTAGCGTAGCTTGCCGGTCCGCGCTGGCTGTCTGCGACTAGCAGACAAAAGCCAGCCAGCGCGGACCGGCTAGCGCAGCTTGGTTGGAGGCAGCTTTTGATTGAGCAACCCGGTGTGCGACGCCGGGACACTGGCGGGGGTGGCGCAGTTTGTGGTGAATGACCTGGCGCGAGGTTGGTGCTGGGGATCGGCGTCCTCGCCGGTCCCCAGCATAGACAAGGGAACCGGCCCCGAAGGGGACGACAACAGCCGCAGGCTACTGGCGCTGTGCGTGGGCCAGGAGCGCGGTGGAGGGCTGCTGAGAGGGTTAGGGGGCCGCATCGCGGCGCAGGGCCTCTGAGGCCCGTTGCAGGCCCGCTGACGGCGAGGGCAGGGCGCCCGGGCAAGGGATCGTCACCCGCAGGGCGGAGACCCGCAGGGGCTCCGGGAGCCGCAGGCGACTAGAGCCCGGTCTCGCCGCAGGCGAGATGACCCACACCTCTATTTTCTCATGCAATCTAAACAACGAACAGCGAGATTTAGAAACTCGCGCCGTGTCATCATAGTTGACGCACGCATTTTTAATTTCTCGACCATCACGAAGATTATGATGAGTTTAATTTTCCGGGGGAGTGTCTTGAGAGCGTCGCTACGCATGTTAGGCTCCATTCGTTGGAGCCATCCAAGGGGCGCATGCGAGGGGCGAAGTCTAAAGGACTATGAAGACCTTTGAAGAAGCGAAGCTATCTCCAGAGAAAATCGCGTTAATACAGACCTCTATCGAACGCCGGATCAATGGTCGCGATATCCAGGATTTTCTGAAAGGCTTGGTGATCCTGTCCGCGCGTGGCGGGTCCGATGAGTTCACGCGAGCGCAGATTGTCGCTGAGGCTGATCCTGGGAGGACGGATTTCTTATCGAACGTGTGGGCCAAAGAGAAGAATTTGCGACGCCAGTTCGATGCCCACCGTGCTTACCTCTCGGAAGGTCTGCCCGGATTGCTTGAGTTTGAATGCGACCAAGATCGCAGGCCATATCGCTACCGTTTGGGCCTTATTGAGGAACCCGAGCAGGAGATTCCGTTTCAGCTTGATGGATCAATTTTGCGTTATCGAGCCAGTGAGATCCCGCCGACGCTGTCACTGGTTGGGCGTCTAACTCATCCCGGAGTGGGCTTGCACGCTACGGATTACCGGAAGTGGCTATTCCTGACCCCACTTGTCGTTCAATGCGTTGCTTTCATGCTATTCATGGCTGCGCTGTCATGGGCGTTGTATTTTGCGTCAAAGGGTGTGGTTGTCGGCCCTATGACGTATCTCGCACTGCTGATCGTACCGGTCGGCATATTTTGGTCCTTGTCGCGCCGATGGAATCGGTTGTTCACCGATCGCATTCTGCTGCTGGGGATGGGCGACGTTTCGGACAGTGATGGCGGTGTGGTTCTCGATTGCGAGCAATGGCGCGAGGGTCGAATGGCGATCGTGGTCAGGAGTTACGTTGCAGATTGCCCGATATGCGATGCTGAGACGGTGATGCTGGAGCGGGGTGGCGCTGAGTTTCCGGGGCGCATTGTCGGCCGGTGTAGAAACAGCCCGCGCGAGCACGTCTTCAGCTTCGATCGGGTGACGCTCGAGGGTGCGCCGTTGCGGCAGCGGTGTCGGGCCTAAGGAGGATAAGGGCTCTCTAAACACGCGGAAGAGCACCAGTTGGCCCGCAGGGCCCATATACCATCAGAGCAAGGGGACAGATCACAAATGCCGGTAGATGAGGATCGACATTGACGCGCGCGGATCTTGCGGAAGCGCTGCATCGCACGGTTGGGCTTTCGCGGAATGAGGCGCTTTACATGGTGGAGCAGATCCTCGCGCGCATGTCAGATGCGCTGGCCGCAGGCGAGAACGTCAAGATCACGAATTTCGGGACGTTCCTGCTGAACGATAAGGCCGAGCGGATCGGGCGAAATCCTAAGACGGGCGTTGAAGTGCCGGTGTCCGCGCGCCGTGTGGTGACGTTCAGGCCGAGCCAGGGCCTACGCGATCAGGTAGCGGGATCTCTCGCAACGTAGGTCGCGAGGCCAAGCCATGATCCATTGCCGCCCCGAAACTGGCGCACGACGTCGCCGCGATCCCAATGGCCGGTAAAAATGCCGCGCCGGTTGATTCCACCGACAGGGCGGGTGCGTGCAGCGAGAAGGCGCGCGCGGCGCGTGTCTCGATCGAGGTGCCGCAGTGGTTCCATGACGGTGATCCTTTCTGCAGGAGCGATCGCGCAGCGATCGGTCAGATGTTCATGAAGATGCCCGCATAGGCGAGGGCGGCCGCAAGGGCGGCCAGTAGGCTCCATGCAGCGCGCCGGGGACCGATGGCGCAGATTGGGATTGTGGCGATGCTGAGCGCGTAGATCAGCATCCACGGCGCGGTCTCGGTGAAGTAGGCGTGCAGGATGTATGCGCCTAAGACCCCCAAGATCGGGCAAGGCCAGTTGAGAAGGGCGAAGCGGCGCCAGCGCTCGTATCGTGTCAGGGGTGGCGCGCCAGCGGGGCGAAGCTGGAAGATGCCCGAGGCGCGCGTTGAAGCCACGACAAGAGCCATGGGTACGACGCTGAACAGGATAGCGAGAGGGAGGGCGTCGTTCATGCGGGTTCACTTTCCATTTCCGGGTGAGCCGGGCCGATGGACATCATGGGTCCAGTCAGAAGCTCGGCAGCGGGATCGAATGAAAAATCGGGGAACCGGAGCGTCTCGACTTCGGCCGAGAACGACAAGATACGGCGAGCTTCTTCGTAAATTTTGGCGATCATGACGATAATGACGCGCGCGCAGAACGTCTTGGTGTCGTCAACGTCGCAGCTGGCACCTTGCGCGTATCCGGCGATCGCGGCGAAATCCCTGATGCGCAGAATTTCGGTGTCGGGTCGGCGGCCCCAATCGCGAGACTTATCAAGCCGTTTTTCATGATAGTCGATACCGCGATCTATCGGGATACCGTGTTCGGTTTCGGTGTAGACCCGCGGCTTCCAGAAAATCTCAAAGTGGCCGCTCGTGTTGATCTGGCAGTCGAGATAGATGGCGGGATTGCGGTACGGATGCAAAAATGGTGGCTCGAGAGCCAGACGCTCGAGGATCAGGAATTGGGGGCTGATGGCGTTCTGGATCGATCTGTGAGCGAGACCATTGCGCAGTGCTTCCAATGTCTGATCGAAATCGCGCCAGGGCTGCATAGTCGCGGTGAGATCTTCAAGGGATGTGAGCATGCGATGGAACTCCATTGCCGTGCTCCAGCCAGCGAGATTCCCAGCGTCTCTAACCAGATCCATATTCCCCAGCCTTTCGAATAGCGGACAGCTTATCCTCCGCGTCCCTCTTTCCTCAAGGTGCCATGGGGTTTTGGGACCGCACCGCTCGCGGTGCGGGTTGCCGGTCTGGCAAATATAATGGGACAGGGGGTATCGGGAATTGCCAGACCGGCGGGGAACAAGACTGCTTCTCGCTCACCGGGCGAGTTTTGAGTTCCAATTCCTAACGAACGGTTAATTTCATGCGAGACCTAAGTTCTCGAAAATGAAATCTCCGGTCATTTGAATGATGGTATGAGCCTTGACTAGGACGTTCACTTAATGTTCTAACCTGCCCATAGGTCTCACCGAAGGAGGACAACCTATGAAGATGAAGGACGTACTGGAGGGGTACAATTACGATCTGCCCCTGATGGACGCGGTGAACGATGTCGAACTTCGACCTGTTCGCCGGCTGCTGGCGGGAGCCCTTGTGGGTGAGAGCCTGGATGCCGGATATTTCGCGACCCGTGAAATGGCCGATGCCTATTTCGACCTGTGGAACGACGACCGCAAGGACGTGCGCTATGGCGAGGGCTATCTGGCTTTTGAGGAAATCCTCAAGGACAAGAACCCGCTGCAGATGAAGCTGTGGTATCTGACGTGCGAACGGGATCTGAAAGAGACCGTGAAGGATATGCGCTGGCTCGCGATCCTGGCAAACCGTCGCGCCTACATGGCTCGGGCCGTTCGTGAATCGGGGGCGCAAGTGCTGCATGTTTCGGCGCGCAATCTGGTGGCCGGAAAGACGCCCGCCGAAATGGTGGCGGATCAGACGGTCTGGAATTGAGCGCTCAGGCTACGAGCGCAAGGATGGTTTCCGGTTCGAGTGGCTGATGCCGCGAGACGCGGAAGGGTTGTAAAGGGTTGTCGGTGCGCACGACGAACTGGTCGGCGCCGGTGGTGTCGCGAAGCTGACAGGCGACGGCATAGCACTTCTCGAACGAGGTGAGATGGCGGCGGCGAGCTGAGAGAGACGAGATAGTCATAGGTTTTCCTTCGGGTGATGTCCTTCGGGTGATGTGCGCAAATGCGCGGGAACGAGCCATGCAGGTTCGTTCATGTTAAATTGACCCATTGCGATCTATTATGGATGGAGCCGGAGTCGACGTTCAGGCGTTGCTCTGGTTGATCCACGGTAATGCATGGGTCTCATTCAATCGACGGGGTCGAAGCCGCTGCTACGGTTTCGGCCCCGTTATTGTTTGCAGTCTCCTTTCGCGTTCGGCCCGTAATGCCACGACGACATGCCGATCGGCGTGGCTCTGGATCAGCCGCAGAAGCGCGTCATCGGGTAATCTGGCGGGATCGAGACGCGGTCCTTTCGTCCTGGGCGCAGCACGGCCGAGGCCGAGCAGGACGATGCGATTGCGCACTTCAACGAGGCGCTCGCCGCGCTCAGCGCGCGTGAAGGCTCGATCAAGGCCGTAGAGCCAACCGGAGTTGGCTTGGGCCAGCATGACTTCGCAGCGGGCCAGATCGTCGGCGTGCCGGCATAGCCGGATGCGCTCGACGGTGAGTTCGCGGGCGGTTTGCCGGACGCGCTCGTAGTGATCCGAGCTGGGGGCCTCGATCGCGAAGAGACGGTTCATATGGCGAACCCATGAGGCCATGCTTTCCCAGGCAAAGGGCTTCGTGCTGGCTTTGACGGTTTTCCGGTAGGATCGATTTGGTGGAGGAGTACGGGGTGGTTTCCTGTCCCCGTGAAACAGGTCGGGTTGCCGGGCACTCATGAGATTGGCTCGATGTCGCGCAATTCGACCATTCGGATCTTGGCCGTTCGTTCGGCGCCGACGGGGTCGAGAAACACATAACAGTGGTCATCGAAGGTGCCGTCGCATAATTTCCAGATGACGCCTTCGCGGCCGAGGAACAGGTGCGGTCCATATTCAGGATCTACCGCCCCAGGTGCATCGACGATGCGGACACGCTGCCGCACCCGGAGCCAGTTTTGTGCTCCACGAACGATCGCAGCCTTTTCGTCCTTGGAAAGATAGGCGGGGCGATCCGCACGTTCCGGGCCGAAGGTGGCAAATGGATCATCCTTGATGCGTTCGAGTTTTGCCTCGATCGATTCCGTGGCCTGCGCCTCAACTTCAGGGGCAGGGCGATGACGGCGGTAATGCGTGATGGTGCGCGTGCTGAACAAGTCGCCTTGTGAACCGACGACACGCTTGTTTTGCTGGTCGTGCTGATAGGCTCTGCGCCAATGATCGTCAGGTGTGAGGGGGCGCACTGGCTCAGGCTCGGAACGTAGGATCGCCATAAGTTCACCGAACTCATCTGCCGAAGCGGTTGCGATCTTGCGATCGTATCGCACGCCATCAACGTGAAGGGGTTTGCTATCCTCGCCCATGGGAAATGATCCCAAAATGGCCGCTGATCGCCATGAGGTGAGCATCGAGCACCCTTTCAGCATCAGCCGGGTCGGGCAGTGAACTGATAGGGAACAAGCACGGATACCTGAAATCCAGACGGGCATGGTATTCCGACACCTGGCGAATAAGTCGTGATGCGTCGGACGAGATCAGCTTGGAGTCTGGGCACTGGCGGAGAAAGGATCGCTCGGCCCTATAAAGGTCGTGGTTGATGAACTGCATCAGGTCCATCTCATCGAAGCCGTGCTTCTTCAGCAGCGACTTCAAAGATAGCTCCAGGGCGTGGCCTACAGAATGCCAGAAGGGGGCTTCACACTGGCTTGCGTGAACCAATGCGCGCGTAGCGCGGCCGTACTCAAGCGCCATCCGCAGATACCGGATGCCCAAATCTTTCTCGTTGCGGGATTGCTCACGCATTGGCTTCTCCTCAGGGCTGGTGGGATCGCCGCGTGCATCGTCAGTGTTGACCGATAGCGGACGACGGCCTAGAACGAATATCGCTCTAAGTATCTGTTATTTAACATAATTGTTATTATCGCGCCGGGCCAGATGGACGTTGATCGTCGCCCGCGCACATGGGATGATCGCCCTGCGATGGCAGAGGAACACGGATGATGGACCCGAAACAGATGACCGACGAACAGTTGGTCGATGCATGGGATAAAGTCGAAGACGGCGAAAACCTGTCTGATTTTGAACAGGCAGTGATCGATGAAATCGAGCGCCGGAATATCGACCTTTAGGGGTCCGTTAGAATTATGACGATTTGATCCATCGGCTGACCGCCGACTTGATCTAAACCCAATAGATGTTAAGGCGCCCGAAGGCGGCGGGCTAAACGCGACCGGCCCGTCGCCGGCAACTTATTTCAGGCGAGCAGCAAGCCTGCCGCGATCAAAATCACACCCACCAGACGCAAGGACCATTTCCCCAACGGGGTCAGGCCAAAGTTGCCCATGATCGTCGCGGCCACGACGATGGTCCCGAAGGCACTGATGGTCAGGAATGAGGCCGTTTGCATAGACCTCATTCCGTCCGGTGCGTGATCTTCACCCGGCGCGCAAGGATGTTGGCAGCGACTTGGCGGTAGATTTTCTCGGGCATGGCGCCAATTACCGGGGTGCCGTTGGCACCGGACCGAACGTCAGGCCCTACCCATGTGAACTCGTTCACATCGTTCCAGACGATACGGCTTCGCGTATCCAGGCGAAGATGCTCGATCACGCGCGGCGGTAGTTCGAGCGAGTGCTCGGGCGAATAATCGCGCGTCGTCAGCGGCACCGTGATGACGCGCAGGCGCCCGTGCTTCAGGTACGTGCCAACGACCATGCAGGGCCGAATTTTACGGCCCTCTTCCTCGCCCCGGTCGTGCTCATGCCGCCAGAGGTAGAGATAATTGATGACCTCGCCGGGACGCGGCTCAGTCCAGGAGCTTGTTGGCATCGTAGGACTCGGACACAGGCTGGGCATTGGCGATCGCGTTGAACGCATCATCGCTCAGTTCTTCGGGAGCGAGCGCGATGTGATCGAGGCGCGCCAGGCGCTCGTACTCTGCGGCAGGAAGCATGACGACACGCGCGGCGCCATTGCGTTCGACCGCAATCGGGTGGGTCATGGCTTCATCGTAGTAGAAGCCGAAGCGCTTCGAGACTTCGCTCGAGCGGAAGGTTTCGATGGACAAGCTCATGGCCTGATCTCCTGCTATCGCGCAGATACCGCGCAATTCTTACAATTATCGACATTCCGTATAATACGGAATACGCGGAATTGCAATCGCCGCTCAAAGATCCTCGCGGACCATAATTGTCATGACGCGGCGCGTAACGCTGGCGTCGGTGGGGTCAGGCGATCCCCATTTCAAATCGGCGTCATAGGCGTCGATATGAAAATAGACGGTTGTACCCCGGTATTCGATCTGGCCGCGATCGCGCTCGGTCCTGTCGTCGTCGGGATAGGTGAATTTGCGGACCTCGGCGAGGATTTGGGCCTGGGCCACAACCTCGGCCACCGGGTTGTTGGCAAAGGTGCCGAGGCAGGTGCGGGTAATAACGGTTCGCCCGGTACGGTCGAGACCGTGCCGGCAGCGATCGTTGAGACGGGCGATGATTTCGCGTTCGGACATGCCGGCTGCGACGGTTGCAAGGGACATGGCAATTCTCCTGTGGGTCAGGCGGCGAGACGGGGGCGCTGCGATGCGGGCACGGCAGCATTGAAGCGTTCGATCCAGCTGCGCATGGTCGGGCGCTCGTCGACGGGGATCGAGGCGGCGACGTCCTGAAACTGGATCAGGTCTAGCGGGGCTTCGCTGATGATCCGGTCGATGTCGTCGGTGGGCAGCAGCCGTTCATGGCGGATGAAGTCCGTCATGCGCCCTGGCCTCGCGCGGGTGGATTTGCGCCAGAGACCTTCGACCGTGTGGAGGCGCGGCGCTGCGCGCGCTTCGACAAGGACGATCAGGCGCAGACACCATACTGGTAGGTCGCGGACCTCGGGCGGGGTCATCCCGATGCAGAACCAGCAGCTCGATTTCGGGGGAACCGGAAGGCCCGCTGCGGCAATGCGCCGTTCGCAGGCTTCGCGGTCCATGCCCCATTCGCGCAGCGGGTAGCGATAGTCGTAGAGCGGATCGTCGATCTTGGCAGCGTGGGTGTAGCGCAGCGTATCGCGCTTCCCGGCATCGAAGCCGATCAGGCGCGTCACCTTCTGGCCCCTCGCCCATGCGTCGATCGCTGGCTGCCATGTCTTCAGGAAGGCGTCCTGTGGCGCCTTCTTATATTTGAGGCTGCAGGACGAACCGCCGAGCGATTTGCTGGGCAAGGTCGCATTGGTGAGCGCCATTTCGAGCAGGGAGTAATATGGCGGCCAGTGCTTGAAGCGGCGGGGCTGATAGCGAACGATCTCGAAGGGGATACCGCGTGCAGCCATCCAGGGCCGGATCACGTCGAGGTACTCGTAAGTGGCCGGCTTCTCGACGCCGGTATCGGCCGTGATGACAAGGTCAGGCTTTTCGCCGCGAGCTTCCAGTTCGACCAGGAGTGCGGTGGAATCGACACCCACGCCATAGGCAAGGACGTTCGGGGCTCGGGGTGGCAGGAGGTAGTCCGGGACGCGGTTTCCCGCGTCCACGGCCTTGGCAGCGCTCTGCAGCTGCTTCGCGGGGAGGTGCCCGGAGCGTGTCACCACTCGTATTCCGGCAGTTCGTCGACCTGCGGGCCATCGCAGTCCCACATGATCCATGCGCAGCTTTCGCGCTTGGCGACGTGGATGGCCGAACGGATCTCGGCGGGGACGCCCTCTGCCTCGGTTATGCCGACGTCATCGCAGACGTGCATGAACCAGCCATAGTCGTCCTTGTCGAAGCAGGTCCAGGGACAGTGCGGCATCCAGTTTGCAGCCGTCGCGGGGCTCATATGCCGCGTGCTGAGGACAAGCACTCTGGCGATCTCGAGCGGAGGCGCGACGTGGACGGCCTGGGCGAGAGCGACGGGAGGGACGATCGAGGCGCCCTCCCCGGCCTCGTCGGTGATGACGATCGGAGGAACAGCGAAATCGGCCTCGTCCAGATAGGCGTTCACCGCATCGAGACTGCCCAAACCCTCGATTTTGGCGCGGTCGACGTAGGCGGTGCCGCCTTCGCTGCAGAGATAGACGATGGGATCGCCGGTCCCGGTGAAGATGACCTTCTCCGGGCCCCATTGCCCGGTGTAACCGCAGGATGAGCGCACGAACGGCACGCCATGGGCCTCGCAGATGGGCTCCAGTTCCTTGAAGCAGCCATTGGCGACTTCGTGCGCGTAGAGGCGCAAGGGCTGGCCTTCGACAAGGTCGCTCTCGTTGAATGGCTCGCCGTCCCACTCGGCGGACAGGGCCTCGGCCGCGATCGCGGCCGTGAGGCTCTTCCAGAGGGAGAGGCTGATGGTGCCGCCGATTGTGATCGACGCGGAAACGCGGTCTACCATGTCGCGGCCCTCAGCGCAGTTCTTCGAGGACATCCGCGCAAAGCTGCGCGTCCTCGCGGGCAAGCCGTTCGACGCGCGGCATGTCGCCCATGTCGATGACCTCGTAATCGTCCGACATGAACGAGTAATCGGCGGGATCGAAGTCGTCGCCCCAGCACCAGGTTCCGTCGGGCCAGAGAACGAGTGTGATGCCTGCGTTCGGGTTCGGTTCGGCAATCTGTGTGGTTTCAGGGCACATGCTGCATCTCCTGCTGGCGCGGAAAATCCTTGCCTTCGCCTTCACCCCTCCCCCTTTCCTTTCGCGGCCTCGGGCAGATTCAGGATGTCAGCGAGGGTCGGCGGTTGTGGCCAGCGGCGGCGACGGCCGAAGATGAGGCCCTGCTTACCGGCATATTTGTGGAGGGCGCCCGTTTCGCGTCGAAGCGCGGCGGCAAGGTCTGCGAGGCTGATGCCATACTCATGCGCGATCCGCAGCGCGGCCAGATGGTCAGGCGTCCAGCGCTGGCGCCCTTCGTGGACGAGGCCAAGGATATTGGCGCGCGTGAAGATGGCGGCGCGGGTGCGGCCCATCTGCCGGGCCAGTTCGGGTGTCGGGATCTTGCCGTAGTCGCGGCGAAGCCATGCTTCATCGGCCTCGGACCAGTCAGGGCCAAGGCGGAAGCCTTTGGATCGGGCATGGGTGCCGCGAAGGTTGAGGTATTCCGCGCGCCAGCGGATCGAGAAGACCGATCGGCCGAGCAGGTTGCGCAAAGGTGTCAGGCTGGCGTTGTCGCGGTAGGCTTTGATGAGAAGTTCATCTTCCTCGGGCATCCAGACGCGGCCCCAGCCCTTCCCCTGCCCGGTTCGCTGCATAAGCCCCTGAAGCGACGACTTGGTGCGGGCGGCAAAGCCTTCCGTGCCAAGGATCGTGCCGATCTGGGTGTAGGTGTGACCGGCTTGCACGAGTTCGATGGCGCGTTCGATCTCGGCGTTGGTCCAGCCTTTAGGGGTGCTCGCGTGCTTGATGCCTAGCTTGCCTGCGCGGCTGTAGACGCCGGCATGGGGTCTGCCGATGATGAGCGCGACCTGTGCTGTCGGAATGTCGGCCGCAAAGCCGGCACGAAGTTGCGCATCTTCCCACGGCGTCCATGGCGGTGCTGCCTCTTCGCTGAGGCCAAGGAATGCGGCGCGGGTATAGACCGCACCGCAGGAGCGGCCGAGACGCGCGGCGATCGTCGCAGCGGGCTCCTGCCCGTAAGTCTGGATCAGTTCGTGATCTTCAAGCTCACCCCACGGCCGCGTTGAATGGCGGCGCAGGCCAAGCGTACAAACCTTGTCCCTGACACCTTGCAGGCCCCGGCCCAGGGCCTCGGAGATTTCCTGCAGCAGGGTGTCATCGTTGAATAGCTGGCGCAGGGTGCGGACCTCGGACGGGGTCCAGCTGTCCGAGCGATACTGCATTTCGCCAAGCGGCGCCGATGGCGTGGGCACCGGCGCTGCGAGCGGGACAAGTTCGACGATGATGGGGGCGGTGTCGTCAGTCATGACAGGCCGACCACATGGACATCGCTGAGACGGGCGCGCAGCCGCGTATGGAGGCGCGCCATACGGTCATCGCCGCGTGGCATGGTATCGACGGCCGAGAGCGCTGAAAGGACGTCCAGCGCCTGATCCACGGCTTCGCGCGTGATGCAAAGATGCTTGGCCAGTTCGTTGGCGGTCGTGGCGTTGGGAGAAATCCCCTTCAAGGCCAGGCAGACCGCCGTTGCGGTCGGCGCGATGGGATCGAGCAGGAAGGCGTCGAGGGCGCGGCTGCCGCGAGCCTTCAGGCTTTCGTCGCGTCGGCTCGGTGTTTCGCGAAGATGCTCGAGGTCGAGCAGCTTCTGGGCCTCGGCATGGTCGAGGTCGGCCGCGCCGTGCAGATCCGGGGTGGCGCCGAGATGTTCGGTGATGGTCTGGTCGATCTTGGCGAGCAGCGGCGTGCGGGTGAGCGCGGGACCGAAGGCGTAGAACTCGCCAGCGCGCAGGGTGCGCAGCTTTTCGGCCTCGCTGCGGCTGAATCCCAGAATGTCGGCCGCGCGCAGGATGTCGCGGTCGAAGACGTTGATGCCGATGAGGAAGTTCTGAAGCTCAGAGACGACGGAGCTGGAGAGCTTGGCGAGGCGCTGGGTCGCGATGATGGGTGCGATCCCGCGTTTGCGGCCTCGGGCGCACAAGTCGGTGAGCGTGGCGACGCCAAGGCGGCGGGTTTCCGCGTCCTGCGCGGAACCGGCCTGATGGGGCGCGAGCAGGTGCCCTTCGTCGATCGCGACGAGAACGGTGTGTTTCCAGTCCTCACGCGGGGCGCCAACAAGGCCGGCGAAGAAGGCCGATGCCTTGATGATGCGCTGTTCGGGATCGAGGTCGGTGAGATCCAGATGGAGGGCGATGCGGTGGTGCCTGGCGCGGGTCGCTGCGGCGGTCAGGCCATCGGCGGCGATTTCGGCGGCCTTGATCGTGGTGGCTCCGATATGCGCGGCAAGGTTGCCGAACTCGCCTTCGGGATCGACGATCATGGTCTGCACATAGTCGAAGGCTTCTTCGACGATGCGGCGCATGGTCTGGCTCTTGCCGGCGCCGGACCCGCCCTGGACCAGCATGCGTCCGGCAAGGACGCGGGCGAGGTCCAGTTCGAGGGGGCCATTGCAGGTTTTGCCGATGGGAACCGCGCAGCGCGGGGGCGCTGGCGGTCCCGGAAGTTTGAGGACGTTGGACATGGTCGGCTCCTTTCGGGTTGCTCGCCTGTCCCCTCCCCCTCCCCTCAATTCGGCACTGGAGCCCCGATCAGCCTGCGGCCTCGGGCTGTTGGCTGAACTCGGAGGCGGCATAGGCCCGCCAGAGGTGGCCTTCGGCTTCGATCTGGTTTTCGAAGGTGCGGATTGAATTGCCGACGGTGACGATGAGGCCCTTTTCCTCATCCAGTTCGATGTGGCCGGGCTCGTAGACGCGGCCAGGCCGGATACAGGGGTCATTGTCGCCCATTTCGCAGCCTGCGGCGGAGAGGTCGGGTACGGTGAGCCCGGTACAGCGCCAGAGGTCGAAGCGTTCGCCTTCGGCGCTGGCAGTCATGTAGCGCTCCCTGGCGATCGCCCATGCTGCGTTGACGTGATCGAGGTCATCGCCGATGTCGTTGATCGCGCCTCGGGCGATCAGTTGATCACCGCGATAGGTCAGCCATACGGCCAGCATGACCACGTTGGCGTCGAGGAAATTATGCGAAGCGCAGCACCCCGGCGTGATCGTCTGGTTGGTGAGCCGCATGGTCTGCCATTCGTCAGGCGTCAGTTCCTGGGCGAGCGCCTTGGCGAAGGCGCAGGCAAGGGCCTCGCGGTTGGCATGTTCCATGGCCTCGGCGTAATCCTCGCCGGTGTAGATGGCCTCAAGCTCGTCCTCCGCATTGCGGCGATAGAGGCCAAAGCGCGGCTCGCTCGCAATTTCGCGCAGCGCGGCTTCGGGATAGTCGATCCACATTTCGACTGGCTCGCCCATCGGCCCGGTGCAGACTTCGAAGCTGGGCTTGGTGTCGTTGCGCCAGCTTTTGTCCGTCCAGTCTCCCGGAATGGGCGGCATGCAGGCAATCGGATAGTCGGGGAACTGCAAAGCCCACCGCGTTTCGACTTCCTGCGTGGTGTAGCCGAAGGCGAGCGATACGAACCCGGCCTCGGCCTTCAGAGTGTTCACCGATGCGATCAGCTTGCGGTCGCCGTCGGCGCTCGAAAGAAGTTCTGCCCGTACATGCGGCCAGGTGGCTTCATCGACGGTGATGTTGAGGAAGCCGTTCCACTCGCTGTCGTCCGTGTAGCCGGGGAAGATCGTGCCTTCTCCGAAGCTCCACGAAACCTCGCGGCGGCCGCCAATGGTTCGCGACTTCGCGCGCGGCGACGGTTTGGCCTCGTTTCCGGCCTTGTCGAGCATCAGCACGAGAATGGAGGGGCGATCGGCTTCATCCAGCGGGCGAGAGTCGAGGATATGGCGTCCGCCCCGTCCGATGCCGAAGGCGTTGAAAGTCGGCGAATGCCCGCCATTGGCGTTCGGGATAGATGTCCCGGCGTCGTGGTACTGAATGTCTACAAACCCGGCAGGGCTGCGCTCGCGATCGGGCAGGAAACAGAAGGTGACGCGGCGGCCGTCGCTCGTTCTGGCGGTAATGGTGTATTCGCCATCGGGGACGTCGATCGGCTTGTGGGGCACGTCGTTGAAGCCGGCGAAGCCGAGCGCAACGGCCTCGGCCTGGGACATGATGGGATGCTCTGTGGAAGAGGTCATGACAGTATCCTTTCGCGATAGGTCAGGCGCTGCGGCGCTGGTCGATGAGGTCGGCAAAGCGGTCCCGCACGGCGCGGGCTGTCGGGAAGCGGTTGGCGAGGTGGTGGCGCGCGAGGATCGGCGCGCGGGCCTTGGCTATGGCCGCGGCCTCGGACATGGTCGGCAAGCGCGGCGGCCAGCCTTTCACGTAGCGCAGGCCCTTGGGCATCGCGCCCTCGGCCTCGCGCCGCTGCTGGGCGTCGATCTTCGCGGCTGCGATGCGGATCTGCAGGTCATGCGGGAGTAGATCGGGCGCGGTATCTGCAAGCCAGCGGGTGGGCTGAAATGAGAAGGTGGACTGCGCCTCGAGGCCGCAAAGGTGGATCAATGCATCGCGGTTCGCAGGAGCGCTGGCTGAAGCGCGGGCATCGGCGATCGACTGCAGGATGCAGAACCGGCAGGAAAGCCGCGAACTGGAGTAGCAGGTGTAGGCTTCGTGGAGCGGAATGCCGAGATGGTCATGGGCCGCGAAGACTTCGGCGGTGCTCCACTCGACAATGGGATGCCAGAGCATCATGCGCGTGCCATGGGCATTGCCGGCACTGGCGTAGCGCGTATCGGCTTTCCATTCCGGCGCCTTCGATCGTGCGCTGCTTTCGTCGCGGCGGATGCCGAGCACGTTGATGATCGTTTCGCCGCGCAGCGTGCGAGCCAGGTGCGGGCCGATGACATGGGCTTTGGCCTCTGAGGTGCAGAAGCGCAGCGAGGCCGATGACCACGGCCCGATCAGGTTGTAGGTTTCGAGCGCCTCGTAGCGGCGCTTGCCGTTCTCGAAGCGTTGCGCCCAGCGGTCGAACAGGTCTCCGGCACTGCGGCGCACGACGCTGAGCGGAAGATCCGCAAGCGCTGCGAGGCGTTCGACCATGGCGGGCGTGCTGTCCCATTCGGCGCGGCCGAGGTCGGCATGGATGACCAGGCGGCGGTTTCGAGGGTGACCGAGCCCGTCGAGCACGATCGAGACGGCGAACATGGCGGCGGAGGAATCCTTGCCGCCCGAGACGTTGAAGACGATCCAGGCCCCGGCCTTGATCGCGGCGCGGATCTCGGCAGGCAGGGCGAGCGAAGTCAGTCCTGCCTGCGTGGCGCCGGCAGGCTGCAGATGCTGGTGCAGCATGGGATCAGCGCGTGTTCAGATGGGCGGTGATCGCGGCTTCCTCGACGACGGGAAGCCTGCTGGCCATGTCACGCGCGATCGCTTCGCGGTAGGCGACTGCCATCCACACCTCGCGCGGGTATCCTCGATACTCCTTTCCGGCCAACTCGATCTTGTCGCCATACTGCTCGATATGCTGGCCGTTGTAGCAGACCAGGATTTCCCATTGGGTATGGCTGAAGCGCTTCTGCTCGATCGTCACAAGTGCCGGGTCGAATACCGGCTTGGGGGTCTCGGAGGCCCCGGCGCCGGTGCCGAGCACTCGCCCGATGATCCCGGTCGTGCTGTGAAAATCGATTCCGGCTTCGGTGATGATCACGCAGCCTCCGCCAAACTCGTCGGGCCGCAGCGCATCGCAGGTATGGGCCCATGAGAACGCGCAAGGGAGTGCGGACTTGCACGCGACGAAAATCAGGTTCGCGACCTGATCGACGCCAAACTGGTTGCCGCTGAAGCTGACCTGGCACTGCCCTTCGGCATCGGGTTCGCTGATGACGATGCTGCAGTCGAACGTCGGGAAGTCGGGATCGTCGAACAGGTAGAGAAAGCTCCCGAAATCGTCATCGTCCTTGGAGGGAAAGAGCGCGGCGAAGCGCGGCCCAAGGTCGGCGTATGCGAGGTGGCGCCCTGTATCGCTGATGCAGGGGTCTTCGACGATCTCGCTCGCGCGCTGCGCCAGCCTGACCATTTCGGCATCGTCGGCGCTCATGTCGAGGATGAAGGAACTGGTGAGGTAGTTGTTCGCCATGATGGATCTCCTGCGCGGTCAGGCGGCATCGCCGGCGAGGCGCGCGCGGGCGGCCTCGGCGAGCTTGGGGAATGCAGCCGAAAGGTTGGTGTGGATCTTCTCGAATGCGGGGATCGCGAAGCGGCCGTTGGCGCCTGGGCGCGTGGTCAGCAGCGCGCCGATCGTCACCTCGTCGAGTTCGGGCCTCGGAATGCTGGCGACATTGCCGTCATATTCGACGGGGCACGCAATCGCGGCCTCGATCCAGGAGCCCAGCCCGTCTTCTACGGCCTCGGCATAGGCGGCGACCGCAGCGTCGTTCTCGTCGTCTATATGCAGGACGAGAGTGCGGTAGGTGCCAAAATCGTGGCGGTTCGACTTGCTGGTGAGGCGGCAGCCTTCAGGGGGAAGACCATGGATCGCGATGATACCGATGCGGTAGGCGTCGATCTCGAAGCGATTGACCCGCTCGAAATCGGGGGTCTGGCCAAGCTGGGCGCAGTCGGCGTTCGCGGGCGCTGCGCCAATGTCGATGGTGTAGGACAAGGGAACCTCCGTCGATCCTCCATGGATCGCCCGTTCCCTTCCCCCTCATCTCAAGGGGCTTCAGGCTCGATACTGAAGTTCCAGCCATGCACATGGAGCATTTCGTTCTCACTGCGGTCGAAAGCGAGGAACGTGGAATCGAGGTCGGCGCCCGGCTCGATCAGCAATTCGAGGGTGTGATGGGAACTGTCGGCGACGACGGCGCGTGTGTAGCCTGCCTCGCGAGCTTCGGCCTCGGTGTGGATCGGCGGCGGCGATGGCTGGATGAAAGGCTTGGCGGCCAGCTGGGCGGGACCGTCGAAGGTGCCGAGCGTCTTCAGGCGATCGGTTTCCAGCTTCGCGCCAAGATCCTTGGGCAGATCGGCATATTCGGCCGCAACAGCGATTGCGTCTGCAGCGGTGGGAAGCTCTCCGGGGGCGCTACCCTTCCAGATGTAGGTTGCTTCCTCGCCGTCGATGCGGGGATGCGGCTGCATGACCTGCACGAAGAATGTCGACAGGGGCCGGTCGTATCCGATGGCAACGCTGCTTGCGACGCCCTTCCCGGCGAAATCGTATCGGCTCATGAGGGTGGATCTCCGGTCAGTTCGCCAAGGCAAGCCATTCCGCGTGCCAGGGGCGCGGGAACGGATTGTAGCGGATGAAGGTGGGGACGAGGGGAAGCCCCATCGCAGCGAGGCTTTCCGCCATGGAAACCCGCTGGAGGGCTTCGGCAAGGTCATCTTCCAGCATGAAGTCCAGCATGGCAGCATCATGGACCTGTTCACAAGTGAGCATTGTCCAGTCCAGCGCATCGAGGAAAGTCTCGCGGCGCTGCACGAAGCGTTCGATCCGTGCGGCATCGCTGCGGACCTGATCGACAACCTGTTGGGTGGTGAGCATGGGATGTCTCCCTAAGCGGCGATGGGTTCGTGGCTGATCGGCGCCGCGGTCTCGACGGGCGCGAGCGACGCAGCGATGGCATCGAGGCGCAGATCGCGACGGATGCGGGCGGCAAAGCGGGCACGCCGGACGAAATCGCGCATGGGGGCAAAGCGTAGTTTCTGACCGGCTGCAGGACCGCGCTTGGCGAAGTATTGAACCTCGTTGCCCTCATGGAGCGGGCCCACGCTGAGCATGATCGAAATGTCATCGCTCGACAGCGCGACATATCCAGCGATCGCGGGATCGCTGGGCGTGGAGCTGATGTTGAAGCTGCCGGGGGCGAGTCCGATTTCCAGCGCGAGGGCCTTCATGGCCTTGCGCCCGTCGGCGTGGAAGCGCTCCTTGGCAACCCGGTCATGGGCGACGCCGCGCACCGCGAGGGTGAGAAGCGCAGGGAAGCGTTCGAGTTCGGCCATGCGGTGGCTGCAGGCGAAGCGCAGGCTCTCATCATCGGCGCGGTTGGCGGTGACGGACGAGAAATGCCGCGCGAGAAGCGCGATCGCCGGGTCGTGATCGGGATCGACGCCAGCAATGCGGCAATCTTCCATGGCCCGGTTGAGGGCGTGGAGCGTCGCGGTGATGGTGGTCAGGCTGCTGGGGTCGATCGCCTGCATGTGACGGAACGGGACGTCGTAGGTCATGGTAGGGCTCCGGGTCAGACCGAGCGCATTCCCGCGCTCGATCCCCCCTTCCCCCTCCACTCTGATGCCCTGACTTTCAGGCCGCTTCTGGAGCCTCGGAGAACCAGTCGACCTCAGTGACATTGCCGCTCGCCTCGAGCGCCTCGATGTCGGCGATCGTCCAGCATTTGCGGTCGGTCATGCTAAGGTTGGCATGGCCGGCATAGTAGCGGCCCTTGTGTTCGATGAACTGCGTGTAGACGCGCTGCACGACGGCTTCGCTGACGAACCAACCGGGGCTGAAGCGGCTATAGATCGGGGGCAGGATGCCGAGCATGTGATCGTAGAACCGCTCAGTGACGCGCGTGAGCGGAAACTTGGCCATCGTCCGCTCGACTTCGCCCTTCTGGTAGGCATCGCAGGTAACGAGGAAGGCTTCGGGGTCTTTCTGTCGATAGTCCGCCAGAGCCTTAGCATGGTCGGTGCCTTCCGCGACGTAAGTCTGCGGGTACTGGCTGTTGGTGGTCATGATGTAGTGATCGGACATGGCGGATCTCCTTCGCGCGATTGGCTTTCGCGCCCGCCGACAATCCCTCTATCCTCTAAGACATTGGAGCTAAGGGATCAGCATCCAGCATTCAGGCCGATGTATCGACATCCGATCGCCAAAGTTCGATCAGACGAACCATAGCGTCGCGTTGACCAAAAGCGTCCGGGTAGATAGCTCCGGGATAGGTAGCCATATAGCCAATGATGGTCGCAATATCGACGCCGATGGCCTGATCCAGAGCGAAGATGTCCGATATATCAAAATGGCCCCAATCAGCGCCATTCCACCATGCGAGGAGGAAGTTGGCGACGCGGCGAGACTGTCCGGTATCGGATAGGGCAATAGCGATCAGGCGGCTGATTGCTTGTTCTGCGCTTTGGTCGTCGATGATCAGGGCGGTCATATTAGCCTCCATTTAGAGCGTGATACTTCACATCCTTTGATCTGGCTACTGTCAGGCTGCCTTGGGGCGTCTTCGGTAGAGGTCGGCCGCCCATGTCTCGATCCATCCAGCGGTCACTTCGTCGTGAGCCAGGTCGCCGCTTTCGATAAGCGCGCGGATCTCGGCCTGCGCTTGCTGGATGGCGGCTTCCCATGGATCGGAAGGTATCTGAGAGGGCGCAGGTTCAGGAGTGATAGCCATTGGCCTATGAGGTTCGCGCAGCCGATCAAGCTGGGCGATGGTCCAGCGCTCCATGTGATCGGCTGCGAAGGCATCGGTTTTCGATACCTGCTGGCGCCGGGCATCGCGCCGTGCTGCGGTGCCCCATGCCTGGGAATCGAGCGAGGCCACGCGATGGGCGTAGGGCTGAAGGTAGGGGATCGCCGCTCCCTTGACGCCGAACAGGTGGAGCCGCGGGCCGGGGTCGGGTAGTATCCGGTCGAGGTGGGCGACAACCGCGATTAGACCGTCAGGGCCATGAATGTCGCGGCGACACATGGAGCCGACACCGACAACGGTGCCTGGATTCATCGACCATGCCAGTGCTTCGGCGCAGCGTTCGTAGTCCTCGGGATAGCGGCCTTGGAGAACCGGCATGAAGCGGTCGATGATCCCAAGGTCATAGGCCCGTGCGCGACATTCGCGGTTCGTCGCCACGGTGCGGGCGATGCAGTCGAGGACTTCGGCGCGATCGGCGGCGATTTCGGCCTCGCAGCAATAGTCGGCAGCCGCGAAACGGCGGAAGGGGTAGGATGCGGCAAGCGCCATGTAGTCGCCGATTGACCATGGGTAGCCTCCGTATCTGGCCATCAGCACATAGCCGGCGCTGTCCAGATCGAGGCTCTTGAGCCCATGGGCGTTGCCGAGCTGGCCGGTGCGCCAGCCATGCCATTCGCGCCAGCCTCCTGAAGCGGTGCGCCAGCGCGACAAGCAGTTCGCGGAAATCAGCATGGGTTGCTGCATCAGCCGCGCGCGTTGCAGGATTGGCCCTTCGTTGAGGTGGGGCAGGCCCACGATCACCTCGATCGTCATGCCAGGATCTCGGCGTCGAGTTCGTCGAAGCTGATGACGCTTTTGCGCTCATCATATCGGGCGGCATCGACGAGGGCCTTGAACATCGGATCGGCATATGTCGGGTGAGCCAGATGATCGACGCTGGCGAGGCGATAGCCGAGGACGCCAACCTTGCCAGTGGGCACCCAATCGGCCCAATCGCCATAGGCGGTTGTGACGACGACTTTGCCGATGCGCGCCTCGAAGGCTTCGCGCTCGCGCCGAACGTGGCTCTGGCGGGGTTCGACAGGCTCGCTGGCATAGGCTTCCCAGCGTTCGGGACGCCAACTCTTGACGGTGTCGGTGGCGAGCGAGAGTTCGATGTCGAAGAGCGGATCTGCGGCAGCGGCAAATTCGCTCTGGAACGCGACGATCACGAGCGCCCAGTCAACGTCGTGCTCGTACTCGGGCTCGTCCAGGCGTAGCGCCGCGGGCATGGCGGCCTGGCGCTGTTCGGACAGGATAAAGCCGCCATGCGACGGGGTCGCGACGCGCCAGATACCGGGCAGGCGCTGCGTGGTTGTAACGGGCTTGCCCCAGCGGGTCATTTCAGGTGCGGGGGAGGAAGCGAATGCGGGCATGGAATATTCTCCTCGATCGTTCGCTTCCTCCTTCCCGCTCCCCTCATTCGGCTTCGGAGAGCCAGGCCGCCATCGTATCGACGACAACGGGACGTCGCTCGCAGTGCCGCCGTGCGCCCTCGGCGCTGTTGATGGCGCTGTGAAGACGGCCAGCGGCCTTGGAGGCGCCTGCCTCGCGCAGCAGTCCGCGCGCACGGCGCATGAGTTTCAGGGCGTCTTCGATCTGATGTTTGGATCGCGGTGTGGCGGGTTTCAGGCGGGGCATCTCAAGTCCTCCTGTCTCTTGAGGGCAATGCGCGCGGCGACTTCGCTGGCCGAAAGATCGGTCCGCTCGATCAGGCGCCAGGGCTGCATGGCATCGCCGGGGGCGACCATGACGGCGATTCCGGCCTGCATCATGCGCTGCGCGACACGGATGGCATTCTCGCGGCTGCAGAGGCGCGCCCGCAGCGGCGAGAGGCTGGATGCCCTGCTCATGGCGGGGGCATCGCAGCAGAGGGTCGGGGCGCGAAGATCGTCCGATGGACCTTCGTTTCCGGGACGATCGACCATTCGAGGTCACGGAAATTGCGAATGCGGTAGTGCCCGTATTTCCCGACGGGACGGAAGGTAATGGTTGCGCCGCGCTTGACGACGGTGAACTCGTCACCCGCGAAACCATCGGTGAACGTGATGACCTGCGGGAATTTAACGCGCATGCCATCGACGATCTTTCGGGAACGCTTCTGGAGGCGGGAGAGGCATCGGCGGCGCCAGTCGAGAGAATTTTCGTGGGTGGTGGGCGTTAGCAGGCGAAGGATGTTTTCCGGGGCTTCTGCCTCGCAAGGGCCCCCGCGTTCGCTCATGTCCTTGTAACCGAAGTGCATCGCCTCCTTGTCCCTCGGGTTCCACTTTACGAGGCAGACCATGGCGATCACGTCGGTCGGCACGCTGTTTTCGTAGTATTGCACCGCTGCATACCAGACCCGGTTGCCGGGGCAGGACGATGCAAGGACGCGGGCGCCGCGCGCGATTCCTTTGTCGTCCGGCGCATTGGTGAAGGTGAATTGGGCGTCGAGGTAGGACTTGGGGGTAGCGTGCCCGCCCATGTGGTGCCTGTTCATGAAGAGCCAGCCCATGGTGATGTCTCCAGATGTGTGAGGTCATGCCGCTGCCTTCAGGGCATCGTCGGCAGGCGCAGTCGCCTCGGCAAGGCTGAAGGCGCGCAGATAGTTGAAGGC
>DASVMZ010000087.1:0-89434 GCA_036384115.1 Sphingobium sp.
TGCGCAACAGCAACACCCCGCTCACGGACCAATCTTACCGCCTCAAGCTTGAACTCGCAGCTGAACTTCCTTCTCTGCATTCCTGCTCTCCGATAGGTGAAAACACCTTATCTCGGTGTCCACCAAACCGGCAGCAGGCCATTCCTCCGCATCGCATCGTCGAATGTCGCTACTGACCACCTCAAAGCGCTACGATTTGATCTGGGCCGTTAGCTGCCTGTCGGCTTCAGGTGTCCAAGCTGTCAAAGCGGACGTCAAAGCGCCCCCTAGGCAAAGCTGGGTCAAGGACCAGCCTCTTTCCTCCTGTCGACGTGTATCAAGCCTGAGCTCAATAGCACGCAACGCGGCAGCCTAACTGCGCAACGGATAGACTGATTATCGCACCTTTATCCCTTGATATGCACCAAGTTATATGAGATATGCATCAATACATTATTTTCTGCAACGCTTGTCAGGGCTTACGCAATTGGAACATTTCTCGATCATTCAGGCTCTGTGCCGATCCGCTATGGCGGATGCATCCCCGGCCGTCCGGAAGCAGATCGAACGCCTGCGCGACGCGTTGACCAAAGAGGGTGATGAAAAGCAGGCCGCTTCGATCGCCGGGATTCTGGCTACGTCACAGCGGGCCAAGGAAGTGGCTCCTAGTCGCATCGCGCGCTCGAAGGCCCAGATGATCGGCGAAACACTCGGTCAAAACACGCCCGTTCCCGTCGATCGCGAAACTGCAGCCGCTCTCGCAGAAATCATCTTTCCGGCGGAGATCGCGGCGCGTCCGCCCCTCTTCAACCCGACCGTTTCCCAAGCAGTCGGAACGATCGTGGACGAATGGGCTAATTTCGACGCGCTATCGGACATCGACATCGCGCCGTCCAAGACGTGTCTGATCTATGGTGCGCCCGGCACAGGCAAAACGCGGCTCGCGTTACGGATCGCGCGCGAACTCGACCTTCCTGTCGTGCTGGTGAAACTGGATGGGCTGGTCTCGTCGTTTCTGGGCACCACGGCCCGCAATATCGGCAATCTGTTTGCCTTCGCCAACCGCTATCGCTGCGTGCTTCTGCTCGACGAGTTTGATGCTATCGCCAAGGTCCGTGACGATCCGCAGGAGGTCGGCGAGATCAAGCGCGTCGTCAATGCGCTACTCCAGAACCTGGATTCACGCCGTGACATCGGGTTTACGATCGGGATCACCAATCATCCCAAATTGCTCGATCCGGCGGTCTGGCGGCGTTTCGAGGTGCAGCTCGAAATCCCTAAGCCCGATTTCGACATGCGAAAGGCCATCGCCAACCAGTTCATGCCACCAATCACTGCGCCCGACAGTCATCTGCGCTTGATTGCCTGGTTCACCGAGGGCGCGACGGGCGCCGAGATCGAGTCCCTGGTGCGTACCTACAAGAAGGCAATGACTGTTCGCGAAACTGATCGGCTGGATCTGCTGGGAACGTTACGCCAGTTCGCCACACTCAATGCCGCACGCGTCCAGAGCGAGCGCCGTGCCTTGCTGTTTGAAGAGCCCGCTAACCTGTTTCGCGCGATGCGCGACGACCCGATCCTCGGCTTCTCCATGACCGATATCGGCGAGATTGCAGGCCGGGACAAATCCACAGTGAGCCGCCAACTCGGCAGGGCGCACAAGGCCGACGAGGAGCGGTAAATCATGGCAAGTCCGGTCCAGATCATCCTAAATCCAGAAAATTACGAGGAAGCTCGTGAAGCCGGAGGCGGAGGTGGTCGAAAAGATTTTTTCGCCCATAAGGACCGGGAGTTTGCCGCGCATCGCTCGCGTTGATCAGCCAGCTCGATGCCATCTCCGGGACGTTGTCTGCGCAGGCACAAGGACCGGTCGGGTTCGTTAAGGTCGTTCTGCGTCGCGAAGCCTGGGCCAAGAGTCACCGACCGGTAGCCACGCTTTTCCGCCAAGATCGGGTGCCGGTGGTCGGTGGCGGCGATCTCGGCGTTATGATCGTTGAGGCGCAGCCCGAAAGCCTGCGTCAGGTTGCTGCCGAGATCGGACGAGCGGAAACGCACACGGAAATGCGCTTCGATCCGTACAAGGAGAAAGAGGTTCCGCACCCTTCTGGTCGGAAGAGCGAGACGGGTGCGATCGAACGGATTGAGCTCTACAGCCAAGCTGATCGTCGCAATTTCTCAATCGAGGAAGCCGTCGCATGGCTCTCAAATCCGGTGACGGGCAGCGGCTATGAAGTCGAGCTCTTTGACGCCGTTCCGCCACGCGGCAACTGGGATCGGCTTGACGCCGGACATCGCCGGCTCGTCGAATCCTTCCTGGCAGGATTCAACAACCTCGGCTTTGGCGTCTCGGTCGAACGCTTGCCGCATCTGCGCCGGCATCAGCCATTGCTGTCCGTTCGAGTCGATGAGGGGGCGGACGGCGCGATCCTGCTGCTCGTCGATCCCCCGCTCAACGAACGACGGCGCGATCTCGCACCGTTTAGCGCCGACCTGGATCGCCATGTGCGCTTGCTCGCGTTCCTCGATAAACACCCGCTCGTCCGGCGCATTGGCCTACCAGGCATTGTCGTGCGAGCGGCTCAGCCGCAGGGTTCGAGCCGCGCACGGCCTGCCGAACTGACGCTCCCTGTCCGCGATACCCGGCGGACCCATCCTCGCCTCGGCGTGATCGATGGTGGCATCAGCGACGCCCTGTCCGATTGGGTGATAGATCGCTGGGACGTCCTGGCCGACGAAGATATGAACCATGCCCATGGCACCTTTATCGGCGGCCTGGCCGTGGCTGGCGCAAGCCTCAACGGCGCAGCGACCTGCCCGGAAGCCGATGGAGCTGAACTGGTCGACGTCGCCATCTTCCCAGACGAGGCCGGTGGGGCTTTCGCCAATTATTATTCAGGAGGTCTGCCCCATTTTTTCGATGAAATGGAGGCTGCTGTTGCCGATGCCCAAGCACGTCACGGTGTGCGCGTGTTCAACATGAGCCTCAACATTCTGCAGCCGGCTGCCCCTGAGGCTTATAGCGCGCATGCCGTGCGTCTCGATCGGATCGCAGAAGATAACAATGCCGTGATCTTCATGTCCGCGGGCAATGTCCGACCGCAGGATCTTCGGCCCGAATGGTCCGCAGACCCCGCCACATCGCTCGCGGGGCTCGCCGCCGCACGCAATGACGGGCTCCTGACGCCTGCCGAAAGCGCCCGCAATGTCGCCGTCGCGGCGCTGAATCCGACCGGGCACGATGGCTGTGTGGCGCTCGCGCCGGCACGCTATAGCCGGCGCGGCCCTGGGTTACGCGCAGGCGTCAAGCCGGACCTGGCCCATATCGGCGGAGCCGGCACACAGCATCCCACCCTGGGACACGGCCTTTTCTCGATTCTACCGGACGGCACCATCGTGGACGGATGCGGCACCAGCTATGCCGCCCCGCTTGTGGCGAAAACGGCCGCGGCGCTTGACCACGCGATCGAAGGCGAGGTGTCACGCGAGACACTGATCGGCCTGCTAGTCCATCACGCGCAGGTTCCCGAACCCCTCCGCCCCAAGGTTCTCGCCCCGGTCGCCCGCCATCTTGTCGGGTTCGGTATGCCCCCCTCCGCTGATCGCATCATGGAAACCGGCGATCATGCGATCACCTTGGTGTTCGCCTCCCGGATCCAGCAGGGTCAGCAAATCAATTTTCGATTCCCCTGGCCGGCATCGCTTGTTGGGCCAGGCGGAAAATGCCGCGGACGCGCGCGATTGACGCTGGTTTCGACACCTCCTCTCGACCCAAGATTTGGCGCCGAATTTGTGCGTGTGAACGTCAACGCCACGCTCCAACAGGAGCAGGACGGCGGGCGTTGGAAAGGGCGGCTGGAACCACTGTATTTGCCGTCCGCCCGGGAAGGGCACGCCGTGGAAGCCGAGCTGATCGAGCATGATCTCAAATGGAGCCCGGTAAAGGTTCATGAAAAGACCTTCCCGCAGGGCGTCGGCCCATCCTCAAATTGGCGTTTGTTCGTTGATTACCTGACGCGCGCAGGAGAGGTAATGCCCGAGGGCGGCGTGCCTTTTACCGCTATTATCACCATCAGCGACCCTGACGGTGAGCGGCCAGTATTCAACGATATGCGGCAGAATCTGCAGGCCTTGGGGACAACCATCGCCGATATCCGCACCGCCGCTCGTATCACGTCACGGGTCTGATTGGTGGTGCGTGATCGAATGATAAGGCACCCATGCCGTGACAACGCAGGCGGTTGGATTAGTCCGATCTGGTCCAATCGCTTGATCGTTGACGACGCGTAACCACATTCCGCGACGAAGAGACTTCCTCGGGCGGACAACACAAATAGTATTAGGGGCGGAGACTATGGCAACCAAAGCCACATCTATTGCGAAATCCTATCTCGATTCCTTGGCAGAGGAGTTGGAGATCAGCGACACCCGCTACGAGCAGGCACAAGAAAGCTATGCGTCGCTTGGCCGTTGGTTCAGCCGTCCTGCATCGACGCTGCGTGATTACGATCCTGCGGTCTATGTTCAGGGCTCCTTCGGTTTAGGCACTGTCATCAAGCCACTTCACGCCGAAGAAGAATATGATGTTGATGCGGTGTGCGAACTCAAGGCGCTGAATAAGTCACAGCTATCGCAAGAGACCCTGAAGAACATGGTCGGCATCGAGATCGAGAGTTATCGTCGTGCTCAGGCGATGACCAAGCCGCTGCGCGAAGGGCGGCGGTGCTGGACGCTCAATTACGCTGACGGTGCGCAGTTCCATATGGACGTAGTGCCGGCGCTGCCCAACGCGCATGACGTGCGCATCTTGCTCGATAGCAAGGGCCTCGACGCCAGCAGGGCTGCGACAGCGATCGCGATCACTGACAATGAGCGGCTGGGGTATCAGAACATCTCCAACGATTGGCCGCGCTCCAATCCAAAAGGGTATCTCGAATGGTTCAAATCGCGCATGCGTGCCGTCCTTGAGAAGCGGCGGCGTGCTATGGCCGATGCAGTGAAGGCCAGCGTCGAAGCGATTCCTGATTATAAGGTTCGGACGCCGCTACAGTCGTCGATCATGATCCTGAAGCGTCACCGTGACATCATGTATGTCAAAGATGAGGTCAACTGCTGCCCGATCTCGATTATAATCACGACCTTGGCGGCACATGCCTATCGGGGTGAGGAGGAAATCGCGGATGCGTTGCTCTCGATCCTGAGCGGCATGGAAGCCTACATCTCGCGCGACGCGCAAGGGCGCGCAATCATTGTGAACCCGAGCGATCCACTCGAAAATTTCGCAGACAAATGGGCCGAGTTTCCCGAAAGGGAACGAGCGTTCTACGCGTGGCTGAGGCAAGCTCAACGAGACTTCGTTCACGCGGCAAGCTTGGCGGATCGGCATTCCATTGGCGACTCTTTGTCGCCGCACGTTGGCCAAGAGCTGGCGAAACGTGCCGCCGATCGGAGCGCAACCAAGCCGTCAGGTTTGCTGCGCACGGCCTCCGGAGCTGCCGCCAGTGCTCTCTCCACACCGTCTTTCGGTAATACCGCTCGTACCCCGACCAAGCCGCAAGGCTTTGCGTGATCTGGTGGACCGACTTGCCGCGGCGAGCGCGGGCGGAAAGACAGGCCGTTGCCGATCTTGCCGACACGGTCGAATGGCTACAGGCGGTCAAATGGCGGCTGAACGAAGAACTGCAGTTCATCGCCGACTTCGAGATCGTTCATCTCGGGGCCGTCCACACATTTAGCATGACTTACCCTCATTTCTTTCCCGCAATGCCGCCGCAAGTGACCCCGCGCGAGGAAATCAGGCTTTCGCAACATCAATACGGTGCCGGAGGCGAACTTTGCCTCGAATATCGTCCCGACAATTGGGAACCGGCCTTCACCGGTGCGATGATGATCGAGAGCACATACCGCTTGCTGTCGGGCGAGACCCCTGCCCAGGACGAGAGCGCTGAGGTTCCCAGTGCCCATCGTCAGACAGCCGCGCAGGAAGTCCGCAATACTAAGTTTCGCCTGGTCATCGACACACGGCTAATCGAGATTCTTGCGGGACAGCCGGAATGCCAAGCGCAGCCGTTGACGCTCGACGAGCACTATTCTGCTCAGCACTGGCTGGCACACCCTCGTCGGCTAGGGTCACCGGACGCGCCGCCATTGTGGTTCGCGCCGCCACCGATAGCCGACCCCCGGTCACGCGCGGGGTTCGCAATCCGCCTTCCGGACGACGTCGATGTACCGTTCGAGGGTAGCTATGCCTTTATCGAGCGGCTGTTGACCGTGCTCAAGCTTGCCTCGGCGCTAGAACGGCTGACGGCATCACCTGACGAAATGCCCCTGCTACTGTTTCACCGCGGTGAAGCCCGACTATATTCGCTCGCACACGGCACCGGCACCCGCAGTGTCTACTCCTATCGCACGATCGTAGCCCCGACAGGCGAGCAGCGGCTGTCTGCCGACCATGCCGACTTGCCTCTCCGTTCGGTGGCAATCGTGGGTTGCGGATCAGTTGGCTCAAAAATCGCGGCTACTCTTGCACGCGCCGGTGTCGGTTCTTTCGTGCTGGTCGATGGCGACGTCGTCCTGCCGGGCAATCTGGTGCGCAACGAGCTCGACTGGCGCGCTGTAGGTCTAAACAAGCCCGATGCGCTCGCCGCGCGACTCAAGGAGATCAATCCGGAGGTCAAAACAGTCGCCAGGCGTCTCTTGCTCGGTGGTCAGGAAAGCTCGGCTTCAACGGATGCGGCTCTCCAACGCATCGGGCGATGCGATCTCATTATCGACGCGACCGCGGATGCGCAGGTTTTCAATCTATGCGGTGCGGTCGCACGTGCCGAAAAGCGCCCGCTGCTATGGGGCGAGGTGTTTGCGGGCGGGATTGGTGGCCTTATCGGACGCTCGCGTCCCGATATCGACCCGCCACCGCACGCAATGCGCCGACAGGTTCTCCGCTGGTGCGAAGAGAATGGGATTCCTTGGACTGGGGTCGATAGCGGGCAGTACAGCTTACAAATCGACGCCGAGAAACCCCCACTCATTGCTGACGATGGCGATGTCGCTGTCATCGCATCCCATGTCGCCCGAATGGCAATTGACTTGCTCAAGGGCGGCGTCACGAGCTTCCCCAACTCTGCATATGCTGTCGGACTCGCTCGCGCATGGATATTTGCGGCGCCCTTCGATACGTGGCCGATCGACCTTGCCATGGAAGGTCAGTGGGGACCGGACGCGGACGAGAACGCAAGCGAGGAACTCGGCGCCCTTGTGCGGGACTTCTTTCCCAAGGCCGATGGATCCAGCGGTGAAGGTTGAGTTTCCACAAATGTTGCGCCGAAAGATGGCCAAAGCGCTATCGCAGGCGCGACGTCGCGAGATCGGCGGTTCCTCATGGCTGAGCAAATCGAGGCAGGCTACTTCCTGCTTGTCGATTTCACGGTCGATGAAGTGACCGGGACCGCCGCACATTTCGTGCGATCGGTGGACCATCATCGCTCAGCGCTCAGCACCTTTTTCGAGCGAACAGCGTCCGACTTCGCTCGATTTAACTACCTGGGCGAATGGCATTCCCACCCTAATCATCTACCTATCCCGAGTTCGACAGACATTGCATCGATGAGAAGTCTGGTGAGAGGCGAACGCGATATCCCGTTCGCTATGCTTCTGATCGTGCGAGTTGCTTGGTGGCGACGATTGCTGATGTCAGCAACACTCTTTCAAAACGGGGCGTCACCTGAACCAGTCGAAATTGTCGATGAAGCTGAGGGGCGCCGGTCCCGGACCTCACGCCAACTCCAAGAAAGTTCGGGCAGCTAATGGCCAAGACGAAAATCCCGCAGAAGACTCAGTCTGCCCTTTGGGCGAAAGCTGGCGGTCGATGCGAGTATCGCGGATGCAATGAGTATCTCGTTGGCGACCTCATCGCCAATAAGGAGGACGGCCTATACGGATTCATCGCGCACATAGTCGCCGATGCGCCCGGTGGCCCTCGCGGTGACCTTGTTCGTTCGCCGCAGCTCGCCAAATCGTTGAGTAATCTGATGCTGATGTGCGCGAAGCACCATAAGCTTATAGACACTGATGCGCCCGACGAACATCCCGAGGGCCTGCTTCATGAGATGAAAGAAGCGCATGAAGCAAGGATCGAGACGAATACCGGGATCAGCGAGGAATATGCGTCGCACGTCATCCGTTTTGGCGCATCGATCGGCAAGAATGAAGCCTTGGTCTCGACCCAGGCGATATTCCGCGCGATGCCTCCTGACCGCCATCCTGCGACGGGCCGAACGATCGACCTCGAGATCCTGAATCAAACCTTCCAAGACGACGAAGCGGAATTTTGGAAGCTTCAGCGCGCGAATCTCGATCGCCTATTTGCCGAGAGGGTACGCGGTCGCATCGAACGTCAGGAAATCAAACATCTCAGCGTCTTTGCACTCGCTCCACAGCCCTTGCTCATCGAACTCGGACGCCTGATCTACGACATTGTCCCTACCACGGTTCACCAACTGCTCCGCGAACCCCAAGGCTGGATTTGGCAGCGCGACCGGCCAACACTAGAGTTCATCGCGTCCGAGCCGCCTATAGGCGGGGACGGTCCCATTGCCCTGAAACTGGCGGTCAGCGCACCGGTGGATGATGAGCGCATTCGTAGCGTTCTCGGTGCCGATACGGCAGTCTGGTCATTGACCATCTCGGAACCGGGCAACGACGTTGTGCGGCGCCCGGAAGACCTTACTGCATTCCGGACGGCGATGCGCAAAATGTACCGCGACATCAAGGAACGGCATGGAGAGGAGAAGACTATCAGCGTATTCCCGGTGCTGCCTGTCTCGCTGGCCGTGGAGGTTGGGCGGGTCTGGATGCCGAAGGCAGATCTCGCACTCAAGCTATACGATCATGTGCGGGACCGCGGCTTCGTTGAGACATTCACCATAGGCGAAAAATAACCTTCCGTGTGGGGTGAATGGAGAAAATTATGGGACGTCCGGCACATTACAGCAGCGAAATAGCAACCCGCTGTCAGCGTTTGATTGACCGCTTGGTTGACCAGGTCGAACAGGACCAAGTCCTGAAGCAAGAGTTTCGAGGCCCGTTGCGAACGACGTTCCTTCTCGCGATGTCGACTCCAATGATCGTTCTTCCAATGGAGCGACTTTACAAGCCTATCATCAACCGCAGTGGCGTCGCCGACGACACGCATCTCGATCCCGTATTGAGGGACCGCGTCAAAACGGTGTTTGATGGTCGAGGATTCGAAAACACCCCGATCTTCGAAAAGGGCCAGTGGGCTTACATCAGCGAGATGGATAACTTTTCAGTGGCAGATCCATGGCCCTCTTCTGCATTTGACGACCTAGACCGCCCAGAATCTTTCAACGCCGCCGCCACTGCTCCAACGAAGGACATTCTTGGCTGCCTGCGTAACGCTCTCGCGCATGGTGGTATTGCGTACCTAGATCATCGCGGCCGACAGTCCGACGATGAAACGGGGATGCTCGGCTTCGCCGCTCGCCCAGACGGCAAGCGATCTGCGCTGCGTTTGTTGAGAGTGTCAGTCGATGCCTACCAACGCTTTCTTGCCTTATGGAGCAATTGGCTCGCCGACACAGGCATGGAAGCGATGCTGACCCACCAAGGGCCAGGCTGGTTCGAACGCGACGAGGCAGCCTAAAGGGGTCAGGGAACGACCGCAGCCGTGAGGTGCCCACGAGCGCGGTAGCTGTCGTACTGTTCGATGTTCCGTGACGCCGCCCATCTTGCTAGAAAGGGGCTAGCAAAGCGCTCTTCTTCGCCATTTAACGTGCCACGGCCAGCTTTCGCCCCACGGTGGACTTAGGGGCTAATACGAATGACGGACCGCTTTTGGTCTTCGCCCCGTACTCCTCGGGCGGCGATAATTAGAGCCCAAAGCAGTCGACCGCCATACCAGACTCGAACCCTTTCATAGAAAAGGATCGCCGCACCTACGCTTTTGAGATCGCGCTGATTTTTCCAAACGGCTGAAATCAGCCTTTTCGTGCTGTGGCGTAGTAGGCACGGCGGTTCTGGTGCCCCATACAGGACCAATCTGACGAATATGTTTCGCCATGCGTACTACCCTGAAACCGTCGTGCGCCGTCATTCAACGCTAGCGGTCGCCGAGCCCTGCCATCGACACATCGGCATTCGATGAAATTGGCCCGTTCGGCAGTGAAACTCGATGACAGCCGCACGCACGACGGCAGGTAGCGTGACCATGTTCGTTCGGATTGGCGGGCCACGCCCGATGAAGATGAGCACTATACCTACGCCGTAGCGCTACAATAGCCGCTTCTAGAAGATCGTGCGTTCTGGCATCGGGTGGGTTCGATAATGTGCAAGACGCGATTCTAAGGTGCCGACGTGCAACTCCAGCTTGTGGCCGTCTGGATCAAGAAAATAGAGCGAATTTCCTTCGCTCCGATTGGATTTCCATATCGCGGCCTCGTTGGAAATTCTTTCGCTTAGAGCAGCGAATTCGTCTCCTTCTACATCGAGCGCGATATGTGTGTAGTCCGGTTGGGGGCCAGCGCGGCTCGCATCTAGCGAGAGACATATCCAAAGCGACCCGGCTTCAAGATACGCCCCTTCATCCCATTGGGCACGGAGGCTGAATCCCAGAAGGTCGCGGTAGAAGGCAATCGATCGCCCTACATCGACGACCGCCAAGGTGAGATGATTGAGCCCTCTCACTTTGCCATGAGTCGTTAATGACACCCGTTCTGTTCCCATGTAGCCGCCACGATCATCACTGTACTGGCTGCGGAATACCTATCCCGCCGCCAGATATGGATTTAGCCTACCGCCCTATGACAGGGCGCGCCCGTCCTCCAATGAGCATCCGCGATAGATCGCTCGTGCTATTTCAATATGACGCCCTCCTTATTTTGATGAAAGGAGGCTGCGGGAGGGGAAACCTATGTCACGTCGTGCCTTCATCATTGGTGGAACAGGACAAATCGGTCGAGCCGTAGCCGGCAATCTGCTCATTGCCGGATGGGATGTTTCAATCGCTGCGCGCGGACATCGCGCCTTGCCCGATAGCCTCATCGCGCTCGGCGCAAAGTCGGTCACGCTGGATCGTGAAAACCGAGAAGAGTTGATGGGAGCTTTGGGCGATGGTGCCGATGCGCTGATCGATGTAACCGCTTACGGCCCCGTGGAAGGCCATCAGCTTTTGGAGGTCCAGAGCGGGATCGGTGCGTTGGTCGTCGTGTCGTCCTCCAGCGTTTATCGGGACGACACCGGACGGACGCTCGATGAAGCCGCACAGAATGGCTTTCCCGAACTCCCTGATCCGATCGCTGAGACGCAGCAGACGGTGGCACCCGGTGACGCGACCTATTCCACGCGCAAGGTTGCCTTGGAGAATCTGCTCCTCGACAAGGCCACAGTTCCCGTCACGATCCTGAGGCCGGCCGCGATCCACGGCCCTGCTTCCGTCCATCCGCGCGAATGGTGGTTCGTAAAACGGATGTTGGATGGCCGCCAGGCGATACCGCTGGCCTATGAAGGCAGAAGCCGCTTTCACACCTCATCGGTCCTCAACATCGCGGAACTGACACGCATCGCGCTTGATCGGCCAAGCCGCCGCATTCTGAACATCGCCGACCCTGAGGCTCTGAGCGTCGCTGAAATCGGATCAGCAATCGCTCGCCACATGGGCTACATGGGTCAACTCGTGCTGGTTTCCGGCGATGCCTTTCCGGCAAGAATCGGCCGCACGCCCTGGTCCGTACCCCGGCCGTTCGTGCTCGACACCAGTGCCGCGCGGGCGCTGGGTTACAGCCCGGTCACGACATATCCAAAATCAATTGGAGCAATCTGTGACGACCTTGCCAGCGGAGATACCGGCGAGGTCTGGGGACAGCACTTCCCGATCCTCGCAAGCTATCCTTACGATCTCTTCGATTATGCGGCCGAAGATTCTTCATGACGGAGCGGGCAGCATAATGATCAAGGCTACCGACACGCTCACGGCGGGCGAGGCAGTAACGCTCGCGGAGCCGGGCGCTATCGAAATCGTCATCTTCGATTGCGATGGCGTGCTGGTCGATAGCGAGCGCATCTCGAACGAGGTCTTGGCCAAGGTCTTGGGAGAATATGGCATCTCGCTTTCCTGGGGAGAAGCCAAAGCCATTTTTATCGGCCAGTCCGTGGACGATATTCGAAGGAATGCGGCCACCCGTTTTGGGATCGAGATGCCGCCGGACTGGTCGGACGCTTATTATGAGCGGATGATTCCCGCGCTCTCCGAGCGGGTCGAGGCCATTGAGGGCGCTACAGAAGCCGTTCGCGCCGTTCAGTCCGCCGGCATCGGCCGTTGCGTGGCATCTCAAGGCCCGATCGAAAAGATCCGCGCGACCCTGTCTCGAACCGGATTATGGGAACGGTTCGACGGTCGCATTTATTCGGCTACAGCCGTCGCGCGCCCGAAGCCCGCGCCGGACCTGTTCCTGCATGCCGCAACCGATCTAGGCGTGGCTCCGGATCGATGCCTTGTCATTGAGGACTCGGTGCTCGGTGTCAGAGCCGCTGTCGCGGCCGGTATGCGCGTGCTGGCATATTGCCCCGAGGGCAATGATGGGGACATGCGATCATTGGGCGCTATTCCGTTCAGCTCGATGCATGATGTGGCGGCACTGTTGGGCATCGCTGCCGCACAACTCTCCGATTAGCAATTGAAATATAAGAGGATAGAAAATCTCAATTGCTACTCCGATTGTCTGCAACATGCGCATTTGGCATGTTCATTGCGCGCGTAACTGGCGATTCAGATGGACACCATCGGGAAGCGCGCGAGCAGCAAGGCCGCTCGCCTGGGCCGTTCGTGAAGGAAACGGCCATGCACATCGTCATCTTCCTGTTCGATGGGATTACCGCGCTCGATGCTGTCGGTCCTTATGAGTCCCTCTCACGGCTGACGGACGTAACGGTCCAGTTCGTCGCGAAAGCGACTGGCCCTGTTCGCACGGGTGACGGTTTCCTCGCCCTGCACGCAGACGCGGACATACGGTCCGTGCAGGCAGCCGATATTCTCATCATTCCCGGAGGGCATCGGCGTGGCCTAGCCGCCACCATTTCCGATCCAGAGATACAGGAATGGGTGCGGACGGTTGATGCTGGAAGTCGTTGGACAACGTCTGTCTGCACCGGCTCTCTGATCCTGGGCGCGGCGGGGGTGCTCAACGGACGCAGCGCATCGACACATTGGCGCGCAAGGGAAGCCCTCGCACATCATGGCGTGCAGTATTCCGCCCAGAGGGTCACGGTAGATGGCAAATATATGACCAGCGCGGGCGTTTCCGCGGGGATCGACATGGGGCTCACGCTATGCGGCGAAATCGCCGGGCGGGAAGTGGCGGAAGCAGTCCAACTCAGCATGCAATATGATCCTCAGCCGCCATTCGGGACCGGCAGTTATGAAAAGGCGGCGACGGCAGAGCGCGTTGCGCTGATCGAGAATGTCCTGCGCCAATGAGAACGACGAAAACCATGGTTATGAGAAACATACCCACAGCGGAAATCTACCTGCTCCGACATGGAGAGACCGAATGGAACGCTGAGGGACGGTTTCAGGGCCACCTGGACTCACCACTTAATTCACGTGGCATTGCACAGGCACAAGCTGCAGCTCAACGACTGACCGGCGTAGCTCACACGGTAGATGCCATGTTCTCAAGCCCGCTTGGCCGTGCGCGGCAGACGGCCGATATTTTGCGCTCGCTGGCTACATACCCGTCCGTCCAATGGGACGGTCGGCTGCAGGAGGTATCGGTCGGATCATGGGACGGCCTGACACATATCGATATAGACGCCTGCTGGCCGGGCCTGCTCGACGGAGCCTCTCCCTTCGATTGGTTCTTCAGGTCGCCGGACGGAGAACCCTATGACGCCGTTGCTGAGCGAGTTCTGGACTGGCTGGAGGATCTGAGCGGCACCGTAATCGCTGTTTCGCACGGGCTGCTGAGCCGGATCATCAGGGGCGTCTATCTAGATTTGCCACAGGCGCAGGCGCTTCAACTCCCTGTTCCGCAGGACGTCATCTGGCATCTGCGATCCGGCAAGATCGATATTCTCGAAACCGAATGACGAGCAGATATGACATTAGTTTATAGCGAATGGGGCTTCATGGGGGTCGAAACACTGCGGGAGCGTGTCTCGGTCCTCGTCATCGTCGATGTGCTGTCCTTTTCGACCGCCGTCGATATCGCGGTATCCCAAGGGGCTTATATCCTCCCTTTTCCATCGGGAGATCGTATCGCAGCACAGAAAGCGGCCACCGCCGCCGACGCGCAGTTAGGCGCCCCCCGACAGGCCGGGGGCGGTCAGGTCAGCCTCTCGCCAAGAACGCTGGCGAAGCTCACCGCGGGTACGCGGCTCATGCTGCCATCTCCGAATGGATCGCGGATATCGCTAGCGGGCGAAGGAACATTGGTCATGGCGGGATGCCTTCGTAACGCGAGGGTTGTTGCCGCCCATGCTCGATATCTCGCGGGCGATGGCGATATCGCGGTGATACCGGCAGGCGAACGATGGCCCGATGGAAGCCTGCGTCCCGCGATCGAGGATTTACTAGGTGCGGGCGCCATTCTGGATGCTCTCGATCTCACCATGTCGCCGGAAGCCGTCATTGCCCGAGAAGCGTTCCGTTCTGCCGGGGCGGGCCTGGAGGCGTTGATAAGACAATCGGTGTCCGGGCGCGAACTGATCGACGAGGGATATGCCGATGATGTGGCGCTAGCGCTGGACATCAACGGCAGCACGGCGACGCCCGTCCTCCGCGACGGTGCATATCGGAACGATGCGATACATGCGTGATGACTCCCTAAACCGCAGGCTGGCCGAGGAGATCGCTATGGCTGCACGAGTCTCAACGCTCGTCGCTGACAGTCCGATTTTCACCACCATCCTGGGCCGGTGGGCCGAGATTGCTCTGCCTGATTGCTGGCTATCAGGCAGTGCCATAGCGCAAACGGCGTGGAACGCGAAGTTCGGCTTGCCGACGGAATATGGGCTTGCGGACATCGATCTGGTCTATTTCGATGCCACTGATCTGTCGGACATTGGCGAAGCACGGCAGGCGGCTCGCATTCGCGGCTTGTTTGCCGACATACCCTTGTGGATCGACGCCAAGAACGAGGCGCGCGTCCACCTCTGGTATGAGGCGAAGTTCGGTTATCCAATCGAGCCTTACCGATCAAGCGAGCACGCGATCTCGACTTTTCCGACGACCGCAGGATCGGTCGCGATCCGGCCAGATGTGACGGGCCTTTCCATCTTCGCACCCTTTGGGCTGGATGATCTGCTGAGTTGCACGGTGCGGCCCAACAAGGCGCAAATCACGCAGGACATCTATGAGGCGAAAGTCTCTCGCTGGCGGAGTTGCTGGCCGGCGCTAACGATCATCGAGTGGAATGAAGCACAGATGGATCCGGGCCTCATTTTAGAGACTAAAATGAAGACAGGAGTAATGATGATCGATCACGCCCTTGCGGAAGACATACGTACCATCGCCTCTTTGAAAGGCGAATTCAAACTGCGCTCAGGGCAGATTTCTTCTCATTATTTCGACAAATATCGGTTTGAATCTGATCCTGCGCTCCTTCGGCGTATCGCCGCCCAGATGATCCCTCTACTTCCCAGCGATACCGAGATCCTCGCGGGGCTGGAATTGGGCGGCGTTCCGATTGCCACTGCCATATCACTTGCATCCAGCCTTCCCGTTGCCTTCATTCGCAAGCGGGCGAAGGAATACGGGACATGCCAGGCCGTGGAAGGCCGCGACGTGGAGGGCAAGCGTATCGTCCTGATCGAAGATGTCATCACGACGGGTGGTGCGGTCGCAGACGACGTGAAATTGGTGGAAGCTGCCAAAGGGCAGGTGATCGGAGTAGTCTGCGCCATTTGGCGGGGGGATGGCGATCCCGGCATTGTGGGGTTGCCAAGCCTGCCTGTGTCGGCCGCGCTGACAGCAGCCGATCTCATTGGATGATCGATCGGATAGACGCTCGCGATCAGGCGACGCTGGATTTCTATGAGAAGGAAGCGCCGGCCTATGTGATCAGCGGCAAGGAAGCCGTCAGCCGTTGGCTGGATGATTTTATACGCCCGCTTCCCGCCGGAGCCCGAATTCTGGAATTGGGATGCGGCGGCGGCTGGGATGCGGAAGCGCTGCTAGCGCTGGGCTTCGATGTTGACGCAACCGATGGGAGTCCGGCAATGGCTGCCAAGGCGCAAGAGCGGCTAGGCCGACCCGTAAAGGTCATGCGTTTCGACGAGCTTTCCGATGTCAGCGCCTATGATGGCGTCTGGGCCAACGCCAGTCTCCTTCACGTACCGCGCGCCGCGCTCGCCGGTGTTCTGGCGCTCATCCTGCAAGCATTGAAGCCAGGCGGCATCTTTTTCGCCAGTTTCAAGGCAGGCGGTGTAGCCGGACGTGATCGGCTAGGCCGGTATTATAATTATCCCGACCGAACTGCACTGACTGAGATTTATGCGCAATCCGGCCGATGGGACATGCTGTCGGTAAAAGAATATGTCGGTGGCGGTTACGATGGGGTTAGCGGGCCGTGGATCGCCGTTACTGCGCAAAGGCCACAGTTCTGAGAGGTGTATCGCGCAATTCATCGATCAGATTAGGGATGCGGCAGGTTTCCCGGACGGAAATGGCCAAAGACGAAGTCGGCACGGTCGGCGACCGCCATCTTGGGGATGATCACGACCTCATAACCAAGTTGCCGATAAGTGGTCAGCAGCCGCTCATATTCCGCCATCGCCTCCGCAAGCCCATGCTTTCGCTCTGCGTCCGAGCGGTAGATTTCCGGCCACGCTGGGACCAGGAAGGCGCGCCGATGATAGCGATGCTCTCTACAGATTTCCGAGGCGGCAGGTTTGCCCGCAGCATACTCCAAAGCGGCCGCCGCATCGATCAGGCCGCGATCAAAGAACACCGGGCCATTCAGCCGCGTGGCTTCCCTTCGATCGCTGAGAGCCATTTCAACCGCCCGGCGGGCGAAGGCTGCAAGATCAACCCATGGCAGCGCGGCACCGCCCAACGCGATCTCCTGCGCTATGATGCGCCTGCCAGGTTCCTGAACCGTGGAGAAGCCCCTTGCCGCAAGCTCTTCGAGCAAGGTTGATTTCCCTCCGCCGGAACAGCCCGAGATGACCACATAGTTGTCCATAACTCAGCCGCTGTCGCCTATCGAATTTTGTGCCTCTCGCCACAGCGTTTCACGAGTGGTCGGATCAAAGGAGAGCGCCTGACGGTCCATCACGGCGCGCAGACCGGTGCCGACTCGCGTCTCGGGCATGGTTTGAAACCCGTGGCGCCGGAACCAAGGACCATTCCACCTCGGCGTGCGAAATGTCGTCAGTGTGACGGCCGGTAAAGCCTGCGATCGTGCATGGTCCAAGGTATCCGACAACAAAATGGCACCTACGCCAATCCCCGACGCAGCCGATGCGCCCGATATATTGTCAAGGTAAAGCAATCCATCCAAGGGCCGCGTCAATGCGAAGCCCAGGATCGCATGGCCATCCTTGGCGAAGGCTATCGATATACGGCATGCCGCAAATCGATCCCGGCCAACGGGCAGGCTATCTGCCACCACGGCAAGCTCAGGGACGCTGCGATATCGAACGCGCGCCTCGGCCGAGATAGACCGCAGCGCCTCGATATCGGCCTCGCAGCCAAGGCGCAAACCTAGGCATGTTTCATTGCGCTTCGATCGACCGTTCACGGATATCGCCCGAGGGAGAGAAGATTCATGGCTCCACGAGGTGGCTGATGATGGCACGCTGGCGGATTTCGGGGATGCCGACAACCTTATCCAGATAGCCTTCCACCGATCCCGCGCGCGCAGCAATCACATCGAAAGCGGCATCCAGATACTCGGTCTCGACTTCGATCGCGGCGCGAACTGCCGCGGGATCGACTGGCTTCCCTGCTTCTTCCTGCATAGCGACCGCAACTGCCGCGCCATGGGTCTCATAGTTCCAATGATGATTGGTGAGCAGATAATCGTGCAGGATATCGTCGCGGGACACGCCTAGCAGGGCATGGGTCAGGGCTACCGCGATACCGGTTCGATCCTTTCCGCCGGAACAGTGCACCAGCAGCGGCCCGCCGCCATCGGCGAGTGCCGAGAAATAGCGCGAGAACACGTCGATATGCCGCTCCTCGAAAGGCACGGAGCGATAGAAGGCGAGGATATAGTTGCGAACGGCCGCGGCGCTTGGTTCGGTCGAGCGGAGGAACGTCACCCATGGATCGGCGTGACCGCCGATATCGCTGGTAATCGCTTCGCAGGATGCCGCCCAAGAACCGGTCGGATGAGCATCCCGTTCCGCGCCGCGTCGCAGATCAACGATCGCCGTGATACCAAGACCACGCAGCACTGTTTCATCATCGCCGGTGGCAGCCGCCAAACGGCCTGACCGGAACAGGAGGTTTGACCGGACAGTGCCCGCCGCCGCTCGATAACCGCCCGCATCCCGAAAATTATGAACCCCAACCAACATCGCGCCGCCCTCCGTCCATTTCTCTATCCGGAGGATGACAATCGCACTCTTGAATTTTGCTCAACCATTATGAAGCGGAGGCGAGAGCGAGCAGATCGGGCGCTACGGCCCCACGCTGATAGGCCAACAGGTCGAGCGATGGAAGTTCGGCTCCTGTGAGAATTGAGAGGCACGCATGGGCCTGCCCACGGTGATGCGTCTGGTGATTGAACATATGCGCCAGAATCTCGCGAAGAGGCTGCTGCTGGGGCTGGCCGGATGTCGTTCGATAGTGGTGGGGCTGATCCAATTGAGCTTCACTATAGCCGTTGATGGTGGCCACAATCCTCTCATCCTCCGCAACCCGCGCCAGGGCCAATTCCCTCCGGTCATCATGCAGGATCAAGTCCAGCCGGGCTGGCTGCTGCCCTTCGCCGGTCAGGCGGGTCAACCACATCCGGTCAGTCAGCAGCAGATGGTTGAGAGTGCCGTGCAAGCTCCCAAAAAATACGCCAGTCGGTTGGCGATATACCTGTTCCGGGAGTGCGATGGCGGTCGCATGAAGGCGGGCGTTGGCCCATTGATTGTAAGCCGCGAACTGGCGGAAATGATCGGTGAACATCGAAGACACTCCAACTGGCCCCGATTCTCTACTTTACGAGCGGCCAACCAAATGGTGAGATTATCTCACCTGAACTAACTGATCGAGGCCATCATGCCTGTGCCGCAACTTCCGTCCATGAAAGGACTACAGGCGATCGCTCTGCTAGCGAGGACGGGGAGTCTGACAGCGGCCGCAGGGGAATTGGGCGTGACGCGCTCGGCGCTCTCGCATCGAATCGCTGATCTTGAACAAGAACTCGGCGTCACATTGGTTCGCAAACTGGGACGCAAGGCGGTGCTAACAGACGACGCGGAAGCTCTCCTATCAGTCATGGGCGATGCACTAGATCGGATCGGAGCAGCGGTAGAACCGCTTCATCGGAGGCGATCACAACTCAGGGTCAGCACGGTCGTTACCTTTGCTTCCCTATGGCTGTTGCCGCGCTTGCCCGCATTTCAAGCCAGACATCCTGATATCGAACTGGCGATTTCGACCACCAGGCGGCCTATCGGCCTGCATCAGGAGGATTTTGACTGCGCGATCCGCCATGGGGCGGGCAGTTGGGATGGCTTGCGATCGACCTTGCTTTTCCGCGAGACTCTGGTGCCTGTCGCGGCTTTCGATACAGAGCATAGCTTTGATGATGCTCCGATCATCATGGCTCGATCACGTTACCGTGACTGGCAGCTTTGGTGCAAAGGGGATGGTCGCTTCGGAAAGCCGCCGGGACGCACGCTACTTCTTGAGACCCGCGCCCAGGCATTGGAAGCGGCCTTGGCGGGAAGTGGCATAGCGGTGATAGATATGGCCTACGTTACTGACCATCTGTCGCAAGGTCGCTTGCGGGAATTAGGGGCGGCAGTCGACTTGGCCGAGGGCTACTACGTCGTGCAGCGCCCCAATCCGCGAAATGACCGCTTTGTTGATGCATTCCGCGAGTGGCTATTGGAAGAAGTTAGAAGCATAAAATCTAAAAAATACGATTTGTCATCGGCATGAAGATGTAGGCGGTAACCACCTACAGATGATATTTATAAACTACGGAATTTCCCGTCAAAATTAATTCTAATCCATGACAAATTATATTTATAAAATTCCTTATAAATATAACAAATAATATGATATATTATCATTCATCACTCTACCGCCGCAGCATATCTTGATATCTGTTGACGTTATTACAATCTGATATGCAGCCGGTCAACATTTCCAGTTCGGTTCTCCTTCAGGTCATGCGGCATCTGAGTTAGTCAACGTGGTAGATTGGTCATATGCCCTTTGACATCCGTCAACTTCGTTATGCCATCGCAGCAGCAGATCGTGGCAGTTTTTACTGAGCGGCACGCGCCCTTGATATCGAGCAATCGACACTCAGCCGGAACATATCCAAGCTGGAGCGGGCCGTTGGAATGCCAATCTTTGAGCGCTCGCGATCAGGTGTCACGATGACGCTGGCGGGAAATGCCTTCATTCGTGGCGCTAGGCCGATGGTGGCAACAGCGGACAAACTTGTGGCGATGATGCGGGCCGCCGGTCAGGGGCGCGCTGGAGGCCTCATGCTTGGGCACAATAGTTCAGTCTCTGCCGGCAATCTGCGAGCAACGCTCATGAGCTGGTGCAATGCACATCCCGACGTCGAGGTCGAATGTGTGGAAGCCGATCGCACCGTCCTTCTCGCTGGACTGGATACCGGAGAGATCGACGTTACGATTCTTATGGGTGCGGCCGGCCATGACGGTTTTCGCTGCGAACCGCTGTGGAGCGAGCGGATGCTCGTCGCGCTGCCCGTATCCCATCCATTCGCCGAGCGTGAAGTGGTTCACTGGACGGATCTTCGAGGAGAGCGATTTCTGCTGCCCGCCTCCGATCCCGGCCCGGAAATACGAGATATGTTGCTGGGTCGCCTAGCGGTCTCGGGTGCCAAGCCCGACATCCGTATGCACCAATCGAGTCGCGAGACGGTGCTGAGCGTTCTTGGCAGCGGTCCAGGCGTGAGCATCGTGTGCGAGGGTTCGACTGGAGCGTGTTATCCAGATGTCGTGTATCGGCCGCTACACGGTGAACAGGGGCCGGCCCTCACCGGATTTTCCGGTTGCTGGCGCGACGATAATCGCAATCCCGCCCTTCGTCGTTTCCTTGGGTTCATCAAGGCGCGATATGCGCTGTCTTTTGATTTTCTACTGTAATTTCAGTAGAATGACGGACCATCTGTTGAAGGTGAGCACCATGTTGCAAGGTAAGACAATCATCATCTCACTCGTCACCTTGGCGATTGGTTTCGCGGGCGGATTCATCTTGCGGCCCGTGATCGCGCCACCGCAACGAGCCGATGCCATCGCTATTGCGCCCTCTGCGGCTCCAGTGTCGAGCGAGGCGCGCGGCACCCAATATTTCGTGGCGCATATCGACGAGGCACGGCAGGTCGTAGCCGGATGCCGGGACGGCTCGGTGCGTGGCGGCGAATGCGCCACCGCCGAGGAAGCGATCATAAAGGTCGATGCCGCAGAACGCCGGAGAAAGTTCCTGGGCAACTGACGACAGCGCGCTGGCTCAATCCTTGGCGGCACTCCGACGTCGCGAGAACCCCCGGTCGCTCGCCATGAACTTTGCCAGCATGGGCGAGACGAGCTTTTCAGGCGGGATGGCTTCCCCGCCCGTCTCAGCCGCGAGCGCGGCGGCGTAAGCGGCGAGATCGTGGTGGACGGCGGCGGGCAATTCGACCGTCAGCTTGACGGACCGGTCGTCGGCCAACGGCCCCAGCTTCAACTTCGTCATCGCGTTGTCCCGGTCGGTTCGAGCACAAGGTCGCGGGTGAGAACCACACGGAGCGGATGGCCCGGCCGGATGGTGAGCGTCGGCTGCACGTTGAGCTGCCGACGCACGATCTGCTGGCCGGTCTGGTTGATGGTGTCCTGCGAGCCGCGCCGCAGCGCGCGTGTCAGGTCGTCCTCGCTGTCCGCGCCCAACTCGGTTCCGACCCCGAGCAGTGTCGAGACGGCCGCCGCCCGGAGCAGGTTGCCCCAATGCTGATTGACGCGATCCTGTAGCCCCGCGAACCCCGCACCGTCCGCGCCGGGCTGGCGCTCGAGAACGATCGAGCGGCCGTCCGGCATGATGAGCCGATCCCATGCCAGCAGCACGCGAGTCTGTCCGGCGGCGATCTCGCTGTCATACTCGCCGATCAGCCGAGCCCCCTGCGGGATCAGCAGGATGCGCCCCGTGGGGCTGTCATAGACGTTCGCCGTCACCTGCGCGGTGATCTGGCCGGGCAGGTCCGAACGGAGACGATGACGAAGCTCAAAGGAGTCGCCGAGTGACAACTATCGACAAGCCGACAGCGGCGGAGCGCATGATCCTCTCGGCCATTGCCATGTCGGAGCGTGGAGATGATCCACTCGCGATCCATGTTGTGGCCTCATCGGCGCTCAACCTATTGCGAGAGTTGATTGAAAAGTCCGGCGACGACTACATCGCAAACGTCTTGAAGCTGGGCGCCTTCGCCGCCGCTTCAGCAAAAATAAAAGGTGATCCGATCACATTGCCGACCAATGCTGAAATGGATGCCCTGATCGACAAAGTCGCCGGCGGCATGGAAGCTGGCGAGGTCAAGGAGGCGTCAGACCTTACGATCAACCTGACCGCTGACGAGCGGCGCAAGCTGATCGGCTATATCATCCAGCCGTTCAATTTCCTGAAACATGCACAGCGCGATCCGTTAGCGACACTCGACGAAGGCGATTTCAACCCAGACGGCGCCATCATCCACGCACTCACGGCCTTCTCGATGATCTGCCCAGGAAAGCCCCTGCCAGACATGATCGCGCCGTTCCTGGCGAAGCACGGGCTCTCCTAAGCGGTAAGGTGGCGGCGTCCGGGAGCGGGCACCTCGTCGCTTGCAGCAACGCGGCGTGTCTTTCGTATGCGGCCTACTAGCGCTTCTCAGCAGTTTCGATTATATTTTAATCGGATTGATAGTAGGTGATAAACATGGCGACCGAGACGAAAGTGCTGACCGCGCATGTCCCTCTAGGACTCGCTGAAAAGGTTGAAGCGATGGCTTCGCGGTTGGAACGCTCGCGCGGCTGGGTGATGAAGCAGGCGCTCGCCGCCTGGGTCGATCAAGAGGAGGAGCGTCACCGTATGACGCTCGAAGCTCTGGAGGATGTCGATGCCGACCGGGTCATCGACCATCGGGCGATCCAGGCATGGGCGGACAGCCTCAGCACGGACAGGCCGCTGCCGCCGCCCATAAAATGAAAATCCAGTGGACCAATAAAGCGTCTTCGGACCTCATACGCTTGCACGAGCATCTGAGCCCTGTCGCACCCGAGGCGGCGGCGCGCGTGGTCCAGCAGCTTGCCCATGCGCCGGATCGGCTGCTCGACTATCCGAGGATCGGCGAGAAGCTGGAAGCCTATGAGCCGCGCGAGGTCCGCCGGATCATCGTCGGCAATTACGAGATGCGCTACGAGATCGCCACCGTGACCATCTTCATCCTGCGCTTATGGCATTGCCGCGAGAACCGCAGCTTCGAGTCGGGCGAGTGACGATCGTGAGAACCGGCAGCAGTGCTATTGCGCAGCACGCCGCAGTTCCCCCCTATCTGCGCTACGCGATGATATGCTGTTTGCGACCAAGGCCGCTGACGGGCAATTTTTGCGCATGGCCCTGTCTCGCAAACGTCGTTTCCACGCGCCGCGCGGATGGTCGGAAGGTCTCAACGACCTGCACGACTATATGCGGCCACAGACGCAGCGGCGCTCGTCTTCGGTGGCTGTCAACGCGAAGGACAGTGAGATCGTCGTTACTGACGACTGGCCCAAGCAAGTCCCGATCGGCGACGCCGAGCTGCGCGTCATCGAGGGCCATCTCCGCGAGGAACTGGACGCGCTGTTCGGTCCCTTGCCGTGAACCGAGGAGCATCGCGTTATGACCAACGCCATTCTCAACGAGGCGGAGGTGCCGATCGTGGCGACGGGCCGCGCCGCGCTTTACCTGCGCGTCTCGACCCCGCGCCAAGCGGACCATGACCTGTCTATCCCCGACCAGCGCCGCCAGCTTGAGGGCTATTGCCTCTCGCAAGGCTGGGAGGTCGCGGCCGAGTTTGTCGAGCCCGGCGTTTCGGGCACAGACGATCGCCGTCCCGCCTTTCAGGACATGATCGACGCAGGGATGGAGAAGCCGCCGGCGTTCGATACGATCGTCGTCCACAGCTTCTCGCGCTTCTTCCGCGACCAGTTCCAGTTCGAGTTCTACCTGCGCAAGCTGGCGAAGAACGGCGTGAAGGTCGTCTCTATCACGCAGGTGCTCGGCGACGATCCGGCAAGCGAGATGATGCGCAGGATCATGACGCTGTTCGACGAATATCAGTCGAAGGAGACCGCAAAACATACATTGCGGGCGATGAACGAGAACGCCCGGCAGGGCTTCTGGAACGGAGCGCGCCCGCCGATCGGCTATCGGGTGGTCGAGGCCGAACAGCGCGGCACGAAGATCAAGAAGAAGCTGGAAGTCGATCCGATCCATGCCGAGACGGTGCGCCGGATTTTCCGCTTGGCACTGGAAGGTACGGACGGACGCGGGCCGATCGGTGTGATGGCGATCGCGTGCTGGCTCAATGAGAACAATATTCGCACCCGCTATGGCGGACGCTGGGGCAAGGGCATGGTCCATGAGGTGCTGACGCGCACCACCTATATCGGTCAGCACCGCTTCAACACCTACGATGTCAAGAAGGGTCGCAAGAAGCCAGCGGAAGAGCACGCCATTATGGAGGTGCCGCCGATCATCACGGTCGCGGAGTTCGAGGCTGTCCAGCGCTCGTTGAAGGCGCGCAGCCCGAAGATGATGGCGCCGCGCGCGGTGGGCGGATCGACGCTCCTGACGGGCATCTGCTTCTGCGCCTGCTGCGGCGGTTCGATGACGCTGCGAACCGGGACCAGCAGGAGCGGCAGGGAGTATCGCTATTACACCTGCGCGACCAAGGCGGTGAAGGGCAAGACGGGATGCTCCGGCGTCACGCTGCCGATGGACCAATTAAACGCGGCAGTGGTCAGCCATCTCGAAGAGCGGCTGCTCGATCCGGCGCGCCTCGCGGTGCTGATGGACCAGATCCTTGCTCGTCGGGACGACTGGGTGACGGAGCGCCGGATGCATGTCGCCGACATGGAGCGGCGAGCGACGGAGGCGGAGACCAAGCTTGCACGGCTTTATGAGGCGATCGAGAATGGGCTGGTCGACATGGGCGACTCATCGCTCAAGGGACGGATTACGGAGCTGACTGCGATCCGCGATCAGGCCAGAGGCGATGCCGAACGTGCGGTGACGCATATCGAGCGCATAAACCCGGAGATCACGGCCGAGAGCCTGCGCACCTTCGCACTGGCCGCGAAGCGCAAGCTCCGCCACGGCGACGGCTCCTATGCGCGGAACTATATTCGCGCTGTCGCGCAGCGGGTGGAAGTGGTCAGCAAGACCGACGTGCGCATTCGCGGCACGCGCACTGAGCTGCTGCGGACCCTCACCGCCGCCTCTGGCGTAGAGGCGGCGGTGCTAGGGACTCGCGGTTTTGGACCGAAATGGTGCCCAGAAGAGGATGGGATACTAATATTCCACAAAGTGCCATATTCCTACATCTATGATCCATTGATCGCATATTTGTGTATCATACTTGTGTATCATGATCTCTCTCAATATGAGTCCGCGTTAGGGACCCACATCGGCCCTACATTTGAGCGGGGAATACCAAGTGCAGAATTCAATCAACATTACTGACGGCACCGTGGAACTCATGGGCGGGCAGTGGTTATGCAGGGCAGTGACGATGGCCTGCAGAATGTGGTCCTGACGGCAGACGATTTGCGGGCAATACTGGCAACCATGGAGGCCTGACAGCCCATTACGGCACTGGCTTGGGACGTGAGGTTCCCAGTCGGTGCTGTCTACGCCCAATATGGAATAGGCCCTGAAATGGGCTGTAAGCGCCGCTGAGAGTCGACTGCCCGTAAGGGCACCTCAGGGGCCTGACGCCACCATCTGCGGCGTGGCGACTCTCCAGCGGACTCACAGGGGCGCTACGTCCCCCGTCCGTGCCCCACAGCAATCCAAGCCATCATTCATCAAAGGAATTACGATCATGCGCCTCTCATGGACGCTGATGATGCTGCCTGTCCTTGCCAGTTGCGGACAGGCCAATGAGCGAATTTGCGAGACGCCTATCGCCTCGCCTGCGGTGGGTGACTGGCAGGGCTGTGTGCATCGTTGGGCCTATCGGCTGGCGAGTGCGCCCGGATCATCGGCCCAAGTCGCCCAGGCGGTCGTGGCGGGCTGTGAGGATGCTGTCTATGCGTCGATCAAGCCTGACGATAACAACGGGCATCCGGGGGAGTTGATGGCCGATCTATTGGCAACCGCACAGCGGCAGGCGTTGTTTCGGGTGACACAGGCGCGGGCGGGGCACTGCGGTGCAGTGTAATGCGGTCTTGCGGGAAGCGCGACTTCGCCGACAGGCTGATGGCGATGTCCCCACGAGTTGTAAGACATTGCGCGTTCGTCTACGGCAGGCTTTAATCTGAACGGGCTAGCGTGAATGAGGGGAGTACATGGCTGAGATTTGGTCAAGACTGGCTCAGCAAGTAGGCAGAGAATCCAGGACGGATGTTCTGCGGGCGTTAGTTTGGCCTAATGCAATGCTTTTGACTGCCTTAGTAACCGCTTCCATGAAACAAGCTCCTACATTCTTACTGGTAATCCTAAGCGGCCTGCTCATAATTTTTATGATTTTATATGCGGCTTCTTATATAACCTTCGGCATTAAAGATCCCAACTTGCTTCGATCAGAACGGTATAACATCGAAAAACTTGCGATTGAGCGCGGAATTTTAGGTGATAGCACCAAGGGCATTGTCGATTCTGGCGGCGGTCACAAAATGATCGGCGGTGCCGTTACCATAGAGAAATCAGAATGAGGCAGCGTTTTATGATTGCTGCCGACGGCATGTCTGCGGACGCTGAGAAAAGCATGCTCGCTTTTTTTAAAGAGCATGGCCTGGGTTGGTGGCATCGCATCCCAAATTTCTGGTTGATCACTGATCCAAGAGGCAACATGACAGCCACTGTCCTGCGTGACAAAATCCAAGACCTTCGAAGTCCGGGAGCAAAGGCCACGCTGGTTATGCAAATTCACGAAGATATAACTTGGGCTGGGTTGTATCCTGATGGCGACTCCAAACATGACGAGTTCGATTGGCTAAACCAGACTTGGACTAAGGATTGAAAATATAGGCCTGTCAGCACCGCTTCAAGCTTAACCGAGGCACGACCCCGGAAATCGGCATTCTGTTCCTGCTTGAAAATTAACCCCCAAGGCACCTTTCGGCACCCTAGGGGCATAGCGTCATCGCTCGACGGCGATCAGTTCAATTCGAGTAGTTGCGGTTAGGCTCCAGCGTGGCGAATGTGCCTTGCAGCCCCCGAAGCTGGACGTTCTGTAGCAGCGTCTGGAAATCAGCGTCACGCTGGGCCTGTGCGGCAACTTCAGCCATAGCGGCCCTTACGGCCTGGGGGTCCTGCTCGCTGACTATCCCGGACACATGGTTCCTCACGTCCTTACGGTACTGAGGTTCCGCCTTGTCGAGCATGCCAGACAGCATATCACCTGCCCGTCCTCTCAAACTCAGCGAGCCGGGGCCATTGCCGCCCATCTGGGCATCCAGTCCGTCCACGGTTGCCCTGCGGCTGGCCCCCTGGTTCCGCTGGACCTCTTGCCACAGGCCGTGGGCTTGCTGTTCAGCGTCCAGCCGGTCATGCAGGCCACGGACAGCGCCGGTATTGCCCATCATCTGGCCTATGGCGTCCTGTTTGGTATCGTCGCCCAGGATGGTCCTGAGGTGCCCTGCGGCATCTCCGTTTGGCTGGGTGGCCCCGAAGCGGGACGCCTCGTCCGCAATGGCCGAACGGGCACCGATAGACCATGAGCCATGGGCGCTTTCAGGCAGCGAACGGGCCTGTGCGTTGATTTCATGACCCGTCAGGCTGGCCACGTCCTGACCTTGGCCGAAAGCATCACGCACCGCCATGTCATCGGCATAGCGCCCGGTCACATCGGCATAGGCGGGGTTCTGGGCGGCCAGTTGGTCTTTAAGGTCTCCAGCCCGTGCGTTGATCCCCACGGAGTTGGAATTGTTGATGACCTTGCCCGTGATAGGGTTGATGTCCGCCGCTGCCCTTCCGCTGTCCTTCATGGCCCGTAGGACCTGATCGAAGCCCTCCACGGTCAATGTCTGCGCCCCCGCTATATTGCCGTCAGCGTCCATTCGGAACCCCAGGCCCGTGGGATCGCCAAGGCCGTTACGGATATTGCGGACAGCATACGGCACCGCTTCCTGGAAGGCTGGCGTCTGCATGATTGCCTCTATCTCAGGTGTCACCACCATTGGCTCTGCATATGCCGCCTTATATCCTGGGGCCGCTGCGGCTCTTGCCTGCGCCATATGGTTTTCCATCTGGAGCTGAGGGTCAACGACTGGCCCCATGGTGTCGGTGACGTGCTGACGCATGCGGAGTGCATCCTCCGCCTTACGGTTCGCGACGGCACGCCGAACCATGCTCTGCCCTGGGCCAGGACCGCGAGATGCCCACCCGGCCGTATGGGTGAGAGGCTCTGTCACATCGCCCACCATGGCAGGGACATTCATGGCCGCACGGCGCTCGACCTCATCGGCCACGGCCATCGGGGTGGCGGTAGCGGCTTGCGGTGCCCCTGGACCCTGACGGATACCGCCGCGCCCGATGGTGTCCGCAATCATGCGGTTGGCCTGGGGCTTTGCGCGGACGGAGGGCGGGGCGATAGGAAGCCGGGGTTTGCCGACAGCCGACCGGCCCGCGTTGGTGATGTGCTGGAGGCCGTTCCCGACCTTGGCGAGCGCAGCGTCAACGCCTGGGACCCTGAGGCGGGCTTGCTGTAGCGCGGAGCCACCCGCCTTCAAGGCAAGAGGGGAAAGGGCACCGAAGCCGCCCATCATAATGCCGTTGGTGAGGGCGTTGTACGCTCGATCCACCAGCCCCTCGCCTTCACCAGCGCCCGCCACAGTACCGTAGAGAGCGCCCACCTTAGCAGCCTGCCCGACCTTGGCGACCGTGCTGGCACCCTTGAGAGCGGCTCCGCCTGGAAGCAGGAGGGATGCGCCGATGCCCCCTAGCGTGCTGCCTGCGGCGAGACGGGGATGCTCGTCGTCATAGCGAATTTGGGTGTCGCGGAATGTCTTCTGGGCCTCACGAAACTCTTTGCCTACCGGCTCACCCCTCCCCAGTCTGGCACCTACAGTGGCTGCTGCCCCAGGCCAGTTGGCGGGGTTGAGGATATTTGTGCGGCTGACCTTGTTGGCGGCTGCAATCTCGTCGCCCCAGTGGGGGAATATATTCTCGATCAGGTCATCCCCGAAGGCCGCTACGGTCTGGGGGCCGGTGAGGCGTTTCTTGAGGGCTTCAAGCTCTTTGCGCGACCGCTGGGCCTTGGCACGATTTACGGCCTCTTCCTGGGTGGCGCCATCGGGGCCGGTGACGCGGTAGCGTTTGCCATCAGGGGCAGTGACGGTGAATGTTTTAGACATCTGGGGGTGTATTTCTCTTAGGAAGGCCAAATGCCCGCGTGCCTATTTCTAGAGGCGCGTTCGGGGACATGAGGCTCTTGGGGGTGTCGCGGGTGCCAGCGGGCTAGCCGGTGGACCTGCGGGGTGACGAAACGTAACCGTCAGTTGCCGAAGCGGCGTTGGGTCGCTGAGGATGTAACTGGCGGGAGGTAAGGGCATGGGACCCAATGCGCTGGAGGGGTCCCAGGGCATCGGGCGGGAGGCGGTCAGGCGGCGACGTGCTGAGGCTGGCTGGCAGAGACCATTGCAAGCCGCCGCGCCGCTACTTGATCCTTGAAGGATGGTCGCGACGGGTCGGGTTTGAGGTGTTCCAACGTGTCGCGCAGGTCTATCCACTGAACTTGTAGGGCATCGGCGGTAGCTTCCGGTCTGCGGTCAGCGTGATAAACATGGCCGGATCACCGGGCGTTGGGTCGGGATAGATGCGCTTGGCTTCCCGGCGTGCCCAGGCGGCTAGTTTCTGCCCACGGTGCGGTCCGGTGAACTGAGTGAGCCACCAGACGCCTACAGGGCTAAGGATGGTCGCGTCCTGCATGGAGCCATCATCAGCCTCCTCCCAACATGTACGCTTTGCATGACTGGGGAAATCAGGATTGTCTGCGGCGGTTGCAGAGCCGGGAGGGAGACCCAAAGCCTCACAGAGATCAGCGAGGGCAAAGAATGGCACCGCGCCCTGCATCACGATGCGGACGGGGATATTGTCGAAGCTAACCATTTGGTCGGCAGGGTGGTCGGTCATGTGGGTATTATTTCCATGTGGGGGGATGGTGGCTTGCCGCTGATAGGCGACGGATGCCGTGGGTCTTGGGGGTCATGGGACCCGGCAAGTTCTGAATGGCACAGCGGGTTCGACCTCGCGGCGGCTGGGGAGGCGCGAAGGGAACCGAAAGTGCTGAAAGGGGACCCGCGATAAATGCGGGATGGGACCCAGCTTCCCAACTAAATTCTCAGGGAAACAGGCGGGAGCCGTGAAGGTCCAAGTTGTAGCTATGCGGTCGCAGCGAACCCGTCAGTTGCGAACCGGCCTCAGCGGATTGCGGGTAGTAACATGCGCCCAGGCGGTAGGGGACCCGAGGACGACAAAGGCATTGCAATCTATCGGGACCGCACGGCCAGCGAGGAGCGACCGGGCAGCGGTACGTTCGCTAGGTGGCGGCAGGCCCAGGCGGCGGCGATGGGTCGGGCGAGGGGCGGCATTCGGGACATTGCGGGGCTGGTGGTGGCGTTAGGACATTTGGCCCGTAACCCCGGCTTGACATGGCCTTACAAAATTGCCTAATGGTTGTTAGACAGTTTTGTAAGGCTTCCGATTATGTGCCGCGTCATCGCTTATCACCGCGTATCTACTGCCGAACAGGGCCGCTCCGGCCTGGGCCTAGAAGCGCAACGGGATGCAGTCACCAAACTGTGCCAAGGGCGGGGCTGGGAAATCATCGCGGAGTTTACAGAAGTCGAGAGCGGCAAGCGCAATGACCGCGCCCAGCTTAATGCAGCACTGCATCGCGCCAAGGTCACGGGAGCGACGTTGGTTATCTCCAAGCTGGATCGCCTATCGCGCAACATTGCCTTCATCACGGCCCTTCAAGAGAGCGGTGCCAAATTCATCGCTGCCGACATGCCAGAGGCAAATGAGCTCACGGTCCACATCCTAGCAGCGGTCGCCCAGGCGGAGCGCAAGGCCATCGCAACGCGGACACGTGAGGCACTTGCAGCCGCCAAGGCCCGTGGCACATGGACTAAGGCGGATGGCGAGCCGTACAAGTCAGGTAAGCGCCTGGGCAATCCCAACGGGGCCGATGCGCTGCGTCGTGCAGCCAAAGGCAATAGCGATGCCGTCGATGCGGTGAAAGCAGGTGCCGATAGTCACGCTATGGACCGGGCAGCGGACATTCGGCGCTTGAAGGCGGAGGGCCACCAAAGCCTGCCTGCCATTGCAAAGGCGCTGAATGAGCAATTCATCTCCACCCCGCGTGGCGGCAAGTGGCATCCCTCCAGCGTCAAGAATTTGCTCACGCGGCTGGAAGTACTTGGGGCTCTTTAAGCCTTGGCGCCATCCAGCGGGTCGAGAAGCGCGGGAGTGCCGTGTGCCCGACCAATATGGATCAAGTTTGATTTCCCCAAGATGCGGCTCAGGAGTATTCAGGCCTCGCGCCCTGCTAGCCCCCTAGAGGACGCACCCCCCGAACCAGAGGCCCGGTGGAGCAATCCATCGGGTCTTTGCGTTAGCTGGTGGCGGGTTCACTCTCCGAGGACGTAGCGGCCTCAATGGTCCGATTGCGCTGCAAGGCTCTGGCGATCATCGAACACAACGCCGCCCAACAGGCCCCAACACACCAGCCAGCCACAACATCGCTAGGCCAGTGGACGCCTAGATATACGCGGGACGTGCCGATGATGAGCGTCAGCGTGATAGCCACGACCAACAGGTAAATCCTGACATGCCGTCCTTTCTCCGCACGGGCCAGCAAGACTCCCAACGTCAGATAGGTTATCGCTGAGTTCATAGCGTGGCCACTGGGGAAGCTGGTCGTGTGGACCTCCACCAGATGCGCCACGAGGTCCGGGCGAGGGCGGGCAAACTCGCTTTTCAGCACTGTGCTGAGGACCGCACCCCCTGCGATTGCAGCGACCATAAACGCGGCGGTCCCTGCTTTTCGTGAGGCTAGCAGGTAGCCAGCGATCAGCACCGTAATGAGCGTCAGGACCGTAACGCCGCCCAAGGCCGTTATGTCGATCATCGCGCCTTGCAGCCACCCAGGGCCGATAGGGACCGAAGGATCGGCAGCACTGCGGAGACCTTCCAGTATCATCCGGTCTATGGCCAGCGTGTCACCCTCCATCACCTCTGAGGCCAGCTTCAGGAACGCAAAGGCCCCGCCCGCGATCAGGAGGAACACCACAAGGATGCGGCTGTCTATGCGGCGGCCGCGTAGGAATTGGGGCAAGGCTGGCCGCATGATGCTTCTCGATAGCTTGGGGTCGTTACGGTGCTGAACGCGGCTGACGGTCGGAAGGTGCCGAAAGGCCGATAACTGATATGCGGATAGAATGGCCGTACAGCCCCGTCAGGACTCAACGCCGCGTCTGGGCTACTGGGCATAGGCTGGAGGGTCGATGGTGGCCCTGACGAGTCGCTGGCAGGCCCTGTGATGGCGTGGGTGAGCGATAGGTCCTGAGGGTGACGTTTCGGGCGTCAGTGTCGTAAGAATAATCGGGGAGTGAAGGGGTGCGGGAATGGCAGAAGTCTGCGGTTCACCCCCATAAATTGCTGACCTTGTTTAGTTTATTGACATCATTCTCAGGAATGGCGTCGATGAAGGGCGCGAGGCACCTAATGCACCCTAGGCACCGGAGCATACTCCAGCCCTAGCTTCTCCGTGAAGTACCGCCGAAAGGCACCTCTCAGCACCTCAGCGCCAACATCCCGCTTCGACCACGGGACCATCAGCGCATCATGCATCGGCAGGAACCCTATGCCATAACGGTCCCTCGCCTCCTTCATCGCCATCATCATGATTTCTGCCTCATGATACTGGAGGTCCAGCGTGCCGATGCCGTTGGTGCCCAGGTCCTTCAGGAACGGATAGCGATCTAGCGCCGCTTCCCGTGCCCAGCGATACCGTTTGCCGCCTACGTCGCTTGTCGCCTTGCCCATGGCCCGCGTGATGAACCACTTGGCCTCTTCGCGACGGGCGGGGTCGCCAAGGTCATAAGGGTCCGTTACGCCGTCGAACGGCAGGCCCATCAGCCCGTGCAAGATGCATAGGTGGCTGGCGCTTATGTCGGTCTCGACCACTGGCTCCCCGTCCAAGCGGACTAGCGATGCCCTTGCGGTCTTTCCGCCCTTCAGGCTCTCATAGCGATCTGACCGGAGCATCGAGTAGAAGCGCCCGCCCCACTGCCAGCGGAAGTCTGGATGGTCGGCATTGTTGAATATCCGTTTGAGACCATTGAATACGATCCCATCGACCCGCCCAGGATCTAACAGATATTTGTTCAGGGCGACCATGCGGGAGGTTATGGCCTTGGCGTGCATGTCATCGACGGCGATGGGGAGGATTGACCCAGACGCCTCTCCTCCTTTCTGGCCACGGGCGATTAGGCAGCTTTCAGGCGTTCGGGGCTTCAAGGTCTTAACGCGCACGGGTTTGGCGAAATGAACCCCCAGCGCCTCCAGCCGCACGCCGTGACTCTCGACCATCGCCATGAGCCTTTGTGTCGGGCGGTGATGACGGAGGCCCCAGACAGGTTGCCTGTGGTAGACCCATAGCCGCGAAGCTCCTCTAGGAGGCCGTCAGCGCCCATCGCCTCTCGCATGGTGGCAAAGGCCGCCCTGCCGCCCGGATAGGTCACAAGATCGGCACTCCGGGTGGCGAGCGATCCCCAACGATCTCCCTTGGCTGCTTGAAGGAGGTCAGCCATAAATGGGCCAAGGGCTTTAGGATACTTCTCGACCATGGAGGGTCTGACCTGACCTTTGATGGATTGGAATGGGATAATCACATCATTGGTGATGGAGGCGATGAGGGCGTTGGCCTGCGGGGATCGCGGGGCAGCTTCAAGGGCCATGAAGCGCGAGAAGGTGCGAGCGTCACGGCGTAGCGCAACATTCCCGTTGGCCAAAAGAATGGCGAGTGGTGTGGACAGGTGCATAGGGGATGATCTCGTTAGGAATTTGATGATGGATCATCCCAGGCCATGCCTTGGGGATCATAAGGGAACTATAAGTTAGCGGGCAGGACACTTACAGCTTAGGGTACGAAAAGTCTGAGACGGAGGTCCGGCTGGGATCGGGACGTGTCATCGTAGGTGGGGATTAATGCAAAGCATGGCGGCTGGATGGGCAGGTTCTCCGTAGGTGCATAGAATTGCTAGAATGGCCCACCTCCGTCGCCTCGCGGTCTGCCTGATGCGGTGCGCTCCTCGTAGGTGGCCCCCAATTCACAGGCGCAGCACGTTGTCCGTAAGTGGCCCCTAATCTGTGGCCCGACGATCTGGGCAACGGGCTGGCGGTTCTTCGCAGGTCTGCACAAATGCGACTGGGCCACTTCCTCGGAGGTGGGCCCTAATCTGATTGGCCGGTTGTCCGTAGGTGGGCAGTAACGGACGACACGTTTGCTCGTAGGTCCGTACTATCGGGAAATGGGCATCCAGCCCGGTCTCCCCGTAGGTCACTACTATCTCAGAAAGTTCAGAGCTTCTTCGTAGGTGCTGACAAACGCGGCAGCGGGCAGGATCGCAGTTCTCTCGTAGGTCTGGACTATCTCCCCGCTGGCCAGAATGCCCGCTGGCGGTCGATGGATTTCACGGGTTGGCTCTTCGTAGGTCGGTACTATTGCTACCTTGTCCCGCATGGCCTTTCCGCTCAGAGGATAGGAAGTGCCGACAGCAAATACGATTTGAAATCGCAGGCTCGGGAATGGGAAAGTTCTTCGTAAGTGCGGACTAATTCCATCGCATTGAAATAATGCAGTTTTTCTCAAGGCTCATTTCGGCTGCCCTTCGGGACACGCATTGTGGTGGACCAACGAATTTTGATTTTATAGATCGCAGAACGAAAGGTTTAGCCATGGTCGAATTACCTCTGCCGCTTATCTCGGGCGGCCTACAGACCATAGCCGACTTTCTAACCACGCTCGCATCTAGCCGTGAAATTATCGGGGGGCTTTTCCGGGGACACACGGAAATTGGCCACAGACCTCTTCCGAAAGCATTCCGGGACAGAGGGTCGCACCTCAGAACTGCTGAGCAATTAGAACTGTGGAAGAAGTTTATAAGTCGCGTGTCCCCTGTCCGCCCTGCCAATGACATGGAGTACCTTGTCCTTGCTCAGCATTACGGTGTAGTCACCGCACTTCTGGACTGGACAAGTAATCCTCTAGTTGCCATGTTTTTTTCATGCAGTGGGAACCAAGATGTAGATGGCGTTATTTGGGGCCTGCGGTCATTCTTTATGAATGAATTTAGAGAGCCGATCGATTTTGACCTCTTTGAGGAAACTCGTGACGCTCCAATCCTCGTCGATGCTGGAGCGATGAACCCGCGCTCCAAAATCCAGCACAGCATGATGACCCTGCATACGCTTAACGAGACAGAACCCAACATGTGGGAAGTTTTCACGATACCGGCTGCACGAAAAATCGGCACGCTCCATGCGCTTGAGCGTTTCGGAATTAACGCCGAAAGCATATTTGATGATCCGGCGCTCGCGGCAAAGAGCTTTCAAGAGGGCATTCTTTCAGACCCTTTTGATCCCTTCGGCTAGGCCCTCCGTCTCATGGGGTGGCGATCCGGGCGGGGTGGCTGCACGACTTCATTGCGGACGGCGGGGACTCTGAGGTCGGCTGGGTGTATGATCGGTTCGCCTGCGCTGCGATTACGCTGGGGGACTTGGGGTGCTTTCAGGGACCGGAAGAGCCAGAGGACTTGCCGCTGGACGATGAGATACCGTGGTAACGGCCTTGCGTAGCACTGTCGCTGTGACGGCATACAGGCTTGAAAGGTTTCATCCCCTTGCGTTCCATCCAGCATTGTATAGCCAGGAAAAAGCAATGGGGGCTTTCACATGGCAGTAGTCGATGATCTGACAATTACACGGCGTATCCACTTTTTCCGGATCGCCCATGCAGCCGACTTCCTCAGTCTTCTTCCCGCTTCTCTAGTCACTATTGATGTTTTGCCATGGGAAGAACAGGGGCGGTATCAGCCCGATGCGACGGATAATGCACTTCTAAGCTTGCTGCCACACTCGTTCAGCTACCCCCTGCGCCTGGAGTTTGGACGCACCCGAAGGGACAACTTACCAGCGATAGAGCGCAAGGGAATTAAAGCGACATTGTCTATCGCGGAGGACGCAGGCCTAATTGACGTATGTCATATTGTTATTTTTGAGGACGGCTTTGTAGCTGCGGAGTTTAACCGGGACGCGCCAAGAATACGAAAGCTAGGTGAATACCTAATGTTTAAGGGCAGGAATTTGCCTTCTGCGCCCCGTTTTCAAAAGCTTTTCGAGCGTGACCTTGCTGGATTGGTGCAGGGCATGGAAACAGTAAGGTTTCTTGAACTGGAGGTGCCTCCGGAAAATATCGCTCTAGTCAGGAAAGCGGACGTTAGCCTAGCTGATGCGCTAGAGGCACAGCGATTAGTCAATTCGTCAAAGACAATCGGACTGTATTTCAACTCACGAAACCCCGCAGACAACCGGCTTCGCCAAATAGCTTTAGCTCTCACAGGTGCGGTCCGTGGCATAGATGCGGAAGAAGGTTTTGAAAAGCTCCAGATTAAAGGAATAGACCCCGTAACTGGGAAAAATAGAACATTAAACCTCCTAGAGGATTTTCTAATCGCAGAGGTCAATTTCGCGCGGTCTTCTAAAAAAGCAAGAAGCATAGACAGCGCATCGGCTTTTGCAGCTATTGAAGACGCATATTTCCAAAGACGGAGTGTGCTTGAAGCATCTGTTCGAGTTTCTATGCCGTGGGAATAGCCAGAACTTATTGGCGAAGGCGACCATTTTATAATGGCCTACTATCATGCGTATTCGGCTACATTGTGACCAGAGGGCGTACAATGGGAATACCATCTATATTTCAGTCTGATTTCCTGACATTCAGAAAGGGTGCTGAACTTCTCATTACCGTTAGCGCATCACTGCTTGGCTTCATAATTGCGGCGGTAGCATTAATCTACGCGCTCACCTCTACACAGCGATTTGACCTTCTCCGAAACTCCCAGTCATTTAGCGAACTAGCGGCGACGTCAAAGGCAGCAATGACCTGGCTGTTTGTTGCATCACTTATCGGGGCCGTGTTCGCATTCCTTTCTGCCTCTACTTACCAGGAGGCGAGTGAAATTCTGACGTTCGCCAGCGTGGTCTCGGCTTCTCAGGCAGCGATTTCGACGTTCGTGCTTACCTGGGTCATCGCCCGTCTAGTGGACCTCGCTTAACCCCCACGGGCATTAAATCTCGCCGGGGCGCACTCCCGATAGGTCGAAACCGTTAAACCTCAAATTACCAAGCTGCATCCCCAGCGGCTCTTGATCCCCATAGTCCTCATTCGCCGTGCCACCCGCCGCCCTGTGCCCCTGAATGTACTCACGGGCCTCCCGTGGGATACCGGAGCGCCGTGCAGCCGTGGTCCAGGTGTGGCGGAACTCTCGCGACGGCTGGCGGGGTGGGCCATCTTTTGACAGAATGCCCGCGTCATAGAGGAGCTTGGCCCACCATTCATTCCAAGCGGGCGCTAACAGCTTGCGGGCGCTTTTGGTCCTGAGGAGCGGGAATAGCGCCGTCTCCCCTTTCCCATGCAAATGCTCAACATACCGCGCCAGCCCCAGGTCTAGCAGCGTCTGGGGAACCGGAATGGTCCTACGCCCCGAACGGTGCCGAGTGGTCTTTAGGCTCCGCTGGCCTTTGTGCGGATGGATGCCCCTATCGGTGAACGTGAGGAACCAAGCGCCCTGCCCGTCCTGCTTAAAGTCCGCCACCATTAGCTGTGCGACCTCCTCAGGCCGTGCGCCGGTCCAAAGGAGGAGGAGCGGCATCCAGTAGCTCGCATGGCCCTTGCCGCCCCTGGGACGCTCGGCCCTCGTAAAAATGGGGAGGGAGAATATCGCTGTAAGCTCATCTGCGCTGAAGCCCTTAGGCTCCTCAGGCGCCGGAGCGGACGACACGACCCTATGATTGGTGAAGGGGTTGGCTTTGTCGTCGCGTATCTGTCCCGCCTTCACCGCCTTGGTCCAAAGGGCTGCAAGGGCACTGGCGTGGCCGTTGAACGTCTTGGGGCTGAGGCGTGGCACGTCCCCCAGGCCATCATATAACTCAACCACCGAGCGGAGCGGCAAGTCGCGCTGGGCCTTAGGGAGCTTGGCGGGACGCTGCGCCAGCAAATCGAGCCAGTCGCTCACCATGGCGCGAGTGATCTTTGCAGGCGTGGGGGTGCCGTGCGTTTCCCGAAAGAAGCGCAAGGCCGTGGCGGAGCTTTCCTTTGTCGATGCGCCGATGTCCTGGCGTGGACTTTCTAGGATGGCATTGGCGATGGTCTCAAAGCTGCTCTTGCCGTCCACTGCCTCCCTGGCGGCGGCATCGGCTATCTGTGGGAGGTCAGGCAGCGGCGGGGACTCTACAGCCTCCCCTTCCCCGCGCGATGCGTCAATGCGACTGTCTATGGCAAGCCACACCTTGCAAGCAGAGGCGGCTATGGCCTCCAGGAGCTTGCCAAGGGCAGGGTCGGCGGGGCCAATGATGTAACCCATATCCGCCGCGTATTGCAGTGTCCAATCGCCCCAAAGGTCGCGCAGGGCGTCCCCCCGATAGCCCGACAGCATTTCACGACTCTCTATATAGTCCTGCTCCTTATCCGGCCTGCCGACATACAGCGGCTTTGGAGAGGAGCGGCCCCACCGTAGCTGTTCGTCGGCCTGAAGCTCTGCGGAAAGATAATAGTCGGCCAGGAAGTCGATGAGCGCGGGGGTCAGGGCATCATATGGGATCGTAACGCCTGCCGCCGATGCTTTGCGAGCCTTAGCCATCATCACATCAAATTCGTGCTGCGCTGCCTTGTGGCGATCTCCCGCGCCCGGTTCGGTTATGGAATGGGCCGAAAGGGTTCTGACAAACTCCGTTGGCTTGCCGGGGATGAAGGCCCGCACGCTTGCCGGGATGCGCCTGCGGTAGTTCAGATGACCCGTTTTAGGGTGCCGATGGATGTATGGCACGGCTCGACTAGACCCCATAGCGGCCCCCGCGCTGGAGACCGTGTGTAGCACGAATGTGTATCACTCGGGCTTGCTGAGGGCTAGGATTTCCGCTATTCCCTAGGCCATTCAAGGCCTTAGGGAGCGATTGGTGCCCAGAAGAGGACTCGAACCTCCACGACCTTGCGATCGCCAGCACCTGAAGCTGGTGCGTCTACCAATTCCGCCATCTGGGCACGGGGTAGGAGGGCGCCTCTAGCGGTCGGTGCGGGAGTTTGTCAATTGCATCTACACATCGGCGCATAAAAACTTGTCGCTTCCCTTCGCTGGTGCACAACAGCGGCTTGTCACCCGAACGGTGCTGGGGCAAACAGCGGCCATGGTCCGGCCGCTTCATCAGGCCATCAGAGTTTGAGGATTATGGCGATTCCCATGGAAACGAAACTGGTCACATTGTTCGGCGGCGGCGGCTTTGTCGGCCGCGCCCTGGCGCAGGAGCTTTTTTCGCGCGGATGGCGCGTCCGCATCGCGCAGCGCACGCCGCGCCGCGCCTTTGCGGTCAAGTCGCTCGGCAATCTGGGCCAGACGCAATTCGCCGTGGCCGACATCACCCGGCCGGACAGCGTCGCGCGGGCCATCGCGGGCGCCGATGCAGTGGTCAATCTGGTAGGCCTGCTGAAGGGCGATTTCGAGGCCGCCCATGTCACGGGCGCCGAGACGATCGCACGGGCCGCCGCCGCCGCGGGCGTCAGTTCCCTCGTCCATGTCTCCGCCATCGGCGCGGACATCGCCAGCCCTTCCGCCTATGGCCGCAGCAAGGGCGAGGGCGAGGCAGCGGTGCGGGCCGCCTTCCCCGGCGCGGCCATCGTGCGTCCCTCGATCATCTTCGGGCGTGACGACCAGTTCACCAACCGCTTTGCCGGCCTTATCCGCTCCATGCCTGTGGTGCCGGTCATCGCGGGCGAGACCAGGCTTCAGCCGGTGTTCGTCGCCGACGTGGCCAAGGCGCTGGCCGAAGCTGTCGGCAACCCCGGCACCCATGCCGGCCGCACCTATGCGCTGGGCGGTCCCGACATATTGAGCATGGCGCAAATCAATGCCTGGCTGGCCGAAGCCATAGGCCGCACGCCCAACTTCATACCCCTGCCCGCCGCCGCATCCTGCGCGATCGCGACGCTGACCGGCTGGGCGCCGGGCGCACCCATCACCCGCGATCAGCTTGCCATGCTGGCCACGGACAATGTTGCCGACCCCGCCCTGCCGGGCCTCGCCGAACTGGGCGTGGCCGCGACGCCGCTGGCCGCTGTCGCGCCGTCCTGGCTGACCGGCTATCGCAAACATGGCCGCTTCGGGGATCAGGCCCGCGCCTGACACCCCTGATTGTTTCCGGGAGGAGTGGAATCCGCTCTTCCTTCCCCTGCCCTACGCTTCCAGCGCAAGGATGACGCACCATGGATCAGTCTCTTATCGCCATCCTTCTGGGCATTGTGGAGGGGCTGACGGAGTTTCTGCCAGTCTCCTCGACCGGCCACCTCATCCTCGCGACGGAACTGCTGGGGTTTGACCCGGCACGCTGGGCGGTGTTCAACATCGCGATCCAGCCGGGCGCGATCCTGGCCATCGTCGTCCTCTACTGGCGGCTTTTCCTGTCGGTGCTGACCGGGCTGTTCAGACTCGATCCCACCGCATTGCGCTTCGTCCGCAACCTTCTTCTCGCTTTCATTCCGGCGGTGGTGCTGGGCCTTGCCTTTGCCGACCAGATCGACGCCCTGCTCGAAAATGCTATGGTGGTCGCCTGGTCGCTCATCGTCGGGGGCATCGCGATCCTGGTGGTGGAGAAATTCGCCAAAACGCGGGAGACGGACGGTGTCGCCAATGTCGGCGCCCGCACCTCCACCCTCGTGGGCTTTGTCCAGTGCCTCGCGATGATACCGGGCGTCAGCCGCTCCGGCGCGACCATCCTCGGCGCGATGAGCTTTGGCGTGGATCGCAAGACCGCGGCCGAGTTCAGCTTCTTCCTCGCCATTCCGACGCTGGTGGGTGCAACCGTCCTCCAACTCTTCAAGCATCGTCACGACATCTCCTCCAACGACTTTGGCCTGATCGGCATTGGATTTGTGGTCAGCTTCATGGTGGCGCTGGCGGTCATCAAGGTCTTTCTCAAGATCGTCACCAAGCACGGCTTTGCGCCCTTTGCCTGGTATCGGATCGTAGCCGGAATCGGCGCCCTGATCTGGCTTGCTGCAAAATAGGACCGAAACGGAACTATTGATCTGCGGTTTAGCTATTCAGTCCGTCAGGAAATCATCCCGGCAAATTTTTTAGGTCAGCATTAATTACCAAAATGTCGGAAAGCGCGTGACGACTCGCATTTTTCGCCCGATATTGCTCGCATTCCAGAGAAGTTCCGGCCAGAGAAATTCGGGGAGCGACGGTCCATGGGTGACAACCCGATGCTGAAATTTGTCGTGCGCGAGCAATCCTACCCGGACAAAAGGTCCGCGGTGGAACGCGCCAGTGATTTCGGAGAGATTTACGGCCGATATGCCGTACCCAAGGCCGAGGATCAGGCGGCCCGCTGCTCGCAATGCGGCGTGCCTTATTGCTCGGTTCACTGCCCGCTCCAGAACCATATCCCGGACTGGCTGCGCCTGACCGCCGAGGGGCGACTGCGCGAAGCCTATGAGATGAGCAACCTTACCTCCACCATGCCGGAAATCTGCGGTCGCATCTGCCCGCAGGACCGGCTGTGCGAGGGCAACTGCGTCATCGAATTCTCCGGCCATGGCGCCGTAACCATCGGCAGCGTGGAGAAATTCATCACCGACACCGCGTGGGAGGAAGGCTGGGTCGAACCGGTCATCCCCGGCAGGCCCACCGGCCAGAGCGTTGGCATCGTCGGCGCTGGCCCGGCAGGACTGACCGTCGCCGAATATCTGCGCGTCGCGGGGCATGAGGTCCATGTCTACGACCGGCATGACCGGGCGGGCGGGCTGCTGACCTATGGCATCCCCAACTTCAAGCTGGAAAAGCCCATCGTCATGCGCCGCGTCGAGCGGCTGGCGGCGGCTGGCATCCTCTTTCACCAGAGCTTCGAGGTGGGTCGCGACGCCACGCTGGAGGAGTTGCGCCAAAGGCATGACGCCGTCCTGATCGCCACGGGCGTCTACAAGGCACGCGACGTCCGCATGCCGGGGGTCGGAGCCACCGGCGTGGTCAAGGCTCTGGATTTCCTCATCGCGTCCAACCGCGCCGGTTTCGGCGATGTAGTGGCGGAGCATGAGGATGGCTCGCTGCTCGCCACCGGCAAGAATGTCGTGGTGATCGGCGGCGGCGACACGGCGATGGACTGCGTCCGCACCGCCATGCGGCAGGGCGCGAAGTCGGTGAAGTGCGTCTATCGCCGCGACCGGGAGAATATGCCCGGCTCGCAGCGCGAGGTCGCCAATGCGGAGGAAGAAGGCGTCGAGTTCGTCTGGCTCGCCGCGCCGGTGGCGTTTGAGGGTCGTGGCTCGGGCGACGATGGGGTGACGGGCGTGCGGGCGACGAGGATGCGCCTTGGCCAGCCCGACGCCTCCGGCCGCCGTGCGCCCGAACCTGATCCGGGCAGCGAGTTTTCGCTGGAGGCGGACCTTGTGATCCAGGCGCTGGGCTTCGAGCCGGAGGAACTGCCGGTCCTGTTCGGCGCAAAGGATCTGGCTGTCACCCGCTGGGGCACGTTGCGCGTCGACCACAAGACGATGATGACCAGCCTGGACGGCGTGTTCGGCGCGGGCGACATCGTGCGCGGCGCCAGCCTGGTGGTGTGGGCGATCCGCGACGGCCGCGACGTGACGGAGCATATGCAACGCTATCTCAAGGCAAAGGCGGCGGCGGTGTGGGAAGCGGCGGAGTGAACGCCGCGTCATGACCCGCCAGTGAGCGGCGCATGACGGGAGGGGACGAGGAGAAACAGGCAGGCCCGGCATACCGGCCGCCGAATGTCTTGGAGACCGCATGGCCGGACGCATGGCTGTTCCACAGCCATCCCGGCAATGCTCAAGCGGAATGAAGGACAGGCCCATGACTGGTTACGATCCAACGAACTGGCCGATGCACATGGCAGCCGAACGCGAGCGCATCGCCCGCGACGGCATGTACCGCCCCGATATGGAGAGCGACGCCTGCGGTGTCGGCTTAATCGCCGCGACCGATGGCCAGCCATCACGCCGGGTGGTGGAGAGCGCCATCGACGCGCTGAAGGCCGTGTGGCATCGCGGTGCGGTCGATGCGGATGGCAAGACCGGCGACGGCGCGGGCATCCATGTCGACCTGCCGGTGCGCTTTTTCGACGACGCCATCGTCGCGTCGGGCCACAAGGCAAAGCCCAACCGCCTCGCCGTCGGCATGATCTTCCTGCCGCGCACCGACCTTGGCGCACAAGAGACCTGCCGCACCATCGTCGAGAGCGAGATCATCGACGCGGGCTACACCATCTATGGCTGGCGGCAGGTGCCCGTGGATGTCTCCGTGATCGGCGACAAGGCGCAGCGGACCCGGCCGGAGATCGAGCAGATCATGATCGCCGGTCCCATGCCGGAAGATCAGGATATCATCGCCTTCGAGCGCGAACTCTATCTCGTGCGTCGCCGCATCGAGAAAAAGGTGATCGCCGCGCAGATCAACGATTTCTATGTCTGCTCGCTGTCGGCGCGCTCGATCATCTACAAGGGGCTGTTCCTCGCCGAATCGTTGTCGATCTTTTATCCCGACCTCAGGGACGAACGGTTCGAGAGCCGGGTCGCGATCTTCCACCAACGCTATTCGACCAACACCTTCCCGCAATGGTGGCTGGCCCAGCCGTTCCGCTGCCTCGCCCATAATGGCGAGATCAACACGATTCGCGGCAACAAGAACTGGATGAAGAGCCATGAGATCAAGATGGCCAGCATCGCCTTCGGGGATCGCAGCGAGGACATAAAGCCCGTCATCCCGGCGGGCGCATCCGATACCGCCGCGCTCGACGCGGTGTTTGAGACATTGTGCCGGTCGGGCAAGGATGCGCCGACCGCCAAGCTGATGCTCGTTCCCGAGGCATGGCAGGAGGGGGGAGAGACTCCGCCCGCGCACCTCGCCATGTATCAATATCTCGCCTCCGTCATGGAACCGTGGGACGGCCCCGCCGCGCTCGCCATGACCGATGGCCGCTGGGTCGTCGCCGGGCTGGACCGCAACGCCCTGCGCCCGCTGCGCTATACGCTGACCTCCGACAATCTGCTGATCGTCGGGTCGGAGAGCGGCATGGTCGTGGTGCCGGAGGCGACCGTGGTCTCCAAGGGGCGCCTCGGCCCCGGCCAGATGATCGCCGTCGACCTGTCTGAAGGGCAGGTCTATCTCGACCGGGCGATCAAGGACCGGATCGCCGCCGAAAAGCCCTATGCGGACTATGTGAAGGGCTTTCGCACCGCCAGCCACCTGCCTGACCCCGCCCCCGATGCGCGGCCGGAATGGGAGCGTGCGGAGCTGTTGCGCCGTCAGGTCGCGTCCAACCTCACCATGGAGGATCTGGAACTGATCCTGGCGCCCATGGTGGAGGATGCCAAGGAAGCCATTGGCTCGATGGGCGACGACACGCCTTTGGCCGTCATCTCGGCCAAGGACCGCACGCTCAGCCATTTCTTCCGCCAGAATTTCAGCCAGGTCACGAACCCGCCGATCGACAGCCTGCGCGAACGGCATGTGATGAGCCTCAAGACGCGCTTCTCCAACCTCGCCAACATCCTGGAGGATGGCGGGGAGAATGGCGACGTGCTGGTGCTGGATTCGCCGGTACTGTTGTCCGACGACTGGTCGTCCCTGCAACGCTATGTCGGCGGCGGCGTCGCCAGCATCGATTGCACCTATGAGGCGGACGGCGGCACCCCCGCCCTGCGCGCCGCCATCGCCCGCGTGCGGGAGGAGGCGGAGCATGCCGTGCGTGCCGGGCAGACCGAACTTTTCCTGACCGACGAGGCCATGGGACCGGAGCGGATCGCCATCCCCACCATCTTGGCGGCGGCGGCGGTCCACACCCATCTGGTCCGCAAGGGACTGCGCTCCTACTCCTCGGTCAATGTACGGTCCGCCGAATGCCTCGACCCGCATTATTATGCGGTGCTGATCGGCGTCGGCGCGACCACGGTGAACGCCTATCTGGCCGAAGTCAGCATCGCGGACCGCCATGCCCGCGGCCTGTTCGGCGACCGGGCACTCAAGGATTGCCTTGCCCGCTATCGCACGGCGATCAACGAGGGCCTTCTCAAGATCATGTCCAAGATGGGCATCGCGGTCGTCAGCTCCTATCGGGGCGGCTATAATTTCGAGGCGGTGGGCCTGTCCCGCGCGCTGGTGAACGACCTGTTCCCCGGCATGCCGTCCAAAATCTCGGGCGAGGGCTATGCCTCCCTCCATGTCAGCGCCAAGCGCCGCCATGAGGACGCTTATGAAAGCGCGGTCGTGCGCCTGCCGGTCGGCGGTTTCTATCGTCAGCGCGGCGGCGGGGAGACGCATGCCTATTCGGCCACGCTGATGCATCTGTTGCAGTCGGCGGTCGCGACCGACAGCTACTCCACCTACCAGCAATTCTCGCGCGGGGTGCGTGACCAGCCGCCGGTCTATCTGCGCGACCTGCTGGAGTTCAACTATATCAACCCGGCCGTCCCCATCGACGAGGTCGAGGCGATCACCGAGATCCGCAAGCGGTTCGTGACGCCCGGCATGTCGCTGGGCGCCCTCTCCCCGGAGGCGCATGAGACGCTGGCCATCGCCATGAACCGCATCGGCGCCAAGGCGGTGTCGGGCGAGGGCGGCGAGGCGTCGACCCGCTACAAGCCCTATGAGAATGGCGACAACGCCAACAGCTCGATCAAGCAGGTCGCCTCCGGGCGCTTCGGCGTCACGGCGGAATATCTGGGCGCGGCGGAGGAACTGGAGATCAAGGTCGCGCAGGGCGCCAAGCCCGGCGAGGGCGGTCAGCTTCCCGGCTTCAAGGTGACGGAGATGATCGCCAAGCTGCGCCATTCGACGCCCGGCGTGATGCTCATCTCGCCGCCGCCGCATCACGACATCTATTCGATCGAGGATCTGGCCCAGCTCATCTATGACCTCAAGCAGATCAACCCGCGCGCGCGGGTGTGCGTCAAGCTGGTCGCGCAGGCGGGCATCGGCACCGTCGCGGCGGGCGTGGCAAAGGCGCATGCGGACGTCATCCTGATCGCGGGCAATGTCGGCGGCACGGGCGCATCCCCGCACACCAGCATCAAATTCGCCGGCCTGCCGTGGGAAATGGGACTGGCGGAGGCCAATCAGGTGCTGACCCTCAACAGCCTGCGCCACCGCGTCACTCTGCGCACCGACGGCGGCCTCAAGACCGGCCGCGATATCGTGATCGCCGCCATCCTGGGCGCGGAGGAATATGGCATCGGCACGCTCAGCCTCGTCGCCATGGGCTGCATCATGGTGCGCCAATGCCACAGCAACACCTGCCCCGTGGGCGTCTGCGTGCAGGACGAGAAGCTGCGCGAGAAGTTCACCGGCACGCCGGAGAAGGTCATCAACCTGATGAGCTTTATCGCGGAGGAGGTGCGCGACATACTGGCCCGGCTCGGCTTCCGCTCGCTCAACGACATCGTCGGCCGCACCGAACTGCTCCGTCAGGTCAGCCGCGGCGCGGACCATCTCGACGATCTCGACCTCAACCCGATCCTCGCCAAGGTGGACGCGCGCGATGACGAGCGCCGCTACAACCTGCCCACCTGGCGTAACGAGGTGCCCGACAGCCTCGATGCGCAGATGATCACGGACGCCAAATCCGTGTTCGACCGGGGCGAGAAGATGCAGCTCACCTATACGGTGCGCAACACCCACCGCGCGGTCGGCACGCGATTGTCCTCGATGATCACCTCCAGGTTCGGCATGTCCACGCTGGCCGACGGCCATGTCACCGTCCGGCTGCGCGGATCGGCGGGGCAGTCGCTCGGCGCCTTCCTGTGTAAGGGCATCACGCTGGAAGTGTTCGGCGATGCCAATGACTATGTCGGCAAGGGGCTGTCGGGCGGCATCATCGCGGTTCGGCCGCAGGTATCCTCGCCGCTGGAAAGCCATATGAATACGATCATCGGCAACACCGTCCTGTATGGCGCGACGGCGGGCAAGCTGTTCGCGGCGGGTCAGGCGGGCGAGCGGTTCGCGGTTCGCAACTCCGGCGCGCAGGTGGTGATCGAGGGTTGCGGCGCCAATGGCCTTGAATATATGACCGGCGGCGTCGCGGTGATCCTTGGGCGTACCGGCACCAATTTCGGTGCGGGCATGACCGGCGGCATGGCCTTTGTGCTGGATATGGAAGGCGAATTCCCCAACAATGCCAATCCCGAGGGCATCGTCTGGCAGCGACTGGGCAGCGCCCATTGGGAAGACGTCCTGAAATCGCTGATCGAGGAACATGTCGCCCGCACCGACAGCGGCTGGGCCAAGGCCATCCTACAGGATTGGGACCGGCGCCGCAACGACTTCTGGCAAATCTGCCCGAAGGAGATGCTGACCCGCCTCCCCCACCCGCTCAACGATGTGGAATTGTCCGCAGAGGCGGCAGAATAAGCGACAGGCCCCGTCTCGGCAAAAGACGGGGCCTCTACCTTTCAGGCTGAGGCTTGAGGCGGGCGCCATCGCCGCCGCCTCAATAGGATGCCGGTGGTTCCCCGTCCTGGGCCATGCCCGCCTGCGCCGTATCGTCCGATGCATGGTGGGCTGGCAGAGGTGCCAGAGGACCGGACACATGGCCCATATGGGCCGCATCGTCCTTTATCCGCTGTTCGTACAGGCTCGGCCCGCATCCCTTGCAGACATAGTCCTTCGGCCCGTCCGTCATGACCGCCGACGCCAGGACCGGCGGGTCATCCTTGGCCATGTCATCCGCGACCCACGATGATCGACCCCCGGCCGTTGGTCCAGCCGCACCGCCGACAGCGAAGTTCGCAAGCGCCATACCGCCGAAAGTCCCGGTCAGGACAAGCGAGCCTGTAACAAGGAGGAGCTTCATCCGATTGGGCTGCATCATGCCACATCCTGCCAAAAGGGTCGCAAGGTCGGAATACCCCGCGCGGGATTATGTTCCGGGACTGATACACTGCCTCCCACCGTCCAGCCTCCCTCATAGTCCCCCTATCTGGGCCGAAGCATAATTAGACGGATTTCGCCTATGCGTATCGGGGTGGCAGGCCTATTGATCGGCCCATGTGGCAACTTTTCCAATTCCCGCTCTGTCCCTTTTCCCGCAAAGTCCGCCTGCTTCTCGCTGAAAAGGGCCTGATCTATGATCTGGTCCGCGAGTCGCCGTGGGAGATGCGGGACGAATTCATCGACCTGAACCCGGCAGGCACGACGCCTGTCATGGTGGCGGAGAGCGGTCCGGCGACCGGCGCAGTGCTGATCGACAGCCAGGCGATTTGCGAATATTTCGAGGAAACGGTCGACCAGTTTCCGCTTATCGCCGGATCGGCGGTCGCACGGGCCGAAATCCGTCGCCTGACCGCCTGGTTCGACCAGATTTTCTTCAGCGACGTGGTCGCTCCGCTGCTGCATGAGCGGATGAAGAAGCGCCTGCTCCACCGCGCCTCACCCGATGCCGGCACGCTGCGCGAAGCGATGAAGCGCGCCAACACCCATATGGACTATGTCGACTATCTGCTCGACCATCGCAGCTGGATCGCGGGCGGTACGATGAGCCTTGCCGATGTCGCGGCCGCCGCCCACCTGTCCGTCGCTGATTATCTGGGCGGCATCGACTGGGAGGGCCATCGCACCACCAAGCGCTGGTATGCGGGGATCAAGTCCCGGCCGTCCTTCCGCCCGCTGCTGTCCGAGCGGATGGAGATTATCTCTCCGCCGAAACATTACGACCAGCCGGATTTCTGACGGTGCGCGCGGGCCAATGGCCTGCGCAGCCTATGCCTGACAGTTGGCCAAGCTAAAAGATTGCTAGCCCGCCAGCGTCCCGTCAAAGCTCGCCGTGGCGCAGCAGGTCGCGCGCGGTCTTCGCCGTCTGGATGATGAACAGCACGACCATCAGCACGCCGACCCCGCCCACGAAAATATCATAAGCCGAAAAATCCGCCACAAACGAAGGCGCCCTGCCCAGAAAGATCATGAACAGCGTCATGGTAATCAGGATCAGGCGCAGTTCAGTCGGGCCACCCGCCAGATAGGACAGGCGCATCTCGCTCACCACCCGCGCGGCGAGGAAGGCGTGGATAGACAGCATGAAATAGCCCGCCAGCGCGAACAACGAGACGTCGAGCCGCACGAACGGACTGACCCCCAGCCCGATCAGGAAGATCATATTGGCCAGCGCATCGGTGCTATGGTCGATGAAATAGCCGAACTTGGGCCGTTCGATATTACGATAGCGCGCCACGCTACCGTCCAGGCTGTCGCCCAGCCAGTGGACGAAATAGCCCGCGATCGACAACCACAGCCAATGCACGTTCCACAGGCTGAAAATATAGCCCGCCGAAATGATGAGAGCGCCCACAAAGCCCAGGGTGGTGAGACTGTCGGGCGTGACCGACGCCGGCAAACGGGCGCACATCCACGTCAGCAGGCGCCGCTCTGCGGATGCGAGGAGGTTCTGCTGGATGCGGTTGACCGGCTTCGTGGGGCGTGACATGTTACGTCTCTGTGACATCGGCGTGAGGAAAGTCCAGCGGAATTGGACTTCGTTGGTCCGAAACTCGTTTCCGATCCGCACGATCCCCCATAAGCACTGCTTTATCGCGCGCTGGGGAAAAGGCGGTCATTCCCCGCAATAGAAGGCCTTGAGCGCCCGCGCATCGTGCAGCGCATTGTGGGGCACCCGGCTGTTCGCGGCGGAACTGAACCCCGGCGTGCGGAGCAACTCGAAGCGCAGCCCCTCCACATTCACCATTTCCCCCGGCCCGGTCAGCAGCAGCATGCAGAATTGCGCGACATCCTCCGGCCAGTCGGCGATGATGATCGGGTCATTGTCGCCTTCCAGATATTTGGCGACATGAAAGGCCGCATCCTCACGGGTAAGATGATAATCGACTCCCTGCGGGACATGGCGCAGATAAGGCACCACCTTCTGCGCGACCCAGGGATGCACTTCCCCGGGCAGCGGCAGGGAGGTATAGAATTCCTGGTCACCCTCCTCCGGCACCAGCGCCAGACTGATGAGCGCACCGCCAAATCCGTTGAATTCCGTGTCGAGAAAATAGCGCATGCGGTGTGGGCTGTCCTGATCGGGGGGACGGGCGGGATACCCCTGCCGGACGACAGACCGGACCCATGGGCCGTGCCGCTATGCCGACCCCATGCGCCTTCGTAAACCACCCACAGGCGCTTTGGTGCCGGGAAATGCGCCGGACCTGCCAAAAGCCTCGCCGCAAAGCCCTTCATGCCATCGGAAAGATGCATTTTTGCGCTTGTCCGGCCCGTCAAAACCGGCATTGGCCTGCAGATCGCTTTACGCGGGCGGCCGCTTGCGCTTTATGCCGTCCCTTCACCCTACAGCCCCTTTTGCTCCCGCCAGAAAGACCGCCCATGCAGCCGCGCGAACTGATCGGAACCGCCCATGTGCCGGGTGGAGAGGATTTACGCCTGTTTCGCCGCGGCAATGATTATATGATCGTGCTCGACCGCAACGAATTGATGAACAGCCGGATGAGCGGGTCGGAGGAGGCCCTGGCCGAGATGACGTGCGATCGTCTGGGCGGCAAGAAGGCGCCCAACATCCTCATCGGCGGCTATGGCATGGGCTTCACCCTGCGCGCGGCGCTGGCGCGGGTGTCCGGCGACGCGGCGATCACCGTGGCCGAGCTGGTGCCGGAAATCATCGAATGGGCGTGCGGCCCCATGGCGGAACTGACCGCCGGATGCCTGAACGATCCGCGCGTTGCGCTGGAAATGAACGATGTCGCCAATGTCATCGCCGACGCCCGGCAGCGGTTCGACGCCATCCTGCTCGACGTGGACAATGGTCCCGACGGGCTGGTGCGGGCCGCCAACAACCGGCTCTATTCGCGCGACGGCCTCGCCGCGGCGAAACAGGCGCTCAAGACAGGGGGCATATTGGCGATCTGGTCAGCCGCGCCGGACGAGGCCTTTACGCGGCGGCTCCGCAATGCAGGCCTTGAGGTGGACGAGGTGGCGGTGCGCGCCCGCGCCAATGGCAAGGGACCGCGCCACGTCATCTGGTTCGCGAAGATGCGCTGAGCCTCTTGCCCACGCACATCCATGCCGTCCCGTCATGCCAGCAAAGGCTGGGGCCCTCAACCGGGATGCGCTTGCCCTTGGCAGCTTCAGCCCTGATTAGAGTGATGGATCGGGCGGGCAGCAACGGATCGTCTCACGGCGACCCGGTCCCGCCCGCAACTATCACTTGGTCGCGTACTGGCCCGGCTCAGCCTTGAACTGGTCGCGCGCGAAAGCCTTGGCGGCCGTCGCGGTCTTGAACAATTCTTCCTGCAACGAGCTTTTCACCAGCGGATAGCCCTGCGAATTATAGCGGGTTTCGCGCACGGTCAGGCGGAAATTGCCCTCTTCATCCTTCGTGATCAGGAAGGGGCGGATTTCGGACTTGCTCATGGGTAAACCTCGCTCAAAAAATACTCCGGCGGAACCCCCTGCCCCGCCGGAACCTGATGTCTTATCCGACCATCTCGGCAACGATGCGCTTCAGTTCGGAGCGCGACAATGTGCCGTGGGGAAGGGTGGTATGATGGGGCCGGACCTTCCTGTCGAAGGACAGGGACAGGGTCTGGCGGGTCGAAATATTGCTCATGCTATTCATGGTAAGTCCTGGCGAATTGTCGCCATATTCGTGATCAGAAATGGGTGTCCGGGGCCTCCATGAGGCCGGGACCAACATCATTCCGTCGGGCAAGGCCGATTGCCTGCCCGTCTGTGCCGGGGCCATGCCCGGTCTTGTGTTCAGGGTCAGGCCCGGCGTCCGACCCTTTAGTCCTCCACCCTGTGGCCTGAAACTTTCCAGTCCGAAAACCGGACGGTCCGGCGCCGCGCGCCACGGGATTGTCCCATGGGCAGGAGCGGCGCTGCGGGCCGTCAGTTTTTCCGATTCTTGCGCGCGGCATAGCGCGCATCGCGCGCGGCCTTGCGCTCCGCTTCGGTCAGTTCCGACTTTTGCGGTGCGGCATTGGCCTTTGCTTCTGCCTCGGCTGCGGCGCGTGCGGCCTTTGCCGCCTGCTCCTCTGCACGAGCGATCCGCTTCTGCTCCACCTTTTCGCGGTGTGCGGCTTCCTTGGCTGCGCGGGCTGCTGCACGGGCGACCGTGACGGCCTCGTCCACGGGCGGCTTCGCCTTATACTGCTCAAGGGCCTCTCCACGGGCGCGGCTCGCTGCCGAAACACGCTCTTGAAAATCCGGTGCCTTATACTTTGCCAAAATGTCTCGCCATACGTCTTATTCAAACCGTTTCCGGCAATGCTGCCGGAATTCACCGGGCGGAGCGATCCCCGCCCGGTGCATCTTTAACTTCAGGCCGACTGAAGGTTGACGGCCGAGGTCTTGCCACGACGGTCGGTTTCCAGTTCGTAGGACACGCGCTGCTCCTTCTGGAGCGTCGACATGCCGGCGCGCTCGACGGCCGAGATGTGAACGAACGCATCGTCGCCACCGCTCTCGGGTGCGATGAAACCATAGCCCTTGTCGGCATTGAAAAACTTGACTGTGCCAGTGATCATGATCGGAATCCTTGTGTCCGCGTTTAGAACGGGCATGCACGACGATCCGCACATCCCGGCTTCGTAAGTCTAGTTGGGGACAAGGGGTGAGCCGAGGCGGCCCGATATCCGTCAAAAGTCGACGTAAGCAGCACCTATATAGGCCGATTCCCCGCCAATGGAAAGGCCTCACGCGCCCACTGAGCGATTATGCCCCGAAACCAGTCACTTGCCTGGCACGCCCTGTCGCTTTTTCCCGCGCATCACCCATCTCCCCCACGACTCGCGGGGCACCGTGGCGCCGCATTCGCAACGACCCCGGTCCATGGCGCATAATCGCCCGCCGCCCGTCCTTGGCGACTGACACCCACGCCGCACGCCTGGTCGGGTCGCTCGGTCCTGCCGCCAGAACGGCAAAAATAGCGATGGCTGGGGGGTCATCTCATCAGCAGGCCGGGAAAGTATCTGGCTCCAGGCCCAAACCCTCCGCACTCAACCGGCCGCAATCACCTCGATACCCAGCGAAGCACCGCCATCGGCAATCGCGATCAGCTGGTCGACATTCGGGTGCGCGCCCGGGCGGCTGCGCGCATCGGCCATATGCTCGCCGAACACGGCCAGACCATGGTCCGCCGCTTTCGCATCCAGCGTACCAAAGACCTGTCTGAGATAATGGTAGACGGCCAGCGAGCCTTGCTTGCCCGGCTGATTCTCGATGCTGGCGACCACAGTTCCCGCCTCATCGATCAGGTCGATCCGGGATACGCCATCAATGGGCGGCAATTGGGCAAGATTATCCCTGAAAGCCGCGCCCGGTTGAATCATCGCCAGCATGTCACCAATCCCCGAATAAATTGCGCGGGCAAGCAATGCCCCTTTCGCATGTCTGCCACCGGGCGCGCGAACAGCGCCAACCGCCGCCTTGCAACCCAGGCTACCGCATCTTCGCAATCTTCAACCCGTCCGCCTTGGCCCGGTCCTTTACCGACTCCTCGCTGCGGGTAAGCGCCTTGGCGATAGCCTTCAACGCCATGCCCTTGGCGATGAACATGTGCAGCTTCTGCACCTCCTCGCCCGTCCACGGCTGGCGGTGCCGCTCGAACCGCTCGCCGCCTCCACCCTTGGCGGCCATCAGTCGTCATCCCCCATGCGGAGCGCGGCGATGAACGCCTCCTGCGGAATCTGGACGCTGCCATATTCGCGCATGCGCTTCTTGCCTTCCTTCTGCTTGTCGAGCAGCTTCTTCTTGCGGCTGATGTCGCCGCCATAGCATTTGGCGGTCACGTCCTTGCGCATCGCGGCGATGGTCTCGCGCGCGATCACCTTGCCGCCGATGGCCGCCTGGATCGGGATTTTGAACAGGTGGCGGGGGATCAGGTCTTTGAGTCGCTCGCACATCCCGCGCCCGCGCGTCTCCGCCGTGCCGCGATGGACGATCATGGACAGGGCGTCGACCGGCTCGGCATTGACCATGATGCTCATCTTGACCAGATCGCCTTCCCGGTATCCGATCTGGTGATAGTCGAAGCTGGCATAGCCGCGGCTGATCGATTTCAGGCGATCATAGAAATCGAACACTACCTCGTTGAGCGGCAGTTCATATGTCACCTGTGCGCGGCCAGCGACATAGGTCAGGTTCTTCTGGATGCCGCGCCGGTCCTGACAGAGCTTCAGGATGGAGCCGAGATATTCGTCGGGGCAATAGATGACCGCCTCGATCCATGGTTCCTCGATATCCGCGATCCGCGTGGGGTCGGGCATGTCAGCGGGGTTGTGCAGTTCGATCTCGCCATTCCCATGGGTCAGCTGGATCTTGTACACCACCGACGGCGCGGTGGTGATGAGGTCGAGGTCATATTCGCGGGTCAGCCGCTCCTGAATAATCTCAAGGTGCAACAGCCCGAGGAAGCCACAGCGGAAGCCGAAGCCCAGTGCCGCGCTGCTCTCCATCTCGAAACTGAACGAGGCGTCGTTGAGCCGCAGCTTGCTGATGCTCTCGCGCAGCTTCTCAAAGTCGTTGGCGTCCACCGGGAACAGGCCGCAGAACACCACCGGCTGCACTTCCTTGAAGCCCTCCAGAGGTTCCGTGGCGCCATTCTTGACCGTAGTGATGGTGTCGCCGACGCGGGTCTGGCTGATGTCCTTGATCTGGGCGGTGATGAAGCCGATCTCGCCGGGGCCGAGTTCGGCCAGCTGCTCGATCTTGGGCCGCATGCAGCCGACCCGGTCGATCAGATGCTCGGTGCCGCCGATCATGAACTTGACCTGCTGTCCTTTGCGGATCGACCCGTGGATGACGCGCACCAGAATGACGACGCCCAGATAAGGGTCGTACCAGCTGTCGACCAGCATCGCCTTGAGCGGCGCATCGCGGTCGCCCTTGGGCGGCGGGATTTTCCTGACGATGGCTTCGAGTATCTCGTCGATGCCGATACCGGACTTGGCGCTGGCGAGGACGGCCTCGGAGGCGTCGATGCCGATCACTTCCTCGATTTCCGCGCGGACCTTTTCCGGTTCGGCGGCGGGCAGATCGATCTTGTTGATGACCGGCACGATCTCATGATCATGCTCGATGGACTGATAGACGTTGGCGAGCGTCTGTGCCTCCACCCCCTGCGCTGCGTCCACGACCAGCAGCGCGCCCTCGCATGCGGCCAGGCTGCGGCTGACCTCATAGGCGAAGTCGACATGGCCCGGCGTGTCCATCAGGTTGAGTTCGTAGGTCAGCCCGTCCTGCGCGATATAGTCCAGGCGCACGGTCTGCGCCTTGATGGTGATGCCGCGCTCCTTCTCTATGTCCATATTATCAAGGACCTGGCTGGTCATCTCGCGCGCGGTCAGGCCGCCGGTGCGCTGGATCAGCCGGTCGGCCAGCGTGGACTTGCCATGGTCGATATGGGCGATGATGGAGAAGTTGCGGATGAGGGAGAGATCAGTCATCCCGCGCCGATAGCAGGGTGGCCGCTTTCAGGCAAAGGGGAGCTTGCGTCGAGCATCTCCCTCGCCTCGTCAGACAAACCGGCCCTCCAACGATCCGCCTCGTCAGGCGACCTTGCGCCGCACGGCGACCCGCACTTCCGGTGGCAGGGTTTCACCCCGTACCCGCTCGATCTGGATCGGCGCGGCAAATTCCACGCCCATGCGATCGCCCGAAGACCAGCGGCACATCGCGTCCACGGCATAACTCGCATTGAAGACGAGCTGGAACGCCGTGCCCACCGGCACATCCGCCAGCCCCTCGATCTGCGCCCCGCCCGTCGAGATATTGCGGATACGGCCATCATATTCATGCGTGCCATGGACCAGCTTGATCGACCGCAACATGGTGCGCCGCTGCTCCCGGCTCGCCTTGGGACCGCTGGCGGTCGCATAGATGCCATGGGAGTCGAACCGCTCCATCACCACCGTGTTGCGGGCCGGGCGACCATAGACATAGCCCTGCACATGGCTGCACCCCAGCGAGCGGATCAGTTCCAGCTCGTCCAGCGTCTCCGCGCCCTCTGCAGTGGTCTCCATCGACAGCGCCTCCGCAAGGGTGACGATCGCCTTCACGATGGCACCGTTGCGGCTGCCCTTGATGGCGGCGCCGCGCACGAAACTCTGGTCGATCTTGATCTTGTCGAACGGTGCGGACCGCAGATATTGCAGCGCCGAATAGCCCGTGCCGAAATCATCGAGAGCGAGGCGCACGCCCAGCCCCTTGATCTGCGCGAACATGGCGTCGGTATCCGTGCTCTCGTCCAGGAACACGCTCTCGGTGATCTCCAGCTCCAGCCGTTCGGCACTCAGGCCGGACCGGGCCAGCGCGTGCAGCACCAGCGAGGGAAAGGCGGGGCTGCGAAACTGGATCGGCGATACATTGACCGCGACACGGGTGCCCTCCGGCCACGCCACCGCATCATGGCAGGCCGTCCGCAACACCCATTCGCCGATCTGCGAGATCAGGCCCGCTTCCTCGGCAATCGGAATGAAGACGGTCGGCGAAATCGCGCCGCGCTGCGGATGGTTCCAGCGTACCAGCGCCTCGAACCCGCTGATCTTCTCGGTCGCGGTGGACACGACCGGCTGATATTCAACATGCAGTCCGCCCGTGCTGATCGCATGGCGCAAGTCCTGCTCCAGCTTGCGGCGATCCTCCGCATCGGCATGCATTTCCTGCGAATAGAAACGGCAGACCCCCCGCCCGGCATCCTTGGCATCATAGAGCGCCAGGTCGGCATTGCGGATCAGCGTGTCGGCGTCCTTGCCGTCGAACGGCGCGATCGCAATGCCGATGGACACGCCGATGACCAGTTGCGCGCTGTCCACCGCATAGGGCTGCGAGACGCTGTGGATGATCGTATCGGCCAGCTTGGCCAGTTCGGCCCGCTCGACCATCGCGGGCAGCACGATCTGGAACTCGTCGCCGCCCAGTCGCCCGACGGTGCCCATGTCGCCGACCGCCCGCTGCAACCGCTGCGCGACCTGCCGCAACAGGGCGTCACCCGCCGGATGACCCATGGTGTCGTTCACCGCCTTGAATCGGTCGAGGTCGAGCAGGAAGAGCGCACAATCGCCCTGCCGTCCCGGCTGACCGACGATGGCATGCTCCAGCGTCGTCATCATCTGGGCGCGATTGGCCAGCCCGGTCAGCGAATCGAACCGGGCCAGACGGGCGATCTCTGCCTGCGACCGGCGCATGGCGGTCAGGTCGGCCACGCTGCCGCGAAAGCCCATGAATCGGCCGAACTCATTGATGACCGGACGGCCCGACAATGACCACCAGCATTCCTCGACCAGCGCCGCGCGCACCGGCATGTCCGCAAAGGAGGCGCGTGCCGACAGGTGAAAGCCCACCGTCCGCTGGCCATCCTCGGCATGCCCTTCATTCCCCTGGTCGATCAGCACCGCGACCGGCTCACCCAGCAGCGCCTGCGCCGTCTTGTCCAGCTTCGCGGCCAGCGTCTCCGACACATAGGTCAGGCGTCCCGTCCGGTCCGTCTCCCAGAACCAGCCCTGCCCCGCTTCCTCGAAGTCGGTCAGCAGCGACAGCGCCTGCTCCCCGCGCAGCAGGTTGAGCTGCTTGTCCTGGAGGTTGGCCTGATCCGCCCGCGCCTGCATCACCGCCGCCAGCAGCAGCGCCACCAGACCCGCCACGGGGACAAGGGGCGGCAGGCTTTCGGGCAGGGACAGCATGAACGGGATCAGCGTCGCCAGACAATAAACGAATCCAAAGATGCGCTGCGCGCCGAAGATGCTGACCGCGACCGTGACAGGCAGCACCATCGCAAAGAGCACGGGCGCGCTATTGTCCGCCCCGCCCGCCGAGAAGGCCGCATGGCCCAGCGTAGCATAAAGCCATGCCGAGACGAAGATCAGCGGCATCAGCCAGCGCAACTGGATATGAGGCGGACGAGACTGGAACAGCTTGAGCCGCGGCACGACGATGATCGCCAGGTCGGTGACAAACAGCAGGCCGACCAGAAGGACGCCCATGACCATGTCCTGCGCCAGCCACAGGCCAATCGCCGGCGCGGCCAGCGCGAGAAAGATGCTCAGCCGTGCGACCACGACCAGCGGCCACATCATGGAGATCGTCGACAGCGCCCGTACCAGCCATGTCGGCGGACGGCCCGACGGCGGTTCGGCCAGCCCCATGGCGACAAGCAGGGACGGTGTGGCATCGGTGGCGGAAAGAGTATGGGGTGCGCGCATTAACCCCGGCCATGCCACCGGCCTGCTTGCAAAACCGTTACAGCTTGCGGAAAAAACGCGGGTCTCGTCGATATTTCGGGCCTCTGCCTGCCCCGCCGCCCCGCACATCTGTAAACCATGCGGCCGGCATCGCGAATTTCAGCAACAGGCTTCGCTGGAAGAACAGGTGATTATCGTCGGATGCGATCCACAACACCCGCTCCCCTCCCTCCGAACCGATTGCCAGCCCCTCGAAATTATCGTGCGGGACCGGCGCGGCCAGCCGCGCGACGACCGTGCCGCGCAGCAGTCGTCCCGGCCCCGGCTCCCCCATGTCAACCAGCGTCAGGACGCCGGTAAAGCCCTCGGCCAGCGTTACCCGGCGGTTCATCACCAGCAGCCGTCCATGGCCCAGCCACACCGCATCGGTGGGCAGATAGCCCTGCGGCGCGACATAGGCCATCCTGATCGGCGGCGGGGTTGCCGCATCCACCGGATCGCCCGCGAACAGCAGCATGTCATGGCCCACACCGCCTGGTCCGGGCGATTCCTCTGCAATGGCGAGAAAGCGGCCATCGGGCAGCCGGGCCAGCGACTCCATCCCCGTCCTGTTCGGCCAGTCCCGGATAGCCTCCGGCGCGGCACATCGCTCGACCCGTCCGAAACCGGCGCTGTAGCGACAGATGCGGTTCCGATACTCGAACCCCACCCATATCCTGCCGCTCACCGGGTCGGTGGTCATCGATTCGGTGTCCCACAGCGACCGGGATGCCCCCTTCTCCTGCACCATCATCGGCACGAGCCGGAGGTGCGCGCGCGATCGCCCATCCTGTCCGGCGCGAAACGTCATGATTTCGCCGCCGTCGCCCAGCGCTGTCACCGCGCCGTCGTCCCCGATTCGCAGGGAGGATATGCCCCCGAAGCTCGGCCGGTCAGCCGCCAGCGACCAGCCGCCCAGATAGCGCAGCGCGCCCAGTTGCCGCCGCTTGGGGTCGCCGCTATCCAACGCCAGCGGGGTCGCGGTCAGCACCATCGTCTCGGGACGTTGCGGCATGCGCAGGATCGGGTGGCGACCGCTCATCAGCGCCATGAACAGGATCAGGATCAGGATGGCGCGCTGCATCCCCTCGCCCTACACACCGGCATGGCGGCCGCAAAGTCCACAGAATCCATGGTTCCCAGCTTAATGGCGGCTGACAGCCATGTTCAGGCTCCGCTCAATCCGGGCATGGCATAACGACCTCAATGATTGGCCGCCGGTCCCTGCACCGTGGCCATCGCCCAGATCGAGGAGATTATCATGATCAAGGCAAAGATATTGAGCGCGGCCGCCGTTGCCGCAATGGTCGTCGGTTCGTTCGGCGCTGTCCCCGCGATGGCGCGCGGCGACTATTATGGCGGCGGCTATGGTCGCGGCGATTATTATCAGGGCGGCTATGACCGGGGGTATGATCGCGGCTATCAGCGCGGCGACACCTATCGCGGTCGCGACACCGGCTATTATGAGGGCCAGCGCGGCTATAATGGCTACAACAGCTATAACGGCGCCTATAATGGCAACAGCTACAACCGGGGTCGCCAATATTATCGCTGCCGCAACGACGGCACGACCGGCACCATCGTCGGCGCCATCGCGGGTGGCCTGCTGGGTAACAGCGTCGTCAGCCGTCATGGCGATCACACGGCGGGCACCATCGTCGGCGGCGCGGTCGGCGCCCTCGCGGGCCGCGCCATCGACAAGGGCAACAGCCGCTGCTGAACCCCCCGTTATAAATGGATGAACCCATAGGAAAGGGGCCGGGATCACAACGATCCCGGCCCCTTTTTCATTCCCGAACCCAAATGATCAGTGGACGAAGCGCGCGACCACATCCCGATAGGAGCGGCTGACCTTCACCTGCGTCCCCGATTCCAGCACCAGAAAGCATTCGCCATTGGTGTGCGGCTTGACCTGCTTCACCTGGCTGAGGTTGACGATGGTCGAGCGATGCACGCGCTGGAAATTGCGCGGGTCCAGCCGCTTTTCCAGATCCTTCATCGTCTCGCGCAGGATCAGGCTGTTGTCGGCGGTATAGATGCACATATAGTCACCGGCCGCGTCGATCCGCTCGATGCTGTCCACGTCGACGCGGAATATCTGGCCGCGATCCTTGACGTTGATCAGCTTCTCATAGCGGTTGGAGGCGGCAGGCGCATTTTCTTCCGCCGTGAAATCGTCCATCGCATCGGGCGCGACTTCGGCCAGCACCTCGCGCAGCCGTTCGACTTCGGCCCCGTTGCGCTTCTCGGAGAGGCGCTGACGCACCCGCTCCAGCGCGTCGGCCAGCCGCTGCGGCTCCACCGGCTTCACCAGATAGTCCACCGCCTGCGCCTCGAACGCGCGCAGGGCATGGTCATGATAGGCGGTGACGAACACGAACAGCGGCGGCTCTACGTCCATCATGCCCTGAACCACCGAAAAACCATCGAAACCGGGCATTTGTATGTCGAGGAAGACCAGGTCGGGCTTGTGGGTCTTGATGGACCGGATCGCTTCGCGGCCGTTGGTGCAGGTGTCTATGATCTCGACATCGTCAAATGGCTCCAGCCGGAGCTGGAGACCCTGGATCGCCAAACTCTCGTCATCGACGAGAATGGTACGGATTGTCATGCGGCTACCTTCGATTGTTCTTCGAGGATGAACGGCATTTCGATGATGACCGAAAAACCGCCTTCTGGTGTCGAACGCACGTCCATGCTCTGCCGTTCCCCATAGGCCTGGGCGAGGCGGTCGCGAATGTTGGCAAGTCCGACACCAGTGGAGAGATGTTCCCTCACCATGCCGTCTTGCAATCCCGGACCCGTGTCCGAAACGATGATGCGGACGTTTTCACCGACAGGATGCGCGCTGATGGTGATGTCGGCCCCCTCCTCCAGCGGTGTGACCGCATATTTGATCGAATTTTCGACCAGCGGCTGGAGCAGCAGCGACGGCAGACGTGCTTTCGCCACCGCCGGGTCGATGGCAAACGAGGGCCGCAGGCGATCCTCGAACCGCATCTTCTCAATGTCCAGATACAGCTTCAGCGTCTCCACCTCCTGCTCCAGGCTGACCTGCGCGGTCGGCTCGTTGATGAGGGTATAGCGCAGGAAGGCGGACAGGCGCGACAGCATGGCATTGGCCCGTTCCGTCTGCTTCAGCAGCACCAGCGTCGAGATGGAGTTGAGCGTGTTGAACAGGAAATGCGGGTTGAGCTGATAGCGCAGCATCGCCAGCTGCGCCGAACTCGCCTGCAACTCCAGCCGCTGGAGTTGGTCCGCCTGCTCCTCCACCGTCAGGAAGAAGTTGATCGCATAATAAAGCGCGGACCATGCGGCCAGCAGGGTGAAGGTCAGGTAGAAGGCGCCCAGGAACAGCTTGATACCCGGCGCCTCGATCGCCGGGTTCAGCGTGGTGAACACCCATGCGTCGATGAAGGCGGACGCCATCGCCGCGACGAAGGTGACGAGGATCGACGTCGTCCAGGTGATGAGCGGCCGCTGCGACAACAGATAGCGATAGCCCACCCCCATCAACAGGGTCAGCGAATAGCCGCTGACCGTCGAGATGAACACCGGCACCAGGAACACCGCAGGCTGGCCGTTGGCGATGCTGGACAGCGCACGCAGGATGAAGGCGCCCAGCCAGCCCAGCGTCTGGAGGTTCCAGAATGCCCGGCTCTTGTCCTCGAAAAACGGCTTGGGCTGGATATGGATGACCGGGAGGGCATGGGCCTTATGCGTTTCCCGGGCGCTGTCCCGCGCGCGTTTCTGCTGCATGCCCGTCAACCTGCCCCTCAACCCAAATTCGCTTTCCTGCATCCGCCATCCAATGCACTGGGGGCCGCATCGTCCTTATGCCCGGTCTCGACCCAATAGAGATCGTCCAGTTCCATTTCCCGCCCGTCGGCCGAAATAATGGCGACAGGGCGGATGGGCAGGCCGTCGCGCCGGTCCACCAGCACGGGGGTGCAGGGCACGCCGCTTCCCCATTTTTCACCCCATTGGCGCAGCGCGATCATCGCTGGCAACAGCCCCCGGCCCTTGGCGGTCAGCCGATAGGCGACCTTGCGCTTGTCCTCCTCCACCGGCTCACGGGACAATATGCCATTCTCGACCAGCTTGACCAGCCGATTGGACAATATGTTGCGCGCGATGCCCAGCGCCGCCTGGAAATCCTCGAAATGCACGATGCCGTTCACGGCCGCGCGCAGGATCAGGAAAGACCAGCGTTCTCCCATCACTTCCAGCGCGGACGGAAGCGAGCATCCCTCGAAGCCGGTAATTTCCTGTCTTGGACCCATGTCCGACTGCTACTCCAAATGCGCGGAATACGCAAAAGACCGGGGGACGGAAACCCTATCGAAAGCCTTTCTTGACCCTTAAAAAGGCGATTTTCTGCTCATAGGCCGGTTTTTTGTTGCGCTGTGCACGACAAAACCCACATCCTTGGCCACGATGCTGCGACAATATGAACTGGTGGAGAAGGTCCGCCGTTACGATCCCGACGCCGACGAGGCGATGATCAACCGCGCCTATGTGTTTTCCGTCGCCAAGCATGGCAGCCAGAAACGCGCCAGCGGCGACCCCTATTTCAGCCACCCGATCGAGGTGGCGGGCATACTGACCGACCTGTTGCTGGACGATACCAGCATCGTCACCGCCCTTCTCCACGATACGCTGGAGGATACGCTCACCACGCCGGAGGAGATCGAGCGGCTTTTCGGGACGGAGGTGATGCGGCTGGTCGACGGCGTGACCAAGCTCAGCAAGATAGAGGCGCAGACGGAAAGCGAGCGCGCCGCCGAGAATCTCCGCAAATTCCTGCTCGCCATGTCGGACGACATCCGCGTGCTGCTGGTCAAGCTGGCCGACCGGCTGCACAATATGCGGACGCTGCATTTCATCAAGAACCCGGACAAGCGCCGCCGCATCGCGCGCGAGACGATGGACATCTACGCCCCGCTGGCCGAGCGGATCGGCATGTACGACTTCATGCGGGAGATGCAGCTTCTCGCCTTCGAGCAGCTCGAACCGGAAGCCTATGCCACCATCACCCGCCGCCTCGCGGCACTCAAGGAGGATGGCGACGACAAGGTCACGCGGATCGCCGAAAGCCTGAGCAAGCTGATGGCCTCGGCGGGCATGCACGTCACCGTGTCGGGGCGGGAAAAGCATCCCTACTCCATCTGGCGCAAGATGGAGGAGCGCCACATAAGCTTCGAGCAGCTCTCCGACATCATGGCCTTCCGCGTCGTGACCGACAGCACGGAGGATTGCTATCGCGGGCTGGGCGTGATCCACCAGCGGTACAAGATGGTGCCGGGCCGATTCAAGGATTACATCTCCACGCCCAAGCGCAACGGCTATCAGTCGCTGCACACCACCGTGGTGCATGAGGAAAATGCCCGGATCGAAATCCAGATCCGCAGCGACCGCATGCACAAGGAAAGCGAGTTCGGCCTCGCTGCCCACTGGGCCTATAAGCAGAACAACACCGCGCCGGACGGTCAGGCGGGCTGGCTGCGCGACCTCGTCGAGATCCTGGAGCAGAGCCAGGATGCGGACGAGCTTCTCGAACATACCCGCATGGCCATGTATCAGGACCGCATGTTCGCCTTCACTCCGAAGGGCGAACTGCACCAGTTGCCCAAGGGATCGACGCCCGTCGATTTCGCCTATGCCGTCCATACCAAGCTGGGCAACCAGACGGTGGGCGCCAAGGTCAACGGGCGGGTCGTACCCCTGCGGACCCAGCTTGAGAATGGCGATCAGGTCGAGGTGCTGAAATCCGAAGCGCAGGAGCCGCAGCCCGGCTGGCTGAGTTTCGCGATCACCGGCAAGGCCCGCGCCGCCATCCGCCGCTACATCCGCCAGAAGCAGCGCGGCGAGACCATCGCGCTGGGCCGCAAGCTCTATGCCGAGATCGTCGGTCGCCTCCCCGGCGAAGTCGGCGACAAGGCCCTGAAGGGCGCGCTCAAGCGACTGAAGGTCGAGGATGAGGGCGCGCTGATGATCGCCATCGGCACCAACCGCATCTCCGACGCGGAGGTCATGGAAGCCCTTGTCCCCGGCAGCAGCAACGAGGGTGGCAAGGGCGGCCGCAACCGCACACATCAGGTGGAGGCTGTCTCGATCCTGGGCCTGACGCCGGGCATCGCCTTTCGCCTCGGCGAATGCTGCCATCCGGTGCCGGGCGACCGCATCGTGGGCCTTCGGCGGCCGGGCGAACCCATCGAGGTCCATACCATCGACTGTCTGGCGCTGGAGGCGGGACAGGATGCCGACTGGGTCGACCTCTCGTGGGACAGCAAGTCCAGCGGCGGCACCGCCCGCCTGTCGGTGATCGTCAAGAACCAGCCGGGTGCTCTCGCGACGGTCGCGCATATCTTTGCGACCAACAAGGCGAACATATTGAACCTGCAACTCGTCAATCGCGATGGTCCCTTCCATACGGACATCATCGACATAGAGGTGGACGACACCGCCCATCTCGCCCGCATCCTCTCCGCCCTGCGCGCGGTCGAGACGGTCGTGCAGGCCGAGCGCGTCTAAATCCCTTCCGCCCTCCCCCATTTCCTGCCCTTCGGAGTCATTTCCCATGTCCCATCCCGCCGACCTCATCCAGATCGACCAGGGGCAGGCGGCACGGGACATCCATCTGGTTGACCGCCCCGGCTATAAGGCGTGGCTGAGCGCCCAGTCCCCGCGCCACCGTGCCGCGCTGGAGGCGCAAGGCTTTGCGGCCAAACCCTTTGCCCATGCGATTCTGCCTGGCGACGCGCCCGACGACTGGTCGGTGGTGACGAGCGTCGCCGACACAGAATCGCTGTCGAGCTGGTGCCTGGCCAAGCTGGCGGAGACGCTCCCCGCCGGCACCTATCGGCTGGCGCAGGGCGAGGCTGGCCCGGCCCTGTTCGGCTGGATGACCGGCCAGTATCGCTTCGACCGCTATCGCAAGGCGCCTTCCACCAAGGGACCGCGCATCCTGCTGACCCGCCAGTTGTCCTTGCGCGACACGCTGGCAGCCGATGCGCAGGCGACCGCGCTGGTGCGCGATCTCGTCAACACCCCTGCGGAGGATATGGGACCGGACGCGCTGGAGGACTGCGCGCGCGGCATCGCCGCCCGCCACGGCGCGGTCATGGAGGTGGTTCGCGGCGATGCGCTGGAACGCGACTATCCCATGGTCCATGCGGTGGGCCGCGCGGCCGGGCGGGCGCATGCCCCACGCTTCATCGAACTATTCTGGGGGCGGGAGGATCATCCGCGCATCGCCATCATCGGCAAGGGCGTGACCTTCGACAGCGGCGGCCTCGACATCAAGCCCTCCTCCGGCATGCGCCTGATGAAGAAGGATATGGGCGGCGCGGCCCATGCGCTGGCGCTGGCGGGACTGGTGATGGAGCGCGCCCTGCCCGTGCGCCTGCACCTGCTCGTCCCGGTCGCGGAGAACGCCATCGGCGCCCACGCCTTCCGCCCCGGCGACATATTGACCGCGCGCGACGGCACCCATGTGGAAATCACCAATACCGATGCGGAGGGACGCCTCCTGCTCGCCGAGGCCCTGATCCGGGCGGGCGAGGAAAAGCCGGAACTGCTGATCGACTTCGCCACCCTGACCGGCGCGGCCCGCGCGGCGCTGGGACCGGACCTGCCCGCATTGTTCACCAACGACGACGCGCTGGCCGCCGCGTTGACCGAAGCGGGCACCGCCTGCGACGATCCGCTATGGCGCCTCCCGCTCTGGCCGCATTATGAGGACATGCTGAAGTCCGACATCGCCGACATCGTCAACAGCGCCGAAGGGGGGTTCGGCGGCGCGATCACCGCGGCCCTTTTCCTCCAGCGTTTCGTGGCCAGCGATGTGCGATGGGCGCATCTGGACACTTTCGCCTGGCGCCCTGCCGCAAAGCCGGGCCGGCCCAAAGGCGGCGACGCCCTGGGCCTGCGCGCGGTCGAGGCGGTGCTGCGCGAACGATATGGGCGGCAAGTCCCTCAACCCTAGACAAAAACGTCCCCGGCCGGAACGCTGACGCAACCAACGGCGCGGTTGCGTGTTCAATCAGCCATGGCAAGGGCATCCGCAATCATTTCAGACGACACACATCCGGCAGGCGAGGAGGTCGACCGCTGGATGAGCGCGCTCGTCAGCTACGTCCGGTCCGGGCAACCCGATCTGACCAACCGGCAGATGGCTCTCATGATGCTCGTCCACCGCAGCGATGGCCCGCACACGGTGCGCGGCCTTGCCGAACGGCTCAACGTGTCCAAGCCGGTCATAACCCGGGCGCTCAACAAGCTGGGCACGATGGACTTTGTGCGGCGCGAGCGCGACTCGTCCGACCGGCGCAACATATTCGTGCAGCGAACCGCCCGGGGTGCGGAATTTCTTGACGCCTTCGCCGGATTCGTCGCAGGGACCGTTCGCGATGAACAAGCAAAGCACGGCAGAGGTATTCAGCCAGCCGCATAACCGTATCCGCCTCCATCTCGATGGGCCGTCGCGTCCCTATGACGCGCGGAACGCGGCCATACGTGCCGATCTGGCGGATGTGGCCACCGCCGGACAATATTTCTCCCCCCATTACGCCCAGGCCGTGCCCCATATCTGCGCTGCCCCCTCCGCGATGGTGCGAAGCAAGCCCGGCGACGGCGAGAGCGCAGTGACCCAGATTCTGCATGGCGAGGGCTTCCATGTGCTGGATGTCCGCGCCGGCTGGGCATGGGGCTATTGCACGCACGACCATTATGTCGGCTATGTCCCTGTTGCTGCGCTGCGCCGGGATACCGGCCTCCCGCCGACACACCGCGTCCTGCACGCCGCCGCCCTTCTTTTTTCCCGCCCGGACATCAAGTCGCCGGTGGTGGCCTGCCTCCCCGGCGGCGCGCTGGTCCATGGCGCGCCTGACGGCAATTTCCTCGCGATAGATGGCGGCTATCTTCACCAGCGCCATGTCGTGGCCATCGACGCACTGGCGCAGGACTGGGTGGAGGTCGCCCGTGCCTCCCTCGGCATGGCCTATCTGTGGGGCGGGCGCGGCGATCAGGGCATCGACTGTTCCGGCCTCGTCCAGACCGCCCTTGGCGCCTGCGGCATCGGCGTGGCGCGCGACACGGACCAGCAGGCAGGCACGATCGGCCGGGCGCTTACCGATGGCGAAACGCTCGCAAGGGGTGACATCGTCTTTTTCCCGGGCCATGTCGGCATCATGAGCGACGCCGACACATTTTTGCACGCCAATGCCCACTGGATGCGGGTGGTCGAGGAGCCGTTGGCCGATGTCGTCGCCCGGCTCGCGCCCCTGCATGCCAACCCCATAACCGCAAGGCGGCGGATCGAGCCATGACCATGACCAGCATCTTCATCGACGGCGCGGCAGGCACCACCGGCCTCCAGATTCGCGAGCGGCTGGAAGGTCGTCCGGGTTTCGCCCTCATCACGCTGGACGACACGCAGCGCAAGGATCCGGCCGCAAAGGCGCAGGCGCTCAATGATGCCGATGTGGTGATCCTGTGCCTCCCGGACGATGCCGCCCGCGAGTCGGTCTCGCTGATCCGCAATGACCGGACGCGCGTCATCGACGCCTCGACCGCGCACCGGACGGCTGCCGACTGGGTCTATGGCCTGCCCGAGGTCATCGGACGGGATAGTGTCGCCAACGCCATGCGGATCAGCAATCCGGGCTGCTATCCCACGGGATTCCTCGCCCTTGTCGCCCCTTTGGTCGCTGGCGGCGCGCTTTCCCCCGACAGCTTCCTCAGTTGCAACGCCGTGTCCGGCTATTCGGGCGGCGGCAAGACGATGATCGCGGACTATGAGGCCCAGGGCGCCTCGCCGTCCGCCTGGAGCAGCTATGCCCTGACCCTCGCGCACAAGCATGCACCGGAGATGCAGAAGCATGCGGGCCTGACTCACCGCCCGATCTTCGCGCCATCCGTCGCTCCCCTCTATTCGGGTATGATCGTGGACGTGCCACTCCACAGCGCACAGCTTGCCAGTGGCGAGAGCGCCGCCTCGTTGCGGGAGCGGCTCGCTGTCCATTATGCCGGTTCGTCTATCATTACCATCGGCCATCATGAGGGCGGCACCCTGCCTATCGAGCTGGTCGCCGATACCGACGGGATGCGGCTGTTCGTCTTCGGCAATCAGGGTGGCACGCAGTTTCGTCTGGTCGCCGCGCTCGACAATCTGGGCAAGGGCGCATCGGGCGCGGCGGTGCAATCGCTGAACCTCATCACCGGACGGCCCGAAACAGAGGGACTGCGCCTTTAACAGCGCACGGGCCGCTCATCCCGGCCAAATGCCCAAAATAGCGCGAGAAATTCGGCAAGCGCAGGCGCAGCTAATATGCCATTCACCTTGACGGCCTATGGTGCAGCCAAATCCGGGGAGCATGGCATATGAAAATCTTTAACGCAGGCGGCGCCCTTGTCGCCCTCGCAACGGCGACCCTGTTGCCCGGCTGCATAGCCAAGACGGCGCTGAACGTCGTCACCCTGCCGGTGAAGGCCGGCGCGCAGGCGGCTGACTGGGCCACCACCAGCCAGGATGAGGCCGACCGCAATCATGGCCGCGAGCTTCGCAAGCGGTGCAAGAAGGATTATGACCCCGCCTATTGCGACCGCTGACATCCGGCGTGAGCGCCAGGTCATCCGGCCCTTAACGCTATCTTGAGCAGCCAGGCGTAAAGCCCAGTCGTCCGACGACTGGAAGCCTGGCCCATGACGTTTCGCCTTTTTCTGCTCATCCTCGCCAGTGTCAGCCTGTCTGCGCTTGCCCAACTCTCCCTCAAGATCGGCGCGAACGCCGCATCGGGCAGCCGGGCGGCGGGCATAGGCGGCGAGATGGGCGGTCTTGTCCAGTCGCCCATGGTGATCGTCGGACTGGGCCTTTATGGTCTGGGCGCGATCCTGTGGCTGTTCGTCATCGGCCGCGTACCCCTGTCGCTGGCCTATCCCTTCGTCGGCATGGGCTTCATCCTGACGATGCTGGCCGGCACATTTTACCTGCACGAAAGCCTCACGCCCGCCCGCATCGGCGGGACGATGCTGATCGCGCTGGGCTGCGTGCTGGTCGCGCGGTCGGCCTGATGCAACATGAGCAGCCGATAGCCGCAGGCGAGACCGTGCCGCCGTTCGCCGACGTGCCCCTGTTCGTGGATGTCGACGGCACCCTCGCCCGCGCCGATATCTCGCTGGAAAGTTTCGTCCGCATCGCCCGCTCCGGCGTCACCAACCTGCTGCGCCTGATCCTCTGGCTGCTGCGCGGCCGCGCCGTCGCCAAGACGATGGCGGCGCGGCGCGATCCGCTCGACCCCGCGACCCTCCCCCTGCGCGCCGAAGTCCTTGACCTCATCGCGCAGGCAAAGGCGGAGGGGCGTCAGGTCATGTTGGCCAGCGCCAGCCACTGGCGCAATATCCGGCGCCTCGCCCACCATCTCGACCTGCGCGATCCGATCATCGCGAGCCGGGGCCGCGCCAACCTCAAGGGGCGGGCCAAGCTGGCCGCGATCCGCGAGCGCATCGGACCCGACCGGTCGTTCGACTATGTGGGGGACAGCGGCGCGGACATCTGCCTGTGGCGCGAGGCCCGGCAGGGTTGGTCGGTCCGCCATATCCCCCGGGGATCGCAGGTCCGGCGCATCGGCCCCGCCCGGCCCGGCTGGCGTCCTGTGCTGGTCCGGGCGATGCGCATCCACCAATGGGCCAAGAACGCCCTCGTCCTCGTGCCCGTCCTCACCGCCGGCCAGTTCCTGCACCCCCGCCCCTTGCTGACGGCGGTCGCGGCGGCCCTGCTGATGTCGCTGATCGCCTCGTCCATCTATCTGGTGAACGACCTGCTCGACATCGATTCCGACCGCGCCCATCGCACCAAATGCGAGCGGCCACTCGCGCATGGCGACCTCTCCATTCCCGCGGCCCTGGGCCTGTCGGCGCTGCTCGGCACCATCGGCCTGGTCGGTGGATGGCTGCTGGGCGGCGCTCACCTGACCCTCTGTCTGCTCGCCTATATGGCGATCACCACCGCCTATTCCTTCCGGCTCAAGGCGGTGATGGTGGGCGATGCCATCGTGCTGGCCTCGCTCTACACCATCCGCATCTGGATCGGCGGCGTGGCGAGCGGCGTACCGCTCAGCTTCTGGCTGCTGCTCTTCTCCATGTTCCTGTTCCTCAGCCTCGCCTATCTCAAACGCTATGTCGAAATGCGCGACGCGACCGAGCCGGGCCGCCTGCTGAGCGGGCGCGGCTATGTCGGCGGTGATCTGGACGTGGTGATGATGTCGGGCGTCTCGTCGGGCATGGTCGCCATATTGGTGCTGGCCCTGTTCGCGCATGATCCGGCGACGACCGCGCACTACCGCACGCCCGAGCTGTTGTGGCTGCTCTGCCTGCCCCTGATCTACTGGATGAACCGCATCTGGATGATGGCGCGGCGCGGGCAGGTGGAGGGCGATCCCGTCGCCTTCGCGATCAGGGACCGCCGCAGCATCCTGATCGGCGCCGCCATGGCCGCCATCTTCCTCTCCGCCCTCCATGGTCCTGTCGCCATGGGGTAAGCCTGCTCAGGCCGTGGCGATGCTCCCGCCCGGCACGGCGGCGCGATACTGGTCCCACCGGCGCTGGAGCCATCGCCCCGCCGGTCGCTCCACAAGGCGGTTGAGCGCGGTGCCCAGCGCAAAGGCGGCGACGGTCGCAAGCGCATAGCTGGCCAGCGGGGGAATGCCGAGGCGATTGCCCGTCAGCATGATGACGAAGCCGACATTCTGATGGACTAGGTACAGCGAATAGCTGATCCCGCCCACCCATGTCAGCGGACGCATGCACAGCCAGCGCAGATGCCCCTCTATCATCGCCACGAAACAGGTCAGGATGATCGTGGCGACCAGTAGAATATCGGGCGTTTCCGTCCCCGCGATGGTCAGGAACAGCGCCGCCATGGCCGGCAGCTGCTCCGCCCATCGGCGCTGCCCCGACCAGACCCGATAACTGAGCATGCCGATCCCGAAGAAGGGCACCCATTGCAACACCAGCACATCGGCCACCCGCGTCGGCATGCCATTCCAGAAGAACATCGCCCATTTCAGCGCCAGCCAGCCCAGCAACAGCGTCTCGATCCGCGCCAGCCCGCCGGTCCGCCACAGCAGGAGCGTGCAGGCATAGAAGGACAGCTCGATCGCCAGCGTCCAATAGGCCCCGTCCACGCTCGGCACGAAGAAGAAGCTCTGGAGCATGGTGAAGTTGAGCAGCACATCCAGCGGCGGGATGTCGAGCGATGGGATATGACCGAAATGCTCCGCCGTCAGCGTGATGAGCATCGCCCCCCAATAGGCGGGGAACAGCCGCGCAAAGCGATTGGCCATGAAATCCGCGCCATGGCGCAGGTGCCGCAGGGAAAAGAAGATCGCAAAGCCGGAGATCGCGAAGAACAGCAGCACCCGGTAATTGCCGCCGATGATATGGAACGGGACATGCGCCGCCCCGGGGAACATTTCCTGAAAGCGGGTCGAATAATGGAAATTCATCACCAGCAACGCGCCGATACCGCGCAAGGCATCCAGTTCCACCAGCCGCGAAGGCCGCAAGAAAGCACCACCCCCACCCGCCGGGCCATCGCCCCCGGAGTCGGTCTGCCGCCGCTCCAATAGCCTTGAGACGAGGCTCAGGCTGGGCTTGTGACGGCTGTCCATGCCCTATCATATGGAACGACAGGGCAACGAGATACGGCCATGCACGCGCTGCCCCTGCCGCCCTGCCCCAAAATGGGTCGGCGACCCCCGGCTCAGTCCGGCCCGCTCAATCCCGGACGGCCGCCCGCGCCAGCCGGTCGTTGATCGCAATCCCGATGCCCTCATCGGGGATGGACGTGACCGCGATGCCGCGAAACGCGCTGGCGTCCGCCGCATGCAGGGCCGCGAACAGATTGGCCGCCGCCTCCGTCAGGTCGCCCGCCTCGCTCAGGTTGAAATCCGCGCGCATCGCCCCGAAACCGATGAGATATTCGCCCTCCTCCGCCCCCGTCGCGGCAAGGCGCAGGGGCTTGTCCGGGCAGTAATGGCTCGCCAGCTGTCCGGGCGCCTCGATCCCCTTATCCGTACCGGCCCCCGTCACCGGCAATCCCGATGCCGCCGCCAGTTGCTCCTCCGTCACCGGGCCGGGCCGCAGGATGCGGATCGCTCCGGCTTCGGGGGCGACGATGGTCGATTCGATACCGGCAACGGTTGGCCCGGCATCCAGCACCAGCGGAATATGCGCGCCCAGACTCGCCAGCACATGCTCGGCCCGCGTGGGGCTGATCGACCCGCTGCGATTGGCGGAGGGAGCGGCCAGCGGTCGCCCGCTCACCACGATCACCGCGCGCATCGCGGGGTGGGATGGCATGCGGATCGCCACCGTCGCCAGCCCTGCCGCCACCAGATCGCACACCGGGCCACCCGGACGGCGCGGCAGCACCAATGTCAGCGGCCCCGGCCAGAAGGCATCCGCCAGCCGGGCCGCCTCCGGGGAGAAGAGCACAATATCCTCCGCCATCGCCCGGTCGGCGACATGCACGATCAGCGGGTTGAAACTGGGTCTGCCCTTGGCGCTATAGATTGCCGCGACAGCCCGCGCGTCGGTCGCGTCGGCGGCCAGTCCATAAACCGTCTCGCTCGGCAGGGCGACCGGCTCGCCCGCCAGGATCAGGCGTGCGGCCTCGGCCACTGCGGCATCGTCGAAGGGCAGGCATCGGGCTGACATGACCGGCGCTATACCGGCACGGTCGCCTCACGGGAAGTTCCCAAAGCAGCCCGATCGGATTAGAGACGCGCAATGACAGACACCACGCCCGACGCTGGCACGCAAAACCTCCTGATCCGCATTGCCGAGGCGCTGGAGCGTATCGCCCCGCCGCCCCTGCCATCCGCCGACCTTGGGGCGCATGCCGCCTATCGCTGGAACGGCACCGCTATCGAGGTGATCGCGGATTTCGTGCCCCCGGACTATGATTTGCTGACCGGCATCGACGCGCAGAAAAGCGCCTGCCTCGACAACACCCGCCGCCTGTCACAGGGGCTTCCCTCCCATGACGTCCTCCTCTGGGGTGCGCGCGGCACGGGGAAATCCGCCACGGTCGCCGCCTGCGTCGGCCGGGTGCGGGATGGGGGCGGCACCGTCGCGCTGGTCGATTTCGCCAGCAGCGACCTGCACAGCCTCCCGCTCCTCCTCGGCCAGTTGCGCGGCGCGGGGCGACCCTTCGTCCTGTTTCTCGATGATTTGGGCTTTGACGAGAATTTCGTGGCGGACGCCCGTGCGCTCCGCTCGATCCTGCAAGGCGGCGCGACGGCACGGGGCGGGCTGGTCCGGCTCTATGCCACCTCCAATCGCCGCCACATCGTGCCGCGCAGCCTGTCCGAACAGAATGACCCGATCAATCCGCGCGACGTGGTGGACGACAAGCTGGCGCTGGCCGACCGCTTCGGCCTGTCGCTAGGCTTCCATGCGCTGGACCAGGATATTTATGTCGGGATCGTCAGGGCATATGCAAATCGCTTCGGCCTGCCTTTCCAACCGGACGAGGCCATCCAGTGGGCGACCCAGCGCGGCAGCCGCTCCGGCCGCGTCGCATGGCAATATATCGTCGAACTGGCGGGACGGACGGGAACCAGCCTCACCGGCTGAACCCCGCCCGCGCCGGTGGGCGGCTTATTTTGCGGCCGCGACCCGCCAGACGATATTACCGACATCGTCGCTGACCAGCAGCGCGCCATCCCTGGCGACCAGAACGTCGACGGGGCGTCCATGCGCCTCGCCCTTCTGCGCATCCAGAAAGCCGGTCAGCAGGTCGTGCGGCTTGCCCTGCGCCTTGCCCTTGGCGTCCACATCGACGAACACCACCTTATATCCGCCCGCCGGATCGCGGTTCCAGCTGCCATGCAGCGCGATGAACGCGCCATGCGCCCATGCCTCGCCCAGCGTGCCGCCCTTGCCGAAGGTGATGCCCAGCGGCGCCACATGCGCACCCAGCCCGAAGTCCGGGCGCCGTGTATATTCGCGCAGGTCCGGCCGCTGCGGCTGGACGCGCCTGTCCTCATAGCCGCCCCAGTAATTCCACGGCCAGCCATAGAAGGCCGCGAATTCCACCTGCGTCACATAGTCGGGCACCAGGTCGGGGCCGAGCATGTCGCGCTCGTTCACCGTCGCCCAGAGCGAGCCGTCGTCGGGGTTGATCGCAAGGCCGGAGGGATTGCGCAGGCCGCTGGCATAGATGTTGTACTTGCCGGTCTTGGGCTGGACTTCCAGGATGACCGCGCGCGTATCCTCCGCATCCAGCCCGTCGTCCGCGATGTTGGTCGCCGATCCGATGCCGACATAGAGCTTGGTGCCATCGCTACTCGCCACCAGCGGGCGCGCCCAGTGGTTGTTGGGCGCATTGGCGGGCAGGTTGATGATCTTGCGGCCCTTCGCGGTGATGCGCGTATCGCCTGCCTTGTAGGGGAAAGCCAACAGGCTGTCGGTGTTGGCGACGTAGAGCATGTCCCCGACCAGCACCATCCCATAGGGCGAGTTGAGATGTGTAATGAATGCAAAACGCTGCTCCGCCTTGCCATCGCCATCACCATCTCGCAGCAACGTGATGCGATTGGCCGATTGCCCTCCCGCACCCGCGCTGGCCATCAGTTTCGACTGGATCCAGTCCACCACCCCGGTCGATGGACGGGTCGGCGCGCGGCTCTCCGCCACCAGCACGTCGCCGTTGGGCAGGCGATAGAGCGACCGTGGATGATCCAGCCCTTCCGCGAACCGCGTCACGGCCAGGCCTTTGGGAGCGACTGGCGCGGCGTCGGCGGTCCAGCTGACGACATCCGCAATCTTGACGGTCGGCAGTATTTCCTTGCGCGGCGCGGTGAACTGCGGCTCCCGCCCTTCCAGCGCACTTTCGGGCAATGCCGCGACCTGACCACGCGAGAGGGCAAAATAGGTGCCGCCCAGTGCGATGAGCAGCGACGCGATGGCGATGAGCGCATATTTTTTCATGCGCCCGATCTAGCCCTGCATCCATTTACCTTCAACCGCAGCGCGCTGCCTTTATTTGCGCTTGCCTGCTTGCCAGACGATAGCGGCGACAAGAATGCCGAGACCGACACCTACTAACAGGCCGATACTCGGCTGGCCAAGCAAACCGCCGACAATGACGCCAGCGATGATGAGAAAGGCCACGGGCGCTCCCACACCAATGGGATTGCCGGGCTTGCGGCCGTTGGCTTTTTGCAGGTCGGATGTCATGGGCGTCCTCATGCCATGGTTCAATCCGGGATACCACCCGGCTTAAGCAGGGGATGAGCGGCAACAGGAGATGCCTAACGCTTCCTTCACCGCTCTCCTCCACACAAATCTTGGAATCCCACCCTATGCTCGATCCCAACAATGATAAGCGTGTCGCCGATGAAGGAATTGTCCATGCACCTCCCCATTCTTCCCAACCGGAAAAGCTATGAGGATGCCCGGACTCTGATCGAAATCTTTGGCGAAGAGGCCGGACCCGAGGCCGCGAGTCGCGCCGACGCCAGCCGGGACGTCGGCAATCACATCCATTTCTGCCATTGGCGGCAGATCGAGCGGATGATCCTCCTGCTCGGCATCGACCGGGCGCTCGGCACCGTTCACTGAAGCCGAAAACAGGAAGGGCTTGCAACCTCGATCCCAGGATCAGGCCATGCTGGCGGCGCCGCTGGAAAGCGCCCTTTCCCGTTCTTCTGCCACCAGTTCCTTGCGCGATAGCTTGCCGATCAGGGTCCGGGGCAGGGTATCGCGTATCTCCACCGCGATCACCCGCTCATGCTTTCCCAATTGCGGGTTCAACCAGTCTTTCAGCCCTTCCGCGCTGGCCACTGCGTCCGGCTGGAGCGTCACGAACGCCTTGGGCATCTCGCCATGATAGGCGTCGCGCACCCCGATCACCAGCGCATCGCGGACCGCCGGATGGCGATAGAGTATGGCTTCCACCTCGCTGGGAAACACCTTGAAACCGCCCACCGTGATCATATCCTTGATGCGGTCCACCACGCGGATAAAGCCGTCCGCGTCGATCGTGCCGACATCGCCGGTCCTGAGCCAGCCATCGACGAAGCATTCGGCAGTCGCTTCCGGTCGCCCCCAATAGCCCTGCATGATCTGGGGGCCTGACACCATAATCTCCCCAGGTTCGCCCGCGGCGACGGGCAGGTGCGGATCGCCCTTGTCGACAAGGCGCACCTGCGTTCCCGGCACGGGCTGGCCGATCGTGCCTGCCCTGCCTTCCGCCGCATAGGGATTGGCCGATACCACACCGCTGGTCTCAGTCAGGCCATAGCCCTCGACCAGACGAGCGCCCGTCACCGCCTCGAACCGCGCCTTGAGCGAGGGTGGCAGCGGCGCACCGCCGGACACGCAGACGCGCAATCCCGAAAAGTCGGTGCGCGCCAGATGCGGATGGTCGAGCAGCGCCTGATACATGGTGGGCACACCGGGCATGCTGGTGGCGTGCGTGCGGCGGATCGCGGCAAGCGTCTGCCCCGCATCGAAGCGCGGCAGCATCACAATCTCCCCGCCCCGCGCGATCGTGCGGTTAAGGACGGTGGTATTGGCGAAGACATGGAAGAAGGGCAGCACGCCGATCACCCGCTCCGGCTGGTCCGCCAACGGGTCGATAGCATTGGACTGGCGCGCATTGGCGGTGAGATTCTGGTGGGTCAGCATCGCGCCCTTGGGCCGTCCCGTGGTGCCGCCGGTATATTGCAGCAGCGCCAGTTCCCGCGCGGGGTCGATGCGGCGCTCCGGCAGGGCGCCGTCATTGTGCAACAGGTCGGACATCGCCAGCACGCGAGGATCATCAGGGCGGGCGGCATCCTCAGCCCGCTTGAACAACCGATAGCCGATAGCCTTGCCCAGCGGCAGCGCACCCGCGACCGACCCCAGCACCACCGTCTCCAACCCGCTGCGGTCCAGCACCGTCAGTGCAGTCGGCAACAATGCCTTGGCGGTGAGGGTGAAGAGGATGCGCGTTCCGCTATCCTCCACCTGATTCGCCAGCTCCTCGACGCTGTAGAGGGGCGAGAAGTTGACGACCACCGCGCCTGCCATCATCGCCCCATAATAGGCCGCGACATAATGGGGTACGTTGGGGAGGAACAGGCCAACCCGGTCGCCCGGCTTTATCCCGTGATCCAGAAGCCCGCGTGCCAGACGCCGGGCCACGGTCTGCACCGTCCCGTAACTGAAGATGCGGCCATAGAAATCCAGCATCGGTGCATCAGGCGCCCGCACGACGCTCTGCGCCAGCATGTCGGGAACCGAAAGTGCGGGGAAATCCGTCTCCCACGGCACGGGGTGACGATAATGTTCGCGCCAGATTTTGGCTGCATCGCTCTCCATAAGGTCAAGCTAGGCATGGAAAAGGCCGCTGGCAATCCCGCGAGGGGCCAGCGGCCTGTAATCCTTCATCATGCCCCGCACCATGACGGAACAAGCCCGCACCATGACGGAACAAGAATGTTACTGGCCGACATGGCCCTTGTTGTTGCTGAACGGATCGAGCAGCGTCGCGACCTGATTAATGGCCTGCGCCTCGACGAGGTGGGCCTCCTCCGTACGACGCTGTGCATCGTCGCGCTCGCGGCGCAGTTCGGAGATCAACGCCTCGCGATCGCCCGCCAGACGATTGTCGCTCGGTGCTTCGATCCCCGCCTTCTTGGCGGCCTTGGCGACCAGCCCATCCAGTTCGCGCTGCGAGCACAGGCCCAGTGTCACCGGATCCTTGGGAACGATATTGGCGATGTTCCAGTGCGACCGCTCGCGCAGCGCCTGGATGGTGGTCCGGGTGGTGCCGATGAGCTTGCCGATCGCGCCGTCCGAAATCTCGGGGTGGTTGCGCAGGATCCAGGCGATGCCGTCCGGCTTGTCCTGCCGCTTGCTGACCGGCGTGTAACGCGGTCCCTTGGTACGGCGAACCGGCTCGGGACCGGCGAGAATCTTGAGGCGATAGTCGGGGTTCTTCTCCCCCCTCTGAATCTCGTCCTGCGTCAGTTCATGCGCGCGGACGGGATCGCGGCCGGTATATTTGGTCGCGGCGGTATCATCCGCAATGGCCTGGACCTCAAGGATATGCAGCCCGCAAAACTCGGCGATCTGGTCAAAACCGAGCGCGGTATTGTCCACCAGCCAACTGGCGGTTGCATGGGGCATGAGCGGCTGGGCCACGAAGCATCTCCTGAGGAGCGAAGGACAGAAACGATAAGGGCCGCCCCTGGAAGGAGCGGCCGCTTCCATCCTATCTAGTGAATGCGAGCGCCAAGAGCAAGAGGCCGTCGCAGGCCCGTTATCACGCGGCTTGTCGCATACCCCCATGGACGATCGGCCGGACGATCGGACTGAGACTGCCCAAAAACTCACTCGCGCTATGCTCCCAGGTAAAACCGCCACCATAAGCCGCACAGGTCGCCCGGTCGCGGGTCAACGCACCATTGACGGCGCAGGCCAGATCATCGTCGAGGCAGCCCACCGTGTCGGTCACGATGTCTATCGGCCCGGTCACCGGATAGGCCGCGACCGGCGTACCGCATGCCATCGCCTCGATCATCACCAGCCCGAAAGTATCGGTCAGGCTGGGAAATACCAGCACGTCGGCAGCGCGATAGGCACTGGCCAGTTCCTCGCCGCCCAGCAGGCCAAGGAACAGCGCATCTGGAAAACGCAGCTGCAATGCCTCCCGCACGGGGCCGTCCCCCACCACGACCTTGGTGCCCGGATGGTCGAGGGCGAGGAACGCCTCCACATTCTTCTCCACCGCCACCCGGCCGACATAGAGGAGCACGGGGCCATTCAGTCCGGTCATTCGCCGATGACATCCGCCGGTCGGGGAGAATTGGGCCAGGTCGACACCCCGCCCCCAGTGCTGGGTCTGGTGGATACCGACATCGGCCAACGCCCTGCGAATCGACGGGGTCGATGCGAGAACGACACTCGCCGGACTGTGGAACCAGCGAAAATAGGGCCAGAAGAAGCGCGCAGACAAACCCGTCCTGCTCGCCATATAGTCGGGGAAATTCGTGTGAAAGGCAGTGGTGAACGGCAGACCCCGGCGCAGGCACCAATGGCGTGCGGCCAGGCACAATGGCCCCTCCGTCGCCAGATGGATCGCATCCGGTTCCAACTCGGCGATCATGCGCCCCACGGCGCGCGGCGCGGACATGGCGAGGCGAATTTCGGGGTAGGTCGGACATGGCAGGGTCGCAAAGCGATCAGGGGAGATGACGATCATCTCGTGCCCGCGCGCCTCCAGTTCCTTGCGAACCGCGCAGAGGGTGCGGACGACGCCATTCACCTGCGGTGTCCACGCATCGGTCACGACTATGATCCGGGATGGCACGATCCGGGAGGAAGCGGTCCGATCCGCGGCGATCCGGTCTGGGAAGACGGGGTTCGACAGACCCGACTGCCCTGCGCCACGCATCATGCCGCCATCTCCACCGCGGCCTGAGCCATGGCGGCGTCTCGCTTTGCCATCTCGTTGCCCCAGTCCAGCACTTCCATGGCACCGTCGGCATATTCGACCAGCGCGGTGCAGCCCTCCACCCAGTCCCCGTCGTTATAATAGGTGATTTCGCCGAACTGGCGGATTTCTGCGGTATGGATATGGCCGCAGACCACGCCGTCGATGTGGCGACGCTCCGCCTCATGCGCGACGATTTCCTCGAAGCGGGAAATGAAGGCGACGGCATTCTTGACCTTGTGCTTGGCCATCTTGGACAGCGACCAATAGGGCATGCCCATCCAGCGCCGCACCCGGTTCACATGGCGGTTGAGCGCCATCAGGCCAGTATAGGCAGCATCGCCCACCACTGCGAGCCAGCGATGCGCCAGCATGATCGCATCGAACTCATCGCCGTGCAGGACCAGCAGCTTGCGACCGTCCGCCGTGGTGTGGATCTTCTTGCGCCGCACCTCGACCCCGCCAAAGTTCAGGCCGGTGAACTGGCGGAACATCTCGTCATGGTTGCCGGGGATATAGATCACCCGCGTGCCACGCCGCGCCCGCTTCATGATCCGCCAGACGACATCATTATGCGCCGTCGGCCAGTACAGGCGCTTCTTGAGCGCCCAGCCGTCGATGATATCGCCGACAAGATAGAGCGTATCGCTGTCGACGCTGTCGAGAAAATCGATCACCATCTCGGCATTGCAGCCGCGCGTACCCAGATGGATGTCGCTGATCCAGATAGTACGAAAATGGCGACGCTCCTGCGTCCGCTTCGGTTCTGCGGTCTCCATCGACCGCATCGGTATCGCGCTGATCGCGTTCATCCAGGCCCCCAAGGCTGTGTCCTTGGAACCGGGCTACTATCCGAAAACTATGACAGTTTGTCGCCGATTATGACAGTTGGGAGACGGGTTTGGTTGGCATTCCGGGGATCGACAAGGTCAGCGCGCGTCGATCGCGACGAAACCCGGTAGGGACGCCACCCTGTCCAGCCAGTCCCTGATCGCCGGATAGACCGCCAGATCGAAGCCACCCTCGCCTGCGACATGGGTATAGGCGAACAGGCAGACATCGGCGAGGCTGGCACTGTTCCCGACGAACCAGTCCCGCCCCGCCAGATGCCGCTCCATCAGCGCCAGGGCCTCCGCCCCTCCAGCCTCTTTGGCTGGGATCAAGGCCCGCTGCACCCCTGTCAGCCGATCTTCACCGACCATCGCCCGCCAAAATCGCAGCGTCGCGATATTGGGTTCGTGATTATATTGCTCGAAGAACATCCAGCGCAGCATATCGGCATGGTCGAAACGGTCGGACGGGACCAGCACCGACCCGGCCGCCAGCCAGCTACAGGCTGCATTGCTCTCCGGCAGGAAACGCGCGCCGATCTGGAGAACAGGAATGCGGCCATTGGCGTTTACATCGGCGAGGAAGGAGGATGCGCGCGTATCCCCCGCCAATATGTCATACTCGCGCCGTTCCAGCACGATGCCCAGCAGGGCAGCGGTGAGCCTGATCTTATAGCAATTGCCCGACGCCGCATATTCGTGGAGGATCAGCTTTTCGGCCATTTTTCAGATTTCCAGCACGATCTTGCCGACATGCTCGCCCGCATCCATGCGCGCATGGGCGGCGGCGGCATCCGTCAGCGGAAAGACGCGGTCCATCACCGGGCGAAGCTCGCCCGCCTCGACCATCCGCCAGACCGAGCTATGAATTTCCTGCGCCAACATCGATTTGAACCCGATCGAGCGCGGCCGCAGGGTCGATCCAGTCAGGGTCAGGCGCCGCTGCATCACCTCGGGCAGGAAAACCGTCGTCTTCGGCCCGCCCAGCACCGCGATGGAGACATGGCGCCCATCCTCGGCCAGGCATTTGAGATTGCGCGGCACATAGTCGCCGCCAACCATGTCCAATATGGCGTTGACGCCCCTGCCCTCCGTCTCCGTCCTGATGACCTCGACGAAATCCTGCGTGCGGTAATTGATCGCCGTCGCGCCCAGCGCCCGCGCGGACGCGCACTTCTCCTCGCTGCCGCATGTCACGAAGATGCGGATGTCGAACAGCCTGCATAAGGTGATGGCCATGGTCCCGATACCACTGGTCCCGCCATGGACCAGCACGCTGTCCCCCTCTGCCACATAGGCGCGCTCGAACAGGTTCGACCAGACGGTGAACAATGTCTCGGGAATGGCGGCGCCCTCCGCATAGGACAGGCTGTCCGGCAGGGGCAGACAATGGTCCGCATGCGCCAGTGCATATTCCGCATAGCCACCGCCAGGGATCAGCGCGCAGACCCGGCCGCCCAGAAAGACCGTATCCACCCCCCGCCCGATTGCGACGATGTCGCCCGCAACCTCCAGCCCGGGCGTGACCGGCGCGCCGGGCGGCGGGGGATATTTGCCCTCGCGCTGCATCATGTCAGGCCGGTTGACCCCGGCGGCCCGCACCCGGATCAGGACTTCGCCTGCGGAGGGGACAGGCACGGGGAGGGTCACGGGCTTCAGCACATCCGGGCCGCCGGGTTCGCTGATCCCTATCGCCGTCATTTTCGTCGGGATGCTGGCCGTGCCGTTCATATCGTCCCCTGCCTCATACCAATGTCGCTTATTGACAGGGGAAAGTTATGGGTCAACATTCATGCCGTGGATGCCGATGACTTTCTTCCCCGTCGCGACAATAGCGACTTAATCGGCCTGCTGGTGCGGCAGGATCTGGATCCTTTTTCCGTAGCGGAACTGGAGGAACGGATCATCGCCCTGTCCGCTGAAATAGAGCGGACGCAACAGAAAATCTTTAAGGCCGTTAACCATAAGGCAAGCGCCGACGCGCTATTCAAGAAATAGAAAAACAAGAAAAACCGTATAAATAGGAGAGTTTGGGGTCGAGGAGATGGTGGACGATTGTCCGCCGGAACCGGAACCTGTCGCGGTCGCTCGTCGGCCAACGCCCCCTAATGGGTTCAACCCCTTGAAGGGACAGGACGGCATGCCGACATGGGGTTGGTCTTGATCCGAAAAGGATTGGCCAAAAACGATCGGGTTTCATCCAACCCGGTCAGGGTCGTTGGAGTATGAAAATATGCCGTCTTTTGCCTCAGCCCTGGAATCCACGCTGCATAATGCGCTGACCCATGCGTCGGAGCGTCATCATGAATATGCCACGCTTGAGCATCTGCTGCTCGCGCTGATCGACGACGAGCATGCCTCCAAGGTGATGCAGGCCTGCGGCGTCGAACTGGGCGAACTGGGAGATGCCGTCACCCATTATCTCGACACCGAGCTGGAGAGCCTCAAGGTCGAGGGGACGGTCGATCCCTCCCCCACCAGCGGGTTCCAGCGCGTTGTCCAGCGCGCCATCCTGCACGTGCAGTCCTCCGGCAAGGAAGAAGTGACGGGCGCCAACGTCCTCGTCGCCCTCTTTTCCGAGCGGGACAGCTATGCCGTCTACTTCCTGCAACAGCAGGATATGAGCCGCCTCGATGCCGTGAGCTATCTCAGCCATGGCGTCGGCAAGGGTGCCACGGCCTCTGCGCCGGAAACGCCCAAGAGCGAGAGCAGTGAGGAAAAACCCAAGGTGGAAAAGAAAAAGGACGGCGCGCTCGACCAATTCACCGTAAACCTCAACGACCGGGCGATGGATGGCAAGATCGATCCGTTGATCGGCCGCGCGTCGGAAGTCGACCGCACCATCCAGATCCTGTGCCGCCGGTCTAAGAACAACCCGCTTTATGTGGGCGATCCGGGTGTGGGCAAGACCGCCATCGCGGAGGGCCTCGCGCGCAAGATCATCGAGGGTGACGTGCCCGAGGTGCTGAAGGAAGCCGTCATCTACTCGCTCGACATGGGCGCGTTGCTGGCCGGCACCCGCTATCGTGGTGATTTCGAGGAGCGTCTGAAGGCTGTCGTGACCGAGTTGGAGAAGATGCCCCACGCGGTCCTCTTCATCGACGAGATCCACACCGTCATCGGCGCCGGCGCGACCAGCGGCGGTGCGATGGATGCCTCCAACCTGCTCAAGCCCGCATTGTCGGGCGGCACGATCCGCTGCATCGGCTCGACCACCTACAAGGAGTTCCGCAACCACTTCGAGAAGGACCGCGCCCTGCTGCGCCGGTTCCAGAAGATCGACGTGAATGAGCCGACCATCGAGGATACGATCAAGATCCTCACCGGCCTGCGCTCCGCCTTCGAGAGCCATCACTCGGTGCGCTACACGCCCGAGGCGATCAAGGCGGCTGTGGAACTGTCGGCCCGCTACATCAACGACCGCAAGCTGCCGGACAAGGCGATCGACGTGATTGACGAGGTCGGCGCGATGCAGATGCTGGTGGTGCCGTCGAAACGCAAGAAAGTCATCACACCCAAGGAAATCGAGCAGGTCATCGCGACCATGGCCCGCATTCCTCCCAAAACTGTGTCGAGCGACGACAAATCGGTGCTGGAAACGCTGACCGTCGATCTTCAGCGCGTCGTCTTCGGGCAGGACAAGGCCATCGCGACCCTCTCGTCCGCGATCAAGCTGTCCCGTGCTGGCCTGCGCGATCCCGACAAGCCGATCGGCAACTATCTCTTTTCCGGCCCCACCGGCGTCGGCAAGACGGAGGTAGCACGCCAGTTGGCTACCCTGCTCGGCATCCCGCTGCAACGCTTCGACATGTCGGAATATATGGAGCGTCATTCGGTCAGCCGCCTGATCGGCGCCCCTCCGGGCTATGTCGGCTATGATCAGGGCGGCCTGTTGACCGATGCCATCGACCAGCAACCGCATTGCGTGTTGTTGCTGGACGAGATCGAGAAGGCACATCCCGACCTGTTCAACATCCTGTTGCAGGTCATGGACAATGGTCGCCTGACCGATCACCATGGCAAGACGGTCGACTTCCGCAACGTCATCCTCATCATGACGACCAATGCGGGTGCCTCCGACATGGCCAAGGAAAGCATCGGCTTTGGCGAACTGACGCGCGAGGATGCCCAGGAGGAGGCGGTCAAGAACCTCTTCACGCCTGAGTTCCGCAACCGTCTCGATGCCATCGTGCCCTTTGGCTATCTGCCGCCGGAAGTGGTGGAGCGCGTCGTCGACAAGTTCATCCTCCAGCTGGAGCTGCAACTGGCCGACCGCGATGTCCATATCACGCTGGAAACGGATGCCCGCAAATGGCTCACGACCCGCGGCTATGATCGCATGTATGGGGCCCGCCCGATGGGCCGCCTGATGCAGGAGAAGATCAAGCAACCGCTGGCCGAGGAACTGCTGTTTGGCAAGCTGGTCCATGGCGGCGAAGTCACGGTTCGGCTCAAGGACGATGCCCTCGCCTTCGAGATCGCGCCCTCCGCGCCCAAGAAGGTCAAGGCGAAGAACGTCCCCAAGGCTCCACGCGTCATCAAGGCGAAACCGGCCAAGGATGGCGTCTCCAGCGCCGAGGACGATGTGACCAAGGGCTGATCGGCGCGGCCTTTTGCATGACCGTGATAGGATAAAGAATGATCGGGAAACCGGGCGGGACGATGTTCCGCCCGGTTTTCGCTGTGATGGGCAAAATGCACCCAGCGCTGCGGATGTCATCCTGCTCCATGGCTCCATGGGCATCCCCGGACATGCGGGCGATGGTCAGATCCCTCCACGACTATGGTTTCACGACATGTCCCTTGGTATGAAAGCTGGGCCGCGCCCTCGACAGGATCGTCGAGCAGATTCACGGACAGTTGGCCAGCCGCTCGATCGACCGGGCAATGCCGGTCCATTTCGTCAGCCATTCGATGGCCCGCGCCGTCGTGGAGAGGGCTCCAGCCCGCCATGATGGGCCATATGGTGATGATCGGCACGCCCAATGCAGGCAGCGAAATGACCGATTTCTGTACCCGCCAGCGCATCCTGCGTCCCATGCTCGGCCGCGCGGCGGCGCTGGTGACACAACGCATGCTCCCGGCTCTCGACGGTTCTCGGCCGCCCCGTCTATCGGGTGGGCATTATCGCAGGCAACCGGCCCCTGCCCAGCCCGCTGCGCGTCATGCCCCATCCCCATGATGGCAAGGTCAGCGTGGCATCCACCCATCTGATCGGCGAAGCAGACCATATCGTCCTGCCCGTCTCTCACGCGGCCATGCCGTTCAACCGGACAGTTCAGCAACAGACGCTGCATTTCCTGACCAATGGCCTGTTCCGGCACTAGGGCCGCTTCCTGCCTGTGGCTTTAGACGGGCCATCACTATCCGAATATGTGTCGCCCTGACTCGGCAGACTCCCATACCCATTCTGGTCTGAGGCAATCCCCTCTTTGCCACCTGTCGGACATGGTAGCCGGAACAGTCTGCTCACGGTAAACCGGCATCACGCCGGAACCGCACCGCCCCGCATCCCGCCCAGGAGGACAGCATGACCGACCTCACCTTCTACACCAACCCCATGTCCCGCGGCCGGATCGTGCGGTGGATGCTGGAGGAGGTTGGCGTGCCTTACCGCACTGAACTGCTCGACTATGCCACCAGCATGAAGGCACCCGACTATCTCGGCGTCAATCCGATGGGCAAGGTTCCTGCCATCGCACATGATGGCCGGATCGTGACCGAATGCGCCGCCATCTGCGCCTATCTTGCCGATGCATTCCCGACGGCCGGGCTTGCACCAACGGACGCCGAGCGCGCAGACTATTATCGCTGGCTGTTCTTTGCCGCAGGGCCGCTGGAGGCCGCCGTCACCATCCGGGCGCTGGGCATCGACATCCCGACCGAGCGCAAGGCCTTCGTCGGTTTTGGCAGATTCGACGATGTATTGGACGCAATCGACGGGCTGCTATCCTCCCGGCCCTATGTGACCGAAGACCGCTTCACCGCTGCGGACGTCTATGTCGGTTCGCAAATCCGCTAGGGAATGCGTTTCAAGACGCTGCCGGAGCGTCCTGCCTTTCTGACCTACTCGGATCGGCTGGAAGAGCGCCCCGCCAAAATACGCGCGACGCAGATCGACAATGCCCTGATCCCCCCGCCATCATAGGCAGGCTGAACCAGGCTGGTCCACAAAAAGTGGCCCGGAAATCGCTTCCGGGCCGCCTCCTATTTCAGTCATTCCCGCCCGCGATTACTCGCGGTTGCCGAGGAAGCGCAGCAGGAACATGAACATGTTGATGAAGTCGAGATAGAGCGACAGCGCGCCCATAATGATGGTCTTGCCGACCATATCTGTACCCGCGACATAGGCATACATGCCCTTGATCTTCTGCGTGTCATAGGCGGTCAGGCCCGCAAAGAGCAGCACGCCGATGAAGCTGATCGCCAGGTCGAGGGCCGACGACTTCAGGAAGATGTTGATGAGCGAGGCGACCAGCAGGCCGACCAGACCCATGATCAGGAACGTGCCGAAGCCCGACAGATCCTTCTTCGTGGTGTAGCCGAACAGGCTGAGACCCGCGAACGCCGCAGCCGTCGCAAAGAAAGTCTGCGCGATCGACGTTCCCGTATAGACTAGGAAGATCGACGACAGCGACAGGCCCATCACCGCCGCGTAGGCCCAGAACATGCCCTGCGCGGCAGGGGTCGACAGCTTGTTGATGCCAAAGCTGAGCACCATCACGAAAACCAGAGGTGCGAACATAATGACATATTTCAGCAGGCCAGGCCCGCCGAGGACTTGCGCGGCCAGACCGCTCTGCGCGAACAACAGCGCGACGACGCCGGTCAGCAGAACGCCGCTCGCCATATAGTTATAAACAGACAGCATGTAAGACCGCAGGCCGGCGTCATAGCCGACAGACCGCGCTCCATTGGCAGTGGGGCTGTTCATACCCACAGCCGAAGTTGGGGAATCACGCCAGTCAGCCATTGCAATACGTCTCCTTCACGCCAACCATCCATAGGCGGCTTCCCCGAATATCGGACTTCGTGTTGCGTTTTTCAAGGAAAACCGGATTGCTGCTTTGTGGCTCGACCGGACGCGGGACATAAGGATGATGCGCCTCTTCTATGCACTGATGCCACACCGGATGTGATCGCCGCTCTTGAGGCTATGATGGGCGGCGTTGCTGGCGCCCGTTGGCAGTCCGCGGCGCAGCTTCACCTGACCCTGCGCTTCATAGGCGATGTTTCCGGCAGGCTGGCGGATGATCTCGCCCTCGCCCTGCCCGGCGCCATCGGGGAACTGCCGCCATTCGCCCTGTCCGGCGTCGGCTATTTCGAGAGGCGGAGCCTGCCCGATGCGCCATGGGGTGCAAGCCAACCCGCAACCACTCCTCGCCCAGCTTCATCGCAAGTTCGACCGAATCTGCCAGCAGGGCTGGAGCCGGAGGGGCCCCACCTATCTACCCCATATCACGGTTGCCCGCCTGCCCCGCCATGCAGGACCGATCGCCCATGGATCGGCGTGCATGCCGACTTCGCTCTTGCCCCGGCACGTCGTATCCGGTGCAACCTCGTCGAAAGCAGCCTCACTGCGAATGGCAGCCATTATGAGGAACTGGCGTCGGCACGGCCTGCCTGAGCAAGCGGCACCGCCTGCACCGCCCAAAAGCCGCTTCCCTGAAAATCTAAACCAATACCTTGAACGGGACCATGCTGGATCGGCGCTGGATCGGCGCGGCGGATCGACACGGCCTCTCCGCTACCGCCAGTTCATAGGCGGCTGCCCTGATGTCCCGATCCCCATCGACCCACCGGACATGAAAAGGGGACCGGCGTTAGCCGATCCCCCTTCAAGCATCGAACCCGAAGGCTCGATAGCGATCTTAGTTGCCCGAACCCGGACCGTAGGTGATTTCCACGCGACGGTTCTGGAGTTCGCGGACGCCGTCGGCGGTCTCGACGCGCGGGCGGCTCTCGCCGAACGCTTCGCTCGAGATGACACCGTCAGGGATGCCCTTCGAGGTCAGGTAGCCACGGACCGAAGTGTTACGACGCTCGGACAGGCCGAGGTTGTACTTGGGCGTGCCCGACTTGTCGGCGTGACCTGCCAGCAGAACCTGCGCGTTACCGCAGTTTGCATAGGCCGAAACCGCATTGTCCAGAATGGTCGCGGCGTCAGGTGTAACGTCCGAACGATCCCACTCGAAGAACACGATATACGGTCCAGGCGTGCACTGAGCCACCGGCGGAGGCGGCGGAGGCGGCGG
>DASVMZ010000088.1:0-1577 GCA_036384115.1 Sphingobium sp.
CCAAGTTCATGGATTGAGACAAGGCCATGAGGTCGACGGCCACCTGGGTCGGACCATCGAGCGGCCTGCGCACCCCTTCCTTCGCAATCTTCGCCATTCGCGACGCGACATTGCGATCGACGAGCACGACCGTGCTCGACCCGTCAATCAGCTCCGCATAGAGAAGAGCTTCGAGCGACACCAAGCCTGCCGCTGGCGCGATGAACCCTGGAATGAGGCTGTTGGAACCGGCGAGCCTCGACGCGATCGCCTCGACATCCTCCCGAGGGAAATCGGCCGAAATCCGGAAAAAGATATTGGCGTCATCTTCAAGGTCCATCGGCTTCTTCTATCACAGTGGCAGGGGATCAAGGATCGGCGAGCGATCGCGGCATCGGAACGTCGGAAAGGCTATTCGGACCGGCGAGCAACGGGTTCGAGGAAGCGATCGACGAGATCGTAATACTGCCTGTTGTCGGCATAGACATATTGCTGGGCGCTCTGGATCGATATGCGGTTCGCGCTGTCGATCAGCGCTGGCGGCTGAAGGGCATCAAGCTGATTCAGGAGATCGCTGCTATAGCTGGCAAGGAAGATCGCCGTCGGCGACAACGGCAGCGAGATCAGGCAGTCTGGTGACGCCAGCCCGGGCAGCATGCAGATCGGAAAGTCGCTGGTGACGAGCCCGTAGGGCCCGTCGCGAAAATGAAAGACGCGCCAGTCCATCCGCGCAATGTCGGCTTTCATCTGCGGAAGCTCGACCAGGCCGGGGATGAGGGTGGTGCCGAAATCCTCGACCAGGCCATCGATGCCACGCTCGCGCAGAAACTCCATGAGCGTTGGCGGATCGGTAGCCCGCCGCAGTGCTTCATATTCCTGGGGCCGCTTGAAGATTTCCTGCGCCAGCGTCTCCGATGCATCGGCCTTCAATTTTCTGAGAAGGTTCGGCAGGCGGACAAGCAAGGACATGAGGAAACGAACCCACGCCATGCGCAGATCCATCGGCAGGACGGGCTGGGTTTCGCTCAGTAGGATGCGCAGCGCCCGCGACGCCGGGTCGTCCACCTCCGGCCCCATGAATTCACGCTCGATCGCGTTTCGATGCTCCGGCGCCGCACCGTTCAGCGCATAGAGCCCCTTCTCGGCCCCGATCGACTTGGGCGCGTATTCGCGCACAAAGAGTTTTCCGCGCTGACGCGAATAGGTCGAGAGCTGCCCCTGACCGTTCGCCCATCGAGACAGATAGAACTGCGGCAGGAAATGGTGACGATCTGGATCGCTCAAGCCGGGTCTCCGGCAGCTTCCCGGCGCTGGCTCACAAGAGCGCCTGTTGCTGGCTCAGCGGCGGATAGACCTGGGTGGGGATGAGGCTACCCTTCAGAAGGACGCGCAGCACCTCGCTCGCCGGTACGGACGGATCGAGCCAGTCGGCCCAGGAATCGCGCGAAAGCGGGATTATCTGCCGCCGGTGATACGGCTTGATGTCCTCGCCCGGCTCGGTGGTCAACAATGTGAAGGCCTCGCCCTCCGCCGTCGACCGCCAGATACCCGCGATGCAGAACCAATCATGGTCTCGCATCGTGAAGAGCCACTTTGTC
>DASVMZ010000089.1:0-79532 GCA_036384115.1 Sphingobium sp.
CTTGGCGGTGGTGCGGGCGCCGTCCCCACCGGGCACGCGCTGCTGCGCTGGGGCGCGCTGGTGCTGGCGGCTGGTCTGGTCGCCTGCCGCCTGACGGTGCGGGGCCGGTCGGCGGTTGCGGTGATCGCCGCGATCCTTGCCTATGGCATGGCAGCGCAGGCCGCGCCGGTGTGGAGCCTGCCGATCCTTGCCAGCCTCGGCCTGCTCGCCATGACACAGGCGGGGCGGCGATCCACGGGCTGGCCCACGGGTGCCGCAGGGGCTGGTTTTGCCGGGGTCGCCCTGCTGTGGGCGCTGGAGCCGCTGGCGCAATGGCTGGGGTCGGCGCTGCTGTCGCTGGTGGGAGAGCCGATGCTGGTGGGCGATGTCCCCGTGCCGGTCGACGCGGTGACGCGGCTGGCGATACCGGCGGCGGCCGGGCTGTTCGCCCTGTGGCGGGGAGGGGCGCTGGCGAAGGTCGCGGTCCGGCGTGCCATGATCGCCCTGCTCTCCGTGCTGGCGGTCGCCGCGACGCACAGCCTCTACAAGCAACTCTTCCACATCGCCGACGGAGCCGCTCTCGTCCGGCTGGGTCTGGCGGAGCGGACGCTGTGGGAGGTGCTGTCGCTGGGCGCTGGCTGGGCGATCTGGCGCTGGAGGGACAGGCCGTTGGCGGCGCTGGCCGGCGCGGGCGCGGCGGTCGCCCATGGCCTGTGGTACAGCCAGATAATGCTAGGCCCGCTGGTCGGTCCGGTCGCGGTCGGGGCATGGCCGGTGGCGAACCTGTTGCTGCCCGCCTTTGCCGTCCTGTTCGCCGGGATAGGGGTGATCGAACGGACGGTTCCGTTTGGACAGGTCATCGCCGGTCGCCTGATCGGAGTCGCGCGGATGATCCTGATCGTCCTGTTCGCCTATGCCAGCCTGCGCCAGCTCTTCTGCGGCAGCCTGCTGGCGGGAACGCCGGTCGGCGGGGTGGAGAGCATCTGCGTGTCGGTGCTGGCTATCGGTTTGGCGGTCGGCTTCCTCCTGTGGGGTATCGGGAGCGGGCGGCATGACTGGCGGATCGGCTCGCTGCTCCTGATGCTGGCGGCGGTCGCCAAGGTGTTCCTGATGGACGCCGCAGGGCTGGAGGGATTGCTCCGCATCGCCTCCTTCCTCGCGCTGGGGTTCAGCCTGATCGGGATCGGCTGGTTGTACAGCCGCTTCCTGCGGACGGGGGATGGCGAGGTTCAGGCCTGAGCTTTCCCCCCGCCCCCGTCTCGCCTCCTCCGCCCCGGGTGGTCCATAGCGAGGCGACCACCCCGCCCAGGATCAGGGCCAGGAGCAGCGGGGTGATGGCCAGATCCTATCATCGAAAGTCGCGGTGTGTCCCATCGGGCGAAGGCCCGCGGTGTGTCCCATCGTGCGGAGGTCCATGATGGGGGATACAGGGGGTCGGCCGACGGACAGGGTTGGGGGTCTGTCCGCCGGCCTCTGACGGCCGGCGCGGGGGGGCACGGCCATGCCGCCAATCTTATATCGCGGGCTGCGGAGTCGGGCTGGCGCCAAACAGGCGATTCAGCCTTTCTCTCGTTACCAACGCCATGCGCTTGAGACGCAATAGACGGATAACATTCGGATTTCTACGGGATAATTCCGTTTTTAGTTCGGCGTCCAGCCGCTGGCGACGGGACAGAAGGCGAAAGATTCGGTCGTGCATGTGCCACTCCATCAGGCATTGGGATACCTAATCGGGGTGCCGGAACGGATGGATCGTTGTGAAAATAAGCCAGACCCATTGCACCGGTTTCCCGATGCGGTCCGACATCACGAGTGGTCTCGAAAGGAGACAATCTCGCCAGAGGGGCCCGGCCCGCTCAGTTGAAATTATATGTTCGTCATCCGCTTTCAAGGGGTCTCGCCGGAAAAATTCACGCATGTCCAATTTCCACCCATGTTCATGGTGAACGGGATCGGGCGTGCCGAACCCTTCTGCTATACACCGTCCATGCGCTTCCTCATCCTGTCCGCCGCGACATTCCTCATCGCCTCCTCCTCCGCCCAGGCGCAAGGGGGCCGTGCGCCCTTCACCGTGGTGGAGACAGGTGCGGGCTATGGCCGCCTGCAACAGGCGGTCGATGCCATCGGCGGGGGCAGCGGCACGGTGGAGGTCGCACCCGGCACCTATCGCGACTGCGCGGTCCAGAATGGCGGTGCTGTCCGTTACCGCGCCGCCACGCCCGGCACGGCGCTATTCAGCGGCGGTATCTGCGAGGGGAAGGCGGCGCTGGTGCTGAACGGCCGCTCCGCCCGCGTCGAGGGGCTGATCTTCGAGCATATGGCGGTGGCGGACGGCAATGGCGCCGGTATCCGGCTTGAGACGGGCGACCTCGTCATCGATAATAGTGTGTTCCGCGACAGCCAGCAGGGCGTGCTGACCGCGACCTTCCCCACCGGATCGGTGACGATCAGCCGCTCGACCTTCAGCGGGCTGGGACGCTGCGACAATGGGCAGGATTGCGCCCATTCCGCCTATATCGGTGCCTATGGCAGCCTGACCGTCACGCGCAGCCGCTTCGAATCCGGGGCGGGCGGCCATTATCTCAAGAGCCGGGCACGCACGGTGCGGATCGTCGACAACAGCTTCGATGACAGCCATGGCCACGAAACCAACTATATGATCGACCTGCCCAATGGCGCGACCGGCGAGATCAGCGGCAACGAGATGGTGCAGGGCGAGAGCAAGGATAATTACAGCACTTTCATCGCGCTGGCCGCGGAAGGGGCGAAGCAATCGTCCAACGGCCTGTCCATCTCCGGCAATGGCGCGCATTTCGTGCCGGGGCTTGAACGCAGGAGCAACCTGCTGGCCGACTGGACCCATGATCGGGTGACGGTCGGCGCCAATGACCTGTCGCCGGGCATCGCGGTGCGGGTACAACGTTAAGGCGAGGCAGCGTTAAGGCGAGGCAGCGCCATTTCGCGCGTTGCGGCGGACGCCATTTTGTCCCAAGGGAGAAAGAATGGCCGAACCACGGAAAAGACGGGCGCGCGATCCCGAAGCGACACGCGAAATCATTCTGGAAGCAGCGCGCACGCTGCTCGCCAAACATGGTCCCGAGGCGATCAGCCTGTCGGAGGTCGCCCATCTCGCCGGGGTCAATCGCGGGACGGCCTATCAGCATTTCCAGACCCGCGAAAAACTGATCGAGGCGACGGCCGACTGGGTGGCGGACAAGCTGTTCCGCGCGGTCTTCGGCGATCCCGAGACACTGGAGGAACGGCGTGTCGAGGAGGTCGACAATGCCGAACTGACCGACCGCATGGCGGATTTCGGGCGGCAGAATCCCGAATTGTGCCGTATCTGGCTGCTCCAGCTCCTGTCCTCGCCGAACCCGGAGAATGATCCCTTCTGGCGCGAATATCATGGATCGCTCGCCCGTTTCACCAGGACGGACCTGGCCGAGCCGGGCATCGATTCGGAAGTATTGTCGATCACGATGCTGGCGGGCGCCTTCCTGTGGCCCATCTGGGCACGGTCGCACGCCAGGGATGAGGGCGAGCGGGAGACGCTGGCCAAACGCTATGCCTACGAAACGCTGCGGCTTTCGATGTATGGCACCCTGCGGGAAGAAAGATTCCCCGCCATTGCCGAGCGGCTGGACAAGACCCAGCGGACGGTCGCGAAACTGCGCGCGAAAACCGGCAAGGACTGAGCCGGAGCGACGTTCACCCGCTTTGCCGGGCTTCAACCGGGTGAACGTCGCCACCGCGTTCAATCGCGTTCAATGCCCTGCCGCGCCGAATTTGTCTTGCACCCCAAATTGTCCTTCTGCACAGACCGGAGCGAGTTCGGCCTGCATACGCTTTCGGCTGTTCAACCCATTGAAGAGAAGGATAGGGAAATGTCATTTTCGGCAATTGTGATCGACAAGGGCGACTCGGGCCAGACCGTTGGCATCCAGCAGGTCGACGAAGCACAGCTTCCCGAGGGCGATGTCACCATCGACGTCGCTTATTCGACGCTCAACTATAAGGACGGCCTTGCCATCACCGGCAGTTCGCCCGTCGTTCGCAAATTTCCCATGATTCCCGGCATCGATCTGGCCGGCACCGTGCGCGAGAGCAGCAACGCCGAGTACAAGGCTGGCGACAAGGTCGTGCTGAACGGTTGGGGCGTCGGCGAAGGCCATTGGGGCGGCCTGTCGCAGGTTGCCCGCCTGAAGGGCGAATGGCTGATCCCGCTGCCCGCCGCCTTCACGCCCAAGCAGGCCGTCTCTATCGGCACCGCAGGTTACACCGCCGCGCTGTGCGTCGATGCGCTCGTCAAGTTCGGCGTGACGCCGGACCAGGGCGAGATTCTCGTCACCGGCGCGACCGGCGGCGTTGGCTCTGTGGCGATCGCGCTGCTCAAGAAGGCAGGCTTCACCGTCGCGGCTTCTTCCGGCAAGGCGGCCGAGCATGACTATCTGACCAGGCTGGGCGCGACCACGATCATCGACCGCGCCGAACTGTCCGAAAAGGGCAAGCCGCTCCAGAAGGAGCGTTGGGCGGGCGTCGTGGACAGCGTGGGCAGCTTCACGCTCGCCAATGCGGTCGCGCAGACCAGGTATCGCGGTGCGGTTGCCGCTTGCGGCCTCGCGCAGGGTGCCGATTTCCCCGCGACCGTGATGCCCTTCATCCTGCGCGGCGTCAGCCTGCTCGGCATCGACAGCGTGAACGCGCCCAAGGCTCCGCGCCTTGCCGCATGGGAGCGCCTCGCCAGGGATCTGGACGCCGGCGCGCTGGAACTGATCGCGGCGACCGAGATCGGCCTGACCGAGGCCATCCAGGCCGGTTCGGACATTCTGGCAGGCACGGTTCGCGGCCGCATCGTGGTCGACGTCAACCGCTGAGGCGGGCCGTTACGATGGCAATGCCCCGTGGCCGGCATGTGAAGTCGGCCACGGGACAGGCCGCAGGGCCGCGCGCGGGCGTAGGGTCGAGGCGGGCATGGGATCGAGGAAGTCGGAATGACGAGCAAGGTGCAGGTGGTGGACGGGCTGTCGCTGGTACGCGGCATTCCGCTGGCCGACGAACAGGGGATCGGCGCGCTGACGCTCGGCGGCTATGTCCGCGAGATCAAGGAACGCTATGGCCCGCGCGAGGCAGCCGTCTTTCGCATCGGCGAGACGGCGGAGCACTGGACCTATGACGATCTGTACGAGCGGTCGGTCGAGGTCGCGCAGGCGCTGATCGCATCGGGCGTGGGCAAGGGCGCGCGCGTCGGCATCATCGCGACCAACCGGCTGGAATTCCTCTCCTGCGTGTTCGGCACGGGTCTCGCTGGTGGCGTCGCCAGCCCGATCAGCACCTTCAACACCGCCGCCGAGCTGGAAACAGTGTTGAAGATGGCGGCGCCCACCGTCGTGCTGCTGGAGCGCGCCGTCCTCAAGAAGGATTTCGCCGCGATGCTGGCCGAGGTCGAGCCTGCCATCGCATCGGGCAGGCCGGGCGAGATCGTCTCCCTGAAATTCCCCTTCCTGCGCCATGTCGCCACGATCAACAGTGAGGAGACCGTCGGCGCTGTCGAGGGATGGAGCGCATGGCGCGCGCGCGGCAAGACCGTGCCGCGCGAACTGGTCGATGCGACCGCCGCTTCCGTCGCGCCCAGCGATCCGGGCGTGCTGCTCTTCTCCTCCGGCTCCACGGGCAAGGCCAAGGGCATTTTGTCCGCCAATCGCGGCGTGTGCCTCCAGATGTGGCGGTGGGCGCAATGGTACAACACCCCTGCCGATGCGCCGCCGCGCACATGGTCGGCTAACGGCTTCTTCTGGTCGGGCAATTTCGCGTCCGCCATGGGGGCCACGCTCTCAGCCGGTGGCACGCTGGTCCTGCAACGCTGGTTCGATGCGAAGGAGGCGCTGTGGCTGATGGAGCAGGAGCGGGCGACCATGCCGATCGCCTGGCCGCATCAATGGGCACAGCTCACCGCCGAGCCGAGCTATGAAGCGACCGACCTGTCCTCCTTCGCCTATGTCGACGCGCTGACCCCGTTGGCGCAGCATCCGACCGTCAACAGCACATGGCGCGAACCGGCGCAGGCCTATGGCAATACCGAGACGTTCACGCTCATCACCGTGTTCGGTTCGGGCACGCCGCCAGAGGTCTCGCTTAAGAGCCATGGCGAGCCGACTGCTGGCGCCAGCGTCAAGATCGTCGATCCGCTGACGGGCCATATCGTGCCGCTGGGCGAGCGCGGCGAGATTGCGGTCAAGGGGCCAACCGTGATGATGGGCTATGTCGGCATCCCGGTCGACGAGACGATGGACGACGAGGGTTTCCTGCGGACCAACGACGGCGGCTATGTCGATGCGGAGGGCCGCCTGTTCTGGGAAGGGCGCCTCAACGACATCATCAAGACGGGGGGCGCCAATGTCTCCCCGCTGGAGATTGACGAGGTCATTCGCGGCTGCCCCGGCGTCAAGGTCAGCCAGACGGTGGGCGTCGCCGACGAACTGCTGGGCGAACTGGTCGTCGTCTGCATCGTCCCGCATGAGGGTGCCCGGCTGAGCGAGGATGCGATCCGCGGTTTCGCCAAGGAAAAGCTGGCTAGTTACAAGATACCGCGCCGGGTGCTGTTCTTCGCCGAGGATGATCTCAAGCTGACCGGCACGGCCAAGATCAAGACGGCCGACCTGCGCAAGCTGGCGACGGAGCGGCTGGGGGCGGAAGCCGCCTGACCGGCCACAAGTCTTACCGGCCATAGGCACAAGAAGATCGGGCAAAGAGCGAGGGCCAGGAAAGCCTTTGCCCTGCTCCGCAACTGGCGGGTGCTCGCGCCGCGGTTGCTGGCGTTCACAGGCTAGATTTGCCGGCCATGGTGTGGGAACACTGGAGCAAATATCGCGGTTTTCTGCGGCCTTCGGGTCATCACCGCCATAGCGGCGCTTCGTCGCAGCATTGTGGATAAAATAACGACTCGACCACGAAACGAGTTTGTTGCGCGATGACCCGAGTGCGCATCTTAACCCTTGCCGTTGCACCATTAGGCGTCCTCACGCATTTCGACCCTCATGTTGAGCTTGAAAGAATCCCAGAAAGTCAGCCCCGCCACGATACGGGCGGAACTGGCGACCGCACGCCGGATCGCGGACACGTTGACCGCCTCAAAGGACCGCAAGGCGGTGGACGCCTACATCCACGAACTGGAGCAGGAGCTTGTCGCGCTCCAGTGGGGCAGGAACTGAGCAACCAGGGGCCTTCATGGGCGGGCGGCTCATGAAGGGTGCGGGCATCCGGCTCAGGAAGGCGCCGAGAAATGCGCCGGGAAAAAAACGGTGCTGCCGCACGCCTTCGTCCTCACCAGCCCTGACGGCGACACCATTTCTTGCGGCCATATGCTTTGCTTCGCCATCGCGGTCTGCGCGGCCGTGGCCCAGAAGGCGGGATGGGCGGCCAGCGTCTTGATGTCGAACTGATCGAGCGCCGCCGCAATCCCGCCGATCGATTGCAGGTCGGCCAGATACTGCCGCTGATCGCCAAAAAGCCCGTGCGGCTGACCGATCCGCAGGAGCAGCCGCATATGATGCTGGGATAGCAGGGCGCATGCATCGCGGCGTTCCGGAAGGATCGCCGCCGCGATGCGCCACGCGTCAATCGGGCATGGCCGAAGGTTGCAGCAGACGCTAGATCGGCATGCATAGGATGACAGGAGGTCTGAGTGGGCAAGAGCATTGTCGTTACCGGAGCCGGAAAAGGGCTGGGGAAATCCATCGCCCGCAGGCTCGCCGCCGATGGTCATAGCCTCATCCTGCTCGGCCGGACACTGTCGAAGGTGGAGGCTGTCGCCAGCGAACTGGGCCATGGCGCCTATGCGGTGGAATGCGATGTCGGCTCGCCGGATTCGGTGCGCCGGGCCTTTGCGACCATCGCGCAGCGCACGCCGGTCATCGATGTGCTCATCAACAATGCGGGCGTCTATGAGCCGTTCACCGTCGTGGAGGCGACCGACGGGCAGATCCAGTCTGCCGTGCAGACCAACTATGCCGGACCCATTTATTGCGCGCGCGCCGTAATCCCGCTGATGCGGAAGGGCAGCCATATCATCAACATCAGCAGTGAATCGATCAACCTGCCCTTCGTCATGTTCGCCCTCTACCAGAGCAGCAAGGCCGGGCTGGAGCGTTTCTCCGAGGCATTGTGCCAGGAGTTGAAGCCGGAAGGCATCGCTGTGACCCTGTTCCGCGCCGGGCAGATGATGGACGAGGAGAGCGGTGCCAATTGGGCGCCCGACATCGGTCGCCGCTTCCATGAGGGCAATCTGCGTGCCGGGCTGGACCTGCGCGCGCGGCCGATCAGCAGCTTTGCATCGGTGGCGGAATTCTTCCCCACCCTCGTCAACCTGCCCGCCGATATCTCCCTGCCCATCATCCAGATGGAGGCCCGTCACCGCTAGGCGATCCCGCAGGGGATGACCGCCCGAGCCGGACGGCCCGCCCCCGATCACACCATCTTCGCCCGATCACACCATCTTCGATTGTGCTGCGAAACAGCAAATATTTGAGGAACAGAACCATGTCCATTCTCCCCGAAGCCAAGCTCTATATCGACGGCGCGATCCGCGACGCGGAAGGTGGCAAGACCTTCGACATCGTCGGCCCCTGGACCGGCGAAGTCGTGGGCAAGGCATCCGATGCCTCCGCCGCTGATGTCGAGGCCGCCATCGTCGCCGCGCGCACCGCGTTCGACACCACCGACTGGGCGGAAAATCACGCCAGGCGGTTCGATCTTGTGTCCAGGATGTTCGCGTTGCTGGTGGCGGACAAGGAGCGTATCGGCACGCTGGCCCGTGTCGAGGCCGGTGCCGCCATCGGCGCCGTCGGGCGCGCGCATGTCGACATGGCGATCGGCTGCTACAAGGATCTGCTCGACCTCTTCCCGCAGGTGACGTGGGAGAAGGATTATGGCGTCAAGGGACCGGAAGGCTATAAGAGCGACCGCAAGGTCGTTTATGAGGCCATCGGCGTCGTCGCCGCGATCACGCCGTGGAACGTGCCGCTTTACGTCAATGTCGGCAAGGTCGTCTCCGCGCTGCTCGCGGGGTGCACCGTCATCCTCAAGCCCGCGCCCAACACGCCCGGCATGGGGTCGATCTTTGGCGAATGGGCCGAGAAGGCCGGTTTCCCCAAGGGCGTCCTCAACGTCATCACCGGCGAAGATCCGGCGATGGCGGGCGAGGCGATGGTCAACGATCCGCGCGTCGACCTCATCAGCTTCACCGGGTCGAGTGCCGTCGGCCGCCGCATCATGGAGCAGGGCGCCAGGACGCTGAAGCGCGTGTTCCTGGAACTGGGTGGCAAGTCGGCCAAGATCGTCCTCGATGACGCGCCCGACTTCGCGCAGGAAGTCGCCCAGTCGATCCTCATCTTCCACGCCGGTCAGGGTTGCGCCGTCCAGTCGCGCCTGCTGGTGCCGCGCAGCCGCTATGAGGAGGCCAAGGCCGTGCTGACCGCCGCCTATGCCGGGTTCGGCGAGAATTGGGGCGAGTTCGACAATCCGGGCCATATGATGGGTCCGGTCATCTCCAAACGCCAGCAGGACCGGGTGAAAAGCTATATCGACCTGGGTGTCGAGGAGGGTGCGACCCTGCTCGCCGGTGGCAAGCTGCGTCCCGACAAGGGCGGCGGCTTCTTCATCGAGCCGACCTGCTTTGGCGACGTGACCAACGAGATGCGGATCGCCCGCGAGGAAATCTTCGGCCCCGTGCTGGTCGTGATCCCGTTCGAGGATGACGCGGACGCCATCCGCATCGCCAACGACAGCGATTATGGCCTGTCCGGCGGCGTCGTCTCGGCCAGCGAGGATCGCGCCCTGAAGGTCGCGAAGAAGGTCCGCACCGGATCGGTCAGCGTCAATGGCGGCATGTGCATCGCGGGCGACCTGCCGTTCGGCGGCTATAAGGCCAGCGGCATCGGCCGCGAGTGGGGCGTCGAGGGCATCGAGGAATTTCTCGAAAGCAAGGTCATCGCGACCCGCGTGCTTGCTTAAAGGCCTTTAATGTCCCGGTAGGCATGGCTATCATGTCTGCCGGGACATATTCGGGGCGTGGATTGCATTCAGGCCCCGAACTTCATTTAGGCATGGTGATGATATCGGAGAGTGACACGCAGACGTCGGCGGCCAAAAGCGCAAAGCGCAGGCCGTCCGCCAAAGACCAGATTGCGTGCGACGATGGTGCCAGCCATAATCTTTATGGACAGCGCCTCGGGCGCAAGGGGCGCGACACCCGCGACCGGATCGTAACGGCGGCGGAGACGCTGCTGGCGCGGCCGGAGGCTGTGCCGATCACGCTCAGCGCGGTGGCGCGCGAGGCATCGCTGGGCATGACCACGCTCTACCTCTATTTCAACGACCTGACCGAATTGCTCCTGGCCGTGCTGGAGCCGGTGATGGCGACCGCCGAGGAGGCCTATCTTCAGGCCATCCGCCATCGCTGGCCGACCGAAACGCTGCACGAGGACGCCTATGCCTTTCTGCTGGCCTATCATGCCTTCTGGACGCGGCATTCGCGCACCCTGCATCTGCGTAACACGATGGCGGATCATCACGACCGGCGCATGATGCTGCACCGTGTCGACACCGCGACCGCGCTGATCACCCTGGTCATCCAGCAAATGGACAGCGACCCGGAGGATGGCGGCTCGGACGCCTATGACATGGCCACGGTGCTGATGACCGGCATCGAGCGCGTCGTGACCATGGTCACCGACATGGATATACAGAATCTGATCAGCGGCGGCAAAGCCATCGAAAACGCCCGGGACCGCCTGCGCGCCGCCGCCCGCCTGCTGGAACTGGGCATCCGGGAGCATCGGACCGCAGGCTAGGGTGGACAAAGCGGGCCAGGGCAGCTCTCTGCGGTTTCCCTGTTCCCCCCCCGTTCAATCTTTCTTGCCGCCGATATTCCTCACATAGGCTTCCATGCGTTCCAGATATTCCGGGTTCAGCATCAGGCCGCTGTTGGCCATACGCTCGGCATGGCGGCCCATTTCGGGGCCGAGTTCCGCGCACAGCTCGATCGTCACCTTGGCCGCGCCCATCTGTTCGCCATTCTGCCTGGCCAGATGATGGCAGAAATCCATCACCTCATCCTCGAAGCTCTCGTCGGGGAACACCTGATGGACCAGCCCCATGGTGAAGGCCATGTCCGCATCGGCCGGCTTGTTCGCCATGATGAGCCAGCGCGCCCAGTGCGGGCCGCACAGGCGGGTCAGGCGGCTGACACCGCCGGATGCGGGCAGGGTGCCGAACAACCCCTCCGGGAAGGCATAGGACGCGCTTCTGGCGGCGAGGCGAAAGTCGCAGGAGAGGGACATTTCCAGCCCGCCGCCCACGCATTTCGCCTGATGCGCGACCACGATCGGCTTTTCGATATGCTCCATCTCGTCATAGATGCGGTGCATACCGTTCAGGTTGACGCGGTGGTTCTCCCGGATGCCGCGCGCGCTGCGCGTCTGGGGGATGTAGGTCTTGCCCAGCCCGCCTTTCAGGTCCGCACCCGCGCTGAAATAGCGGCCGGTCGCCCGGATCAGCATGACCTTCAGCTCGGGCGTGTCGCGAAAGCGGTACACCGCCTCGTCGAACAGTTCCATAAGCTGCGCCGACAGGGCGTTGAGCTTGTCGGGACGGTTCAGCGTCACGATCAATATGCCGCCGTTCACCTCGGTCAAAAGGTGCGGCGCCTCGGTGATTTTCGTGGTCATGGCGTCCCCCTCAACCCCGCGTACGCGGCATGCCCAGCGCCTTTTCGGCGACCATGGAGCGATGCACCTCGCTGGTGCCGCCATAGATGGTCGTGGCCTGCGCGTGGCGATAGCATTGGTTCAGGAAGCCCGCCGGTCCCTCGCGCTTGGACAGCGAATAGGGCGCGGTCAGGTCGAGCAGGTCGCGCGCGTCCGTCTGAAAGCATTCGGACGAGAACATCTTGGCCATCGGGCCGACGCCCTGGAGGTTCTTCTTGTTCACACCGCCCCATGTCGAGCGGAAGGTGAACAGGTCGGCGACCACCAGATTGGCATAGGTCTTGGCCAGGCGCTGCTGGGCCTGCGGCTCGTCGATCAACGCATGGTCGCCGACGCGGATTTCACTGGCCAGTTCCTCTGCCGCCTTCTGCATGGCGCGCTGCACCTTGCCGAAACCGCCGCCATGCTCCAGTTCGAGACCGGCCGACATGGTGCGGGCGCCCTCGTTGATCGGGCCGAGGCGATAGGCGTCGGGGATGGCGACATTGTCATAGAATGTGATGTTGGTCCGCTCGTCCATGAAGGTGTGGATGCCCTGCACGGTCACGCCTTCCGTCTTCAGCGGCACGATGAACATCGTCAGGCCCTTGTGCTTGGTCGCCTCCGGGTCGGAACGGGTCAGCATGAAGACATAGTCGGTGATGTTGGCGCCCGACGTCCACATCTTGGTGCCGTTGATGCGCCACGATCCGTCCGCCTCCTGCGTGGAGCGGCACTGGGCGGCGAACACGTCCGATCCCGAACCCGGCTCCGAATAGCCAAGGCTGGTGATGATCTCGCCGCTCATCGCCCGGGCCAGAATATTCTCCTTCACCGCGTCGCTGCCGAAGCGATAGAGGATCGCGCTGACCATGGCGGTCACATTATGCGCTGGATTGGAATAGCCTGTGTGCTCGAACGCCTCCATCGCCGCCAGTTTGGCATAGGGGGTGATGCCGCGGCCGCCCATCTCCTTGGGCCAGCCAAGGAAGAGCAGGCCCGCATCGGCCAGCGCCTTGTTGATGCGCGGGTTGTAGCCGTCCCAGCTGTAGTGGAACTTCGCCTTTTCCTCGTCCGTCACCTGCGTTGCGAAGAAGGTGGCGATCTCCTCCTGGATGGCGCGTGCCTCGTCGCCCAGGTCGAACTCGATGGGTGTGTCGCCCGCCTCGGGCAGGGATACGGCGGCATTGGCATAGCGGCGGCTGCCCGCATCCTCCAGATGGCGCCGTGGATCGCCATAGACCAGCGGCCATGCCTTGGCACGCAGGTTGAACAGGTAGATGTCATATTCGGTGGTCAGGCCATAGCCGCCGAAGGTGTGGAGCGCGCGCGCCACGCTGGTCGCGGCGGCCTCCGCATTCCACCATGCGGCCAGCGAGATGAGCGTGCCCGCCTCTTCCTCGCCATCGGCGATCGACCGGATGGCCTTCCACACCAGCAGCTTGCCCGCATCGACATGGCACAGCTGGTCGGCGAGCGGGTGGGACACACCCTGGAATTGGCCGATGAACTGGCCGAACTGCTTGCGCTCGCCCGCATAGGTCGCCGCCAGCGTCAGCGCCTGTCGGCCAAGCCCCGCCAGCGCGGCGGCGATGAACAGCTTCCATTCCTCGACCGCCTGCTCGAATGCCGTGACGGCCTCCGCGCCGGACCCCAGCACGATGCGCGGATGGGCGGACAGGTCCAGCTCCGCGATGGGAGTCGAGGCCAGATTATCCTCCCCGCCGCGCGCGCTTTCGGGGATGGAGACCAGGATGATGGCATTGCCGTCGCGGGCCACCACGGCCTCCGCCACGGAACCGCCGCCGATCCACTGCCGGGGCTGGCCTGCGCTGTCATGCAGCGCGATGGAGGCGACCGCCTCGCCGATGCTCACCCGCTCCAGCAGCGCCTCGGCCTCCGCACCGCCCAGCAGCGCGAGCAGGCGCGCGGTGACGAGCGTTTCCGCCAGCGGCCCGGAGGCCAGCGTGCGGCCCGCCTCCTCCATCAACAGGACAGCGTCGAACAGGCCCATGCCCAGACCACCCGAAGCCTCCGGCACCCGGATCGAGAAAGCGCCCAGCGCGCCCAGACCCTTCCACAGGTCGGCGTCGAAGCCCGAAGGCTCGGCGGCGCGGACGCGGATGGTGCTGCTATGCTCGTCCAGAAAGCGCGCGAACATGTCGCGCATCATTTCCTGGTCGTCGGTGAGGTCGAAATTCATCCTGGCATCCTCGGTCACTCGTTCGGGTTTGGCGTGGGATATATCTCTTCGGTCCTTCACCGCACTATGATTCTGCCCCGCGTCAACCGCTGCCGCGATATTTTGCAAGGGAATGCATGGGGGCGGGAAAGCGTCGCTCATGAAAAAGGGCGGCCGCACCATGACGACCGTTCGGACAGTCGATCAGGTCGCTATCGCTCGGCTGCCGAAGCGATAATGCCAGGCGAAAGCCATATATGCGAGGTTCGGCAATCAGGCCGGACAGGAGGCCGCGCGGCGCATTGTCGTCGACCGGTCAGATAGACGGGACCTGGACCCCGCCCGGCTGCGCTGGGCGGCCGGGCGGGGTCGGGTATCGGGTCATGTCATCGGGGGGCGTGGCGCCTTCCGGAACAGAATCACCCGGCCGGTGCGGCCTTGCGCATCATCTTGCTCAGGTCGACCTGGCCGGTCGCCACGCCGCCCATGAAGCCGCCATCGACGGGCAGGACCACGCCGTTCACGATGCTCGCCAGCGCGCTGTTGAGCAGGACGATGCCGCCAGCCTGCTCTGCGGGGGTGGAGTAACGGCCCATCGGCTCTGCTGCCGCGTCCACCACATCCTTGCCGGACGTGGCATGGAAGGTTTCCATCATCGGGGTCTGGGTAGGGGAGGGCAGGGTGCAATTGATGCGGATGCCCTTCTTGATGAGGTGCGCGCCGGTGAACTGGGTCCAGACGATGACGGCCTCCTTGGAAAAGGCATAGCCTTCCGCGACCTGGTCCGCATTGGCCTCGGCCCAGTCGAGCGCGGCCTGGAAGCCCCTGGTCTGGAGCAGGCCGATATGGACGGGGATGCGGCGGCTCCAGCCCAGCCCGCCGGTCGATGCGATGGAGGCGATGGCGCTGCCCTCGCCCATCAGGGGCAGGATGGTCTCGGTCAGGTGGCGGGTGCCGATGAAGTTGACCTTCATCGTGTCGATAGGGGCAAAGCTGCCGCCACCAGGTAGGCCGGCGCAGTTGAACAGGGCGTCGACGCGGCCATTGCCGAGACTGGCCACGCCTGCCTCGATGGACTCGGGGTCGCGCAGGTCGACCTTGGTAAAGGACGCCAGCGACAGCGCGCTGTCCTTGTAATCGAAGCCATGCACTTCGGCGCCCAGTTCGGTCAGCAGCTTCGCGGTCGCTTCGCCCATGCCGGAAAAGACGCCGGTGACGATGACGCGCTTGCCCTTGTAACCCAGAAAATCGCTCATGTGATGCTCCTGACAATATATGACGGGCTGCCGGGGCAGCCGGGGGTGTTAAGCAGCCGCTGCGCGCGGCCTTTTGTCTTGCCGGGACAGGGTCCGTTCCGGGCGGTCGCGGTCGCCGCGCGATCCGTTCCATGCCTTCGGTTCGGTCGAACCCATCCGCCGGGATGCAGCCGCCATCGCCGGGCGAAGCCGGTGCTTCGGAAACGGCGCTGCGGAAACGGTGGGGCAGGGGATGTCGCCCATGCCCATTTCCCTCTCCGCGCGGACTTCCATCTCTCTTCTCTCCATAGCCGCTTCTTATGATGGTCGGCGGCGTTGATGACATAGTCCTACGCGAGGGCTGACTGTCCCGTAAGAGAAACTCCGGCCGACAACGGGCCGCATTGTGCCTGATCGCCACGGCGATGCAAATCCGTGGGGGTGATGATCTATCGCGTGGGCGTTTTCCGCGGGCGCCTCCCCGCATCGCGTTGCTTTTGATGCGGTGGACGGAGAAGCTGGATGCTTACGGATACATGGTGCATGGTCCGCCACGCTCGGCCAAAACCGGCTGGGCCGGACGGAGGGCCGTTTCCTGTCCCGGCTCTGTCCCGATACGCCCATGACCCGTCATGGCGCGCATGGGATCGCCACCGACGACCTTTTGATATGGAACCCTCCCCGATGAGTGCCAAACGACCCCGTCCCCGCCTCGAAGCCGTCACCCGTCCGTTCTGGACCGGCGGTTCGGAGGGCAAGCTGTACATCACCAAATGCGACGATTGCGGCCAGTTCACCCATCCGCCGCGCCAGTTCTGCCGCCATTGCCAGTCGGAGAATGTCGGGCCGTTCGCGGTCGCCGGCACGGGCGTCATCGATACGATGACGGTCAACCATCAGCCATGGCTGCCGGGGCTGGAGGTGCCCTTCGTCATTGCGCGCGTAAAGCTGGACGATGCGCCGGGCGTCTATCTCACCACCAATATCGTCGGCTCGCCGGTCGATGCGGTCGAGATCGACGACATGGTGACGGTCCTGTTCGAGGAACAGGACGGCATCTGGTTTCCCCTGTTCGGGAAGGTTGGCTGAACCATGGCTGCCTATCACACCAAAGGCCCGGCGACCGAAGCCTATATCACCGGCATCGGCCAGTCGGAGGTGGGCGTCCGCATCGAACGCTCGCCGCTGGGCATCACCATGGACGCCATCAGGCAGGCCGTGGCCGACGCTGGCCTGACTTTCGACCAGATCGACGGGGTGGCCACCTATCCGGGGCGCATGGCCGGCTATCTCGGCTTCTCCCCCATCGGCGCGGACGAGGTGATCGAGGTGTGCGGGATCAAGGCGCGCTGGCACATGGGCGGCGGCGAATTGCCCGCGCAATTGTCGGCCATCGCGGAGGCGGCCAATGCGGTGAAGACCGGGCAGGCGCGGCACGTCATCTGCTTCCGCACCGTCTATGAGGCGGCGGCCATGGCCCGGCCGGACGAGTTCCCCGCCCTGCGCCGCGAGACGGTGGACGGCAATTCGCAGTGGAGCGCGCCCTTCTTCGCCATCTCGGCGGCGACATGGGTGGCGCAATATGCGTCGCGCCACATGAAACGCTACGGCATGACGCGCGAACAGCTTGCCCAGATCGCGCTCAACGCCAATCGTAACGCGCTGCTCAATCCCAATGCGCGCAACATCACCAAAAAGCCGCTGACGCTGGATGACTATATGGAGGCGCGGCTGATCGCGACCCCCTTCTGCCTCTATGACTGCGACCGCTTCTCGGATGCGTCCACGGCCGTGGTCGTGTCGGCGGGCGATGCGCTGGACGAGATCATCGCGACGCCGATCCGTATCGCGGCGACGGCGGGCAAGGTGGATCGCTACAGCTGGGATCAGGCGGAATGGGTCGCCGCCTATGCGACCGGGCCGGACCTGTGGGCCAAGACCGATTATACGGTCAAGGATGTGGATACCGTGCAATTCTACGACGGTTTCGCCTTCTTCCCGATCACCTGGCTGGAGGGGCTGGGCTTTTGCGGGGTGGGCGAGGGGCATCGCTTCATCGAGGGCGGGCACCGCATCGCGCGCGATGGCGAACTGCCGCTCAACACCGCTGGCGGGCAACTGGGGGCGGGGCGCCTCCACGGCTTCGGCTTCGCCTATGAGGCGGTGGCGCAGTTGCGCAAGGAGGCGGGGGAGCGCCAGATTCCCGGCGATCCAACAGTGGCGGTGGCGACCTCGGGCGGCGGACCCCTGGCCGCCGCGCTGCTGCTGGCCCGCGACTGAAAAAGGCCGCCGAGATATGAAATCCGTGCAAGATAAAAGCCATCCCATCCCTTGGTGCTATCGGTATGAAAAGGGCCGGGCATGACAGTGTTGCCCGCACCGTTGTGCCAAACTCCTTGGCGAGAATTGGGTCAGCGTGATATTGATGATCGCGCCGCCGCCCTGTTTCACCATTGGTGCGCCAACCAGGGCCGACAGTCGAAAGGCAGAGTGCAGATTGACCGCGATGATCTGATCGAACGCTGCTTGATCTGTTTCCACTGATGAGGGCGAAACCGGCGATTTGCCCGCAATGTTAACGAGAATATGCGCGCCGCCCGATGTTCAGAGACCTTGGCGAACAGGCGGCAGCTTGCGGTTGGCGACGGCGACGCCTGCTACGGCCGGACTGCGTACGATGGCGCGGCCTATCCCGACTACCGCCAGTGACGACGGCGATCTTCCCGGTCAGGTCCACCTCGAACGCCATGTTAGTAGCGCCATCCCCGCATCTTGTTGCCGCCATCGCAGGAAATCACTTCGCAATTGATGAAACGACCCTCGGGCGATGCAAGGAAGACATGAAGGTTGGCAATGTCATCGGCCGTGCCACCCTCGGTAGCCATGAGCTGAGTAGAACGGAGCGCGACAATCTTGTCTTCGCTAAGCGCGGCGTTGCTGGCAGGTGTTTCCATTATGCCTGGCTCTACCGAATTGGCGCGGATACCATCGGCGGCAAACTGGTTCGCCTTGGCATATGTCATGCTGTTAAGCGTCGCCTTGGTGATGCCATAGGCTGTGGCGGGCGTATTGGCGGCCATGGAGGACTGGTTGACGACCAGCCCCTTTGCCTTGGCCAGAGCGGGACGAAGCGCCTGTGCCAGAATGACCGGCGAGACATTGTTGATCGCGAAGAAATACAGCCAGCGTTCCATGCTTAAGTCGGTAAAGCCACGGGCTATGTCATTATAGGCGAGGCCGGCATTGTTGATGAGGACATCTACCATATCATGCTTGGACAGGATGTTTGCGCCGAGCGCTTTTATCTCTGCCTCGACGCTGAGGTCGACCCGATAGGTTTCGCACGTCACGCCCGGCGCGCTGACTTCAGTGGAGATATCTGTCAGGCCCTGCTCATTCATATCAACGAGGATCAAGTCGGCACCTTCTCGCGCAAAGGCAAGTGCGATGGCGTCCCCCAGACCAGCGGCACCGCCGGTGACGACTGTGCGCTTGCCCCGAAAACATGCGGTCATGATCCTGCTTCCGAAGTGTTTTTGTTTGTTATGCGGAAAGCCCGCGCAAGGGCGTCGCGCCTCAGTACCGCGGTGTGAAGGGCCTGCGGTGTGTCTTCACCGGCAAGGCCAAAGCCGTAATAGGCGCCAGTAATGATATGAAGCTCGGTCGGCACGCCAGCTTGAATGAACCGCCGCGCATAGTCCATGTCTTCCTATACGAAAAGGTCGGCGGACCGGCTCCTCATTTCCTTCTCCCTCACTTACCGCTTTATAGACGCGACCGAATAATCCCGCTTATGTCATGCGTCGTTCAGCGCCGCTTCCGTAAGGCTGATTTCCGCGCGCAGCCACATCGTCTCGCTCAAATTGGTGGAGCCGGAATCCGTCAGCAACTTCTCCAGTGCCGCCTTCTTGACGGTCAGTGCATCGCGGTTGCCTGGCTCGCTATCGAGAGCGATGTCGGTGAGGTGCAGTGCCTCTGGCGACGGCCCGCGACAAGATGATCGTTCGCCTTCGTCGCCAGCGCGGAGGCATCGGCCAGCGCGACAATATCGGCATGCACGCTGGAGCGTGGCACATCGTAGAGACCGGTAGTACCGTCGGCGTAGTGGAACCAGCCGCTATTCTCGTCCCAGATGGCACGAACTGCCCAGCGGACGGTGGCGTGGAACTCGCCGATCCTGAGATGGTCGGGCAGGACGATTTCGCGCATCAACTCATGCACGCTCTTGCCGGCATTCATACCCTCTATGGTGCGGTCGCGGATCCAGGACACTTCCCCATGAAGTGTATCGAGATCCTTCGCGATCTGCTTCTTGCCGCGAACCGGCTCACCATAGCCGGTGATAAGCAGTTCCGGTTCCAGCGCGCGGACCCGCTCCAGCGATGCCAGATAATTGACGACCAGACGGGGCGTGTCGCCGCGCGTGGTGGTGAGGTTGGGCATGGCGAGCCAGACGGGGCCGAAGAGATTGCCGGTGAAGATCGTCTTTTCCAGTGGCATCCAGACCACCGACGCGCAAAGGGACTCGCCGCCCTGCGTCGAAATTAGCTCGAATGTGCGATTGCCGACCCGAGAACCCGCAGTGCAAGTTCGGCAAGCATGAATATGAGCTCGCCCAATATGGCCAGACGCTGGAGGGGCTGGAGAAGGGCTTCGACCGGTATCTCTCACGCTACGACGTGGCGCGGCAAGGCTGAGTGATGGTTTGAAAGCGGGCCGGAACCGCAAGAACAGCGCGTTTTCCAGGCGGTCTCGCAAAGACTTTGAGGAGAGATACGGTGCTTGAAGGCCATCATTTCCAGAACGCCTACATCACCCGCAACATCGAGAAGGCGCTGGAGACGTTCCGCATCCGTTTGGGTGCCGGGGCCGATGTCCGCAGTTTCGAGATCGAGCAGGAGATCTGGACGCCCAAGGGCACGGGCAAGGCCAGGCAGAAGCTGGCCTTCGTCTGGGTCGGCGACCTGCAATATGAGTTGATCGAGCCGGTGGAAGGCTTTGTCGACGTCTATGCGGACGACCTGCCCGACGATGACAGCATGAAGTTCCACCATATCAACATGCGTGTGGACGACTGGGACAGCTTCCGCGCCAAGGTGGACAGGGAAGGCTGGAAGATCGCCATCGAGGGGGAGAGCGGAGACCAGCTCAAATTCCTCTACCTCGATGCGCGCGACACGCTGGGAAGCGATGACCGCCAGCACCGGTAATGCAATATAGGAAAATCGTGAGGGGCGGGCAGCGATGTCCGCCTCCTGCTTTCGGATTGGTCGGCGACCGCCTATTCGTCGAGCGGCGTTGCCGTCACCACCATGCGCGCCAACAGAATGGGCTTGCCATCCCTGGTGGTCGAGATGGTCCTGTGCGTGGGCAAGGTCGAGGCATTGACGGCGGCCAGCGAACCCATGGTCGTTGCAATGGCGGCCAGTGCGATCAGCGTGCGTGTCATGTCCGTACCCCTCAGTTCATTTCCGATGAGGACGGTTTAGGTCAGGCCTGTCGCGGGACTGTGCCGGGGCACGTCAAATCTGTCTGAAAATGTCGCAAATTGTTGTTGCTGCTATTGATAATCATAGCATGGATCCGCCGCGACGAACTCGGTCGCCTGTGCGCCCCGTTCCTTCGCCAGTGCTCGGCGCGCGCCCGGCAGGTTTCAGGCGGCTGCGCTGGGAAAGGGCTGTACCATCGCATTGTTGATGCTGGACGTTTCGGCACAGCGCTGGACGCCATAGTGAAGGCACTGGACCAATGCCGAGGTATCCACCCGGTCTGCCGGGTCGTAGGTGAAGGCCAGCGCCATCGGGCGATTGTCCGGCTGGTCAGGCAACAGCACCGCGCAGGCATCCGCCCCGGTGCCATAGCCCAGCGGGCCGACCGCATAGCCCCGCTCCGCACAGCTGTCGAGCCGGGCGCTCATGTCTGGAAAGGCGAACTTGTACTCTTCCGCCGCTTCGGCATTGAGGCGCCGCACCATTCCGTCGCGGCGAGGCTGTGCCACGGAAGACAGCATCAGCCAGCCCACGGCACTGTCCGTCAGCCGGTCCTGCATGCCGCCCGAAATACCCTCTGGCCGGGTGGTGTGGATGCGCCGCACGCCTGAACGCCAGGTGAAAATCTGCACATTGAGACCGACCATGCCGAACAGGGCAAGGCCAAGGCCGGTCTGCGCGTGGAGCCGGTCGATCAGGGTCGTCAGCCGACCGTCGCGCACGATGTCCGGCTGAAAGTGCGATCCCAGCATCGCTGCACGGGGGGTCAGGGTGTAGGAGCGGCTGTGCGGATCCTTGTACAGAAGGCCCAGGTGGACAAGGCTGGTCAGCAGTTCCGATGAAGCGCGACAAAAGCTTTTGGAGTCTGGGACAAGACATTCTGTAGCACTTAATTTCCGATGAGAGGTGAGTGAGAGGCTCTTAAGGCAGTCTTAAAAGGCCCTTCACAACTTGCCGAATGCCCGCGAGCGGATGCGGCAAAGCTGGGACCAGGCGCAGGCCTGGCAACCGTTGTGGGGCAGGAGGCGTCGGCCCCTGCTCTGTGGATGCCCCGACTATAACAATCGAAATGTGAAGAGTGGGAGGCGGCGGCCCGACCCAGAAATCCGGCAGGTACATCACCATGCCGCCAGTGTCGTAGAAGGTTACGAAGGGCCGATGCAGTGTGCGTTCGTGCCAATGCCCCCTCCATTCGGACGGATAACCGACCTCCAGTCTTCGCTCCTTGAGCCGATGCCGGGTCATCACAACACCGGCAGGCGGGGCAGCGGCCCACCGTTCTCGGCCAGGAAAGAGTTGGCGACGGTCGTTCCGTAATCGACAGCCATCAAGCCGCTATAGTGCACCCCGTCGAACTGGAGGCCGGTCGCAGCAAAGATGACCGAGGTTCCCGCGCCGACGGTGACGGCGGCGTCAAGGGTGACGGTGCCCGAAGCCCCGTTGAATGTGCCGATGGACTGAACAGTCGCTGCGACCGCCTGCGAGTTGTTCACATAGAGCTTCTGTCCTACCGCGATCCCGTTACCAAACGCCGATACCGACGCGACGGTGAAGGTGGCGCTGGAGACACCACCCGTTCCGCCGACGGCCTTTTGCCCGCGCACACGCGCGTCGTTGAAGTAGGGCGTGTAGAGGTCTGCGCCTCGGTAGCATGATCCATATTGCGGATAGGTCGCCTTGAGCGCCTGAAGCGCGGCGACCGCATTGTCTGCCCCGGTCTTTTGGAGACCATAATTGGCGGCGGTCGCGCCGCTCGATGCGGGAGACCATGTGGTGGTGCCGATCATGACGATGACATTTCGTGCCAGGAAGAAATTCGCGAGAATTTGCAGAGCACGCTGGTAGGTCACTGACCCGGTGCCAAGGTCCGTTTGGCCCTGAGAGAAATAGACGATGGTGAGTTCGGCCGGTGGGAGGCTCATGAGCGTTTCCCAGGCCGACCCGATAATGCCCAAAGGATCAAAGCCAAGACCCGCGTTCCGCTCGCCCATGATCCCGCTGAAACAATAGTTCATGGCGCCCGCGTTCACAGCGGCGTCGATGCCGGGATAGAATGACCCTTCCGCGCCATAGCGGCCCGACCCTGCATCAACGCACGTGAAGGTGATGCCCCCATCGGTGATGGTCTGGCCAACGGTCACGGCCGAAACGTCCGGAGCGCTGGTGCCGGTCGTGGCCGCGCCCTGCTCAAAAGCCACATAGTCTTGAAAATTGGACGTGCCGACAACGCCGGGGTGAGGGCCGCTGTTGTAGACTTGGCGCTTGCCAGCAATGGTCGGCACGAAGAACTTGGTGCCGATCTGCACGACGTCGCCAAAGTCACCGCGATCCGGATACAGGCCGTTGGTCCGCTTCTGGTAATAGGACGTGCTGTTCGTGCGCTGCTGAACGAAGCCGCAGATATGCGTCAGCAGCGACACACCCCCGACAGCTTCAATGAAAATGTTGGGGTCATATCCGGCGTCCCAGAGGGCATCATAAACGACAGGCCAGTAGCCGCCCCGGTTGATCTGGGGCACGCGGCGATTCTTCGGAACCGTAAAACCGGGATTACGCTGCGACTTGAAGGCGCGCGGATAAAGCTCTTGCGAGGTACGGTAGACCGGCCCCTGTTCCGTTGACTGCCCCTCCACGACAATATTGACGGACTTGCGCCTGGACAGCGCGGGCAGGGTCTTTTTCGCTTTCAAGGCGATGGCGAGTGCTGCTTCAGACATATCTTACCCCACCGTCCAGACTGCAAAGAAGCCGTCGCCAAACACATCAGCCCGATACCAGAGCGCGGTGGTGCAGTTGAAATAATGCTCGCCCATGCGCGTCGGCATGACACCAGCGGTTTTGCTCGACGGAGATGCACCCTCCGCGACGATGTAAAGCTCGCCCGGAACCTTGTTCTGCAAGAGGCAATCCTTGCCTGCCAAATCCGGATGATCGGCCAGCAAATTCTGCCATTCGCCCGTGGCTTTGACGTCTGGAATATTAGCGGTCGCCATGTCAGTTGAGTCCTTTCATATTACGCATACTCGCGGATGATGACGACGCCTGCACCGCCCGCGCCGCCGGTCTGCGCCGCCGCAGAATTCTGCCCCTCCGCACCGCTGCCACCCGCGCCGAAGCCGCCTGCTGGCTGGCCGTTGCTGGTCGCCGTCGCGAATGTGGCGCCGCCTGCTGCGATGAGGCTGTGACCGCCACCGCCATTGGCCATATTGCCGGTGCTGAGCGCGATCCCATGATCGCCGGATGAGCCGGTGGAAGACTGCCGGTTTGCGCCCGCGCACGTGCCGCCGAAGCCGCCGATCTGTATGCTCGCCACTGTGGTTGGCACAGCATAGGCTCCGCCTTGACCGCCCGTCGCAGAAAGCAGGCCCCCAAACAGCGTTGACCCTCCAGCGCCGCCGACTGCCCCACCGACGCCGCCCGTACCGCCCGCGCCAATGACGACAGCAACGCCGTCGAAATCTGCGACCAGATAGGACGTGCCCCAACCACCACTGCCGCCACCGCCCGCTGCCGCGAACTGGCTGGCCGACATGACGGCCGCACCGCCGCCGCCGCCGCCGCCGCCGATGACAGTGACCTCAACGGCCCTGGTGCCCGCCGTAGCGTGGTACGTCCCATTTGCGGTCAGGACGCGGGTGCCGATCAGGCTGCCACTGGTCCGCAGCATGGCCAGCGCTTCGAGCAGCTGGTTGGCGTCGCCCTTCTCCAGCGTGATGCCCGCCGCCTCGATCACCGCGACCACATTCTCCTGAAGGTCGTTCAGCCAGGCCGCGCGGACCTGTGTCGCCTGTTGACCGATGGCGGGGTTGCCGTCTGTAAATAGTCCGGCGATCGCGCCGGGAGCATCAACGCGATGCATATGCGTTCCTTTCGATCATAGGGTGAAATCCATCCAGAACAGCGCTTCCGGCTCGATCTCGTAAGAAAAGAGGACGGTCGTGTGCGCGGGCTTGAAGCGGTTGACGAGACACTCGAGATTGATCGCTCCCCATCCGCGCAGCGGCTTTCCGCACGGGTCGCCACAGCGGAACTGGGCGATGGTGAACTGGTCATCCGGCAGGTCGTAGGACATGGGCAGGACGTTCATCCGCCACACATGTGCCCAGTCGTCGTCATAGCAGGGCTTGCCGCAGCGATCCCCGCACCGGAATGGCGAAAACTCCTCGATCGCGACGACATAGCCAAGGCTTGCCGCCAGTTCGATGAAATAGGCCCGGCTCTGGCCGCCGATGCTGGTGATGCGGCTGGTCAATGCGACCTGCCGCTCCGGGATATTGTCAGGCTGGCCGAAACAGGCATCCGGCAGGCCCGCCATGCGCTCCCAGTCTGCCAGCAGCTCCAGGGCCGTTCGCGGGTCGGCCTCGTCGATCAGGGCGTCGGCGCGGCCATCAATGCGCGCCAGCTCTTCCGCGATACCGGCGAGCAGGCGGCCGAACTTGCTGTCAGGCGCACGGTTCCAGGCGCGGCCCTGGGGAAGAAGTTCGCGCAGCTGCGCGGCATAGGCGTCGGCGCTGAACATCAGGAAGCCCAGCTCACGGTGCCTAGGCGCGGCAGATGCCCGGCGGCGGCCACGAAGTCATCGGTCGGCCCCTCAAGGACATGATGATGTTCGCCCTGGGCAATCGAGATCGCCTCCCGCAACCGGCTGAGATAGATGGTGCCGCCCGGTTCCGCGTCGCGGGTGAACAGGTCCGCCAATTCCGCCTCGACCGCCGCCTTGACCTCCGGCGTGCTGGGCGAAACGCCAATCTCAATGTCCACATCCTCCGGGATCGGCGCGAAGACGGTCAGCGCCGCCTGCACGGGGCGGACCGCGTCGATATGGGCTTGCACCGCCTCCACATCGGCATCGAGCGGGATATTGTTGATCCGGCCGTCCATGACGAAGGTGACGCCCACGGTGCCGCTGCCCAGATAGAGCGGATAGACCCATGCGCGCGTGACGCCGTTCACCTCCCGCGCCCATCGCTCATAATCGGCCTTCGATCCGCCCTGGGCAGGATTGCGGATGCGCTGGAGCAGGCGCGCGCGCAGCGCCTCATAATCCTCGTCGGCCGAACCGCCCGTGACGCCATCGGCCGACACGATCGCGATGGCCTGGACGCCCGCGACCGGCGACGCAAAGGTCAGCTGCGCCGTGGCCGGTGTGTTACCGCCTTCGCCGGGAAGCTCCGCCTCGATCGGCAGGTCGGCGGTGCCGCTGGCGACGACGACAAGCCCGATCGACCGAAACCGCGCGCCGTCGATACGGACGAGGATGCTCCCGGCCGGGATGTTGGTGCCGTCCGTTCCGACCGCCACCACCACGCCGGTCGCGGGCAGGCCGCCCTTGCGGCGCAGTCCCCAGATAGCGGCATGGCGGACAAGATATTCCGCGACGGCCGTGTCCGGCAGAATCTGGTCGGCGATGAAGGCCAGATAGCCATAGAGGGCCGACGCCACGCCCGCGACGATCTTGCCCAGCACGGAAATCACGCTGCGCGACACGGCATTGGCCGCGCCGGTCATGCGCCCGGCGATGTCGTTGGAGACACGGATGATAAGGGCCGAAAGGGTCGGTCGGAGGAACGGCATCAGATGGACCCTGTCCAGAGGAAGTCGAAGCGTTGGCGCGCCGGACCGCCCGGCCGGGTCGGATAGAGCGCGATGGCCAGTGCCTCGCCCTGCGCCTCGACCTCAATGTCGATCGATGTGCAGATGCTTGCGGCGATCAGCCACGCCACCGCCTCGGTCGCATAGTCGCGGGCGCGGGTCAGCGTGGTGCCGGTCCGCTTTTCCCGATCGAGCAGCCACAGCCGGGAGCCGATCGGACCGTCCTGGTCCTCGCCAAAGGCATCGCCCCACCATCCACGCGGATCGCCACCGGCCTGCGGCAGCACATCGTCGGCGCGGGCGCGGGCGTCGGTAAACAGCGAGATCAGGAAGGCGGTCCGCAGACCGTCGTCGGTGGCCAGATCGCCCCCGGTCAGGGCGAGGTCGGCGCCGAATGCCTCATTATCCCACAGGAGCGCGATATCGGTCATTCGGCCGCAACCTTGGGCTTGCTGACCAGCTTCAGCGCCATGCTCAGCGAATAGCTGCCATCGATCCGAATGCTCAGCGTCGCGCGCCAGCCATTCTCATAGGTCGCATGGATGCGGCGGATACGATTCTGCCGGTCGAAATGTGCATGTGCCGCGATCGGATCTCCGTCACCTGCGACGCATCCGGACCTGCGGAGCTGCTCGGCGACGTTTGGCATAGCGTCGCGCGTCACGGGAACACGCTTCCAGCCACCCGTGCGGGCTGTGGTCGAACGCGCCCTCATTGACCGGGCTTCCCTGCCACGGTCATGACGATCTTGAAGACCACCCCGTCGCACTCGAACGAATAAGTGGCCTGCGACCCCGGTGTGACCTTGTTCACTACCGCTAGCCGGTCGGCCATTTCGATGACCTTCTCTCCAAGGAATGCTGCCGCATCATCTGCAAAATCCTCGAATTTTTCTACTAGCGCACTCATCCCGCTGTTACCTTCTCACTGCCGCTGATGATTTTACCGCTGCCAAGGTCGACGTCGTCGCCGACCCGCGCGATCGCCGCGCCGCCGCCCGCCAGTGCGATGCTGGGCGCGTCGATCGTGACGACCTCGGCCGATGTGATGGCGATGGGCTTGTCCGTCTCAATGACGATGCCGTCGCGGGTCAGATGGATTTTCTGGCCCTGGTCATCGTGGAGCGCGACCTCGCCCGGCTGCATCGCTGTCAGACGGACCTTGCGGTCCACCGTCGCAATACAGATGCCATGTCCGCGCAGCCCGCCGACAAAGGCGACGACGGCCTCGGCCCCCGCCAGTGGCACGCTGGTGAACCCATAATTCTGGAAATGCTCGACGCCGTCCTGCACCTCGCCGTCGAGTAGCTCCACCTGAAGCCCCTGCGCCTTCAGGCTGTCATTGGCGGCACGGATGACGGCACGGCCAATCATCATCTGGATGCGGCCCTGGAGCGGCGCGAGAAGGCGGTTCATGGCGCTCATTTGCGCTTCACCGATGAGCTTTCGGCCTGCTCTGGCACTGCCAGCTGCGTGAAGGCTTCCGGCGGCATCAGGCGCAACTCGGCCGTGCTGCCGCCACCGCTGCGCTGGAGCGTGACGGACACGATCAGCATCCGGCTGCTGATGTAGAGCGACGGGGCTTCGAGTTCGACGATCGCGTCCCGGTCCCACAGCTTGCCGTCCGGCCGACGCCAGCCGAGCACAGTTGCCGTCGCCTCCTGCCCCCGCGCCGCGCGCGTGGTCGCTTCCCATTTCGCGCGCTTTTCCAGCGTGGCCAGATCGCCCTGTTCTTCGGCGATCAGGACCAGCGGCCTATGCCGCTTAACCCCCGGATCGCTGGCGCGGCCAACGATGGCGCTGGCAGCCTTGCCGTTCACATCATCATCGCCAGCGGCCTGCCCCTTGACGATGTAGCTGCTGAAACGATCGGATACATCATGGGTGGCGGACAGCGATAGAAGGTTTTCGCCCTCGACAAGCCGCGCGACCGGCGCGCCATTGGCGGGCGTGATGATCTCGATATCGCCCGCCCTGGTCGACACAGCGAGCAAGCCGCGCATCCGCATCAACCGCTCGATCGACTGTGACACCGTCTCGCCCTGCTGGATCGCGAACTTGCGGACCTTTGGCGCGGTGGACGCCTTCGCGGTCACGCCGATGCCGAACGGCTTGGCAAGCTCGCCGACGATCGCCTCGATCGACGTGTTCGACCAGCTGCCGGGTCGCGCGTCGGGCGCACAATCGATCAGGTCGGCCGACTTGTCCCGCCCGGATGCGGAAAGGGGATGGGAGTCGGGGTCGAGGCCGGGTCCGACGCGGTCGATATAACCGGTGATGAGTGTCTCGCCGTCGATCTTCAGCGCTACCGCGCCGCCCGCCGCCAGCGCCAGTCGCGCCGCTCCCTGCCGCTCCCGGTCGGTGAGGTCGAGCGAGAATTCACCGGAAAGCGTGTCCAGGGCGCGCGTGATGGTGACGTCCTTCCAGCCCGCATAAAGCTGCCCGCCGATCGACAGGGTGACGATGTTCTGGTCAGCCATTGGTCAGCACCTGAAGTTCAGCGGCGCCGGGCACGAAGCCGGGATGGCGCACACTGTTGCGCGCGACGAGGTCGGCCGCGCGATCGTCAAGATCGGTGAGCGGGCCATAGAGCCGCGCCGCCACGACCAGGACGGGTTGGGTCGAGGCCAGTGGATAGCCATATTGCCGGGCAAGGCTTCCCCCGCGTGCCGTCACGTCGCGGACCAGGGCGAGGCGCAGCGCGTCGAAAAGGTCCGCCCGTTCATCCTCGCCTGCGTCGGCCGCATCGAGCGACCAGCGATCGAGCATGACGGCGAAATCCTGCTGGACCCGCGCCGCATCGTCATAGGATGCAAAATCGGTCGCGGCGGTAATGGCAAGCATCTCGGCCGCCACCGCACTCCGCACCAGGTGCACGATCGCGCTCTGATTTTCACTCTGCGCGGCCCGCGCTGGCGTTGCTGCCGGAATGCTGTCCAGTCCGTCGAGTGATTCCCCGACGATCCGCAGCGCCGCCGTCTGCCGCGTTCCAATCCCGCCCAGCACCGAAACCGCCGAGATCAGCCCGACCAGTGCGTGACCGAGCGCCAGCGGCGTGCGGAGCGTCGAAAGCAGGCCGTCCGCGCCGACCAGGCGCAACGCGCCTTCAAAGGCGTTCAGCAGACCACCGGGACCGCCAGACAGGCCCGCGGAAATCTCCGAAGCGACCGCAACGATGGATACCAGCTTGCCGGTCGCATCGCTGACGAAGCCGGGCAGACTGTCGAGCGAGAAGCGCCCGGCGAACTTGGCCGGTGCCTCGTCCAGCGTCTTGTCCGCCAGGGCCGTCGCCTGCGCCGCCGTGTCCGGCGATGCCGCCAGCGACGGTTCCGAACCGGCCTCGCCGAACGTTATGCTGAACGATGCATATCCGCCCGCCTGATCTTCGCCGATGGAGAAATCCAGCACGCTGACCCAGCGGCTGCCATGCCAGGGATGGATCAGCGTCGCCGGGCCTTCTGCCTCCAGCGCATCGATCAGCATGTCCCGGTCCGCATAATAATCGCGGCCGACGATGAAGCATTCGATGCTGAACTGGCGCGCCTTGCGGCCAAGGTCCTCCGCGATCGGTTCGTCGCGGCCGGGGAATTCATGCGTTTCCACCCGCCGTCCACCAGTCATATTATGGCTGATGGTTGCGAATTCGACGCCGCGAAAACTGCCCTGCTGATAGGTGTCGCGCCAGCTCATGACGGCCCCCCATTGGCGGGGCCGCGATAGGAGGTGTTGGAGCGCGTGGAGACGGGACCGGTCGATTTCGTCCGTGTGCGGACGCCTTGCGGGACATTCTTGAAGTCGACTGTGACGCCGACGTTACCGGCGACCGGCTGGCCCGACCGAGCACCCGCCTTGGCCAGCAGCGCAGGCGGACCATTGCGAAGGGCGCCCAGCCAGCCATTCCCGACCTTGCGCCCGGTTTGGCCCTTGAGACCGTTCTCCTCGTCACGGATTTCGCCGAGCCGGATGCGCGCGTTGATGCGCGCGCTCGGGCTGCTGAACCACCCGTCAATGACGTTCTGCGCCTGGCGCTTCTGTACGGCGTTCTGCCACCGGCTCCAGGCTGAGGCTGCATCGCCAATCAGTCCGACGATGCCGACGAGGGTTGAGACGATGGCGCCCATACCATGGGCAACAGAACTCCAGTCCTTGTGAACAAATTCATCTGCCTTATCGACCGCCTTAGACAGCCAATCCGAGATATTGCCCGCCCAACGGTCGAGCGAACCGTCCTGGTCGAGCCGGTCAAGCCCCTCCAGAACTCCTTGAAGTTTTCCCTTCAGATGGTCGAAAAATCCGGCATTGGCGACGCGCAGTTGGAAGCCGAGGAAGCTATCCTGAATATTGTTCCAGATACCCATCAACGTGCGGGACTGGCGCAGCATGCCGCCGCCATATTTCTCATCGAAGATGCCCAGGACCGCATCCCGAATGTTACCCATGCTCTTCTTGACTGATTTTTCGGCGTTCTTCCCGGCTTTGTCGATGTAGGAGAATGTCACCTGATCGCCCTTTACGGACGAGGTGATGTTGAATTCCTTCAGCCGCTCGAATTCTCCGGTTTGGGCATCGGCTAAGGCTTCGACCGCATCCATAAGTGATTTGCGAGCGCCGCCAGCTGCATCGCCCATCTTGGTCATCGCACCCGTCATCGGGTCGATGCCGACGCCGCGCGCGCGGACGAAGGCGTCAGTAACTTCTTCGACTTGATAGGGCGTGTCTTTCGCGAATTTTGCAACCCAACCCATGGCCGCCTTCGCCTTGTCCGCCGATCCTTCGGTGCCTTCCAACGCAACCTGCATCTGCTCAAAGGTCGCAGCCGTCTTGACGGTCCCGCCGACCAACCATCCGCCGACAGCACCCGCCGCCAGTGCGCCATAGCCGACCGCCGCCTTGGTCAAATCCAGCGTCTTGCGGATGACCAGCGACAGCCCCTTGGCCGCTCCGATCGCGCCCAGCTCGATCCCCTTCAGCCCGGCCCGGCCTACAAAGCGGGCAGTGCGCGCGCCAGCCCTGTCGATCGCATCAGCGGCGCGCAGCGTGGCGCGCATCCACCGGAACGTGGACGCCGTGACGCGGGCAATCTGCCGCTCATTGCGATCGGCCGCCCGCGTGACCGCATCAGTGGCGCGGACGAGTGGCGTGATGCCCTTGGTTGCCGCACCGCGCGCCTCCCGGCCCCATCGTGCGACCTGTGCCGCGCTCACTCCGATCTGGCGGCCGTTGCGCTCGGCGGCGCGTGTAACCGCTTCCGTCGTGCGGGCAAGCGGAGCCATCCCCTTGTCGGACAGATTGCGGGTGTCCCTCGTCATCTTGACGATGCGGTCCGTGCCTTTCGCCACGACGTCGAGGATGAGGGACATTTTCATGTGTTTTGCTCTTCTTCGCCCTGTTCATTGAGACGCTCGATCCAGAACAGCATCCGGTCGGCGGTCATGCGCTCCAGCTCGCTCGGCTGGACATGGAACACCCTGGCAATCAGGCGGCTGGCGCGCCGCCAGTCGGACGGCCAGGCTCGATAGGGTCCTCGCCGATCTCCATCAGCGCGGTGACGTCGGCCTCCCGCATCTTCAGAATGGCCCCGAACGGCTGGCCGGTCAGGCGCGCGACGAGGTGTAGCTGCTTGGCGACCGGCCCTTTGCCCTCGTCGGTGGCCATCATGTCGGCGCCGGTGACGTCCAGGCGCACATCGACATAGTGCAGGATGACCGGCTCATCTTCGGCCGACAGGCCCGCGACCGGATGCTTCATGATATGGCGAGCATGACCGGGCGCGACGGGCGGAAGTGCGGCGATCTGTTCGGCGGTCAACGGAGGAACGGCGCTCACAGCGTCATCTCCTCGGCAGGCGGTCCCTGGAACACGACCTTGGCCTTGCCCGATCCGCCATCGAAGCTGATGATCTCTGCAACATAGGCGTTGCGAACGATCCAGACGTTGCCGGTGTCAGTTTCGACCGTCAGCGTGGCGTTATCGATCTTGCGGATGGCGGCGAGGCTGAGACGCCCCTTATAGAGCAGGTTGAGTTCGACTTTGCTCATTTCGGTCGACTCTTTGAAAGCGCCCGCCTGATAGTCGCCCTTCACCCCTTCACGGGCGGGACCGCCGATTTCCATCGTGGTGGTGCCGTCTGTCTCATATTGCTGGCTATCGACCTTGACCTTGCACTGGCCGACGACGCGGTTGGGATTGGCCATCTAAACCTCCTAATTCGATTAAAGATTGTCCTGAGAGCCGCCTAAGCGGTCTCTCAATTTGGGGGGCGATCGCCGAGATAGACGATGGCGCCGATGACCATTGCCGAGACGAGCACGATCGCGAGAGGCCATGAATGAAGAACTTCGGTCATTGTTTGCCCTTTCAGAGCCGGAACTGAATCTGCGCCGCGAAGACGTGGAACTGGTTGACGAGGTCGGGCGGCAGCAGAGCGTTGATCCGCCCGCGATCGCTGGCGTCGCGCTCCACGATGATATCGGCGACGAACTGGTCGATGTTCTCGACAAGGCCTGCCTCCTCCCATTCACGGGCGAGCGCGATAAGCTCGGCGCGGATGATGATCGGCGTGACGATCGCCTGCCCTGGCGAAAAGTTGGTGCCGTCGTCGGCCAGCTTGTGGCGCGGGTATTTGAGCAGGACGCGCGCGCGTACCGACTGGCGGATATAGGCGAGGGTCAGGGGCGTGTTGACGTCGAGGAAAGCGGTATCCGCCACGCCAGCGCCGTTCACCTGATACATTGTGATGGCGCGCTCGATCACGACGGTGCCGTCCGGCTGGGCATTCCATGTCGAGATGCCGTCGCGCAGCAGCAGCTCCCGTTCGGCGCGGGTGAAGCGGGCGCCGGTTACGGGCGCGATCACGCCGGGCAGCGCCAGCGTGCGGAACGGCCGGGCCGGGTCGATCGCGCTATAATAGCCGACGATCGCGCCGTAGCTGGCCGCCCATTCCCATGGCGCCGTCGGAGACAGGCCGGTGCCGATGGTGGAAACGAGCGGATTATTGCGGGCATTGCCAAAGGTGGTCGCCGTGCCGACGCTGCCGCGCTTGGCCGCATAGGCCGTGCTCTCCAGCATCCGCAGCGGACCCCAACGATCGTTCAACTCCGCCTCGACAGCCAACAGCGTCGTGGCGGTCGCATTGCCGACGATGATCGTGCGGAAATCCTCATCGCCGATCACTGTCCAGACAGTCGCATAATCGGGGTCTGACGTCCCCGCAGTGGCAGCCGCGATAGCCAGCGTCAGCCCGGCCGGGAGTGTCTCGCCGTCGCGGAAACTATGGCGAATATCGATGTCATTACCGCAAGTGCCCTTGTGACGCGCCGTGACAGTGACGACACCGGCTGCCGATGTGGCGGTGACGGGAAGGTCCGGCATGCCGTTGATGGCGGCAGCGGCGGCGACGGCGGCCTGTGTAGCCGTGCTGGCCGATGCGATGCCGGTCTCCACAGCCTGCCCGGCGATCAGCAGCGCGATCGTGCCAGCAGCCGTCGCGGGGCCGGTAAAGGTCAGGGTCTGGGTCGCCTGCACACCCGCGCCGGGATCCTCCAGGGCGATGGCCCAGATATCCGAATAGCGGTCGGCTGCCTTGGCGAACTTCGCCATGCGCGCCAGCATCGAACCGCGACCGAAGGCGGCGATCGCCGTCGCCTCGTCGAAGATGCGGATGGGCGTCAGCGCCGCGATCGGCCCGGCCGCCAGCTTCTGGCCGACCAGCAGGATGCGGTTGTTGACCTCGTACAACCCGCCTGTCGCATTGCGGCTGTCGAACTCGGCATAGGCCCCCGGCACGCGGATCGAGAGGGGAATGGCATTGAAGGAAATCGTCATTGGGGAAGCTCCACATGATCGGTGGCGTCGGCGCTGGCGTCGGCGGGAAGCGGTGGGGTGGTGACAAACGGCGGCACGTCCCAGTTCACATGGAAGTCGGTGAACGGGACCGGAGCTTCGCCGTCGAGGTCGGTGACGAGCGGAAGGGTGAAGCTGGTTGTGAAAGCCACGGCCAGCAGCGAGCAATTGCGTGCGGAGAGCGCGGCCGGGCGGGCGACCGTGCGGATCGCGCCCGTCACCAGCGGGGTGATTTCCGGCAGACCCAGATCGGAGTCGGCGAGCAGGGATACCGCATCGAGGACGAGCTGATAGCTGCCCGGCTCTGCGACGGTCTGGCCACCATGGCGGCGGGCGGTCTCGTTGCGGCTGTTCTCGGCCGCGACGACGAGGAAGAAGCTGGCCGGAAAGCGCAGCTCTGCCAAGTCGCTGGATGGCGGCGATTCGGCCCCTGCGAAGACGACCCACGCGGCCGGAGCGCGCCACTCCAGCTTTTCCTTCAGATAGCGGTCCCAGTCTTCGGGATAGCTGTCCAGATCGCGGAAATTGTAGCCCAGGACATCAGCGTCGCTGGCAGCCTTCAGCCGTGCCAGCATGGCGTTTTCGATGGCGGCGATCATTCGCACTGCCCTTTCTTCCATGCGAGGAGCACGAAGGCGTACAGCAGCCAGGGCGCGAGCAGGATCGGCCACAGCAGCGCCACCGCCCGGTCCCGCCAATCGGCGCAATAGGCCGGCGCGGCTGTCGACTGGATTTTCCAGAGAGCTATGCTGACCAGTGTCCAGAGGATGCCGGCGACGATAACGGCGATCATGGGCGGGCCTCCGGCGCGATGGACACGACATAGTCTTCGGCAAGGCCGACGATCTGCCGTTCGTCTTCGCCATTGATGCCGAGGAACGGGCGCGCGGGGAGATTGACCTTGCGGCTGAACGGATCGACCTCGAATTCGACGGGCGATTTCAGCTTCAACCCAAAGGCGCTGGCGATCCGGCGCTTATGCCCGCCGACCTGTTCGGTCCCGGTGCGACCAAGCTGGTGAGGGCGTGCATAGATAAGGTTGCTGCCCCATTCCACGCTGTCGTTGGAAGCATTCGACGTGATTGAGCCGCGCAAAATGGCATGATCGGTCAGCGTCTTGCCGCCCTCTTCCTTCGCGCGCAGCGACGGCGTCCAGGACGAGCCATCCGGCGCGCGCTCCTGGTCGAAGCGGTCGAGCGTCGAGCTTTCAAGATAAAGGCCGATGCCTTCCATCAGTTCACGCCGGTCGGCGACGCCGCTGGCGATGGCGCGCAGCTGCTGCTCGACCCGGTCGCGACCTTCCAGCCGCATCGAAAGGGCGACGGCCATCAGAAGCCGTCCAGCGAGCCGCGACCGAAAAGCCGCTCGTTGCCCGCGACCAGGACAGCGCCGGGCCGTGCAGGCTGTGCGTCGATGACGCCCCCGTCGATCTTGATCGTGCCCTTGGCGATATCACGCAACGTGGCGATCGCGGCGGTGCGATCATCCCTGGCCTTGTCGGTTGGTTCGCGGCGGAACAGCGCATAATAAGCGAGGTCGCAGGCGCATTCGGTCAAAAGTGCCGGGACCGGCAGTTCCGAACGATCGCCATAGAAAGCGGAGACATAGCCGTCGATGATCGCGCCGGCCTTTGCGATCTTCTGATCGACATAGGTCTGGGCGTCGCCGATGGCCGCGACGTCGGCGAGTTGCATGAGGTCGGCGTCGCTGAACCGCGCCCGCATATCCTCGAATGTCGCGTAAACGATCGGCATGCGTCGCCCCCACAAATGATTGAAAGTCCCGACCGCCCACAGGGCAGCAGGCGGTCGGGTTATCCCAGCGCCTATTTCGCCTGGGACGGGACCGGGGCTTTCCGGGCGGGCTTCGTGACCTTCCCGGCAGCCTCGGATTTCTCAGGTGCGATGGTCGCCGTGGTTTCGGCGGGTGCGGCAGCGACTGGCGCCGCCGCACCCTGGCCTTCACCACCGTCTGCCGAAGACGGGGCTTCACCAGCAGGGGTACTGACCTGCTGACCGGCCTGGAATGGCTGTTGAGATGCCTTGATCGCGTCCAGTTCGACGCGAAGGTCCCGCACCTCGATCTCGCGCGCCCGCAGCGCGTCGGCCATCTGCCCGATCGTGTCGAACCCATTGTCGGCAAGCACCAGGCCGTCCGACATATGGTCGAGCTGGCTGCGCGACAGCACAGTCAGATGGTCGGCAAGTTCGCCGAGGGTGGCGGTGCCAGTGGCCCGCAACAGGTCGCCAAGCGTAGGCCCGACTGGCTCGACTGGCTCGACTGGCTCGACTGGCTCGGCTGAGCCGTCCCGAGCTGCGCGCTCCTGCAACGCCGCCAGTGCGACCGCGCGATCGTCATCCGTCAGGGTCGACCAATTTTCACCGTCGCCAAACGCGATCTGGACGACCGGATCGGGCAGAAGCGCCAGCCACTGGTCACGCGAGATCTCCTCACGCGTCAGGTCAGTGAACACGCCGCGCGCGCCGATCGGGATGCCACCCCGAATATAGGGCTGGCGGGTTGCGGACAGGCGGACGATACCGGTGACGGCAAGAGCCGTTGCCGCTGTCGAGAGCAAGGCGCCCGTCATGCGAGCCTCCGCGACTCTTTGATCTGGACATCGTCGAACCAGATATTGCTCTCGCCGCCCGCCAGATTCGCCTTCTTGAAAAGATTGCGGGCCGCGACCTTGTTGGAGGTGCCGACGACGATATGAGTCGGCCGGACTTCAAGAGGCTCGCCCTCATCATCCTTCAATGCCGCCATGGCCTGGCACGCGGCGGTATAGTTCGCTTCGTTGAGCGCGCCGGTGCAGCGATGCGCCAACTGCCAGAAAGTATAGCCGCAGGCAGCGCGCGCCTCGCCTCCCATCAGAAATTCGCCGGTCTGGAAAACATAGCTGTCCTCCGGATCGGTCACCATCGCGAATTCCGGTTCTTGCCGCGTCTGCATCAGCAGTGGCTTCAACGGCTTCGATAGATCGGCCAGGAACCATGGCTGCACGCTATTGTCGCCGCTCATGTTGCTAGCCAGTGCATCGCCGACGGGGTGATTCACGTCAAAGTAGTTCTGGCCGTCGAAGCAGGCCTTGAGATGGCCTTGGGACAGCGCATCATAGGCGAGACGATCTTTGAGGGCACCGCCCTGTTCGCCCCAACCCTGGACGATCGGGCCGTAAAGACCAAGGTTATCGTCCCTGATCTTGTTCTTGTGGATGCCGAGCGTTGCCTCGAAATCCTCGTTCATGAGGACGTAAGCGCGTTCTTCCAGGCTCTTTACCCGCTTCGCGCCGACCCAGCGGCGGAATGTGGGGAAGGAACCAAGCCATCCGTAGGTTTCGACCTTGGTGCTGGAGCCGACCGGCGTCACCAGTTCTTCGTAGGTCGGATCGGCCTTGGCGACCCCGTTTTGAAAACTCTTCTTGAACCCGGTTCGCAGCGCCTGAAGCACTGGGGCAGTAATCATCATGTCGGTTGGTCCCCGTTATGCCGACAGAGCGGCGGTGTTGGCGAGAGTGACATCGACCATGATCCCGTCACTGCCGACATGGGTTACGACGCCAGCGACGGCCCGCGTGCTGTTGGGATTGGTCTTGGCGACCGTCTCATCGTCGATGATGTAACAGCGCTTGCCGATATCGGCGGCGGTGAGCGCGTCGCCTGCTGCCGAGTTTTTGAAGAGGAACGGCCCTTCCTCGACGTTCACGCTGACATCGCCATTGGCAACGCCGCCAGTGACGGTTTCCAGGAAGATGCCAACCGCGCGATAGGTGGCGGCATCGACGGCCTTGGCAGCATTGTCCGCGCCCTGACCCTGACGGCCGGGACGTGCATAGCCGCTGGCCAGTATGGCGAGACCGCCCTGGTAGCAGGTGACCCCTGCCGTAACGCCGACATAGCGGGGGCCGGATAAACGCTTGATCGTGCGTTTTGCTTTAGCGAGCGCCATTGGCTGCATCCTCCTTCTTCGCCGCGAGCATGTCCGCCTCGCTCATGCCGATGACGGCAGCGGCAGCCACTTCTTCGGCGGTCAGACCGTCCGTGGTGAGCCTGTCACCGTCGAGGACGCTGCCCGCGCCGACGATGGCGGGCTGATTTGTCAACCAGGTGTTGAAGCCCGTCTCATCCTTGCGGAAATAGTCGGTCGCCCATCCCTTCAGCGAAGGAACCAGCTTTCCACTTGCAATCGCACTGGCCACGACCTGCTCGGCGCGCTCGCCTTCCAGTGTGGACAGGCGAGTGTTCATGGCCGCGACCTGCTCGATCGGCACGAACTTTCCGGGATCGGGCGCAGCGGCCTTCAGGCCGGTGACGGCTGCGGCAATCTCCTCGACCCCCGCCGTCGCTGCCAGCCCGGCCGCGACGGCGATCGTGCTGGTGGACGCGGCGACCGCGCCCTTCATCGTGATGACCGCTGCGGCGATCACCTCGTCACTGGCGTCGGCCGCAAGGCCGAGGAGCGCCAGCAAGGCAGCTTTATCCATGCTGTTGTCTTCCTGTGTTGCGCCAGCAGCGATCGCTGGCAGGTCGATGGCGCCCATGTTGACCAGGGCGGTGTTCTTGAGCTGGAGGACGTCGCCGTTCGCTTTGGCGGCGAAGAATGTCGGCGAGACGTAGCGATATTCGCGCGCTTCGATCGCAGCGGCGCCAGCGGGGGTCCAGTCGATCTCATTGGCGTAAATGCCATCGGCTTCGACGGTGAGGTTTTCCGACTTTGCCCATCCCGATGCGCGGGCGGTCTGACCATCCTGCTTGGCGGCAGCGAGCGCCTGATGGTCATAATCGAACATGAAATCAGCGGTGCCGAGATATTCGCGGGTGGCTGCCACAACACGCTCGGCGTGCGCGCGATCGCGCAGATAGTAGGGGCCGCGCCCGTCACGCATGGCGATCCTGCCCATCGGCAGGAGTTTCACGCGGCGAGGTGCGGCCCCATCCACCACGTCGAGCGCGGAGGCCGCGCCGACGAGGATCGTTGCGGCGGCCGAGGCCGCGACAAGGTTAATGCTGTGATGATGGCCCCGATGCATGAGGGCCTGATGCCATGGCCCTGACTAGCCGATGACGTCACCTATGTGACGCAACCAAGCGTCGGCGCACACGCCTTCATTGCATGTTCATGGCGATCACCCTATGTCCGGTCAAGGACAGGCGACGCGGTAAATTATCTGCCCGCCGTAGCGAGGGTTTCGGCCCTGACAGCTCCCTGGGGAGAATTGGCAGTCCCCAGCCTGTCCGCCTTCAGCGCCGATCGAAGATGACCTCGCCCTTGCGGGCTTCGCGAGCGATCTCCTTGTCGCTGGCAGGCTGATAGCTGATGACGACGGGATAGGGTTCGCCCTTGTCCTGGCGCACGATCGCCTTCCACCATTTCGCGCTGCCCTCGGTATCCCGCTCCGCATGGAAGATCAGGCGGATCGCGCCCTGGCGCACAATGACCGCCGCGCCGGAGACGATATCGGGCAGCCTGCGATAATCTTCCGCTGTGACGTCCGGATGGTTGCGCTTCTGCTTTTCATAGACGCCGCCCGGAAGGGTGACGACGCGGCGACCGGCGCCGATCATCAGCCGTTCGGCTTCCGATAGGATCGCGACGGGGAACGCGCCGGTGGGCATCCGGAGGAAACGGTCGAACGCCGGGCTGTCCACAATCTCCTTCAGCGTGGTGCGGGCCGCATCGTCCAGGCCCGCGCCGATCGCCGCGTCCATTGAGCGCGTCGCCGCATCGGCGGTGCCCTGCAAATAGGCCTTGCCGACATTGTACGACCAGCCCGGATCGATACCTTCCTCGACCTTCGTCACCTCGCCGGTGCGGCTGTTGAGATAATCCTCCTCCGGGAAGCTCGGCGGTTCGTCGGTGACGGAAAGGCCCTTGGCGTCCATCATCCGTTGGTTGAGCGGCTGCGCCTGACAACGGCAGTTCCAGCCGCACGGCGGATAGTGGGTGTCCCACCAAGGATCATCGACGGACTTTATCGTGTCATGCCAGGCGCGATGCTCTTCTCGCTCCCGGCCATCCATGACCGAGACATATCGCAAGAAAGGGAAGAGCTTTTTCGACCGCTGGATGCGCTCCCATCGACCTGCCGCCTGTGCAGTTCGCATGTTGACCCGGTAAATCGTCTTCAATCGGCGAGGACTGCCGAGCTGCACCACCTTGCTCTGGCCTGTCGCCGGGTCGATCATCCGCTGGCGCCCCCACCAACCCTTGGCGACGAGGATGGGCGACAGCTCCTTGCGGAACATGTCCAGCGTCTGTCCCTCCGCGATCGCCTTGTCCACCGCCGCGCGGATATCGACCAGCACGTCCAGCCGCATGCATTTGGCGACGGTAAAGGCGCGGGCATGCTCCTCCTGCCAGACGTCCTGCCACGCAAAGCCGAACGCAAAACCCTTTTCGCGAAAGAAGCGCAGCGCCTCGACCGGCTGCGCGATCGGGATGGATGGTTCGTCCGCCATTATTGGTCGATCAACGGGCGCACGCCGTCGCTCAGGACCGCCGAGCTATCGGCCGCGACCGCACTGGCCAGATACCAGCTGTGCCCGCGCGACCGCACGAACCCGCCCTTGTTCGGCAGATAGCCCGGTATCACGCCGATCGACACATGATGGCACGCTGTCGCGATCAGGCCGTTGACCAGCGCGCGGGCGCTGCGGCCATACCATGCCCGCCGGAGGATACCGTCGTCGCCCTGCGCGGCATGCAGCACAGTCACCTCATCGCCGGTCGCGTCGTCGAGGACGGCAGGCTTCAGCGTCACACGGTCGCCCGCGCCCAGCGCTGCGCCCCCGCCGACCAGCAGCCCGAGGGGATTGCCGTCGGCATCATGATCGAAGCGAACCACACCGGGGCCGACGATGATATTCGCGCCGGTCGCATCACGGCACGGCGCGGCCGCCAGGCGCACGAAATCGAACCAGTAGGGGAAGTGCTGGGCGCGAAGGTCTCCGTCCATCAGTCGGCCTGCTCCTGCTCGATGGCGGCGCTACCCTGAAGCCGCGCGCCGAAGCATGCCTGTGCCAGCATGTCGATCATCGCATCCGTGCCGGTGCCGGTCATGCTGCTCGCCAGCCGGTCGCGGAAATCTTCCAGGCTCGTGCTGCTGGCCGCCAGCTCGGCGATGGGATTGATGATCGGCGCTGCCAGTCTCTCCCAATCGTGCAGTGCTTCGGCGGCAGCATCGTCGATCGCATCACCCGGCGCAGGGGTGACGGACGCCGCCACCCTCAGCTTCGGACTTGCCCCTGGACGGGTTTTAAGAGGGGCTAAGAGGTCAATCGCCGGACTTTTAGCGGGGTCTGCGCCTCCGGGCGCTCCACCGTCCTCTGTGGCCGGATTTTCGGGGGTCCGCAAAAGCACCTCTTCCCCCGGCCTCGGTTCCGGGATCGCGGTGACGTTGCGGAAGTAGGAGACGGATACGGGCACGCTGTTTCGCATCGCCGCCTCGATACCGTCCAGCGCCTGTTTCAGGTCGACCGGATCAGGCGCGCCGACGATGATGAGCGGATAGCGTTTACGGATGCCCCGGTTGAACATGACCATCGGCCTGCCAAGATCGTGGGTCAACGTCGCGGAGAGCTGCGCGCAATCGGCGCTCTTGATATCGCGGCGCACCTCGCCGTGAAGGTCGGCCTGACCCGACCCCAGACCGCCCGATTTCGCGTCCGATGAACTCGTCTGTCCCAGCACCGCCTTGCTCAGCTGCTCATCGATATATTTACATTTACGCTCGAACATTTCCGGATTGGCCGCAGCGCCCCCGGCCTGGACGAATTCGATCAGCATGGACTGGGGAATGACCGCGCCAGCGTCCTGGCCGATCTGCGCGACGGCGCGCTCCAATATCGCAATATCGCTCTCGGCCGTGCCGGGCGCATATTTGCCGACCCGAAGCGGCAGGCCATAGACTTCCATGAAGGCCAGCCAGTCCTTGGTCGCATAGTTCTTGAACAGATAGCCCCAGGCGGCGGCGCGGGCGAGGCCGCCCCGGATCGGCAGGCCCGACTTGGCCGGGGCCTGATGGATGATGAATTTATGTTCCGGCAGCGGCAGCGGCAGGCCGGACATGCCCGACAGGCCGCCGCGCAACAGCAGCTTGCGCCCCGTCCCCCGATCATACTCGAAGAAGCGCGGATCCTGCCATTCCAGCCGATCGGGGAGCCATTGTTCGCCCATGCCCCAAATAATCTCGGTAGCGCTATAACCCTTGCCCGCCGCGTCCATGATATCGAACAGCTCGCCCTGGAGCGTCAGCCGGTCCAGCCAGTCGCGCAGCAATTGCGCGTCGGCTTCATCCTCCGGATCGTCGCTGGCGGACTTCACCGTCACCGGCTCCTGGCTGACCGCCCGTTTGCGCGTGCCCATGACGGACAGGTAATGGAGGTCTTTCTCCTCCATTTCCTCCGCCAGTTCCAGATAGGCGGTGGCATCGCCCTCCTCGGACTGGCGGAGCAGCGAGGCGAGGCGCTGCGGCGTCAGCCCCTGCGCGGGATGGCCCGACGTGATGTTGCGGATCGATGCCATGCTGGGCGCGGCGATCTCGCGGGTCAGCACGTCGCGCGCCTGGCGCAATGGGCGGCCATTGCCATCGACGAGGGCGGGCAATGGGACGTCGGCGAAGGGGATCAGGTCGGCCATAATTACCAGTCTCGGCGGGAGTGAAGGGCGCGCGGTTGATGGAACGGGCTAGCCGCCTCGAAAGCGTCGTTGAAACGCCCCGACCGTTCATCGAACGACGTGGTCTTTGCGACAGGCCGGAAGGCGATTTCCTGAAACTGCCCGCTCAGCGCGTCCCACATCAGCGCGAGCGCCCAGAACCAGTCGGCATGGACGGCGCCTTCGTTCACGATGCGAAGCGTACCGGCGTCGGCGCTGCCTTTGCGTTTGATGGCGCGAAGATCGGCGCGGATATCGGGCCGGGCCGGGATACGCAGTTGGCCCGCTTGAAAGGCGCGCGCCAGTCCGATTGCGAGACTGACACGGGCCGGTCCGGTCAGGATCACGCCTTCAACGCGATAGCTGCCCCACTTGGCCTGCTGATCCTCGACAACCTTTTCGCCCATGCCGGTCTGATCGATTTTTGCGCGCATGACCGGCCGCGTCATCATCAGCCGGTCAAAATAGGCGTCCTGGTGGGCGAAGCTCTGGCCCACCTCGTTATATTCGTCGCGCAGCCAGGCTATGCCCGCGACCAGCTCGCCGCCCAGGATGATCTGGCCATCGCGCCGACGGGCGACGTCGCGCCCGATCCCGTAGAGACCGCCGCCATAAAGCTCCGGGATACCAGCGTCATCATGCTCGGCTGCCGTGATGTCGTCGGGCTTGATGAGAGCGCCGCTTCCAGAACTGGGGATGCAGCGCAACTCTTCGTCAGCCGCGTCGCCATAGGTGGCGAATATATCCGCGATCCATTCGTCCTTGGGCAGGATCGAGCTGCCCTTGACCTCTGCGACCAGGGCGATCCGTTCATAGAGACCGTCCTCGATCGCCTGGTCGAAATCTATCGTCTGGACGGAACCCTTGCGCCTGCCCGCGCGGATGTCGTCTAGCAGGATGTTGAACGGGTTCTGGTCGCCATCATGGGTCGACCAGACGATGACCTGACCACCCCACATCAGGAGCGCGATCGCCGCCTTCAGACTCTCGCCGATGCTCTTATGGAACGCCGCCTCATCGATCAGCACTTTGCCCTGTTTTCCGCGAATGGCACGCGGCACGGAAGGAAGGGCAACGATCTTGAAACCTGACGCAAAACGGATGCGGAAAGCCATGACGGGCTTGTCGCCATCGCCGTCCAATATCTCTTCATCGACCTCGGCAGCCGCGAGACCGAAGACCCGCGCCCACATGGCACAGGTTTCGATGAACTCCCGCGCCATCTCCATGTCATAGCCCATATACCAGCAGTTATCGCCGCCAGCAGAAGCCTGCGACGATGCGCTGAGCGCGGCAAAGGCGGCGACAGCCCAAGTCAGGCCGATGCGGCGCGACTTCTCGATCACGAGAAGGGCCGTGCCTTCGCGCATCAGCTTCATCGCTCGCTGCTGATAGGGCAGCAGGACGCCAGCGCGCGGCATCTTGCTGAACGCCGCTTCAGCGACCTTGCGCTCCTCGGCGCGCTGCGTTGGTGACGGGTCGCGGTGCATCAGCCGGCGACGCCGAGGACTTCGTTATAAATCCAGTCCGCCGTTTCCTTCCCCAGACCCCTTGCCTTAACGGCTTCGCTCGCCTTTTTGGCAGCCGCTTTCGCCGTCTCCTGCCGCACGCGCATGACCACATCGACATTTGTCTTGCGCGCGCCGGCCAGCGACTGGAGCGATTGAGACATGAACTTTATCTCATCCGGCATGAACACGATGGGCGCACCGTCTCCGGTGTCGTTGGTCGCGGTGAGAAGACGCAAGATCATCGAATGCATCAGCTCGATGTTGAGGTCGGCGACGCGATCCTCCGGAGCATCGCCGATCTGCGAGACTAGCGCCTGGGCGACTTCCCGGCTTTGGCGCAACTGCGCGCCGATCTCTTCGAGGGATTTGACATGACGGCCCAGCGCCGATCGCGACGGGGCGGATTTTGGATCAAGCTCCAGCAGCCGGGTGTGGATCTCGTCGATCGTCCACCCGCTATCGATCCGCAGTTTGCCGATCAGGTCGCGAATCTCCGGTTCCAGCCTGTCGATGCTGGACGGTCGATGGCGCTTTTTCGGCGGGCGCATCGGGATCAGGCCCTGGGACTGGGGCGGGCAATGCCAGCCGTGGTCGCGCGGCCATTGGCGACGTCGGCGCCGCGCTCGGACAGGGTGGCGACGATCAGCCCGTCACTCGGCTTCAGCAGTGTCACCATGCGAACCTCCTCGAGCCAGTGGAGATGCTCGCGCATCTGCGCGCGGGTGCAGGACAGGCCCAGCTGCTGGACGCCGATCGTCATCACGCTGTCATTGGCGCAATAGCCCGACTGGCTGTCGAGCAGCCGCAGCACTGACAGGCGGATATGCTCCGCGTAAACATCCTTGAAATCGCTCATCAGCGGCCTCCCAGCCCCTTCTCAAGAAGATAGGTCTTGATGATATTGATATCGGTCTGGATGCCCGTCATCGCTCCGAACCGCGCTTCGTGCTTGGCTTCGATCAGTTCCTTCAGCGACGCTATGTCGGCGGCTGTCACGCTGTCCCGCTCGACCTGATCCACCTTTTTGCCGATCGCGGTAACAGCGCCCTGGAGATCGACCACGGTCCCACCGATCGTGCCGACCTTGCTGGACAGGGCGCGAAGCTCCTTCTCCAGCTTTCCGGTCGAAACAGGGTTTGCCTGGCCGGCACGGCGCGACTGCGCGATCCCCACATAGGCGATGCCGACCACGATGATCGCGATGATGAACCACTCGAAAAAGCTAGGCATCACTGCCCCCCTTGATATTGAAGACGGCGATGAGGCGACCGAAGAATTCGCGAGCCTGGTCGCCGATGAGTTCGAGGACAGAGAGGATCGAGAAGCTCAGCCCGATCGACATGACAAAGGTGAACAAGATGCCAGGGCGGCTTTCGACTACCCATGAAAGAAGGAGGAGCGCGGTCAGTGCATAGACGCACAGCGTCTGCCACACCGTCAGTGGTGCGGGTCCCTTGGGCGCGATAGGCCGCGCCAGCACGACGCCCAGCACAGCAAGGATCGCCGACGCGACCGGCACGTCCAGGCCGAGCCAGCCGAGATGGACGATAGCCTGCCCAGCTGGGGCGGCGCTGTCGCCCAGCCCCGTGGCAAGCGCAGTCGTCGACCAGGCCGGGAGGAACAAGGACGGCGGAATGGTGATTTTCATCAGAAAGCCGTCGCCGTGAACACGATCACGTCGCTGGCGCTGGTCGCGACACTCTGGACGCTCATCGTGCAGCTGGTCGATGCGTAGGCCACCTGCCGGAACACGGTGGCGGAACCCTGATTTTGCAGGCCGCAGACCCAACCGGAAGGCGCCGTTAAAGAAAAGGTCAGCTTTATGGTGGTCGCCACCGCGCAGACGCCGGTGGTGGCAAAAGCACCCGCAGCCGATCCACCCGTCGCCGAGGTCAGCGTCGCGCAGCTGCCGGTGTTCGTCGAAGGCGGCGCGCCCGTCGCGATCATGGCGCGGGCGGATATGGTGCCCGCAAGATACTCGTCGCCGGACCCTGCCACGCGCCACTTCTCGCTATGGGCGGTCGCGGCATAGACGAAGTTTTGCCAATAGTCGGACGGGCTTTCGCCATCGATCAGGATCGCGTGCGCTTGCACACCCTTTTCGGCATAATATTGCGTGCCATAGCCGGGCGGCGAACCGGCAGGCTGGAACGACGGGCCTTGATACCTGATCTTGCGGGTGATGTTGCCCGACGTGTCGAACAGCATTACGGATCCCTCGATCAGATTGACGAAGCTGGTCCCGCCATCGATCCCGACCGCATCGACCAATATACCGGACGTGTCGCCATGGAGGCCGGTCTTGGTCTGGATGAACAGGCCATCGACCTCCTGCGTGCTGGTCGATGTCAGGAAATTCGGCTTGATCGACCGAATGCCGAGACCCACCGAAGCCTGCCCAGGCCCGTTGGTGCGATTGGAAGAAACGATGTTGTCGATCAGCAGCGGAAAGCGGATTTTGCCGTCGCCCGTGGCGGAATCGGTCACCCGAATAAGATTGCCGTTGCGGGCATAATCATCGCCGGGATTGAAGAAATCGGTATTGTACCGATGGGCGACAGAAACAGACCCGACCGACCGGAACGTCGCCGCGCCGTTCGTGCCGTCGATATTGTAGGTTCCGCCCGTCGGCTCCCGACCTGGTCCCGCCAGCGTCGAGGTCGCGGACCCCATGCCGCCCGTATTCGAGAAGATCGGCCCGCCAGCGGCGGCGGCTGCCGAAAACATCAACGCGATTATCATCATCAACTTACGCAATTTTCAGCACTCCGGCGGAGAGATAGAGGCGACCGGAACCAGCGGCCGGGACCGCATTGCCATTGGCCTCGTCAGGAAGGGAAAAGGCGATCTGCCCCGTCAGAATGGCCTTGATGGCCGTTTCGAGCACTTGCAGGACCTGCTTGGCCGCAAGACCATCAGGGATGATGTCCTCCGCGAAACCGCCCATGTTCGCGGACAGGGGCGCAACACCGAGCAGGCCCGCAATCTCGATGCCATCGGCACCTGTCGCCCCGCGCAGCCCCGCGCCGACATTCGTCCTGACCCATCCGCCACTGCCCGGCGCGCCGGTCTTGAGCCAATAGATGCTGTTGGCGGGATCGGGGTCCGCATAGACGAGCGCAATGACATTGGCGGCATGGTCGAGATCGAGGAGCAACTCGGCGGCCGTCTCGTACGCCACCGCTATGGCCAGATATTTGCTGAACAAGGCCTCGACCGGGACGCCGCCTGCCGGGGAGCCATCGACCTGTATCGGCACGATCGCTCCCACCGGCACGGCCACCAGCCGCGCCAGTTGCGAGATGCTGCGGGTTTCGAGATCGACGGCCATCAGCAGGCGACCTTCATGCCGCGATCCGCATGCCAGCGGCAGGCGCGCGCAAGCGCATCGCGGCAGCTGCGGCCAGCCGCCAGCGCGGCGATGTCGAAATCCAGACCGGCCTTGTCGAAGGCCTGCCATGCGGATTGATCGCTGCCGGTCGGCGCGACGGGCGCATCCGGCTCCGCCATGCAGCGCAGATCGTCAGCAGGGGGGTGTGAGCCGACCGAGCTTACGGGCATCCTGCTGGACCCGCACGCACTGGTAATAAGCGCGGCGAGCAGCAACAGGATCGTGGAGCGAGGCATTGTCTGTGACCTTTTCGAGAGCGGCAACTTCGGCGTGGAGGCGGGCATCGTCGGTGCGGCGCTGAACGGCGGCCCCGGCATCAGCGGCGCGGTCGGCCCGCTCGACCTCGACAGCCTGACCCCTGTCGTGCCGCTCGATCACTGAGCCATCATAGGCACGCTTGGCGCCCCATAGCGCGATGAGGACGGCAACGATCAGGACGCCGATCGCCAGTTGGCGCGCGCGGCGCTCTGGCATCCCCTGCGCGATCAGGAAGCGGGCGATGAGGACGATCATCAGGCGCGGCCAAGCTGGTTGGCGCGGTTGATCCAGCCATTCAGGAACCGCTTTTGCGGTGGATTGGCCGCGACGATCGCGCGGTATCGCGCCTTCACGGCCTCCCGATAGGCGACGATGACGGCGACCATCCCCGCCGCTGGATAGCCGATGATGCTGTCCAGGGCGGCCCGGCTCCTGTCGCCGATCGCGCCGTCCACCGTCAGCGGTTCGAGATTGAGACGATAGGTGACGAGGCAGGCATTGATGGCGCGTTGGAGCAATTTGCGCGCGGCGGTCAGCCCGCCATTGACGGCCTGGTCGAACAGCATCTCGCCGACCGGCCGCGCGAATGTGTCGGCGCCGAGGCGCTGCCAGAAGCAGCGATGATAGAGATAGAGACAATCGCCCCGCGTCAGCTTGCGGATATCGGCGCCGTCGATGTCGCCGTCCATGTCGAGATCGAAGTCCGCGATGCCGTCGCCATCAAGGTCGATCTGGCCTTCCGCGACCAGGAAGCGGAGAGAGATGCCATTTTTGGTGGTGCCGCCGCGATCGACAGGATCATCGACGAAGCCGCCTTCCACGCCGAAGAGCGTATTGGCTGCCGCCAAATAACGAGGGGACCAGCCCTCTACCACAATGTCCTGAATGTCCCCGCTCATGGACCGGGATATGCCGTGCGATCATTGGATCGCTGACCTCACGTATGTGAGGCGAGTCGTCAGCTGATGCGGGTGTTGAAAAGGTCTAGCTGGCCGCCGCGATCATCAGCGAGAATTTGATAGATCGTCTTCTCGGTATAGTCGGTAGCGAGCGCGATCTCGCGGATAGTCATGCGCGTCGTGCGTCGATATTCCAAGACCCGTTCGCGACGTGACAAACCCTTGGGTAACGAAAGAACGGTACGATGGAAATGCTCCGCGATGCGGTCGGCATTTTCTTTCCCCACCGCGACATGGATGGGATGATGCTCGCCAATGATGGCGGGCACATAAATGCGGCTTCCGCCTAGCGTCCGGCACAGCTTCTCCGCTCCCTCGACGCCGATGACGTCGGCGAGAGAACGGAAGATTTCCGAGCTGTGAAGGTCGCCAGGGCCTTTCATCAGATTGTGCCAGGGCCGATTGGGAGGGCCGTGGCGCAGCGGGCGCATTCGGCGACACGGCGCCCGACATGCCAGCTCGAGCCGTTGCAGCCGGGGCAACGAGTTCCGGTGCGGTACAGCGGCACGAACCCGCGCGCTGCCCGAACGCTGGCGATATTGCGTGGGAAACCCGCCGCTTCGTCGATAATGACAAAGCCCTGGCGGCCGTTGATCCGCCCGCTCATTGCCCGGCCTCGCGCAGCTTCCTGCCCAGCGACCGCGCGCACAGCTCCAGATCTTCCCCGGTCTTCGCCGGGCCGAAATCCAGCCCGCACAGCCGCCATGCCGCGATGTCCAGCGACCAGTCAGCGGGCGCGACGCCCTTGTCCTTCAGCTTGACGAGGATGGCCTCGCACAGCCGATATTTCAGCACATGGACTTTGCCTGCGCTATCCATCTTCGCATAATGGCCGATGAGCTTCTGCGACCAGCCATTGCGCTCGGCGACCGCCTTGAGCGCCTCGATCAGCTTGTCGCACTGGGTCTGATCTGCCCATTGCAGCGCGACCACCTTCAGCTGCCGTGCTGCCCATGCCTCCAGCGCCTGTTCCGAAGCGCTGTCCACGGCGTTGAGATGGTAGAGCGAGATGAGCAGCGCCCGCGCCTTGCCCGCCAGCTTATGCGTGGCGGGGCGCCGCCCGCCCTTCGTGCGTGGCTTGGGCGCAAAGCCGCGCGCCTCGAAATGCTTCAGCGCCTTGGCCAGTTCGACCTCGCTGCAATCACCCGCACTCATATGGCCGGTCGCCTCATGCATTGCGCCACGATAGGTGTCCTCGTCCATGCCGAGCTGCTTTCTGGCCAGATGCACTTTCGCGAGCAGCGAGCGGCGGCGCTGGGCAGACGCATCGAACTGTGCGGGCACAGCCCGCCGGGCGGCCGCGCTCATTGTGCTGTTCCAAAGAGCTTGGCATCAACACGATCGACCAGCGCGCGGAACTCTACATCGCGCTGGCGCAGTTCCGACGCGCGAGCGAACTGATGCATGATGCTGCTATGGTCGCGACGCCCCAGAGCAGCGCCGATCACCGGGAAGCTGCGATGCAGGCGCTCGCGCGCTAGCCATGTCGTCGCCGCCCGTGCCCGGAACAGCGATTGGTGCCGCGCGGGGGAAATCATCAGATCAAAATCGACGCCGGTCTCCTCACACACCGCACGCGCGATGATGCGGGTGGTGAACGCCGAAACCATTGTCGGCGGAACATCATGCTCGATCATTGGTGGCCTCCCAAGGCGTCGGCGCCAAGGCCGAGGATGAAGAAAAAGAGGATTAGGCTGGCGATCCACGCCGCCGCCTCAATCCAGTCGAAGTCCGGCGCGGTCAGGATCGCGACGAACTTGTTGCTTGGCCGGCTCATGCCGCGACGGCCCGGACCTGTCGGGAATCGAATCCCCGCTGCCGACAGGCAGCAAGGAGATGGTCGAGCGATCGCGTCTGGCCGCGTCCAGCCGCCACGATGCTCGCCAGCTCGAAGACCTGCGTGCATTCGCGCAGGGCGCCATCCTGCTCGGCGACCGCCTTCATCAGCCGGACTTCCTCCGGATCGGTGCTGCCCCATGCTTTGCAGCAGGCTTCGACGTCCTGCGGCTTGACCTTTGTTAGCTCGAAGACCGTCGTGCGGCTCGCAAGGGCAGGTTTCGCGGCGCGGCCCGTGGCCTTGATCTTCTGGACGAGGCGAGGCTCACCGACGAAGGCGATGCCGACGCCCGTGACATCGTTCCAGCCCCGGATTTCCTCCATGGCCTTGTCGGACAGCTCGTGCGCCTCGTCGAACACCAGCAGCATCCGACGATCGGAAATCAGGTTCCGGATGAGCAGGGATAGCCGCTGGGGTGAGCCGACCTCGTCCTTCTTGCCCAGGGCAAGCAACACGGCGAGGAGCATGTTCGGCAGGTTCGCGTCGCTCGGCAGCACCTTGATGTAGATGACGGACGAGGGGTTGCTGTCGCGGTAGTAATTCACGGCGGACGTCTTCCCGACGCCGGACACGCCCGCGATCGCGACCATCTTGCCGCGATGCGCCCAGCGGAGCTGGTAGATTATGGAGTTGACGGTCGGCGCCTCGAAGAAATCGGGCACGGTCGGATCGACGCTGTCCAGATCGGCCTGATCTTCCAAAAGCTCGCGATATTCCTTGATCTTATTCGCGATCTTCTTGTTGTCGCCCGCATATTTGCTGCCGCCAAACAGGCTCAGTGTGCTGCTGGCGACGTCGATCCGCTTGGCGACGACGGGCCAGCTCAGGCTGTTCGCCGTCATATGATCCTTCACCCATTCGCGTTCCCGGCTGATGAAGCTTTCCAGTTCGAGTTCTTCGGTCATTTCTGTATATCTCCGCTGCTCTGTAGGCACTGTGGGCGCGCCGGAGAGGATCAGAAGCCTCCGGCGCGCCCCTTTCATTCGACGACGCGAAGCCGGGTCAGGCCCGCGCCGAAGTCTTCCATGAACTGGTCATGCTGGGGCTGTGCCGACCGCACGACCTTCAGCGCGGCGGCCGAACTGCCGCGATGCCGGACGGGGCGAACGACGGTTGTCTCGACAGCTTCCGGCTCGACGGTTCTTGCCAGCATGGCCGCGACGTCGGAGGCGGCGAGCAGCTGCTGTGCCTCGACCGCCTGACGCGCGCTTTTCCTGTGATTGGCGACCAGCCGGGCGCGATCTTTCGCCGCCGCAACGTCGAGGAAACCCGTGTCCTGAATGACCGGCGCGCTGCAAATATAGCCGCCCGCCAGATCATAGACATGGACGTCCTGGTGAAGATCATCGGGATCGAAGCGAACCGTGACGATCTGGCCGTAATGCTCCTGCAATTCAGCCGACCAGTAGCGGTTGCCCAGCATGGCGATCTGGCCGGTCTGCCTGTCCACACGCCGATTTTCTCCGGTCAGCAGGGCAAGGCGAAGCTGCTCGGTCGTGGCCTTGCCGATCGGCGCCCTGGCATAGCTGTCGGCGAAAGCCTGATCGAAACTACCATCCCGTGCCATTTCCGTGCGGCGGCCCATCTGGGCATTGTGGCGGGCGATGCCCTGCTCAACATGCTTGATGAAGTCAGCGATCGGGATGGCGCGCGACCCGTAATTTTCCGGCTTCGCGGTGGGCTTATTGCCCGTGTAGGCACCCTCCATTGCCGGATGCTTGGCGATCGTGGTGCACAGGTCGCGAAAACCGCGCTCGATTGGTTTGGATTGGCCGCGATAGGGCGTGGCCCAGTGCGGATTGACGCCCAGGGCAGGGAGAAGGCCGGTCGGCTCATCTTCCCTGATCTTGAACCGGAACCGGGTCAGGGCGCCGCCAGTGATCCACTTGGAAGCGAAGGCGCGGCCATTGTCGAGTAGGCAGCCTTTTGGAATGCCCCACTTGCGGAACAGATCGGCAAAGGCGAGGCGGGTCAGGATTGCGCTTTCGCTCTCGCCGATGCGCCACGCCAATATTTTGCGGCTCATCACGTCTTGAATGGCGACCATGGTGCAGCGTTCGGCGATAGGCTTGCCCTTCGCGTCCTTCTTCCCCCAGTTGACGAACACGTCGAAGGTGTGACCGTCGATATTGACCAGTTCCAGGGCGTGGAGGTTTGCGACGGTACGGCGCTGGGATGGCATGGCTCGACGGAGAGCCTCGTCGCCCTTGCGAAGCAGCGTGATGACATTGGGCGGCACTTCCCGCTCCAGCTTGCGCTGGAAGGTTTTTGCGATGGGAATGGCGATGCCACGGTCGTCGGCAACTTCCTTCGCGCGGCGATAGCAGTCCGACAACGGCGGCTGCGATAGGCGCAGATAGTCCGACTTGAAGATCGTCCATATGGCCGGGTCGATCTCCGACTTTGCACCGCCTCCTTTGCGTCGTGGTGAAAGTGCGGGGAGCCAGTCCGACGCGGCCAGACCGGCGACCAGGCGCAACCAGCCCCAGAGCGTCGAGACGGATACGCCATGCTGAGAGGCGACCTCCGCAACGGCGGCGGAACGGGTCAGACCGACCTCTTCCAGCGTCATTACCGCATTCACGATGGCGTTGCGGCGAGTGGCCTCTTCCTTGACCTTGCTGGTCTGGCGATCGAACCATTGCCATTCGCAATTACCGGCCTCGTCATTGGCGGCAATGGGATGGCCGGGGCCGGTGACGAGGGGTGTTTCGGTAGAGCCGGCCAGCGCGACCCTGGCGGCGGCAGGTAATACGGACAGATGATATTCGGTGCCGCCGCCGCGACCAGCACGGCGGCGGGCGAGCGGATTGCCATCGGCATCGACCTTCAGCGCCCAACGCTCCGCACTGGCGGTTTCGTTGATATGGCGCTTGGAGCGCGGCAGGCCGGGCAGGCGCAGTGCGGCAAGTTCTTCCGCGCTGAACCATGTCTGCGATCCCGCCGCGACAATATCCCCCATGATGCTCATTATTTTCCCCGCCCAATGGGTCGCGCGGACCCTTCGATATGCTTGCGCCGCGCCCTCAGCTCCGCGATCTGCCGATCGAGGTGGCCGAGCTGCGCCGTGTGGATTTCTTCGCCGACGAGGACTGCGCCGCCGATCGGACGGATCAGCGCGTCCAGGACATCATGACGATCGGTCGCGGCGATCAATGCGAGGAGGCGGTGGAATGAGATGCTGAACTCCTCCCGCGCCTCGGAGGAATAGCCATCGAGCATGGACTTGCTGACTGTCTCGTCCAGCAATTCGCTCATGCGCGCGGCGATCTGGTGACGGTTGCGCTCGTCCTCGTGAAGGATGCGGCCCACAGCGGCAGCGACCATCTTCTGCATCCCAGCCAGCGACGATTCCGCGCGCGCTGGGGCGGGCGCGTCGAACGTGAAGATCAACTGATCTGCGGTAAAGGAGGGGCGGCGCTTCGGAGCCATTACGCCTGATGCTCCCACCGGATCAGCACGCCGCCCCACAGGAAGGCTTCGGACCGGCCCTCGCCTTGCTGCTCCAGCCAATATTCACCCATCGCCAGCCGGGCGGAGCGATCCTGCATGCCAAAGCCGTCGGACCATGCGAATTTCTCGATCTCGATCGCGTTCAGCCGGTGCCCGTCGATGCGGACAGAGGCGAGGATGCGCGAATAGGCCGGGTCGATTTCCAGCGTCGCGTTCGCGACCTCGACACAGATCGGGTCGATCGCGACCAGCTTGCGACACTGGCGCGTCCGCATGGCGGTGTAGAGCTGCACCGGCTCGCCGACGCGGGCATGACGTGCGCGATCGGCGCGCAGCGTGTGATTCTTGATCTTCTGCTCGACCTGATTGGCGAACATCGCGTGGAAGGAGTAAGCGACCATTATGCGGTCTTCCGCGCGCGAAGGTCGCGAGCCTGATCCAGGGACCATTCGATCAGATCGACCCACAGCTCCAATCGCTGTGCATCAGCCTCCATCTTGTCGATGTTCCGGGCGGTAGAGCCGCGCCAGACAGCATATTGCCAGTCGCGGAACCGTTCGATTTCGGCGAATTTTCCGATCAACGCCGGATAGGTCGTGCGAAGGATTTTCGCAGCCAGTTCGTCATCGTGCGACAGCACATCAGCCGCCTTGAATAGGCCCAATGATGCTGAAATGCTCTGTTCCAGCCCGGCCAGACGAAACCGCAGACGGCTCTCGAACGGGCCTCCGACCTTTTCGCGGGTGACAATGTCGCTCACAGGGACGCCTCCCAGCCCATCGCCTGGGCAAGCCCGATCACGTCTTCGGCAAACTGCGGGTCGCGCATGCCGCTGACCCAATAGCGCCGCAGCAAGGGCTGGCGATCGTCGGGCGAGACGAGGATCGCGCGTGCGCGAAGGAACAGCGTTGCCCCCTTCAGCAGCGCGAACCGCTGAGTGATCCAGTCGGGGTGAACGGGAGAACGGGTATGATGCCCATTCTCCCGCTCTGCTATTGGAGCGCGCACTATGTGCCGCGTGGCGGTGCCCGATGAAACCGCGCTGGGGGCCTTGCGAGCCGTACCAGACGCTCCGGGGGTATCTGACAAACACAGAATTTTATGTGCGCCGCCCGCGTCAACGGCGACGGTCGCCTCCACATGGCGATCTGCGCCACGCGCGAAGTCGATACCGATCGTGACAGGTGCAATGCGAGCCAGATCGTCCATGATGGCGAGGCATTGCTCGACCTTTTCAGGCGTCAGGCGATCCGGTGCGCCGCGCAAATTTGATGTGCCTGCCATCGTCAGTCCCTCATCATCCAGGGGGCGTCAAAGTCGGAAAATGACCGCTGAGAAGGCTCTGATGAGGTTCTCAGCAGCGTCTTCGTGTGGTGGGCGACCTCGGCCCCGGCGCGGGCGCGCAAGGCGCTGCGGTCGGCCTTGCGGCGCTCGCGCAGTTCGGGGATGGAGCAGCCCAGCGCCATGGCTTCGGCGAACTCCTGGCGACAACGCGCCATGCGGTCGGCCTCGGCGCTCACGCCGGACACCCGTTGGGATAGTGCTGATGGAGAGCCGCGACGAACGCGGCATTATGGCGTGCGAGGACCGGCTCGCTCAGCGACCTCTCGGCCACGCCCTCGCGCATATAATTCAGTATCGACTGCACGTTGACCTGACGGATGCCAAGACGCTGCGCGATCTGGGCAGCATTGAGATTCTCATGGTCCCACAGGTCCATGATGGCGTCTTCACGCTCCCGCGTGCCCATATAGGCCGGGCGGGGCGAGGCCACTGTACCCGGCAACGCATAGACTGCCGCGCAACCGCTGCCCTTTGAGCCGTCCAGCCGGATGACCTCGCCATTGCCCATCAAACGGCGACAGATTTTGGTGATGGCGCCCACGGGCAAGCCCGTGGCTTCGCGCAGTTGCGCGTTGGTCATGGCACCGGCCTGCAAAGCCGAAAGGATAGCGGCGGCACTCACAGCGCGATCTCCCGCCGATATGTCACCATGAAATGGCGCAGGCGACGGCAGACGCGGTCGCTGAGCTTCCGCCCCGCGCGCATGTCGAACACGATGCGGGAATCGCGCGCTGCCTCCCGGCCGAAGCGGGTGGGTGGCATGGCCGTCTGCTGGAGAAAGGCCTCGACCGTCTCAAGGATCGGCTTTTCGGCCGACAGCGCGCCATCGGCGGACTGGCGCTGGCTGCGGAACGCGATCTGTTCTTCGCGCATCCTGTTCGTCAAAGGGGCCGCGCCGACCGTATATTCGCGCGCCGCCCGTACCGCCGCCATATAGCGCATCCCGCGCCGCGCGATCTCCATGCCGTCCAGACCGCGCACCGCGCTGGGCTGATAGGCCCGCCAGCTATCCCAGACCTCGTCGCGAATCGGCTTAGGCAGTGCCAGCCAGTGCGGCTTGCACATGAGCTGGCCGCGCACCACGATCTCGGAGCACGCATGGGCGGCGCAGATGATGGGGGCGGTCATGCCGACCACCACAAAGGAGACGATACGATGGATGCCGATCTCACCAAAAGGTTGGACCAGTTGCGCGCACACATCGTGGCGGTGCAGAACTTGCTGCTTTCAGCCATTGTCGCCACCGATCTGGTTGCCGAAGGCAGCCTGAAAGCGACGATAGAGATCGCGAAGACCCAAGAAATGAGCGCAGCCCGGAGCGGCCACCAACTTGTCGCTCTGCGCCTCAATCTGCTGATTGACGAGTTGGTGGGCTTCAGCACGACTGCGGATAATGATGGCTGAATAGGCCTCACGCACTGCTGTGAGGTCTAGAAAGCCGGTATCTTCAAGATCAGGATGTGAACTCATGCCAACCCCTCCTTCGAGAGGCGAACGGTCGCATTGCGCCGCCAGGCCGCGAGCAGGCCCACATCCTTGGACCATGTGCAGGTGGCACTGACGCCACCGGCTGTGAGCGTGTTGTTCGTCGGCGCGACGCGATAGGAGCCGCCATGCTCCGCCACCATGCGGCGGATGATGTCAGCGGCGGGCGTGCCCCAGACTTCCTCGGCAAGGACCATGCCGAGGACAGCTTTAAGCCTGGCGAGCATCGCGGGACTCAACGCCTTGCCTCCGCCTTGGCGAGTGCGGCGTCCATATCGGCCAGCAGGCAATCCAGACCGGCGACATGAAGGCGCGCACTGTCATCCAGAGTGTCGAGGTCGGGCACCATATCGCCGGTCGCTTCGTCCCACTGGCAGACGGCAGCGCATTCTATGAAGCATTCGCGCTCAGCCGCGACCAGTTCACGCGACCGGCTCAGCGCCGACGCCAATTCGCCAACCAGCCCCTTGGTCTGGGCGGTCACGAAATGCCGGACGGATGCGACGAACAACTCGCCCGCGTCACCCGCGCGCAACACATCGTCGCAATCGACGGTGCCGTCAGGATTGATGGTCAGAAGCGGGAGGGCCTTTTCGCCAACGATAACGAGTCCAATGGCGCTACCGCCACGAAACGCGAAGGATACACCGGGAGTCATGCTGCACCGCCTTTCTTCAGTGTGTTAGCGGTCAGCAGGGCCATATGGACCTTGCTGCGCGCCGCATGGATGCGATCGTCATCGACCGACTCTCCGCCGTCCAGCGAAAGGTCAATGAGTATGGAAAAGGCTGCCTCCAGCCCTTCTGCGACCTCCGCCATATTGGAAAATGCGGGCGTTGCTGGGCGGGCCGCATCGTCAGGCGTCAGTAGCCGGAACCCGGCAGGCAGCTGAGCGGCAAGGGCCGCGAGGGCGCCCTTCTTCTCCGCCACACCCATGCGCCCGAACTGGCCGAGGAAGGCGGACAGACGCTTGGTCTCGGCATCAGCGGGCGCCTTTGCGCGCCCCTGAATGCGGGACCAAGCCTCCGCGACCGACTTGGCCGGTTCGCCGAGCCTCGCATCAGCATGAAGAAGCAGGCTGACCACCTTCGTCTGCTCGACCGGCTCCAGCTTGGCCAGCGCCCGCAGCTGGGTCGCATTGGTCGCGACCGGGTGGCGGCGAAGGCGGAGGCGGGCGATCTCGGATGGGGCGATGCGTGCGAGCATGAGATCGCGGGATAGGGTGCGGCGTGAAAGGCCGATTTGATCGGCGACTTCTTCCGTCCAGCCATATGCGTGGGACATCGTGTCCCGCGCATCCTGCGACTGCGCTTCCAGCTTCTTCTGCCAGCGCGCCCCGCCCGCAACTTCCTGCGCGCTAGCGTTGGGGTCTATGCCCGCCCGCAACTTGGCCAGGAGTACCAGCTCAGCAATGAAATTGGCGCGATCATAAGGGCTTAAATCCGCCCGCCAGAGATTTTCGGATACTTCACGTTGGCGGCGCTCAAATTGGTCTGTGCCGATTTGTTCGGCCTTCAACTGCTCAATGCCGACGAGGCGTGCGCCGGTGACGCGATGCCCCCCGACAACGAGCGTCCAATGGTTGCGACCAGGGAGACGGCACACCACGATCGGCGTGGTCTGGCCCTCACGAAGCATCGCACGTCCAATTACCTCTGCATGCACGGGATCAATCGGGCGCAAGCGCTGGCCGATCTCGATAGCTTCAACGTCGATGAAGCCAATGTCATCGACGGGAGTGAACGAAGGGGATGGTATAGGGAGCGAAGCCATATCAGTGGGTTCTCCGGTTCTTCGTAAGGGTCAGCCAGAACCGGCCAAGCGATGACCGCGACGGCGCGCGGGCAGCGCCAAATTCGACGCTGATCTGCAATCGCGCCTGATCGATGGTCATCTGGAGATGATGGCGGATCGCGGCCTCGCGGACCTCGACATCGTGCCACCAGCGAAAGCGGCGCTGGCGCAGTCGTTGCGATCCGTCATGCTTCATGTCGAGCAGCGACGGCGTATAGGTCGTCACCCGTGCATAGGCGGTCGTCTCGACCCGCTCCTGCATGGTGAGCAGCCGTTCGAGCTGCTCGATCCGCCGCTCCATAAGCTCCCATGGCCCCGCTGCGGCGGTGGCGACATGTTCAGTTGGGGCCAGATAAAAGCCATTCTTACGGATCGACGGCAGAACCTCCGTCGTCACCCACTTGCGAAAATGCTTGGCCTCTGCCCGGCGCGATTTGAAGATGGCGTGATAGACGCCGCTCTCCGAGATGATGGTCATGTCCTGGCTGCCGCCAAGGGTGTCCACTTTACGGACCCCCTTCTCATCTTCATCCAGTACGCGGAGCATGTGCGGCACATGTGAATAGCCAAGCACCTTGGCCACATCGCCCGCGACCCACCAAGGATCGCCGCTGACCTCGACCACGCGGACCAGCGCATCGCCATAGGCGAAGGGAACCAGCGCGCCCATGTCTAGCGCGCCCCCGCATTTAGACGATGCGCTATGCTGCGCTTTCGCCTAATAGGATCAGAGACTATCTTTCTGTAATAATAGGAGGACACCCGATGCAGCGGGATGCCCAACTCGTCAGCTATGGCCTGCGCAGGCACGAGCCAAGGAATGCCCGCAAGAACGCGGGTGACGGCCTGCGCCTCAAATCCCTTTGTTTCTGCAAAGCTTTTCAGAGTCCCGTAGCGCATGCGCAACCGGGCCTTGATCTCTTCCGGGTGAAGTGGGCCGTCCATAGGAGATGTCATGCTCTGCCTCTGTATTCAAATTTGTCTACATAAAGCTTAATGTAGACATATATGTCAACAACAGATGAGCAGATTTCTCATATGCGCAGCGTGCTCGGCGCGCGTTCTGACGCGCAACTCGCTGAGATTCTTGGCTATACTAGAGGCGCAATTCACCAGTGGCGTAGCCGTGGTGGCGTTCCAGAGGGTGTCCAGCGACGATTTGAGTCCCTAAAAGCAGTAGAAGAAATCGCGACAAGGATGGCGGATCGTCGCCGGGAACTAGGTCAGCAAGTCCTTTACGAAGGTCGCTGCCTAGCCCTATTTATTGCTCCATCGTTCGATGCGGCGCTGCGACAACGCTTCTCATTCGATCACTATGATGGTGTTCTTCGCAATTATGCGTCTTTCTTTGACGAGATTTCGCTCGCGTGCGCAGAAGAGGTGTCAGAACGCCTTAAGTTGATTGAAGGAAATCCAACGGATGCAATGAGTGACCTTGCAAAAGATGATGTTTCTGTTCTTTACGACCGCATTTTGAAACGAGCGGATAACTGGCGTCATGGGATGGCAACCGACTGTGGCTCGACGTTTCCGAAAGCATCTGGCAATGCTAATATGCTGCATGATCGGTCGGACAATTACGATGCTGGACCTAAGAGCAAATAGTTTCATGATTTTGAGAGGTAATTTATGGGGTTAGGAGAAAAATCATGTCCTGTTTGCGCAGAAACTATAAAAGCTGACGCCAAAGTCTGCCGATTTTGTAACGCTAAATCGGACCTGATTGGCCAATGGCACGCATCTCGACCTAGGCCGAACAGCTTTCAAAGTTGCATGGGATGCTTGGGCATCGTGGTGGTGGGGATCATTATCCTATCGATGTTCCAGTAGCGGCCGCCGAACAGCACGGAGCGACTCCTACTCACATCGTGAGTAGCAGGTTCGCCAAATTTCCCTCCCAGTTCCCGCCCATGCCCGGCCCTGAAATGCCCGGATTTCCTGCACCGGCCCGAAAAACAGCAGCTCCCAGTTCGACAAGGCTTTTCCGCACCCCAACGCGCCGTGCCTCGTCTCTTATAGGCCCTTGAGAGGCCCATTTTACTGGTTTAAGAGGGTGTTTAGGCGGCGACGGCATGACTACAATTTGTGGTGTCTGAGGGATGTCTATTTGCCCATTCACTTTAGACACAGCTCCCAGTTCACAGCCGCCCCGGTGGGTTCACTGAAAGCCCCAGAAAACCCCATTTTTCAGGCAGTCTGTCCCGCGATGTCCCACCTTGTCGAGGATAATCCCGGACTCCAGAACCTCTAGTCCCCTAACATCCGAAGTGCTCGACTGCGGGCGCTTGTAGCGACGAACGATGTCCATCACCGTCGCCTCTCGATGTTCCTCGTCAAAGAATTCGAGCACCTCGATCACGCGTTTGGCGATCTTGGCCTTGTTCGTCGCTGCCGCGCCAGCCATCCAGACTCTCCCTCATTTATATATGAGCAGACACTATAACGACGGGGCTTGTCAATAAAAAATGAGATACTCTCGTTTATGGCCAAAGCAGGGGGATATGACGGGGGTGATTGCGGCCGGGGCGGGGCTGCTTAATAGCGGTGGGGTGGAAACGGCCGATCTGTTCCTTGATTCGGAGGCATTGACCGCAGGGCGGGACGGCGAGTCGCGTCCGCTGATGCTTGTCGACCTGAGCGGCGTGATGGGTGATGTGCCGGGACTGCGGATGCCGCCCTGCCCGCTGATCGGGGTGGGTGATGCGGCGCATCCGCTGGCCCATCGCCTTGATGCGGTAGTCGAAAGGCCGGTCATGTTACCGACGCTGCTGGCCGCCATCGGTGCGAACCGACAGGCGGCGGCGGTCGTCGTGCAGCTTTTGCGCGGCATCGAGGGTCTGGGGATGGAGGCGGCTCTGGTGCAGGAGTCCATGGCTTATGGGCTGCTTCAGGCGGGCGGTGAGCATGGGGCATGGCTGGCGGCGCGGAGGGTAGGGGCGGTCCTGCCGCCCGGTGCGTTGCGGCTGGAGCGGGTTGGCGAGCGGCTGGAAATGGTGATCGACCGCCCGGACGCGCGCAACGCCATCGACCGGACGATGCGCGATGCATTGCGGGAGGCGTTTGAACTGGCCACGCTCGATCCCGATGCAGAGCAGGTGGTGCTGCGTTCGGTGGGCAGGGCCTTTTGCGTGGGGGCCGATCTGGAGGAGTTCGGGACGACCCGCGACCCGGTGGTGGCGCATGGCATCCGCATGGCGACATTACCTGCCCATGCGATTGTCCGCTGCCGGGAGAAGCTGCGCGTGCATGTGCAGGGGGCGTGCGTGGGTGCGGGGCTGGAGATGGCAGCCTTTGCGGCGCGGGTCGTGGCGGATCGTGGTGCGTGGTTTCAGTTACCGGAACTGGCGATGGGGCTGCTGCCCGGCGCGGGTGGGTGCGTGTCGGTGTCGCGGCGGATCGGGCGGCAGCGGGCCGCGCTCATGATCCTGTCGGGCAAGCGGATCGACGCGGCGACCGCGCTGTCATGGGGCCTGATCGATGCGATCATGGACGATGGCGCCGCCGAGGATGGTCATGCGGACATCGTCGGCTGAGAGGCGGGTACGGGCCTGCTGCCAGGCACGATCGAGGAGGCACAGGTCGGCGGGCGCACCGACGGTGATTGTCCGCTGGTGACCAAGGTCGACGGGGTCGGCGAGGAAGAGGGCGAGCGCCTGCTCCGGGGTGAGCGCCTCGCCCGCGCCGATGCTGTGGCCGGTACGGGTCCGGCGGGAGACGGCGGCGCGCATCGCGGCCCAGGGGTCTGGCTCTCCGAACGGGGCATCGCTGCCGCCTGCCAGCGTGACACCGGCGTCGAGGAAGGCGCGCAGGCGGTAGAGGCGGGGAATGGAGTCCGGTTCGACCATGGTACGATACTGGTCGCCACGCTCTGCGATGAAATGGGGTTGGGAGACGACCGCGACGCCCAGCCGGGCGATTTCCGCGACGGCGGAGTTCGGCGCTATCGAGGCATGTTCGATGCGGTCGCCCGGGCGTGATCCTGCCTCGGCCAGAGCGGCCAGAGCGAAGACCAGTTCCGTCTCCGATACGCAATGAATGGCCACGACGCGGTCCTGCCCATGGGCGGCGGTGATGAAGGCGACCGTCGCGTCATAGTCGGGCAGGTCCGCCTCGTGCAGGTGGATCTTGGCAGGGCCGATGGCGAATTGGCTGGTGGCGAGAGTGGCGGTGGCGGGCATATCCACAAGAGCGAGGGTGCCCGCGAGCAGGCAGCGTTGGCGTAAATGCCCCGCCGCCTGCTGGGCGATGAAATGCGCGGCCATGGCGGTATCGTTGGCGGGGGACATGTCCGTGATGCCGGTGATGCCGCACCGGGCGAGATCGGCGCTGACGCCCGCGAAATCCGGCGGGGTGCCGCCCAAAGCGCCGCGTAGCCAGCGGTCCTCGTCAAAGAGGCGGCCGGTGGCGCGGTCGAGGCCGGGCGGCGCATCCGCGGCAGTGAGCAGCACGTCCAGTCCCGCGGAATTCAGGAACCACATGCGGCCGGAGCGATGCTGGATACGGACCGGGCGATGGGGCGCCATGCGGTCCAGCATCGCCCGGTCGAGCATCCCGGCGACGCTCTCATGATAGCCGATGCCGCGCAGCCAGCCGGTGCCGGGCGCGGCGAGGCGGGCAGCGAGCGCCGCCTCGTCCATCACGTCGGGTGGGCCGCAGGGGAGGGAATCGCGCCGGGCGGCGAGGGCGGCCAGATGGATATGATGGTCGTGCAGCCCAGGCAGCAGGGCGCCGCCGCGCGCGTCGATCACCGGCTCGGCAGGGAGTAGCTCCAGCGCGCCGATGGCGGCGATGCGGCCATCGGCGATACGCAGGTCGCCCGTGCCATGGCCATGGATGTCGGCGTGGCGGATCAGCATGGTATCATGGCTTGCGGAGGGGGCGGGATGCGGCCGGATGGTGGGAATGCCGGGCGGCTGCGGTCGTTCCCATGGGGCTGATGCGGTTGCGCGCGGAGGTCGCGGCGCCGTGGCCCGGCATTGTGGCGCCGGACGCGGACGAAGTGCAAGGGAGTTGCAGCGTCATTCCTCGCGCTGCGGCCATTGGCGTTCCGTTGAAGGATGCTCAGCGCAGGATCGCCATCCCGCTTACAGATCATCGCGTGCCGCCCAGCCATAGCGCATTGTCCCGGCCCAGCGGTGCCACCGGCGCGATCGGGGTGCGGGCGGGGCCGGGAGCGATTGGATGTCCGGCGGCGGCGACCCAATGCTTCAGGTCGGTGGAGAAGGTCGCGGGATCGTTGAGCCGTTCCCGGTCCAGCGCCGTCCTGACAATCGCGCTCATGGACAGGATGATGCGCGCGCCCTCGCCCCGGCTCCAGCGGTTCCACAGGGTATGGGCGGCGACGATACCGCTGATCGGGTCGGCAAGCGCATCGCCGCCGAATCCGATCCGGCCGGTCGCTTCGCGCAGGGCGTCGCTCAACCCGCCTGCCACGCTGCAATCATCGCCGAACCCCACCCAGTCGGCGGCGCTGCCGGTGGCGGTCTGCGCGGCGCCATGGCCGGTGATGGTCAGCCAGACGAGGCCGGGCGCGCGCGCCACGATGGCGTCCGCGTCGATGCCAAGCTGGAGAAGGGCGCGGGGACGGGCGGCCTCTATCACCATGTCTGCCCGCTCGATGAGCAGGATCAGGGCAGCACGGTCGGCGGGATCGCGCAGGTCGAGAGCGACGCTGGCCTTGCCCTGATTGACCAACGCGAAGAGGCCGGGATCGCCGTCGCGCATGCTGTCCGGGCGGGATCGGCTTTCGACCTTCACCACCTCTGCGCCCGCGCGCCAGAGGAGGTGCCCGGCCAGCGGACCGGCCCAGAGTGCGGACAGGTCGACGACCAGTGGCGGTCGCCCGGATGGCGGGGCGCACCGGGGGCCAATGGCGGTGACGACCATGCCGGTGCTGGCGGGATATTCGTCGATGGAGGCGAGGGCGAGGCCCATCTCCCGGCCACGCGCGACACTGTCCCCCGCATCGCAAAGCGCCATGCGGGCGGCGATGGCGCTGTCGTCCTGCGGGTCGAGAGTGTCGTCGCAGAACAGGGCGGGGAGGAGGGCACGGTCATCCGGGCGCGCGAGGTTGATGGCGACCCATCCGCCGTCCCGTGCGGGGATCAGGCGGCATCCGCCGCCTGCCGAGGGGACCGGCTGGTCGGCAGGGGTCCGGGCGCTGGCGACCGGTACGGTGAAGCCGTTGATCGCCGCCCGCTCAACGAGAAGAGCCGCGCCCCCCAGATCGGGCGGCACGGCTTTTCCTGTCAGTGCGAAAAGACCAGCGACATGGTGTCCGGCCCAGCCCGCCAGCGGGATCGCCGGTGGGGGCGAAGCTTTGGTGACCCAATTCCCGGTAATATGGGCGCCAGCAGGATCGGTGTCAGTCGGCAAACAGCTTCTTGACCTCGCGGCGGAGCAGTTTGCCCATTTCATTATAAGGGAGTTCCGCCACGAACAATATCTTCTCCGGCACGCGGCTGGAGCGCAGGCGCGCGCGGACCAGTTCGGAGAGTTCGGCCACGGCTGGCGTGTCATGGCCGGGGCGCACGACGATGGCGACGCCCACAGCCTCGCCCCATTCGACGGAGGGAACGGCGACCGCGCAGCTGTCCGCGATGGCGGCATGGGTGGCGAGAACATCCTCGATCTCGCCCGGCGACATATTCTCGCCACCGCGCACGATCACATCGTCGGCACGGCCCGCGAGGAAGAGATAGCCCTCTTCGTCCAGCCAGCCCGCGTCGCGGGTGGGGAACCAGCCATCGGCGGTGAGCGCGGAGCGCTCCTTATATTCGCCCGACACCTGATCGCCGCGGACGTAGATTTCGCCGCGTTCGCCAGCGGGCAGAACCTTGCCATCCTCGTCCCGGATTTCCAGTTCGATGGTGGGCAGCGGCTGGCCGACGGAGGCGAGGCGGGCGCGGACGGTCTCGTCCGTCGCCTTGTGCGCGGCGCGATGCTCGTCCGGGCCGAGCAGAGCGACGGTGGAGCTGGTCTCGGTCAGGCCATAGGCATTGGTGAAGCTGGCTACGGGGAACAGGTCCAGCGCGCGGTCGATGATCTCCAGCGGCATCTTGCCGCCGCCATAGGCGATGGCGCGCAGGGCGGAGATGTCATGGTCGATCTCGCCCTCCGCCTTGTCCTCGTCCAGCTTGGCGATGATGCGGCTGAGCATGGTCGGTACGACGAAGGCGTTGGTGGCGCCCTCGGCCGCTGCCAGCCTGATCCACGCTTCCGGGTCGAAGGCGGGGAGCAGCAGGATGCGGCGCAGCGAGTAGATGGAGCTGAGCAGCGCCGAGATGCCCGCGATATGATAGGGTGGCACGCTGACCAGGGCGGCATCCGCCTCGTCCGCCGAACCGAATTCGACGGTGCCGAGGATGTAGGAGAGGAGGTTGGAATGGCGCAGGATCGCCGCCTTGGGCGCAGCGGTCGTGCCGCTGGTGAACAGCTGGATCGCTATCCCTTCACCCTCGTCACCCTCGGTCGGGGCGTCGGTTGCGGCTGCCTGCGCCGCCGCCACGAATTCCGCCCGCGACAGGACGACATTGCGCTCGTCGGGGCAGAGGCGCTTCACCCGCGCCACGTCGCCGATGATGAGCGATGGCGTGATCCGCTCCAGCAGGGCCGCCAGATCCGTATCGGCCAGCCGATAGTTCAGCGGGCAATAAGGCACCCCGGCCAGGCCAGCGCCGAACAGGGCGATGGCGCCCGCCTCGCTGCTCTCATCCAGCAATGCCACATGCTCGACGCTGTTCTTGCGGATCGTCTCCGCAGCGCCCCGGGCAGCGGCGATCAGGTCGCCATAGGTCCAGCGTTGGCCATCGCAGACGAGGCCGACACGGTCGGAAGCGGCCTCCGCCGCCATTTCGAGGATCAGCGAGATGTTCATGGGTGGCCCCGAACTCCTTTTGGTTTCAGTCCGAAGCTGGGAGGGGTTTGGCGTCCTTGATGGACAGCGCAACGCCGCTGACAGAGAGGTTGCCCTTGCCGGGCTTGACGCAGAGCAGCTCGACCGTGCCGGCGGCATCGACGTATCGCTTGCCCATCAGCGTGCCGGTCGAGAAGTCGGCGCTGAGCGTGCCCAGTTCAGCGGGCTTTGCCTCGGCCATAGCGGCGCCGCCGCACTCGATCGTGCCCTCGCCGACCTTGATCACCATCACTTCGGTGTCATCGACGGTGCTCTTGAGCTTCGTTCCTGGCTTCATTCCGCTTCATCCTCCATGTCGCCCTTCAGGCGATTGCACCATTTGCCTTTAGGCGCTCGATCCGGTCCCATTCAAGCCCCAGTTCCAGCAATACCGACTCAGTATGCTCCGATACCTGGGGCGCGCGAGTCGAGACGGTGGTCTGATGGGTAATTGAACGGGTCCGCGCACGATCTTCATCGGGCAGCCGCCGTCCATCATATCAACCTTGAAGAACATGTCATTGGCCAGCGCCTGCGCGTCTTCGGCGAGGTCGAGGCAGTTTTGCGCGGCCGCCCACCGGCCCTTCATGGTCTTGAGATGCTCTTGCCAATAGGTAAAGGGTTTGGCGGCAATCGCCGTGGCGATTATCGCGCCCGCCGGCTCCGCATGGGCGAAAAGCGTAGGGGCGTCGGCAGAACGGGGGGCGTCCCCCGCCTCGGCCAGCCCGAAATGCTCGAACCCGAAATGCTCGAAAATGTCGCGGATGACCGCGCCCCGGTGGCGGCAGAGCGGGAGTTTGCTTCTGGCTCCTATAGGCGTTTACAGGCGTCAGGCGATGGCGCCCGCGGCCTTCCATTCCTCTATCTTGTCCCATTCGACGCCCAGTTCCATCAGGACCAACTCGGTATGTTCCGAAGCCTGGGGCGCGCGGGTGGTTTCGAGCGGCTGGCCATCGAATTGTACCGGGCCGCGCACCAGACGCAGCGGCTTGCCGCCGTCAGCGCCCTCGACCTCTACGATCATGTCGTTGGCGACGGTCTGCTCGTCGGTCAGCAGGTCGCGGAAGCTCTGGACGGGCGCCCACTGGCCCTTGAGCGACTTGAGGTGGTCGCGCCAGTAGGCAAAGGGTTTTTGCGCGAACGCCTTGACCAGGATGTCGCTGGCAGCGCCCGCATTGTCGATGAGCGACAGCACGTCCTTGAAGCGTGGATCGTCAGCCGCCTCGGGCACGCCGACTTTCTCGAAGGTGTCGCGGATGAGTCCGGTCGGGCTGACCATGCACAGGTTGATGGTGCCGCCGTCGGAGGTACGGAAATTGCCCATGAAGGGATTGCGCAGCGACCCGCCCGAGGTCGGCATGCCATTGGGCGACAGGATGTCTGTCTCCATCACCTGCGAGATCAGCGCGCCCGAGGCCCACCAGGCGGCGCTGAGCAGGGACACGTCCAGTTCCACGCCCTCGCCGGTCTTTTCCTTGTGGAGGAGCGCCGCCGAAATGCCGCCCGCGATGAACATGCCGCCGATGGAATCGCCGAAGGCCGGGATGCCCTGCGTCAGTGGACCGTCAAGCTCCGCCGGGGACATGGCGTGCGCCACGCCGCTGCGCGCCCAGAAGCAGGTGCCATCGAACCCGCCGACTTCACGCTCTGGTCCCTTGTTGCCCAGCGCGCTGCCGCGGGCATAGATAATGTTCGGGTTGACCGCGCGAATATGCTCGACGTCGAACTTGTTCTTCTGGCGTACCTGCGGGAGATAGTTGGTCAGGAAAACGTCGGCGGTCTTGGCCAGCTCATAAAGGACTTCCTGTCCCTCCGGCGTGGCAAGGTCGATGCCGACACTGCGCTTGCCGCGATTGGGATGTTCGATCAGCGTGTGGCGCAGCGGGTCCAGCGTGACTCCGCCCATGTTGAGGAAGCCCCGCTGCGTGTCGCCGCGTACGGGATGCTCCACCTTGATGACGTCCGCGCCCCAGTCCGCCAGGATCGCGCCCGCTGCGGGGACGAACGTGAACTGCGCGACTTCAAGAATCCGCACACCCTTCATAACCTGAGTCATCACACCACAACCTTATGTTTATCCGCGCCGCCTGAGGCGGGTCTTGTCGGAGCATTCTGCGGGAGCCAGGCTCGGTAAAATAGGGTCATGGCGCTGTCCTGCAAGCCGGACGTGCGGGGCAGGACACGCCATCGCCGCGACGATGCGGCGGCGGGCAGGACAGGCGATCATGGCACAGGGCGGCAGTGCCAGCGCGATATTGCCGGCTCGGCAACGGTAATTTTGTGACAGGCTTGTCGAGCGGGCGACACAGAGCATCCGCGAAATGAAGAGTGCGGCCCGACAGGGAGGCCGCATAATATGCATGCTGTGCGCCACGATCGGTCAAAACTCTATAACTCTGTCTATGCCCATTGTAGGTTCGCAACCGCAACGAGTCGGTTGGCTGTCGCCGCCCGAGCGATCCTGGAAGCCCCGGGATCCGGTCGCGGTGATATGATCTCGCAGTCGCGTCATGATTTATCGGGGCACGCTGAACCGAAATCCTGCCGTTCGGGATGCAGGGCGGAGTGATGCATATTGTTGCCAAGGGGCATTGGCATTTATCCATATGGGTCGAACGCGCGGCATGACGCCCCGTTGGCGAGACAAATGGATCGATTCCGGCAAAGAGAAAACTTTGGCCAGCCACAATAATTTCTTAGGGAACTCAGGCAGGCAATTGACTGGTGAGTCTACAAAAACTGTTGACTTTCGCATATGCAGCATACTAACCTGACTTAGTATAAGCCGGTCAGTGCTTCTGATTCGGTCTGACGCCCGGTAACGAATTATGGAGTTTTTTTATGAAGAAGCTTTCCGGTCTGGTTGTCCTTGCTGCGCTCGCTTTCGCGCCGGTTGCGGCCAACGCGCAGGCTGCCGCCGAAAAGGGCAAGATGCTGTATGCCAGTGGCGGCGTCCGCCTCGGCGCCATCTACAAGGTGACAGCGGACGGTTCGGCCCAGATCATTCTCGACGGCCGCCTCGTGACCGTGCCGGGCAACACCATCTCCGCCGCTGACGGCAAGATCGCAACGAGCCTGACGAAGAACGCGCTGATCTCCACGCGCTGATCGCCAGGAGGGCCGGCTCGAACCGGCTTTCGGGAAAAGGGCCGTCCCATTGGGGCGGCCCTTTTGATTCGGGTGGGGTGCGAGCCGGTTGGGTTCGACCATTTGCGGTCATTCATTATTCACTATTCGGAGCCTGTCAGCAGATATTCGTACGGGGGGCTATTGCGCGCCGAAAAAACCAGGATACTAACATAAACGGAAAGTGGGAGGTTTGTCTGTTCAACAGATTTCAGGTGGCAACCCAATGCCTCCGCATCACCATCACTATGTTGAGCGGCTGTGCTTTCGTTCCTGCCGGAGCTGCAGAACAAGCGCCAATCCCAGCTTTTTTGCGTGACAACACTGAAAGGGGGGAAGACGACGTCTACGACAAATTTCCTGACATACACGGCGTCTATGCGCATGGTGTGGCAGGCGACCAAGTTTTACCAAGCAGCGCCAAATCTGAGAAATTTTGTCAGGGAACTGAAAAAGGGCGCCAAGACCTTATTTCGAAATTCAGTTCGACCTATGAAAGTGAATTTTGGTTTTTTGGGACAAAAAATCAAGGTGTCGTTTTTATCAGATCCATTCAAATACCATACGCTAAAGACAATTTACGAAAGTGCGCCGATTTAATTGACGTATCACTTGAGGTCCAACGGGGTTACGTCGCCGATGGTTTCATCCACAGCTTTGCTTTTGATAAGAATGCGCTACCTCCCCTCGGATCATTTCGGACAGGACGGAGTGCCGGGGAATATTCGGGCGCCTTCATCCAACTTCAGACCTTAATGGCGCGATCGGCTTTGCCACCCTCGCATGGACGTATCAGGACGTCACAAGACACGGTGGCGGGACTGCCGGTCATCTGCAGTGGTATGTCTGGGCTCGTTTGGAACAGCACATGTTACGCGACAAGTGGCGATCTACGCGGCATGTTGTTGCGCAGCCAATCTGGCGACGATGAGAGAGTCATCTTCAATTACGAAGTCACGGACATTCAGGTCAACAAGAAGTTGCCGGGGGTTGTCTTCGAAGTCGATCGAGATTGGTCCCTGCGAGACTAAACGCATAATTTGCGTCCGAAAGCCGCCAGTCCGCTACCCACCCCCATCAGTCATTCCCGCGCAGGTGGGAAGTCAGAGCCGGGCAGGCCCCGCCGACCGACCGTCAGACTGGCGTCTTCAGCGTCTCGCGCTGGGCCGCGACATTGTTATAGACGAGGGCGAGCAGGGTATCGAGCTGCTCCAGCTGCTCCTCGTCGAGGCCGGAGAAGGTCTCCTCCTCATTGCGCTGGGCGATGCCGCTGAGCGTTTCCAGATAGGGGGCGGCGGCGTCCGTCAGATGGACGCTGTAGGCGCGGCGGTCGTCGCTGCGCGCCTTGCGTTCCAGCAGGCCCTCGGCACAGAGCCGGTCGATGAGGCGGCCTGCCGCGGCCTCGGAGATTTCGAGCACTTCGGCGATGGTGCGCTGGGTCAGGCCGGGCCTGCCCGCCACGACGGCGATCAGTGTCCACTGCGAACGGGTGACACCCAATTTGGTCACGCTCTGGTCGAAGCGGTTGCGGAGGTGGCGGGCAACCACCGTCAGCTTGCGCGACAGGTCGCGCTTGCGATCTGGCGTGTCCTGCGCCTCCAGCGTCACCGGCTTCATAACAGTCTTTCCCTATAAAGAGCCGACTTTAACGAAGATCGCCGGAAAGGGAAGGCGTGAGGCCCCGTCAAAATGGCACGGGCGGCACGCCTGGAGGCCGGGGTCAGACCCGTTCGATGATGATGGCGGGCGCCATTCCGCCTGCCGCGCACATGGTGATGAGGGCGTAGCGGCCGCCGCTGCGCTCCAGCTCGTCCAGCGCAGTGCCGATCAGGACAGCGCCGCTTGCCCCGATGGGATGGCCCAATGCGATGGCGCCGCCGTTGATGTTGATCTTTTCCCGGTCGATGCCCAGTTCGCGGATGAACTTCTCGACCACCGCGGCAAAGGCCTCGTTGACCTCGAACACGTCGATGTCAGCGACGGTCAGGCCAGCGCGCTTGAGCACTTTTTGCGCGGCGGGGACAGGTGCGTCGAGCATCAGCGTGGGATCGCCGCCCATGTTGGCGGTCGCCACCACGCGGGCGCGCTTTTTGAGGCCATGCCTGTCGGCATAGTCGGCAGAGGCGAGCAGGAGCGCGGCGGCACCGTCCACCACGCCGGACGAGGTGCCTGCATGATGCAGCGGCTTCACGTCGACGCCGGGATAGACCTTGTTGATGATCCCCTTGAAGGTGGTGCCATCCGCCTCCGCCGGCATGTCGGCGATCGCCTCGAAGGCGGGCTTGAGCTGGCCGAGCTGCTCGATGGTGGTGTTGGGGCGGGGAAATTCCTCATGGTCGAGCAGGAGGGTGCCGTCGACGTCGTAGACGGGCACGGTCGACTTGTCGAAACGGCCTTCCTTGATGGCGATGGCGGCACGGCGCTGGCTCTCAAGGCCCAGTTTGTCGATGTCCTCGCGGGTGATGCCAGCGATGGCGGCGATGGCATCCGCAGCGACGCCCTGGTTGGTCTGCGGCCATTTCGCCTGGAGGCGGGGATTGTTGCTGCCCAGCCCGCCCCCTTGCAGGCCCGCCGCGCGCAATTCCGCGCCATAGCTGCTGACGTAGGACAGCATTTCCGTGCCGCCCGCGACGACCAGATCCTCCATGCCTGCCATGATGTTGGCGGCGGCGAGGTTCACTGCGGTCAGCCCGCTACCGCAGAAACGGTCCAGGGTCATGCCGCTGGCCTTGGGATCATAGCCCGCGTCCAGCGCCGCCATGCGCCCCATGTCACCCGCCTGCGCGCCGAACTGGGCGCTGACACCCCAGATCACGTCATCCACGTCGGCCGTGTCGATATTGTTGCGGTCCTTGATCGCCTTCATGACGGTGGCGGCCAGATGTTGCGGCAGCATCCTGGAAAGGGCGCCCTTGCCCACTTTGCCGATGCTGCGCGGTGTCCGCACGGCGTCGATGATGAATGCGTCGGCCATCTTTATCTCCCTCACGTCCTTCGGCGGGACCATATTCCTGCGCTATGACATGCAGGGGAGGGCGATGCCATCAGGGGACGTATCGCTCCCGCGATTGTTTACTTGCAAGTAGGTATTGCGGCGGAATTTTCAATTCCTCCGGCTCGCAGGTGTGATGCGGTTCATCCGGGGCGTGGGTGGAGATGGCGGGAATACATGTTGTTGGCCTTCTTTTTCATCTGCACGTTTCATCTGTCCGCTTCATTAACAGGGTTATTTCGACAGGATGATTGTCGGCAGCGCGGCACAGAGATGGTTGCTTAACGCGTGTTCTGTCGCCAGTGGGTAAGGCGGGGCGAGACATAATCGGTAACGGGGAGATGTGCGAGTGACGGAGACAAGCGGAGCGGCCAGCGCCGGAAGGGGTAGTGCATTTGCACCGTTGCGCCAGCCTGTATTCCGCAACATCTGGATCGCCAGCCTCTTTTCCAATCTCGCCCAGTTGATTCTGGGTGTCGGCGCGGCATGGGAGATGACGCATCTCACCACGTCCGCGGGTATGGTCGCGGCGGTGCAGACCGCGCTGATGCTGCCGATGATGCTGTTCGCCGTGCCCGCTGGCGCGATTGCCGACATGTTCGACCGGCGCAAGATCGCCATGTCCGGGCTGGCCTTTTCCATCGCGGGCGCTGCGCTGCTCACCGTGCTGGCGTATCTGGGCTATACCTCGCCCTGGATGCTGTTGCTGTTCTGCGTCATCATCGGGGCGGGCGTGGCGGCATTTTTGCCGTCCTGGCAATCGTCGATCCGCGAGCAGGTGGAGCCGGAACAGCTTCCCGCCGCCGTCGCGCTGGGATCGATCAGCTATAATATCGCGCGCAGTTTCGGACCCGCGCTGGGCGGTGTCATCGTGCTGGCGTGGGGTGCCAAGGCGGCGTTCAGCCTGACGACGATCAGCTATATCCCGTTGTTCCTGACGTTCTGGCTATGGAAGCGCGCGCATGTGCCCTCGCGCCTGCCGCCCGAGCGGATCGACCGGGCCATATTGTCCGGCATGCGCTATGCCCTTCATTCACCGCCCATTCGCCGCGTGCTGGGACGTGCCGTGCTGTTCGGCCTGGCGACGGCCTCCTATTCGGCGCTGGGCGTGCTGATCGCGCGGGATCTGCTGCATGGTAATGCGGGCACCTATGGCCTGTTGCTGGGTGCGAGCGGCATCGGCGCAGTCGTCGGCGCGCTCCTGATCCAGCCGATCCGCGACGGCATCGGCACGGAGAATGCCCTGCGCTGGTCTGCGCTGGTCTCGGCCGCGGCGCTGGCGCTGATGGGGTTGAGCGGCAATGTCTGGCTTACCGCCGTCGGCTTTTTCGTCGCGGGTGGCGGCAATATCCTGACCGTGTCGTTGATGAACGTCGCGGTGCAGCTTGCCGCGCCGCGCTGGGTCACGGCGCGGGCGTTGTCGCTGTTCACCTCCGCCCTGACCGGCGGCATCGCGGGCGGTGCGATCATGTGGGGGCAGGTCGCCTCTTCATGGGGTCTCCAGATCGCCATGGTGGCGTCTGGCATCGCGCTGCTGCTGGTCGGACTGTCGGGCCTGCTGATGCCGATCCGGGACGCGGCGGGCGAGGATAGCGACCTGGAACTGGTCGAGTTCGGCTATGAGCCGGATATCGCGCTGGACATCACATTGCGTTCCGGCCCGATCGTGATCGAGGTCGATTATAATGTCGATCCGGCAATGGCGCGCGATTTTTATGGAGTGATGCTCAAGGTGCAGCGCATCCGGCAGCGCAATGGCGGGTTCAGTTGGTCGCTGTCCCGCGCCATCGGTAATCCCTGGGCCTGGACCGAGCGGTTCGAGTGCCCGACCTGGGGCGACTATCTGCGGCTGCGCGATCGCAGCACCCATGCCGACCGGGATGTGCAGGCGCAGGCGGACGGCTATCATCAGGAAGGCGACCGGCGGCAACGCGTCCGGCGGCAGCTTGCCCGGCCGTTCGGATCGGTGCGCTGGCGGGCCGAGACGCCCGATCCCCGTCAGGACACGATCGGCATCTTCACACCCTGAGGCATATCGGAAGCAACGGCATGCGCCACCTGCCGTTGCTCGCCTGCTGTCACCCGCCTGTCTCGGTTTTCAGCGACATCTGGCAGGCCAATGTCTCAATGCCGCAACCTCTGAAATCTGGGGTCTGGAAGCGCAGGCGCGCTATCCTGTCGCCAGCCGTTTCGACCTGAATATCGGCGCGGCCTATACCCATGCCCGCTACGAGAGTTTCCCGGAGGCGCCGGTATATTCGGGGCCGTTCGGCGGCTTCTTCATCCCGATCCCGACGCCGCTCAGCAATGTGAAGATACAGCGGGTGCCGGATTTCACCGGCAATATCGGCGGCAAATATATGTTCGATATTGCGGGGGGCGGCAGCCTGGTCCTGTCCGGCAACCTCTATTATACCAGCGCCCTGTATTCGGGCCGTCGGGCACGCAATTCCATCAGGCGGGCTATGAGCAGCTCGCCCTGCGCGCGCAGTGGACCGACGCCTCGGACCGCTACAGCATCGCGGTCTATGGCGACAATGTCACCGACCGCCGCTATCGCACGCAGGTGCTGCCCAACGGCTTTGGCGTGGGCAATATCTGAAACAGCCCGGCGACATGGGGCGTGCAACTCGGCGCGAAATTCTGATGCGCGGTGCCGATACGCGCCTTTGATATGGGGCTTTTGACGAGCGGGCGGGGCGATGCCTCGCCCATTTCCGGCTGGCGTGGATGGGCCGAGAGGGTCATGTCCCCATGCGGGGATGGCGCGGCAGATGGCGGGCGCCAATCTGGCCTGAACGAGCAGGATCGAATGGGAGAATGGGATGCCGGAGACCGAGCGTTACAGGGTCGTCCAATGGGCGACCGGCAATGTCGGATCGCGCAGCCTGCGGACCGTCATCGAACATCCGCTCTACGATCTGGTTGGCGTCTATGTGACGTCGGCGGCGAAGGCGGGCAAGGATGCGGGCGAATTGTGCGGGCTGGGTCGGGTGACGGGCGTGCTGGCGACGGACAAGGTGGACGACATCATCGCGCTGGAGGCGGATGCCGTCCTCTACATGCCTGCCTTCACCGACTATGACCAGCTGTGCCGCCTGCTGGCGTCCGGCAAGAATATCATCACGCCGCGCGGGGAGTTTCTGCACCCTTCCGCGATGAACCCGGAGCGCCGCGCCGCAGTGGAGGCCGCCTGCATCGAGGGGGGTACGTCGATCCACAGTTCGGGCAGCAGCCCCGGCTTTATCTCCGATGCCCTGCCGCTGCCCCTGTTGGCGCAGCAGCGGCGGCTCGACTGTCTGACGATCAACGAATATGCGAATATGGAAAGCCGCAATTCGCCCGAGATGATCTTTCAGCAGATGGGCTACGGCGTCTCCCCCGGCCCGTTCAACCAGCATATGCTGGCCCATGTGAAGAAGGATTTCAGCGGATCGCTGACCGGGTTGGCGGAGGCGATGAACCTGTCGCTGGACGAGATCATGGTCGAGGGCGAGATGGCGACCGCGAACAAGGATGTGGAGATCGCCGCAGGCAGGATCGAGGCAGGCACCGTCGCCGGCCTGCGCATCACCGTCACGGGCATGCGCGGCGGCAAGCCGCTGCTGCGGTTCCGTGCGCACTGGTATTGCACCACCGATCTCGACAAGGATTGGGGCGAGATGCTCTATGCGGGCTGGAATGTGAAGGTGGAGGGCGATGCGCCCATGGAACTGCGCCTGACCTTCCCCGTTGCCATCGAGGATTATGCGGCCTTCACGCCGGGGCTGACCGCGCATCGCCCGGTCAATGCGATCCCGGCAGTGGTGGCGGCCGCACCGGGGATCAGGACGAACTTCGAGCTGCCGAATATCGCGCCGGTTTTTTGAAGGGAGCGATCAGCTCCGCGCCGCGATCATCTCCGCCACGGCCACCAGCCGCCGGGCCTGATCGCGGTGGAGCAGTTCCACCATCTTGCCCTCGACCTTGATCGCGCCCTTGCCCGCATTGTCGGGCAGGGTGAAGGCATGGATAATCACCCCGGCCCAGCGCAGTTCCTCGGCGCCGGGGGAGAAGATCGCGTTGCACGGCGCGATCTGGTCCGGGTGGATCAGCGTCTTGCCGTCGAAGCCGAAGAGCAGGCCCTGCTCAGTCTCCGCGCGAAAGATGCCGAGGTCGCGAAACTCGTTGCACACACCGTCGAGCAGCGCGACGCCATGGGCGCGGGCGGCGCATACCGTCAGGCTGAGGATCGGCAGGAAGGGGGTGCGTTCCGGCGTCAGGCGCGCGCGCATCTCCTTGGCCAGATCGTTGACGCCCATGATGAACAGCGACAGGCGGGTCGCAGCGGCAGTGGCGGCGATGGCGGACAGATTGCCGACCGAGGCGCAGGTCTCGATCATCGCCCAGAGCTGCGTGGTCGCGGGCGCGGCGGCAAGGGCTGTGTGATAGTGGGCGATGTCCGCCGGTCCGTCGACCTTGGGCACCAGTATCGCATCGGCCCCGGACGTGGCGACAGCGGCCACATCCTCCGCCCCCCATGGAGTGTCGCGGCCGTTGACGCGGATCGCCACCTCCCGGTCGCCAAAGCCCCCCTCGCGCACGGCGGCCACGGCGGCGGCGCGGGCTTCCGCCTTTGCCTCCGGCGCGACCGCGTCCTCCAGGTCGAGGATCACCACGTCGGCGGGCAGGGTGCGGGCCTTTGCGATCGCCTTGGCATTGGAGGCGGGCAGATAGAGCGCGCTGCGGCGCGGTCGGTCGGTGGGCGTCATGGCACAAGTCTCCTGTGGTGCGTCGGCCTTAGCGTCGGGCAGGGGGCAGGGCCAGTCCCTGTGCGGGTTCCCGCGCCAATCCCCCTGTCCTTCGACATGATAGCGCCCTCTTGACGAGGCCGGTTTGCTGGATGATGGCGCGGGCATGACGATGACCTCTGGCGAAGCACCGATCACGCTGACCATCAGCAGGCACGGCAAGACCGTGGACATCGTCTATGATCCGGGTGCCGCGATTCTGGGCATGGCGCTGGACGCGGGCGTGAACCCGTCTTTCTCCTGCCTTGGCGGGGCATGCGCCACCTGCATCGCGCGCGTGACCGAAGGGTCGGCGGCGATGGTGGAGAATAGCGTCCTGTCCGAAGAGGAGGTGGCACAGGGCTATATATTGACCTGTCAGGCGCTGCCCACATCGCCGCATGTCACGGTGGTCTACGAGGATTAGGATATCGGCGCGGGTCCGTTCCCGACGATCAGGGAATGGTCATTGGTCCATTGGTCCATTGGTCCATTGCCCATGGCCATCCCCCCGCGATCAGTAGCCCGCTTTCGCCAGCAATTTCTCGCTCTCTTCCCACAGACGGTGCGCCGCGCCATCGTCCGCCGCCTGCTCCGAGATCGGGCCGACCCGCGCGCTGGTGGTAATAGAGGCCGGTCTGCTGGCCCGCTTCGGGCGCGGTGGTCAGCCAGGTGAGCGTGTCGGCACCTTCCTCCGGCGGGCGGAGATACTGAGCATTCATAAAGGCCTGCGCCTTGCCGACCGCTCCTCGCGCCAGATCGTGATCGGCGGGCCGCTGGGCGCGGCGATGGGAGCGGGCCACGATGGCGACTGCGATGTTCATGGTGATGCAGGCGGTCGGCATGGGAATGGACCGGCGACGGTCGGCGCGATCAGCGACGCGCTGCGCCCCGAATATGGCGAGGGGTCATTGCGGATCGCGACGATGCTGATGGCCTTTCCGACGGCGCTGATGGTCTACCTCGCCAGCCGCCATTGTCCGGCGGAGCATGCGGCGGCGACACGGAGGGCAGCGGATGGAGGCCGGGTGCCGGTGCGGATGATGTCGGTGCGCTGCCCGTGGCGGTGCCGTATTGAAGGGGTGATAGGCCCTTAATAAAAGACCCCGCCCTTCATCACCCGGCGCACCCGGCCTTGCACGGGCAGGGCGTCGAAGGGGGTGTTGCCCGCCGCCGCCGCCATCTTGCGCGAGTCCACCCGCCACGGCGTCTCCGGGTCGATGAAGATGATGTCCGCCGGAGCGCCCGGCAGCAGTTGCCCGGCGTCGAGGCCCAGCAACCGGGCAGGATTGGCGGTCAGCAACCGGATGAGCGCGGGCAGGGTCAGATGCCCCTCGCGCACCAGATTGAGGGATAGAGCGAGTAATGTTTCCGCGCCTGCCATGCCAGGGACTGCATCCTCGAAGGGGAGGCGCTTGTCTTCCGGCCCACGCGGATCATGGCTGGAGGTGATGACATCCACGATACCGTCCGCCACCGCCGCGATGGTCGCCTGCCGGTCGCTCTCCGAGCGCAGCGGCGGGGAGAGGCGGGCAAAGGTGCGGAAGTCGCTGACCGCCGAATCGTTGAGGAACAGATAGGCGGGGCTGGTGCCGCAGGTGACGGGCAGGCCCTGCGCCTTGGCTGCGCGGACGAGAGCGAAACCCTCCGCCGTGGAGACCAGCCGGAAATGGAGGCGCGCGCCGGAAACCCTCGCCAGTGCGATGTCGCGGGTGATGGCGATGGCCTCGGCGCAGGAGGGTGCGGCGGGCAGGCCAAGGCGGGTGGCGGTCTCGCCCTCCGTCGCGATGGCGCCGTTGGTCAGGCCGCTGTCCTCCGCATGGCTGACGACGACCAGGTCGAGCGCGGCGGCATAGCGCATGACGCGCAGCATGACGCCCGCATCGGCGATGGCGGCGCGGCCGGTGGCGACGCCGCGTGCGCCCGCCGCCTTCATCATCGCGATTTCGGCCAGATCCTTGCCCGCCAGACCGCGGGTGGCGGCGGCGAGCGGATGGACCCAGAA
>DASVMZ010000090.1:0-38860 GCA_036384115.1 Sphingobium sp.
AACAGCAACACCCCGCTCACGGACCAATCTTACCGCCTCAAGCTTGAACTCGCAGCTGAACTTCCTTCTCTGCATTCCTGCTCTCCGATAGGTGAAAACACCTTATCTCGGTGTCCACCAAACCGGCAGCAGGCCAATCCTGCTTATCCAGCATTGGACATTGAGCTAGGACGATCTGGCTGTCATCGTTCGGCGGCAGCACATAAATCTCACCGGCGATTATCTCTGGACCGATCCCGATACACGATCAGAAGCGCTCAGGCCGCTCCGCCTAACCCGCGCCGTCGAAGGCCCGGAAAAGCCTTAGCGTATATATGGGTCCGTTCTATGTACCGAGCCCGTCATGAACTGATGCGGTGGATGCCTGGATACGAACCGCACATTATTGCATCGCATCTCCCGGTAACCGCGTGCCGCAGAATTAGGGCTTAGTCACGAACCATTTCGGTTCACTAATGACCAGCGGACAGCCGACCTCGTCCGCGAAACATCTCGCCGCCTGCTGCACTTCTGGCCATTCTTCATTGTAATCGTCTCCGACTAATACGCCACCGGAACGAAGTAGCGGCCAATATGCTCGTGCATCACTGAGCACCTCGGCCAGCTCGTGGGCAGCATCGACGTGAATAAGATCGGCTTGGATATCACACAAACCCAATATTCTTGCTGCATTAGCCGACGTCTGCGGGAAAGGGACGATATAGTCCGTCAATCCGGCATGTTTCACGTTGCTCAAGAACTGATCGTACAAACGAGGCTGCCCTCTTTTTATCCTAAGAGACGATCGGAAATCGCCATGACGGCCGACTATCCAGTGTTCGGGGCTTCCCAAAAACGTATCGATGGCAATCACTGCACCATCGATCTCCAGTTCTTTCATCACAGACGCGAAGAATATTGAGGATCCGCCTTTCCAGACGCCAACATCAATGACAATATCAGGTCTCGCATCACGCATCCACTGCGCAACAACCGGATCATGGCTGTTCCAACCCTGACCATCATATGCGAGCTCTGCCTCATATTCGTGAAAGACGTCTCCTACGCCGATTTCCTGCGCGATTTGTTGGAATTTTTTGGTCATACGGGAAAACCAATCTCGTAAGTTTGATGTAATTACTGAATTCCTGCGCGTAGCCGTTCGATTGCAGAGAAGTTAGCACCGCCTCAATATCTGGAACTGGTATCATCGCGATTGAGCGACTTGTACCTCATATCCACTCTTAGGTATGCGAGGCGCATTGTCTGGACGAATGCCACTGCGATTGTAGGAACGATCCCGCACAGAACGAGACGTTCGATGCTCAGTCCCATAGGCGTCGCGAAGCTCACCATGATTATGATCGCAAACGATCCAAAGATCGCGCATGCAGCCGCAACGATTTGATCCTTTAGGGCGACCATCACAGCGCTGAGCATAAGTTGGAAACTCACGGCTATCGTCCAAATGGCAATGAAGGCCGCTTCTCGACGAATCGAAATTGCGACTTCTTTTTCAAGGGGCCACCAATCAAGCGCCACATTATAGATAAGGGTCGTGCCAAACGCGAAAAATGCGACTATCGCCAAGCAAATTGCTAGGCAGAGCACAGCACGATGTTGGGCACTGCGCGCGTCATTTTCGCCTATCGCATTGGCAACCCTGACACCTGCAGCCGTAGCGAAGCCGCTCGCGATCGTCACACCAATATTCTGCATTGCCATCATGATTTGAAATGCAGTCACATCAGCGTGCTCTAGCCGAAGAGATCGCGCGATCAGGTTGCCAATGCCCACCACCTGTAATCCAGTTGAAATTGCTGGCAGGATCCCAAATCCAGCTAACTGCCAAACTAATGTGCGTGGCATTGGGATCGTAACATCCAGTTCGTCTGCCTCACAGCTCGCCATCACTATACACAGCAGTATCGCAGCACCGAGCATTGTAATCGTCGAGCTCGCTAGCACGATGCCCAACGCTCCGCTCGCGCCGGCTAACGGTGTTTTAGAAGCCCATTGCCAAGCGAGGATGGCATTCAAGGGCATCAGCAGAAGGTTCACCGCTACGACGATAATCGGCTTTCCAATGGCTTCTAGATACATGCTGAGTGCGATCGCTACAGCAAGCGGCGGAAGCGCGATGATCATTCCATATAATACATGCAAAGTCCCATCGAGTTGGCTCTCGACCCCCATCATGAGGAGCAATGACCGGCCAAACGCAGCGATCACGAACGCCAAGAAAGTACCGCTTACCGTCGCAAACATCAGAGACGAACGAACAAGTCTCGCAAGTTCTTGTTTCTGGCCCGCCCCGGAAGCGATCGCAGAAAATGTCAGAACGCCACATAGTCCTGCACCCATCATGCTAACAAAAACAAGAATAAGTGCCCTAGCACCTGCCAGCTTCGCAAGTTCGGAAGGTCTTGATTGCTGTAAAATTGCAATGTCGATCATCTGCATCAGCGTCCAAGCGGTGCTGGTCAGCATCGCCGGCCATGCCAACGCAAATATCTTTCGCGCTTCCAGAGTGACGGTCACAAAAATCCCTAATCGCTACGCTAAGAAAAAAAGGAGAAGTGAGGGATCTGTGAGTAGCTAGATCGGATAAAATTCCTCACACGATTAAGTTTCTAACAGTTTTCTACTGTAAAACGCCAATTTAACACAATGTAGTTCTGCAGATTTTTGATAATTTAAGTCATGAATATGGCTTCATTTATTGACCGGCGCCCGATTTCCGTAAATAAAATCCTGTAAGTATCAAACGGTATCCGTGACACCTATCAAAGCGCGAATATCCAAGGCTACGTCCAGCCCCTGCATCACCCCCGGTTTGATAGTAAATTGTACACCGTCAGAGAATATGGCCCTGATGGGTTGAGAGGTTGGATTGAACACCCAATAATACCGAACCCTATACCTTTCGAATACTGTATAAAATGGCAAGTTACAGCTGATATTCGAAACCGGAAGGCCGATTATATCAAGCGTTTCAATCCAGCTTTTCACGACGACCGGATCTAACGACCACTCATGAGCCTCTTCCTTACTAAGCGCAGCTAACACACGATCTGCTGCCTTGGGGTCAAGTAGCCCCTGCACCATTGCATAAATAGATCCCCACCGCGCACCACCAGATTCCCATTCCGCATATACTTCTTTGATAGCATTCTGCAGATGAGGGTTTCCCAAGAGATAGATTGAGCTTGCCTGCATCGGTAGAAGGTTAACGCCGAAAGCCTCAGTCGTATTCGCTTTGAACCAAGATAAATTACTGCCTCCTGAAGACCAAAGCATTCCCACCAGAGGCCACTTGAAATTGCTAGGGAAGCTATCTCCGTGTCTATTAAACCAGTAATCGAGCGTTGTCTCAACCTCTGATGTATACAGAACTATACCAAAGTCCTCAACGTCTCGATCGCCCCACAACGCGCCAAGCAAAGCCACAGAAGCAGCAAAATTTATCGACTCGCTGGATGGTTCGGCATTAAGGCCGAGTGAATATGAGCCATTGCCACTTCCCCACGAATGGCCTGCAAACGGATCAAAACAGCGGAGAAAGGGAAACTCAGAATCTGATTGATCCGGATTGGCCACGTCCGACAGAAGTCGCTTCAATCCAGCCTTGATCGCCACTTGGTTCAGCCATTCAGGATCGTAAAGTCCGACTGCAACGGCCGCACGCAGATAATATCCATAATAGTAGCCGTGATCGTTCATTAGTTCTGCGACACCGTGCACCGCACAAGGCCGATACAGCATTGTCGACCATTTCGCGTCATAATAGAATCCGGCGTCGTGGCTGTTGGAGAAATAATACTCTATTTTTTCCTTGATGAGCTCGGCGATAATATGAGCGGCGTGATCATGTTTTATTTCACGAGCAATATTCAGAAGGTCACCAAGACGAACCAGCGACTTCCCGGCCCAATATCCATCATCGAGTGACCAGCCCTCTAACGGCTGCGGCCATAGTGATGACGGTAAAGATGAGTCAACAGTTAGTTCATTTAGCAATCGAACAAGCTCGCTGTGATCGCCGCTCACTGGAAAATGTGGAAGGAAGCCTTTTTGATCGTAGGTCAACTCAAAGCAATTCGTATCGACCAACACCATGCGTCCGCGCGCGGTTGAATATTCGCCTAGTCGCGTCAAGCCCGCGGCATTGCGCCATTGGTGAGGAAGCAGCGCCTGTAAAAATGTACCCGCATTCCTGTCGCTGACAAGACGATATTCTAGACGGACCTTTGCATCTTCCAAGTCACGTGACCAAGAAAATCGACTAGATTTCGGTCTTCGCGTCCCTTGAGCAAGGAAATACTCCAGGATCTCCGAGTTCATTTCTGGGAGTAGGTGGACCGATATTTCGAAATTTGAATCGATAGGACTGAAATGCACTTTCTGATACTCATCAAATTGTACAGAGCATCCCGTAAAGCAAATCAAATAGGCTGAACTGTTAACGTGAACGATTATTGCATCTTCCCTGTCAAGTAACGTTACGCCTTCACCGCCATTGATAAACAGGTGAATAGCAACTGATCCCTCGCCCCAGAAGTGGACCGTTGGAGAGCCTTGGATCGCCCTCATCCGGAGATGCGTCTTGCTTCCGGCCCAAATTGCATCGACGGTCCATTCGGAATAGTCCTGAATGCCGAAATTCAGGTGCTCTCCATCCTCAGCATATTGAAGCGTCATATCCTCTCGATAGGGATATTCGAAAGTGCGGTTATCGGGTGTGACTCTTCCCTCTTTTGGATAACCGATGCCCATGCCACGCGGGTGAGCTTTCATGGACAGCGGCAGTGGAAACATCTCACTGCAAAATATCTCCTCCTCGGCTCGCCACAACATAGGTGTCCACCATTTGTGCGTGATGAGAGGCTTGGCGAACGCTGGCGTCGTGCGAGGTTGAGCTGGTCGCAGGCGTCCATCAGCCTGTTGCGTCGCCGGCACCGGTCGCGATTGGTGCTCCGGCCCGTCCCAAAGAAACTCCGAGACGCGATCATGGGCGCCAAGGGTATTCCCGGACATAGAGCCGAGCGCCCCAGCCGATCCAGCGAAGGTCTGCTGTGCATAGAGAGTTCGGAGCTCGTCTTCAAGCTGGCCGCTACTGTCTGACTTTACCTGCTCCAGAATTAGCAAAGCGGCATCCTTGCTCATGCCCTGCTGAACTCTACGATAGAGATGCGCCTCGATAGACCTATGTTTCTCGCAGAACCGATCTAAATTGGCATTCGCCTGAGCCATTCTCTCGGCCCGCGCATTGCGAAGACCAGTTCCGCCCAGCGGATGCACCTGGTGATAATTAATAGCATGGTCTGCGAAGACAACCCGTCTTCCCGCATTGACAAGGCTCAAGGTAAAATCAGTGTCCTCAACCCCCCAACCGTTATATCTCTCATCGAAGAAGACGCCTTCGATACCGGTCCTGACAAAGGAAAGATTGGCCGTTGTCCCGAACATCCAAGCTAACGGTGAGCCCGATAACACCGCGTCTGCTCTGTTGTCGATCTCGTCACCTATGACGCATTTATTTACGAACCGTTGAAATTCATTCGTGATCATACTCTCCCCTACAAGAGGATATGTCTGGTCGGCAGAACTGATTTCTGGAAAATTAAAGTTCGGGTTTCGTTGGAGATATTCATACTCAATTCCGGACAGTGGCAGATAATACCTCCATATCGTCAGTACTCTTTTCTTCCAGCCAATGTATACGCCGAGCGGGTCGTCCATGAGGGCGCGCCAGTGGCATTCTACGAAATCGGGAGCGGCGACCCGATCATCGTCACAGAAGATTACGAATTGGCCAGTTGCGCGTCGCAAGCCTGAATTACGCGCGCCCGCTCGCCCTCGTTGTGACTGCTTCACGACCACAAGCGGCAACAAATCGGAGTACCTCTCGAGTGCCGCAGCCGTCGCATCCGAGGAGCCATCGTCTACTACGATAATCTCATCCGGTCGCCTTGTCTGATTTATAAAAGATGCAAGAACCAGAGAAATATATTCTGACTTATTGTGTGTAGGAATTATAACGGAGACATTCATATATTCAACTCCGCAATAATAATTATCTAACTTTAAGATGTATATGCGCGAAAATGCTCCGTTTCGTCAGTTAAAGATATATCATTAACCTCTAGCACAAGAACATCATCTATCATTTTACGATAATCGATCAGCAAGGCGCCACAACGAAATTTTTCTGAATACAGGTATAATATAAGGTTCCCGCCTCGACCCGGATCAATACTTCGCCTGCCTCGGGAGTAGGATCGGCCACGTCCTCGTATACCAAAACCTCCGGTCCGCCTGTCTGGTGAAATCTCACTGCCTGCATACTGTCAACTCCAATTGAACGAGACGGCATTTAAGTATAATGATGATACCTGATGTCAATTAGGCACTAAAAGTCGCCCAGGTATCCCGGAGGAAACTGCATGGCAAATGACAGTTGCGCTCTCGTCGACACCCAGAAGCTCGTGCGTTTGATCCTCGATCAGATTGCCGACAAATGGTCGATCCTAGTGATCGCTGCACTCTGCCGGGAGCCGATGCGCTTCCACATGCTCAGGCGCGACATCGATGCCGTCACCAAAATCGCTGACGATGGTGCTGCGCCGACTGGGGCGCTCAGACATCGTTGCACGGCGCGTGATTCCTGTGTCGCCTGTCGCAGTCGAGTACAGAATCACCTCGCTCGGCGAGACGCTGATCACGCCCTTCCAAGCGCTTGTCCAATGGGCCAACGATACAAGGCGGAGGTGGAGGCGGTACAGCAGCGGTTCGACGCTCCCAGGACGAGGCGGAGAGCGAGCCGATCGACCGCATGCTCACTCGATCATAAGGTTGTTGCCGAGTCCCCTATTCATTGATTGATGGAAATTTCTCAGGGACACGAAGGCGATACCAAGAAGCTATCGACGGCATCGCAGAATCGTTGGTTTTCATCCGCAGCCAGTTGTTCATTTGCAAGCCGGCCTCACCCCCTTTCGTCCATAGATCGCGATCGACGATGCCTGCCTGCTGCCAGCGCGCGAGAGCCTCGGGCGCGGCGTGCTAATCGAGAAAACGGTCGACAGAGGTGCGAAATATCGCGATGTCGTCGTCATCCATGATGGGCCTGTAATCGTTCATGTTAGCCAGCTTTGCATGACTGCACCGGTCCAACGGATGGGCTCGCTCTCTCCCCCAACCCGAGGCACAATTCCCGGGTGAAGCATGGGGCCCAGCAAGCCATCCATTACCTCGCGCACCATCCCGCGAGCTAGATATTGAGGGTCGGTGGCACAGTCGGTCGCCGTGTAGATTTTGGTGTTGGGGATACCCGCTCGCTTTGGGTGGATGGTGCGTAGGAGCCGATCTGGCGCTCAACTTACAGGAAAAGCTGGACGGGCGGGGTATCCCTGTCGCAGTCGTGTTTGGGCTCGACGCTAACCTGGACTTTTCAGATCGAAAGTTATGCAGCAATGCCGGGAAAATAGTAGTGAAGACGTGTGGAGATTCTTTGCAAAAATAATGATTGGCCTGGATTTTGTGGACGAGTTCTTCGCTAGTCCAGACTTCTTAAATGCAGACAAAGCTGAGCGAGCTGCAAGGGTTTATAAGGCTCGCGATGGACATGCTGATCGCAGCCCTATAAATCTCGATCTTGTGAACCCAACATGGCAATTAGAATATATAGATATGTTATTGGATCCTTCGATAACTTATCGTGTTAAAAGGACATTATCGGATAGTAAAATAATTCTATTCTCGGGAACGTCCGATAAGCAGTTTGTTCTCCGCCAATTCGTTAATATAGATTCGAGGGTATTTGAGCTAGAATTTTATGACACCAGTCATCGTGGTCTACTTGCGTATCCCCACATCAAGCATATTATGTCACGAGTGATCGACACAATACGAACTGACGTAGCGCTTTTGACTAACGTTGCTGGTTAGTAGTTTTTTGTTCTTCGGAGAGGTTTGCTCCCTCCCGTCAATCGTAGCGCCGACAGGCCGTTTGCTCCGCTGAAAAGCAATATTCATCCTTCCACGCTTTCCTCTTTCAGAGCTGATCACATCCTGCATCGGCGCCGGGCAATGACGAATTTCTGATTTTGGTCACGAGTCCGCCAGTCCATTGCGCAGATAGAGGTAGCCTGGCAAAACTGCACAGTGGGCTAAGTGGATTTTCTGTCTGACGGCGGCCATTGTGCCGCATGTCAGGAGAGCAGATGAGCAAACGACCACGCCGGAACCACAGCCCAGCCTTCAAGGCGAAGGTGGCATTGGCTGCCGTGAAGGGCGAGAAGACGCTGCATGCCAAGATTGGCGAGTTGACGCTGGTGAATGATTTTTTGTCGGGAGCGCTCGGCAAGGCGGGACTGTTGCCGAGCGCAAACGATGATCGACCGTTCGCATAGCTTGCCGCTTGCGCGGCAGGCCCGGGAGTTGGGGATCAGCCGGGGCAGCGTATATTACCTGTCCAAGCCGGTGTCGGCTGCCGATCTCGCCATCATGGGGCGGATCGACAAGCTGCATATGGAGTTTCCATTCGCCGGAAGTCGGATGCTGCGCAATCTGCTCCGGCAGGAGGGTGTCCAGATCGGCCGCCAGCATGTCGCCACCTTGATGAAGAAGATGGCGATCGAGGCGATATACCGCCGCCCGAACACATCGAAGGCGGCACCGGGGCACAAGATTTACCCCTATTTGCTGCGCAAGATGTCTATCGTGCGGCCCAACCAAGTCTGGGCGACCGACATCAGCTACATCCCGATGGCGAAGGGCTTCGTCTATCTCGTTGCCATCGTGGACTGGTTCAGCCGAAAGGTTCTGGCCTGGAGGGTATCGATCACGATGGAGGCCGATTTTGTGTCGAGGCTCTGGAAGAAGCGCTGGCGCGCTTCGGCAAACCGGAGATTTTCAACACGGATCAACGCAGCCAATTCACATCGCAAGCCTTCACCAGCGTGCTGCTGCGCGAGAAAATCGCCATCAGCATGGATGGCAGGGGAGCGTGGCGCGACAATGTTGTCGTCGAGCGCCTATGGCGCTCCGTGAAATACGAGGAGGTCTATCTGCGCGCCTACGGTGGGGTCAGCGAAGCCCGATCATCGATCGGCCGTTATCTGAGCTTCTATAATGGAAGGAGCCGCATTCGAGCCTTCCCGCCAAAACGCCCGATCAAGCGTATTTTGACAACCTGCCGGTGACAATGGCAGCATGAATTTGGCAATCGATACGGGGAGTCACTCCAGTCGGGCTACGCCCTCCATGCATGACGCCCCGTATCGGCAGTTCGAGGAAACCGGTAGACGATCCACTTAACCGTTGCCGAAACCTGTTCAGACAAACGAGCCACCTCTGATCGATGACGGATTCGCCCACCTTAGAGTGTGTGATAACTGCAATTATCGCATATTGAATATCAAAACATAATAATGGGTACAACTAAATGGTCTATTTAGTTACATATCGACCTGAGCTAATGTCGGCTAATGCCCCCTGCTCCCAGGCTCACCCTTCATCCCCTGCTGCTGCTCGGCCGCATGGACGGTCGGATTGAAAACAGCCCGGCCCGGTCGATCTGGATGGCTCTGGCACGTCCGCAAGGCGCTGCTACATGGCCAGCCTCGCAGACGTCCCGACCAGCGTCACTGACCTGCAAGACTGGATCGCGGGACGCACGCCCCCGCCTCGTCATGGCGAGGGTCTCTCGGATACTCTCTCCGTCGCGGCGCTGTTCCATTTCGCCCTGTCCGCAACGGAGGCTACCGTTGACCCACTTCTGCGGGCCACCCTCGCCGTCTCACGGAATGTCCTCGATGATCGAGATGAAGCGGGGCTATGGGCACCCCATGATCTGGTCCGTTTCGGACCGGAATGGCGTGAAGCTGGCACTCTTCTCACTGCCCCCTACCCTGCTTCCGATCTGCTTTGCGTGGCGAAGCGCCTTATGAGCTGGCAACACAAGCCGCACGTTCCGTCATGACTATAGACGGCCGGGAACTCCGGTTGCCACCGCAATGATTCGACACGATCTGGATGTTGGCCAGTTTCGTCCCAGGCGCCCTGCACGCAGGTGGTTTCACGCTGAGACCCCTCCCCTCACTGGTCGGACTACCCCGATTATTAGGGCATACCCCTGCTATCCTCGCTGCAAATATCAAGCGAATGATCGGGAAGACTGCAGTGGCCGGTCTGCGCGATCTGGACAACTTAGAGCGCCGTCTCGCCCGCCTGCCATTCGACATCCCAGTGACCAAGCGCAGCAAAGCTCCGTTACTGGTTCAGCTCGAGATGGCCTACCCGGGGCTACGCCTCCCCGCAGTCGCCCGGTTGCTTGGCATCTCTCATCAGGGCGCTACGAAGCTCATGCGACAGGTTCAAGAATATCTTAACATAACAACCGGGATCCCTAAGTTAGAGGCTACTTTCGCAGATTTTCAAAGCCAGTGCTGATCCAGCACGTCACGGATTGCCTTCTCGGCCTGCTCCCTCGTCGCTCCAGCCTTATGCAGCAGCGTGAGCCGGACCCCCTTCCGATCCACGCCCTCGACTCTCAGGATTGGTTTGCCATCGGTATTGGCGACCGATTGCGCCATTCCTGACTTCTTGGGGGAACCTGACCTCTTGGGGGGGTCTGCGGCAATTGCCAAGGCTCGGATCACTTCCAGCAAAGGAAGCGGCTTCCCTGTTTCCGCTTGTGTATCGGCAAGGATCTTTGCTGCGGAAAAGACCCGTGCTCGCCGAGCGTCCGGTTTCAGCAGAGTTTTAAGAGCAATGGCATTTCGAACGCCCAGTTCCTGTGGCTGTATGAAGGCAACCATCACTTCTTCGGGGAGTCGCGCAAGATCCAGATACCGGGTGAGCCAACTCTCCGAAACGTTGATACGCTCGGCCATCGTCCGCTGCTTGCCGCCGTAATAGGCGTCTAGTGCACGAAGATAGTCCCTTGCCCGCTCGATATCCGTCAGATCATCCCGCGCCCGGTTCTCGATGTCGGCTAGTCTGAAGGCTTCCTCGTCGCCAATTTCCCGTATGTCGACGAGGAATTTGAAATTCGGATAATTGTGCGCACGAAGCCAGCTGATGGTCCAGTGCCGCCGAGCACCGCAAATGACCTCAAAGTCAAAGTCTGGATCACGGGCGACGCGGCGAACGATAGCCGGAATCTCCTGCTTTCCCTGCGCCTTCATGCTTTCGATGAGATCTGCACAGCGCTGCTCGCTTAGCAGCGCATACTCCCGATTATGGCCTGACCACATGCGGCAGCGTGCGGGATCGACGAGCTCGTGCACTCGAGTCATGACGCCGCCGGATGCCAGTTCCGCGATACGATTGCTGCGTCCCGTCAGAACGTTCGCAGCCATGCCAGCACGCCTCGGCGGGGCATCCGTCAAGTCAATGCCAGCAGTGAGGTCAGCCACAAACCCGCTGTTTTTGCCGCTCATACGGTCCTCCAATATCCAGAAATTGCACGCGTGCAATTTCGCTTTTTCACGCCAAACCTTCCTTGCGCATCCGTGCCTGATGGCTCGGCCACATGGAGCGAATGTCGACTTCAATCTCCTGATTCACGCCATCGAGGTAGGTGAGACAGCGGTTTCGGACCTGCGAACTCGTTGCCGGACCGTCAAGTTCATAAACAGTCATCAGACGGGCCGTGGCATTGTCGATTTCTGCGGAATCCTTGAGCGGGGTGCGGACCATGGCTTGCCCGAAAAGCGTCCGCATGAGGTTCAAGAGTTCCTTCTGCATGGACTTCCCCTCGTCCACCTTGGAGGCGACAAATCTCAGGAACTGCAGTTCAGGAGCAAGACCCTGTTCTGCGAGCTGCTCTATCGTCTCATCCAGCATCGACAGAAACGCCGCGGTCGATGAGAAGTCCATCACCGTCGGAGGTACTGGAACAACCAGCGCGTTGGCGGCCCTAAGGACAGAAAGGGAAATTGCGCCAAGGGCTGGCGGCGGATCCATGACGATGACGTCGAACCGGTCCGCGATGCTATCGATGCCCTGCCGCAAGCGGTCGAGGAGAGCACCGCTGCCGCGCGCCATTCGGGCCGCGAGTTCGTATTCGGACTGGAACAGGCGCAGGTTTGCCGGGATCAGCTCCAAACCATCGAAATGGGTCTTCCGCAGGGCATAGTCGAGTGAGACTCGCTCCTCCTGGCGGAGGTACGGGTAGAGTGTATCTTCCTCCAGCAGATCGAGATCCGGCACATAGCCAAAAAGCGTCGTTGCTGAGGCCTGGCTGTCGCAATCCACTAATGCGACACGGTACCCGCGAATTGCGAGGTACTGGGCGAGATGGACCGCAAGCGTTGACTTTCCAACACCGCCTTTGAAATTTTGCACAGCTACCACGCAGCATGGGTCGCCTGCGCTGCGATAGGGCCTGGTGCCGAACACGCCCCGCATGTCATTCAATTGCGCGAGAGTATAGCGTTCCCGGCGATTGTTGTCCGTCCGTGCTGGCTCTGGAAGGCGGCCATCCTTTTCGGCCTCGCGGATGGCGGCAGGTGTCCGGCCTACCAACTCTGCGGCTTTCGTAATCGTAAAAGTTGGCTCGCGCCGATCGTCTGCACGAGCACTCTTCGCCGAATCCCGCAGTTTTTCGAGAACCGAAGACGTTCTGGCTGCCAGCGTGGCTACCGACACGATTTTCCTGGCTTCTTCGATATCGAGAGTTGACGACACGGGCCCACCTTTTGCAATATGCGGGACAGTGTAGGGATTTGCACTTTCCTGTCAATAATTTCGATTATTTCGAAAATCGAACGCCCATTCTAGCATCCTGGCAGGCGTGGAGTGGCCTATCCTGACTCGCTGGGGGAGAGGAAATTGCACGCGTGCAATTTTTCTACGCCCTCCCCCGCCGCGTTGTCCAGCCTTCGCAAAATCCGGTCCAGGCTTTTAGCAATTTTGCGCCACGAACCTTCTCCAGTCTCGGGCCCATCTGCGAACGAAAACCGGCGGCGATGAGGTCAATATCCCAACCTCCGCCTTGGCTGCGGGCGATCGAAGCAAGTTCTTCAAAGCCAAAACTGATCGTCCCATTGGGAAAGCTGAGTTCGTCAGGCCTGGTGGCGCGCTCATTCCGCACGGCCTCTTGAATTGCCGGTACGATTTCTAGACCGTCGACCTCCGCACTGCGCCGCTGTCGACGCCCGACAGAGTGGCGCTCTAGTTCATCAACGGTAGCTATGAGTTGCGGCGCATCCTTCGGCTCGAAACGGAATTCGATATCGGTAACTTTGCGCCCTTGGCGTATCTCCTTCCATTCCACTCGAAAATGGCCAAGCTGATCGATCTCCGCCTTGGCTCGCTCCAGCACCTTGCGTCGAAGCTGTGCGAAATCCGTGTAGACTTCAGGGGGAATACCCAGCGCTGCTCTCAGTGCAGCCATGTCGCCTTTCCAGGTCGCCTGTCGGCGATGCAGACGAAGCGCCCCAATTTCGTACAGCTTCAGGGCGTAATTCGACCGGAAGCCGAGGACAGCCTGACGGTTCAGAACAGCATAGGTCTCGGAGGCTTGTATAAGCTTACGAGCATCAGGCGTGAATACCCATTCGATCCATCCCGCTTCGCCGCCATCCTCCTCCGTCTCTTCCCGCGAGCTGGAGATTAGCGAAAAGAGGGTTGTTGCCTTCTTTCCTCGCCAGGAGCGGTCGTCTACGGCAAACAGGGTTCGGTGCAATTCCTGAAGCATGTCCGAGATGCGCTCGTTGCCTTTATGACCTCGCCGGATGTCCGCCTTCCGCATCCGATGAGGCTTTTCCTCCCAAGCATCACCACCGGCTGTCAGGATCATAAGCGCGAGAAGGCGGGAGGCGGTGAGGCTAAGCGATTCTCCTCGAACGAATTTTACCTCGATGATGCTGCCAGGCTTGGCGAACTCGTCACCGCCTTTCGCCTGCAATGCTGCCGCTACCCGCATTGCGCGGCCAGGAGCGGCCTCATCTGTTACGGCAACATCTTCGACAGCGTCGACAGGTTCCTGTTCCATGGAATATCACATTCAGAATCGAGCTGCAGACAGCCAATGTTGCCTGACCTGACCTGTGTCGTCAAGTCAGGTCAGGTCATTTTCGCCAGACCCACCCCCAGGAAGTCAGGATGAGTGAGTGTTGCGGCGATGAGCAAAGCCCCAAAACACACCGAGTCGCATCTGGTCTTCTTTCCGTGCCTATTTTTAGGATCGACGATCATGAATATACCCGGCAAATGCGCCTGAAATCGCAAGAGCAACCTCCACCACTTGCGCCCCCAAGAGGTCAGGGTTGCCCCCAGCAGGTCAGATTACCACCCCCACAAGGTCAGCCAAATGCCCCCGCCGGGTCAGGGAAATCCCCCCAATAAGTCAGGTAGACCGGCATATCTTTCTGTTAATAATCATTTTTTTCTCACGGAATTAGAATCACTAGAATCATGAATCCTTCCGCTGTCCAGCGGCGTGATTCAATTTTGATTGATGACGACTTCGACCGATTCGCAAACTCCGGTTCTAGGCCTGCCTGCCGTACATACTGGACCGGCAACCCGAGCGACGATTGTCGCAATTTCACGATCTTGGCAGACGGCGCGAGCGTCAGCATCGGCCTCGCGAGAACGAAAGTGGCATGCCCACGAATATCACGGCTAGCGAATGACCGATCGTCCACCAGCCCGCAGATACGCAGCTTCGGTGTCATATTCGATGTCGTTGCCGACTTTGCGTCCGATGACCTCCTCCTTTGGCACTTTGAACTGCGAAGGCCAGTGATGCCGAGATCTGTTGACCGTTCTGAAATCGAGTCTGCCACTGATGGAGAAGAATCGCTCGCCGCGGAGCAACTTCGCTGGGTAAATCCAGACGTCCTTCATGAAGAGGCTGTGGACCTTGAGTTCGAGACGCAACCGCTTCGCGAATTTCCAACCGCCGACCTGATAGGTTCCGGCTGCGGGGCAACATTCAGCACAGCCAAGGCCATCTACTCAATGTATCCTTCGGCTCCAAGAACATGGAGCATGTCGCGTTCTTATGTGCCGATATCAATGCCTTGCGCCAGATAACGGCTCAAGTCGGAGAATGTAAGCGACCGCCCCAAATGCCACATCAACCGTGAATGCTACGCATCGTGCAAATATTCAAGGTTGGGCATCATCGCGTTAACTGTGCCCTACAGCTTGATTGGTGTCGACTGGAACGCCAACAGGCGCCACACGCCATCGCCGCGCGACCAGACGGTTGTCACCCGGTTATCGAGCGTCTTTTCCGTACCGTCGACGCGGACCAGCGTGTTCATGCGTCCAGTGAGGAGGGCGGCGTCCTGGCACAGCGCGACGACGGTCTGCTCGGGCCATTCAATCGAAAGATATTGGATTCGTCCCGCCGCCATCTTGGCCAGATAAGCGGGCTTACCGTCGAGCGCGCCGGTCGCATGGGCGAAGGCAAGCCGGTCGTCCAAAAGCACATCGAGAGCGGTGGCGTCATTGGCGAGCATTGCCGCACCCCGCTGCCGCTCGGCTTCAACGATAGCGGTAGTGAAGTCAGTGGTGAAGTCCGGGGTCATGCCTATGTCTCCTGCGAGAGGGTGGGGGAGGGGAATCATGGCCGTTCAATGAAGAGCGGCCTCGTTCAGATCGAAAAGGTTGCGCGGCCCCGTTCCAGCACCGCATCGCCTGCACTGTCCAGCGTGCGGAACATCGCAGTGCCATCATTGGCGTTCCAGATTTCCGTGGTCAACGTGTCGCCGGGATAGACAGGCTTGCAAAACCGGCCATCCATGGCGGTGAGCCGCGCCGGGTCGCCGCCTGCCACGCCCTCCACCAGCGCACGGCAGGCAAAGCCATAGGTGCCAAGACCGTGTAATATCGGCCGCTCGAACCCCCAATGCCGGGCAAAGGCCGGGTCGCTGTGCAGCCGGTGACGATCACCCGACAGGCGATAGAGCAAGGCCTGCTCCGCCCGCGTGTGGTGAACGATGCGGAGATCCGGCGCACGGGAGGACAACGTCCATTCCGCCTGCTCTCCCCGCAGTCCGCCAAAGCCGCCCGCGCCGCGCACAAAGATGCTGGAACGCACCTCGGCCAGCAAGCTGCCGCCTTCGTCCTGCAACACCGCCCGGTTAACCATAATGGCGCCCGATCCCTCTCCCTTGTCCAGCACCTGCTCGACATGGTTGCGGACAATACCGTTGCCAAAGGCGGGGAGGGGGCGGTGCAGGTAAATGCACTGCTCCGCATGGAGGAAGCGGCCGGTATCGAGGAGGGCCAGGGCAGGCGGCCGGGCCTGCATGGTCAGGACGCAAATCATGCTCGGCACGGCCTGCAACCTCACGCCCTCGCTATTCTCGGTGGTGAAGGCCAGATCCCGCTGTGGGTCGCCTAGCCCCGCGCCGACGCCCAGCGCATAGAGCATGGTATCGCGCTCCTCCCAGTGGACAGGAAGGTCGTCGCTGGCCGATCCGACCATGTCCGCCGAGACGCGCGCGCCCTGCGGCCTGTTGTCCACCCTGTCCATCGACCGTTATCGAATCCCTGTCCAAACATGCCCTTGTCACCGGTAACGACTATGATGCATTGCGTTTTCTTATTGCCGTCTGGTGCGGGACGGCGCGGTCATAAGTCAAGCCTGTTGGGAGAGACGGTAATGCGGAATCGGGAGCGGCAGGACTGATATGGAAAGGCTTGACCGGGCGCGGCTGGATACTGCCCAGCTTCCCTTTTTCTTCGAGGCGCAAACCCGTTTCGACGACCTGGATGTGCAGGGGCATGTCAACAATGCCGCCGTATCGGTGCTGTTGCAGGAAGCGCGCACCCGCTTCAACGCGGCGCTGGGCATCAGGGCGCTGGGGCAGGGGCGGGGACTGGCCGTCGTTGCCATGACCGTCGAGTTCGCCGCCGAACTGCACCACCCGGAGCCGGTGGAGCTGCGCTGCGGTTTGCTCGTGCTGGGCCGCACCTCCTTCACCTTGGGCCAGATCGCCCGGCAGAAGGGCGCCAACGCCGTCTATGCCGAGGTGACTCTGGTCGTCACCGGGCCGGAGGGTGCCGTGCCGATTCCCGATGCGATGCGCGCCGCTTTTACGGAGATGATGGCGACATGGGGCTAGAGGCCAGAAACCGTCCCGACGATAGCAGCGGGCAAGGGAGGGGGCATGCTTTCGCCACCCGCGCTGCCGTGCGATTTGCCAGGATCGCATAGCTGGCCAGTACCAAACATCAGGAGAGTGAGATGAACCGCCGCTTTGAAGACAGGATCGCTATCGTCACCGGTGGATCTTCCGGCATTGGCGCCGCCATTGTCGAGAGGCTGGCGGCGGAGGGTGCCCGCATATTGGTCGCCGACATCAATCCGCCTGCCGAGGAGAGCGAGACGATCCGCTTCCATCGCTGCGACGTCACCATCCCGACCGAGGTGGAGGCGATGGTGACGGCCGCGCAGCAGGCCTATGGCCGAGTCGACATCCTGATCAACAATGCCGGCATCGGCTGTCTGGGCGAGACGCCCGACCTGCCGCCCGAAACCTGGGAAAAGCTGTTCGCGATCAATGTGACGGCGGTGTTCCATGCGTGCCGTGTCGCCATTCCCCTGATGCGCGCGGGCGGCAGGGGCGGGGCCATCGTCAATGTCGCATCCATCTCCGGCCTTGCGGGCGACTATGGTTTCAGTGCCTATAGCGCGTCCAAGGCGGCGGTGATCAACTATACGCGCACGCTGGCGCTGGACTGTGCGGCGGACAATATCCGGGTCAACGCGCTGTGCCCCGGCGCGATTGCCGAGACGGCGATGGGCATCGGCAAGCATGGATCGGACAGCGACAGGCAGGCATGGCTCGACGGCATTCCGCTTGGCCGCCACGGTACGCCGGTCGAGATGGCCAATGTGATCGCCTTCCTCGCCTCCGACGAGGCAAGCTATGTCACCGGCGCGATCATGATCGCTGACGGCGGCGTCACCGCGCATACTGGCCAGCCCAATATCGTGGCGCAGGTGAAGCGGCGCAAGGCGGAGGCAGTGAAGGCTGGTGAAGGCTAGGTACAGAATGCCGCGGGCTATGGGTGGAGAGCGGACCGTCGGCGTCTTTAGATACCATTCGTCCTGACTGACCAGAAAACACGTGCCTCTGTCAGCACAGTATTTGCCGTATGGATGTGTCGAGGGAGAGAAGTGGCGCGCTGACCCCTCGGTACGGAGCCTTCCCCATCGCTCAGTTTCCTACTCAGGACGGGTCATGGTGGAATGCTGATGCCCGCTTCTGGCCGCTAACGAACACCCCGTTCAATCACCAGCATCCATCCTCAGCCCAGTTGCAGCGGCAATCCCGGATCGCCCTTCGCCATCGCTCGGAGATAGGCGGGGCGTTCGCCCACGCGGGCCAGATAGGCGCGGATATGGGGGTAGGGCGCCAGATCGCGAGGCACGAACAGGCGCATGGTGGTGAGCGGAAAGACCATCATGATGTCCGCCGCGCTGAAGCGTTCGCCGCTGAACCATGGCGCCTCACCCAGCCTTTCCTCCGCCATGGCGAAGGCCGCGTCACTCCGCTCGCCCAGCACGCCGGTCGCCGATGGCCCGGAAATGGCGCTGGCGATCATCTGGAACATGCCGCGTGGCATCATCGAGCCATTGGCGAAATGCAACCAGAAGAGATAGTGGGGAAAGTCCCGGTCGGCGGCGGGTACGGTCAGGGCCGATCCGCCGTGCCGGGCGATGATATAATCGACGATGGCCCCGGTTTCCGCCAGCACCACGCCGTCCTCCTCGATCACCGGAGCGGTGCCCGATGGGTGAAGCGCTTTGTAGTCTTCCGGCGCGAGGCGCGAGACGGAATCGCGATCATAGCGCAGGAGCCGATAGTCCAGTTCCAGTTCCTCGCACAGCCAGACGATGCGCTCGGACTGCGAAATGCCGAGGTGATGGACGGTCAACATCATGCGCTCTCCAAAAGCTCTGCGCCTTTATGCGCGGACGGAGGTGCATTGCATAAAATGGGTTGTTGGGGAAAGGGATGGCCGAGCGAGGGGTACGACAGTCCCTCACCCGCCCGCCCATCGCCACCCCGGTCCCATGGACCTTTGCATCAGGGGCAGCGTGGCAATCCCATCGGCGCTTTCGGGATTAGCTCACCTCCCACACCAGCGGCAGGTTGCGGATCGACAGCAGGCCAGGGAAGACGGTCGTGTCCGTGCCCGGCTTCACGCGGAAGGCGGGAATGCGCTTGAACCATTCGTCCAGCAGGATGCGCAACTCCCGCCGGGCGAGCGGCGCGCCAAGGCACAGATGCACGCCCGCGATGAAGGTCATGTGCCGGTTGGGCTTGCGCGTCATGTCGAAGGTGCGCGGATCGTCAAAGCGTGCCGGATCGAAATTGCCGCCGGGATTGAAGCATTGGAAGCCGTCCCCCTGCTTGATCTGAAGCCCGTGCCACTCGAAATCCTGCTTGGCGGTACGTGCGGAGGAGAGGATGGGCTGGGTGCGCAGGAACTCCTCCACCGCCGTCTGGATGCGGTCGGGATGGGCGCGCAATTCGTCCTGTATCTCCGGCTGGAGCGCCATGCGGCGGAACATCTGGCTGATCGTCGCGGCCACCGTGTCGAGACCACCCAGCCACAGGAACCAGACGATGCCGATCTTCTCCTCCTCGGTCAGCGGTTCGCCATTGATCCGGCCATGGACGATAGAGGAGACGAGATGGTCGTCCGGTTGCGCCTCCTTCTCCCGAATGAAGCCGCGCAGGAAATCGAGGACGCCGCGCAGGGCCGCGCCCATCTTGTCGAAGCTGTAGGAGTGGAGGATGTCCCATTCCCAGTCGAGGAACTGCTCGAACATGGCGGGAGGAAAGCCCATCAGGCCCATGAAGATGCGCACCGGATAGACGCGGCCGAAATCCCAGGCGACATCCACCTCGCCCTTGTCCGCAAACTCGTCGATCATCCCGCTGACGAGGGCGCGAATCTCTCCCTCCATCTTGTTGAGGCGGGACGGGCCGAAAAACGGCATCAGGAAATGGCGGTATTTGGCATGGTCCGGCGGATCGACGCCCAAAGGTATGGAGCGAAAGGTCTCGCCGATGATTCGCTGGAATTCCGCCGCGCCCTTGTTCGAAAAATGGTCATTGTCGGTATAGACCCGGTCGATATCCTCATAATGGGTGACGATCCAGGTGCCCTTGCCGCTTCCCATGGCTGCCAGACCCTCGCCCGCGCCGCCCGGTGGCGGGGGGTTGAAGAGCAGGCGGGGGATGTCGGCGCCCGCCAGCCATCCGAACGGCTCATAGGGATCGACAAGATCGTTGGGCTGCGACCCCATGGCAAAGCGCAGGTCCACCAGCCGGTCCTTTGGCACATGCGGGGGCGCGGGATAATCGACGCGGATCGAGTCGAGCGTGCAGGGCTGGGTCATGGCCTCTCCTGGCGTATATTATTCGGTCTGCTCGCGAAGGATGATCCGTCGGGCACGAGGAGGAAGATGCACGTCCTCCCGCCAGGGTGACAGGGGCGGCGGCCGCCAGCATCCAAAATCGTGCGAGCGATGCCTCGGCCTTTTGCCTTTCCGCTGCGCCGCCGATGGTGGACATGTTGCGCCCGGCCGGGCGAACATACTGGCCATCCTGTACCGACCCGGTCGATCCGCTTGTCCGGGAGGCATCCTGGAAGGAGAGCCGCCATGGCCGTGCGTAGTCCCCGCGAGATCATCGAACTTTATTGGGAAGAGGTCTGGAACAGGGGCAATGTCGCGCTGATCCGCGAAATCTGCGCCAGCCCGATGATACGCCATGAGCCGGGCAAGGTCAGCCTGCTCACCCATGACGAGCAGATCGCGCGCGTTCAGGGCACTTTGGCGATCAAGCCCTATTTCACGCATGAAGTGCTGGTCGCGGACGACCGCCATGTCTCCTCCGTGTGGAATATGACCAGCCAGTCTGACAAATATCCGGTCATGTCGGGGATCGAGACATTCCGGGCGGAAAATGGCCGCTTCACCGCCTGCTGGAATCCGCCCTATGGCTTCCAGCTCTGGGGCAAGGCCGAGGCATGACCCGGGCGACCGCGCCTGTCCTGCCTATCCCCGCGCTGCTGGAGCGTGTCGAGGACATCGTCCCGGCGTGGATGGATGCGGTCTTGCGCGGCGCAGGTGTCGCGGCGCCGCCGCTACGCGCGGTGCGGGCAGAGCCGGTCGGCCATGGCACCACCAGCGTGGTGTGTCGCCTGCACCTGGATTATGCCGGGAAAGGGGCCGGCGCGCGGGCGATATCGCCCGCTACCCTGATTGCGAAGTTTCCCCGGGGAAAACAGGACGGGTTGGCCGTCGATCCAGTCGTCGCGGGCTTTGCACGCGAGGTGGCGGCCTATCGCCATTTCGGTGCGGCGGCACCCTGCCGCATCCCGCGCTGCTATCTGGCGGCGGTCGATGACCGCGGTGTCTTCAACCTGATTCTGGAGGATCTCGACGCGGGATGCTGCCCCGGCGACCAGATTGCGGGCTGTTCCATCGCGGAGGGGATGGCGGTGGTCCATGAACTGGCGGGCCTGCATGCCGCCTGGTGGGAAGCGCCTGCGCTGTCGACACTGGACTGGCCGCGCGACCGGACCAGCGCCGCCGCACAGCATGCGCGGCTCTATCGGCGCGGGGCCGCAGTCATGCAGGAACGGTTCGGCGACAGGCTGGACGCGCAGGCATTGCGTATCATCGGCGACGCGGCGGAACTGGTCGAGCGTTTCTATGCGACTCCGCCCGCCGTCCGCAGCCTGATCCACACCGATCCGCGCGTCGACAATATCATCTTCGAGGGGGAGGGGGAGGCCTTGCGCGCCTGCCTCATCGACCTGCAATCCATGGCGGTGGGCGACCCCGCCAACGACCTGGCCTATTTCCTTACCGGCAGCCTGTCCCCGACGGACCGCGCGGCCTGCGAACGTGATGCGGTGGAGGTGCATGCCGCCCGCCTGCGCGGCGCAGGCATTGCACAGGACAGCGCCGACGCATGGGAACGCTATTGCCAATATGCCATGGCCGGGCTGACCGGCACCGTGGCGGCGGCCGGTGTCGTGCAGCAGGGCGAGCATGTGGACAGGCTGCTGATGACGCTGGTGCGGCGTAATTGCGCGGCAGTGGCGGCACTGGACGGGCTAGCGGCGGCAGAGCGGCGGATCGCACACGGCGCGGATTTTTAGAAGGAACGAATGATGACGAAGCGCACATTGTTGGTGACGGGTGCGGCGGGCGGCATGGGCCGGGCCATCACGCGGCTGCTGGGGCCAAATCATGAGCTGGTGCTGACGGATGTGTCCGCCACTGCGCTGGATGGTTTTGCCAAGGAACTGGACGGCGAGGGCTATAGTATTCGGGCGACCCATGCGGGCGATCTTGGCGATGTGGCGCTGCTGTCCGCGCTGGCCGGGGCGGTTGCGGGCGATATGCCGCTGACCCTTGTCCACACGGCGGGGCTGTCGCCATCGCAGGCCGACTGGAAGCGGATCATGGACGTGAACCTCGTCACCAGCGTCAAGCTGCTCGATGCGGTGGAGCCGGGACTGGCGGCAGGGTCGGTCGCCATCCTGATCGCCTCCTCGGCAGGCTATGCCATGCCGGTCATCCCGCAGTTTCAGGCGATATTGGACGAACCGCTCGCTCCCGACCTGATCGACAAGCTGACCCCTGCCATCGAGCATATGTCGGCAGGCGGCCCGCCCGCAGGCGCGGCGGGGATCAGCTATTCGCTCAGCAAGCAGGCGGTCCTGCGACTGGTCGAGCAGCGCGCGATCGCATGGGGTAAAAAGGGCGCGCGCATCACCAGCATCTCGCCCGGACTCATCCTGACGCCGATGGGCCGCAGCGAGCTGACCAATACGCCCGGCGCGGCGGAGACACGCGATGCGGCGCCAGTGGGACGTGCCGGTACGGCGATGGATATCGCGCTGGCCGCACGTTTTCTGGCCAGTGACGATGCCAGCTTCATTACCGGCATCGACCTGCGCGTCGACGGGGGTTCGACAGCGGCGATCCGCTCAGATGCTGCTGCCGGGCAGGGCTGACACGCGCGGCCGATCTGCGCTTGCAGTGGTTATGAATATCGCAATGGTAGGCATGCATTGCCGCCCCCACGATAGATGAGGGCGGCCGCTTGTCGGCGCGCGCGAGCGCGCGCAAGGGCAAAAGTGTAATTAATTCCGGCTCGTCCCAGGAGAGCGTGACATGTATCCCGGCACCCATGCACAGGCCCACCCGGACAGGATCGCGATTGTTCGCTCCGCGACAGGCGAGAGCCTGACCTATCGCCAGCTCGACGACCGCTCGAACCAGCTGGCCCAACTGCTTCATGATCGCGGCTTGCGGCGCGGCGATCATCTTGCCCTGCTATGCGACAACCGTCTTGAATTTGCCGAGGTCGTGTGGGCATGCATGCGCTCCGGACTCTACCTCACGCCGATCAACTGGCACCTGTCCGCACCGGAGGCGGCCTATATTATCGACGATTGCGATGCCAAGGCGCTGATCGCGGCATCCACCACTGGGCAGGCGGCAGAGATCGGCCGCCTCTCGCCGCGCTGCGACCTGAAACTGGCCATCGGCGAACCGCTCGACGGTTTCGAGGCCTATGAGGATGCCCTCGCGACCCAGCCGGCGCAAAGGCTGAACGAGGAATGGCTTGGCTCGACCATGGCCTATTCCTCCGGCACCACCGGCAAGCCCAAGGGCATTTTGCGCGATCTGTGGGACCATTCACCGGACAAGGGCAACCCCTCCATCCAGTTCACCATCGAGGTGTTCGGGCTGAATGGCGACAGCATCTACCTTTCGCCCGCGCCGCTTTATCATGGCGCGCCGCTCGGTTATTTCATGTCGGTGACGCAGGCGGGTGGCACCTTCGTGATGATGGACAGGTTCGATCCCGAGGATGCGCTGCGCCTGATCGAGCAGTATCGCATCACCCACAGCCAGTGGGTGCCCACCATGTTCATCCGCCTGTTGAAACTGCCCGCAGAGACGCGCGCCCGGCATGACCTATCCAGCCATCGCGTGGCCATTCATGCCGCTGCGCCCTGTCCGGTGGACGTGAAGCGGCAGATGATCGACTGGTGGGGACCGATCATCAACGAATATTATACCTCGACCGAAGCGGTCGCCTTCACCTCCATCACCAGCCCCGAATGGCTGGCCCATCCCGGATCGGTCGGTCGCGGGCGCGGCAAGCCTGTCCATATCTGCGATGACGAGGGCAATGAGCTGCCCCCCGGCCAGCCGGGCCTGATCTATGGCGAGCCAGCGGGCACCGGCAAGAGCTTCGTCTATCACAAGTCGGCGGACAAGACGGGCAGCTCCGCCAATCCCCGGAACCCGTCCTGGGTCACGGTGGGTGATGTCGGCTATGTGGATGAGGAGGGCTATCTTTACCTCACCGACCGCAAGGCGTTCATGATCATCTCCGGCGGGGTGAATATCTATCCGCAGCAGATCGAGGATGCGCTGGCGCTGCACCCCAAGGTCGCGGACGTGGCGGTGATCGGCGTGCCCAATGCGGAACTGGGCGAGGAAGTGAAAGCCGTCGTCCAGCCTGCACCCGGCGTCGAACCATCGGATGCGCTGGGCGAGGAGATAAAGGCTTTTGTGACGGAAAAGCTGGGCAAGCAGCTCACCCCGCGCACGGTGGATTTCATGGTGGAACTGCCGCGCCTGCCCACCGGCAAGCTGTACAAGAAGGCCTTGCGCGATACCTATTGGGGCGATGCAGGGGCGACCGCCACGCTGGCGGCGCGTATCTGACGCGCGCGATGGCCATGGGCGGCGCGCTGGACGGGATTCGCATCGTCGAGTTTCTCGGCATCGGTCCCGGACCTTTTGCGGGCATGATGCTGGCCGACCATGGCGCGGAGGTGATCCGCGTGGTGCGCCCCGGACCGTCACGCGACCTTAGTCTGTTCGAGCGGCATGACGTGCTTGGCCGGTCACGCACCGTCATACAGGTGGACATGAAGGCACCGGAGGGCAGGGCGGTCGTGCGCGACCTGTGCCGCACCGCCGATGGCGTGATCGAGGGCTATCGGCCCGGCGTCATGGAGCGGCTGGGGCTGGGACCGGATGTCCTCCTCGCCGACACGCCGCGCCTCGTCTATGGCCGCGTCACCGGCTGGGGGCAGGATGGGCCGCTCGCGCAGGCGGCGGGGCATGACATTAATTATATCGCGCTGAACGGCGTCCTGCACAGCGTGGGGCGTGAAGGCTGCAAGCCGGTGCCGCCGCTCAACTATGTCGGGGATTTTGGGGGCGGGGGGATGCTGCTCGCCTTTGGCATGGCGGCGGCGCTGCTGGCGGTCGCGCGCGGTGGCACGGGTCAGGTGATCGACGCCGCGATGGTGGATGGCTCGTCCCTGCTCGCGGGTATGGTGTGGCAGATGAAGGCGGCGAAGCTGTGGGTGGAGGAGACGGGCGGCAACACGCTGTCGGGCGCCGCGCCCTTCTATGACAGCTATGCCTGCGCCGATGGCCGACATATCGCCATCGGTTCCATCGAACCGGCTTTCTACCTGTTGCTGCGGCAGGCGCTGGGCATCGCCGACGACCCGCTGTTCGACGCGCAGATGGACCGCGCGACCTGGGCGGAGGCGAGCGGCCGCATCGCTGCCCTGTTCGCGACGCGGACGCGGGCGGAGTGGTGCGCGATCATGGAGGGCACCGACATCTGCTTTGCACCTGTCCTGTCCTTCGACGAGGCGCTCGACCATCCGCACATGCGCGCACGCAGCGCGTTTCTGGAGGTGGATGGCTGTATTCAGCCGACGCCCGCGCCGCGCTTCTCCGCCACGCCCGCCGCCGCCCCGCGCGGTGTCGAGGCGGGGCATGGCAATGCCGCCGTGCTGCTCACCGGGCTTGGCTATGCGCCGGACCGGGTGGCCGTCCTGGAAGCGGACGGCGTCATTGCCTAAGCCGCATCCCCTTTCAGCCCGCGCAGGCCCCCCCCGCCGCAGGCACAAGACGTCTGCGCGCGCCCTATCCTATCCAGCGATACAGTTATCAGCGACCAAGGAGTGAAGTCTGTCATGTCTGAAGCCTATATCATCGACGCCGTGCGTACCCCCCGATCGATCGGCAAGGTGGGCAAGGGCGCGCTCGCGCATATGCATCCGCAACATCTGGGCGCCACCGTGCTCAAGGCGCTGAAGGATCGCAACAACCTCAACACCGCCGAGGTGGACGATGTGATCTGGGGAACGTCCGCGCAATTCGGCCTTCAGGGTGGCGATCTGGGCCGCATGTCCGCGCTGGACGCAGGGTTCGATATCCGGGCCAGCGGCGTGACGCTCGACCGCTTCTGCGGCAGCGGCATCACCGCGACCGTGTTTGCAGCGGCGCAGATCGGCAGCGGCATGGAAGACCTTGTCATCGCCGGCGGCACCGAGATGATGAGCCATGTGAATGACTATATGGGCAGGATCCATCAGGCGGGTCTTGGTGGAGCCATCGGCTCCAACGAACGGCTCCAGGCTGTGCATCCCCAGACCAACCAGGGTGTTGCCGCCGACGCCATTGCCGCGATCGAGGGCATTTCCCGCGCTGATCTGGAAGCGTTCGGCGTCGAGAGCCAGCGCCGCGCCGCGCTCGCGATTCAGGAGGGACGTTTCGCGAAATCCATCGTGCCGGTGCTCGACGATGCAGGCAGTGTCATCCTCGACCGGGAGGAATATCCCCGTCCCGGCACCACCGCCGAAGTGCTGGCCACGATGAAGCCCGCGTTCGAGGCGATTGGCGACATGCCGTCCAAGGCGGGTGGGCCGACCTTCAAGCAACTGGTCAACCAGAAATATCCGGGTGTCGATATCAAGCCGATCCACCATGCCGGCATATCCTCCGGCGTGGTGGATGGCGCGGCGGCGATCCTGCTGGCGTCGAAAAGCTATGCCGAGAAGCACGGCCTGAAGCCGCGCGCGCGCGTCGTCGCCACCGCCAATGTCGGCGACGATCCGACGCTGATGCTCAACGCGCCAGTGCCCGCTGCGAAGAAGGTGCTGGAGAAGGCCGGGCTGACCAAGGACGATATCGATGTCTGGGAGGTCAATGAGGCGTTCGCCATCGTCGTGGAGAAATTCATCCGCGACCTCGACATCGACCGGGCGAAGATCAACATCAACGGCGGATCGATCGCACTGGGCCATCCTATCGGCGCGACGGGTGCGATCCTGATCGGCACCGCGCTCGATGAGCTGGAACGCACCGGCGGGCGCTATGCGCTCATCACCATGTGTGCGGCGGCGGGAATGGCGCCCGCCATCATCATCGAGCGGGTGTGAAGGCGCGGGCAGGAGGGGCGATGCGCCCCCTCCTGCCATGTCGCTCAACAAACGGGGGTTCACCCCTTCGGGATCGAGATGACCTTGGGATTGGTGTAGGCCAGCAGGCCGTCAGGGCCATTTTCCGCGCCCAGCCCCGACTGTTTGTGGCCGCCAAAGGGATGGTGCGGGTTGGGCGAGGCGGGGCCGTTGATCTGTACCGTCCCCGTCTCCAGCCGCTCGGCCACGGCGGCGGCGGCATTCATGTCCGACGACCAGACCGATCCGCCCAGCCCCACCGTCGTCGCATTGGCGCGCGCCACCGCATCGTCGATATCGCGATATTTGAGGAGGGGCAGCACGGGGCCAAAGGCTTCCTCCACCACGACACGGGCATCGTCCGGCGGATTGTCGACGATGGTGACGGGGATGAAATAGCCCGCCCGGCTCTCGTCCACATCGCCGCCGGTCAGGAAGGTCAGGCCGTTGGCCTTGGCATCGGCGATCAGATCCTTCACCCGATCATATTGCAGGCGATTCTGGACGGGGCCGAGGCGCGTGCCCTGCTCCAGCCCGTCGCCGACCACCACGCCGCGCGCATAGTCGGCGAGCGCGGCGGACAGCCGGTCGTAAATGTCTTCATGGATATAGATGCGCTTGGTCGCGACGCAGATCTGGCCCGAGTTGCGGAAGGCCGCCCAGAACAGCGGTTCGGCGATCTTGTCCACATCCACGTCGGGCAGCACGATGGCGGCATCATTGCCACCCAGCTCCAGCGTGACGCGCTTCAAGGTCGCGGCCGCGCCTGCCATCACCCGCTTGCCGGTCGCGGTGGAGCCGGTGAAGCTGATCTTGGCAATGTCGGGGTGGGCGGTCAGTAGCGGGCCGAGGGCATCGCCGCCACTGATGACATTCAGCACGCCATCGGGTAGAACGCCGCGCAGCAATTCGCCCAGCTTGAGCGAGGTGAGGGGGGTGTAGGGCGACGGCTTGAGCACCAATGTGTTGCCGGTCAGCAGGGCTGGCAGAATCTTGAACATCGAGAGGAGGATGGGATAGTTCCATGGCACGATCGCGCCGACCACGCCCAGCGGGACATAGCGGGTGATGACGCGCCCCTGCGGGCCGTCCGTCTCCGCGCCGGGTAACGCCATGTCGGCCGTGGCTGTCGCCCAATAGCTGGTCGCGCCCAGTTCGCCCAGCGCGTCGGCCAGGGGCCTGCCCTGTTCCTGCGTCAGCAGGCGGGAGAGGGGCTGGATATTCTCCGTGACGATGGCGGCGATAGCGCGCAGGGCGGCGCGCCGTTCCTCGACCGGGGTTGCCGCCCAGCCGGGAAAGGCGCGGGCGGCGGCGGCCACGGCCAGGTCGAGTTCCGCCTGACCGGCATCGGGCACCTGGGCAAAGACGCTGTCCGTCGCCGGGTTGCGGACGGGCAGGGTCGCGGCGGCAGTCGCGGCCTTGCCGTCGATGGTCATGGTGAAATCGCTGGAAAAGTCCGTCATGCTGTGGTCCTCGGAAGGGATTTATACCGGTGCCGGCGCCTCGGCCGGAATCTGCGGACGGCCTAGCGTCTGGATGAGCAGCGCGGCAACCAGACTGAGCGGCATGATGATGATGAGTTGGAGGCGGTAGGAGCCGGTGGCATCATAGATGATGCTGGCCAGCATAGGGCCAAAGCCGGTGGCGATGGCGGTCGCGCTGATCATCGTGCCGAACAGCAGGCCATAATGTTTGAGGCCGAAATAGCGCCCGGTCAGGAACGCGATGGCATCGACCTCCGCGCCTAGGGACAGGCCCATGAGCAACGCGGCAATCAATGCAACGCCGGGCATGCCAGGCCAGCCGAGCAGCAGTCCCGAGACCGCAATCGGCAGGGCCATGGCGATGGTCGTGACAAAGCGCGCATCGAACCTGTCGAGCAGCCAGCCGGTGGCGAGCCGCCCCACGATCGAGGTGATGCCGACCGCCGCGGCAATCCCGGCCGCCCGATCCCGGCCGATCCCTTGGGACGACAGGATCGGGATCAGGTTCGCCACGGTGGATATGGCGAGCAGCGAGAAGAGGAGCGCGGCCAACGTCAATGACAGGAACTGGCGTGACAGCAGAGCCTCCCGCATCGCCATGCCATGCTGCACGGGCATGGGTACGACCCGCCCGGCCTTCTGCTTATAACGAGCATCGTGAAAGAAAAAGAACAGCAGCGGAAAGCCCAGGCCGCCGAAGATGAGCGCCAGCCCGACAAAGGCCATGCGCCAGCCATAGGCCTCGATCAGCCAGGTGGTGAGAAGGGGCGTGAAGAAGGAGCCGAGACCCGTCCCGCTGAGCGTAACCGCCAGCGCCAGACCCCGGCCGCGTGAGAAGAGGCTGGCGACGGCGGTGGTCCACAGCGCCGGCTTGATCCCCATCCCGCAGAAGCCGACCAGCCCCCAGAGCAGCCACCAACTCCAGATCGACGGGGTGGTGAGCGAGAGTGTCGCAAATCCCAGCCAGTATAGGATGATGCCGGGGATGGCGATGCGCCGCGACCCGAAACGGTCGATGGCCAGGCCCATGAACGGACCGAGCAGCGCCGCGATGGTAGTGGCGACCGGGATGCCCGAGCTGATCATGGTGCGCGACCAGCCGAACTCCTGCTCCAGCGGCTGGATCAGCGGGCCGGAGGCATAAACATAGATGGTCGCGTAGGACATGCCGATCGCGCTCACCAGCACTGTTGGCCAGTGCGCCCGCCATTCCTGCGCCGCGCCATGCCGCTCGCTGTGCATCGGCTTTCCCATGGGCGGTCAGAACTCGTTGCGCGCGAGGGCCGCGCGATAGGGGGTGCGGGCGCGCCATAGCAGCAATTTCGCGACCGGGGCCGTGAGGAGGATGGTGAGTGCGAGCGACCAGGGCAGGGCATCGTCATGGCCAAAGACATGGTCGGTGAAGCCCGCGACAATGGCTGGACCGAAACCCATGCCGCACAGGCTGAGGCAGAAGAGATAGAGGGCGGAGACCTGCCCACGCATCTGGTTGGGCGTGATCTCCTGCAACGCCGCCGCCGCGCCGCCCCATGGCATGGCGCAGCCGAACAGGAAGAGGAAGATCAGCGCCAGCGATGCGGTGGCGTCCGGCAGCAGCACCCCGGCAACGCCGCTGGGCACGGCGATGACGAGGCTGACGAAGCCGATGCGGATATTGGCGTCCAGATGCCCCTTTGCCCGCATCCGTACCACGATCCATCCGCCGACCAGCACGCCGCCAAGCCCGCCTATCATAATGGACAGTCCATAGCGCAAGCCAGCCTCCGCCACCGACCAGCCATGGGCGCGCATGAAGAAGGTGGGCAGCCAGGCGATCGAGCCATTCCACATGACCCCCGCCACCGAATAGCCAAAAATGGTGTAGAGATAGGCGCCGCGCCGGTCGCTGATATAGCGGAGGACTGCGCGCAGGTCGGGCGGTGCGCCTGCTTTCATGCCGGTACGCGCCGGTTCGCGCAGGGTCAGCACCAGCAGCGCGACGAGCAGGCCGGGCGCGCCGATGGCGACGAAGACCGCCTGCCATGGCTCCAGCGCGCCGACGACCGGCAGGCTGATCGGCGGCATCAGGGTGATGAGTGCGCCGCCCGCGATGGTGGCGATCCCTGCGCCGACATGCGCCGCGCCGGTGTAGATCGACAACGCACGGGGAAGTTCGCGGGCCGGGAAATGGTCGCTGAGCAACGAATAGGCTCCGGGCGACAGCGCCGCCTCGCCCACGCCGACGCCAATGCGCGCGAGGAAAAGCTGGGTGAAGCTGCGCGCGGCGCCGCATAGCGCCGTCATCACGCTCCATACCGCGATGCCTGCTGCGATGATGAACGTACGCCGCCGCCGGTCGACCATCCGGCCGATGGGAATGCCCATCATCGTGTAGAAGAGCGCAAAGGCAAAGCCATGCAGCAAGCTGAGCTGAAAATCGCTGATGTGCAGCGTGGCGCGAATGGGACCGGCCAGCAACGTCAATATCTGCCGGTCGATAAACGATACCATATAGGCGAGGATCAGGACGGAGAGGACGAACCAGGCATAGGGGCCGCCACGCGGAACCGGCGCAGGGTCGCCGGCGTCCCCCTGCTGTTTCCCCAAAGCCCCCATGTCCGTCATTCTGGCCCCTCGACATCCCTGTTCCGCCCGCTTTGCGCGGGTCTCGATCGTACCGTCATTTCGTCAACCCTGCTGAAACAGGCTCAGCAGCATCGTCCTTATTTGTCCGCAGGCTGCTTGGGCACGGTGGCGAGCGATGGAATATTGGTCGGGTCCATGCCCCAGCCATAGACGCGGAAATTCTGGCTGTGGCCGAGGTGGTGGAGATAGAAGGCCGCATCCAGCGCATTGGCCTGCCCCTGAATATCAACCGTCTTGTTGATCGCCTCCTTGGCGAGCTTGATCGCGAAGGTGGGCTTGGTCGCGATCTTCTGCGCCATGGCCAGCGTGAAGTCGGCGAGAGTATCGCGCGGTACGACATGGTTGACCATGCCGAGCCGGTGCGCCTCCTGCGCGTCCCAGCTGTCGGCGGTGAAGAGAAACTCCTTCGCCTTGCGGACGCCGAGTTCCCATGGATGGGCGAGCCATTCGACGGCGGGCATGCCAAAGGTCGCGACCGGATCGGAGAAGACCGCATCCTCTGACGCGATGATGAGGTCGCACACCCAGGCAAAGATCAGCGCGCCCGCGATGCACTTACCCTGCACGGCGCAGATGGTCGGCTTGGAGATATTGCGCCACCGCCTGGCCGTCTCGAAATAGGCTTCCTTCTCGGCGCCATACCAGCCGGCGGTGCCTTCCGCCTGAAAGTCGCTCCAGTGGCCGACCTGCCTGCCCGATGCGACGGAGGCGGCGACGGCGGCCTGATATTGCTCGACCGTGTCGGCGATGTCGTGCCCGGCGGAGAAATGCTTGCCATCGGCGGCGAGGATGATGACCTTGACATTATTGTCGGCCAGCGCCTTGTTGAAGGCGTCGTCCACCTCGAACAGCATTTGCGGGTTGATGCTATTATGCTTGTCCGTGCGGGCCAGCACGATGCGGGCGACACCCGGCGCGGCGATCTCGTAGCGAATGAGTTCGGGATCAGGGCGCGTCGTCATGCCGGTGTACCTTCCGCTTGTGCGATGTCGCGCGCGCGAATACGCAGCACGTCCTTCTTCACCTTGCCGGATGGCACGCGGGGCAGGTCGTCGACCAGCACCACATGCTCCGGGAATTTCTGGCGCGCCAGGCCCACCTGATCGAGGAAGCGGCCGATTTCCTTGAGATCGATGGTCGCATCCCCGCGCGGGATGATGAAGGCGCAACCCTTTTCCCCCGTCACGGCGGACGGCATGGCGACGATGGCCACTTCCGCCACGGCCGGATGGGTGGACAGGATGTCCTCCACTTCCTTGGGACTGATATTCTCGCCCGAGCGGATGATGATGTCCTTCTTGCGGCCGGTGATGACCACATAATCCTCATGCACCCGACGGCCGAGGTCGCCCATGCGGAAGAAGCCGTCGGGCAGGAAATTGCCCTCATTGTCCGCAGTGTGCAGATAGCCCGCGCACAGGCCGGGACCGCGCATGAGTATCTCGCCTTCCTCGCCATCGGGCACCGTCTCGTCGGTGACGGCGTCGACGATGCGCATCTCGACCGGATAGACGATCTCGCCGTCCGTCTCCGCGCCCATCTCCGCCTTGTCGGGCGAGCGGATGCCGAGCGACGCGGTCAGCATCTCCGTCGAGCCATAGGCGCGGAAGAACAGGGCGCCGGGAAAGGTCGCGCTGGCGCGCTTGATGAGGTCGGGTGCGACGGTGGTGCCGCCGCAGAAGAAGAGGCGCAGGCTTGCCAACCGCTCCGGTGTGTTCTCGGCGATGTCGAGCATCTGCTGGAGAAAGGGGGTCGCGCCGCCGGTGACGGTGCAGCGGTTGCGCTCGATGCAGCCAATGCCCTCGTCCGGCGACCAGACGTCCATCAACACGCTGACGTTGCCGGTGATCCAGGGCATGTCGAACGCCCAGATCGCGCCGGTGATATGGGTGACGGGGGAGGGCATGAATACCACGTCGTCGGCGGCGATGTTCCACGCCTGCGCCATGGCGCGGACGCGATGGTCATAGGTATAATGGGTGTGCAGCACGCCCTTGGGCTTGCCGGTGGTGCCCGAGGTGTACATGGCGATGACGATCGCGGCGGGGTCGACCGGGGGTAGCGCGGATTCGGCGACGGGATCGCCCGCGATGATCTGGGCGAAAGTCAGGTCGCCGTCGCTGCGCACGGTTATCACATCTCGGAGCAGGGGGAGCTGGTCCCGCAGTTCCGTTACGGTAGCGAAATGATCATGCTTGCGGAACACGCCGGGGACGAAGATCATCTTCGCGCCGCAGTCCGCCAGGATATAGGCCAGCTCCGACCCGCGATAGATGGGCGGGATCGGGTTGATGACGAGGCCGCACATCCGGGCCGCAAGCGCGATCACCGGCGTCTCCGACCAGTTGGGCAGCTGGAAGGACACGACATCGCCGGGCACCAGCCCGCGCGACAGGAAGAAGCCCGCAAGCCGCAGCGACTGGTCCCACAGTTCGCCGCGGGTGACGGTCCGCGTACCCTCGATCTGGAAGGTCGCGCCCGCATCGGCGGCCACCGCCGCCCGCGCGGCATCGACCAGCGTCGTGCGCGTCCAGTGCCCCTCGGCAAGGTAACGCCCGGCCATCTCCTCCGACCAGCGCACCGAAAGGCCGCCGGGGTCCGTTTTCATTGTCCAGCTCATGCGTGCGCCAGCCGTTCCACGTCCGCCTTGGTGACTTTGTCACCCATAGGCCGAAACAGGATCGCCATCCACTTTTCCGCATCGGCATGGGGCAGGGCGGCGAGGTGCTGCGTCAGCGCAGGGATGGCGGCGGCCTCGTCGGCCAGCTCGATGAGCAGGCCATGGGGATATTTGCGGCAATTGCCCCGGATCTGCTCGTCCGCCAGCGTCAGATATTGGGCGGAAATCACGCCGGGAAGATCGGCCAGCACGACCAGCCCGCCGGAGAGCAGAGCGGTGGTGAACGCCGCATCCTCTCCCTCGGCAGCGGTGTAGAGACCGAAGACGATGGCATGGCGCGACGTGCTGTCCACCGGCAGGCGCGCGGCGGAGCGCACCTCGGCCCGGCGCCACATCGTCGGCGGCTGCACCGTGTCCATGTTGATCGCCGGGCTGATCGGCATCGTGTCCGTGCCCTTGACCTTCGCCAGCTCCGCGAGGGTATAGGCGGGATTGTCCAGCTCCCAGATCATCAGATAGTCATGCTTGCCGGATGGCCATGGCCCCTCGGCCCGCTTGAAACGCTGGCCGGACAGCACGCCCGGCGTCTCGACGCCATGGACCAGATGCGGCCCTGCATACCATTGGTTGAATTCGGCCTCCATGCCCTCGGTCGGGTTGGACAACACCAGTTGCAGCGACGTCGACATATCAGCTCCTCAAACTTCAGCTCAGCTTAGCTTAGCACTGTCCGCTGCCCCGTATCGGCGGCATCGTCGATCGCGTCCAGCAGGCGGGTGAGACGCACGGCACGGTCGAAATCGGGCACGGTGCGCGTACCGGCCCGGATGTCGGCGGCCAGAGCGGCATAAAGCTGGCTGACATTGGCGGCTGGACCGTCCAGCTCAGGCGCCGCCGCATCGGGCTGCGCCGCCGCGCCGGTCGAGGTGGTGACGCGCAGGCGCCCCGCCTGATAGCCGCCGACATGGCCGCCTTCGATAGAGAGCGACCCGGTCTCGCCGCGCAGCTCGAACTGGAAGAGCGGCCGTACTTCGCCGCCGATCACCTCCAGCGAGGAGATGCAGCCGCTGTCATGATGGCCGATGACGAAGACATGGTCGGGGCAAGTGCGCGCCACCGTCTCGTCCGTGCCGCTGACGATCATCTGCGGCACGAGGATGCTGTTGATCGCGCTGAGATCGATAAAGGCGCCGACCACTTCCTCGATCGCCGCCAGCGTATGGCCGCCCGCGATGGTGGAGAGGGTCGCGCCGTTCCGCTTGTCCTGCAAATAGGCGTAGAAGGGCGGCGATTCCTTGCCCCATCCCGCCGTGGGCGAGACGACGCGCAGCGACAGGGGGCGACCGATCGCACCCTCGCGCACCAGTTTCGCGGCATGCAGCACGGCGTTGCTGTGCGCGCCTTGCAGGCCGATGGCGACATGCACGCCCCGATCCACAGCAGCCCGCGCGGCGGCGGCCATCTCCTCCGCCTCGGCAAGGTCGCGGCCCAGCGGCCATTCGCAATAGAGATGCTTGCCTGCCTCCAGCGCGGCGAGGACGATGGCGCGATGCTCCGGCACCTTCACCGTCACGGCGATGATATCGACATCCGGGTCGCGCACCATGGCGAGGCTGTCCGCATAGGCTTTGGGCGCGCCAAAGGCCGCTGCGGCTTCATCGGCCAGTTGCTGGTCGCGTGCCGAGACGGCGATCAGTTCAAGGCCGGGTAGCGCACGCAGCGCGGGAAGATGGGCGTCCCGCGCCCAGCCGCGCGTGGCATTGGCGCCCGCAAAGGCGACCTTGAGTGTCTTTTGCGTCATCGTGCCCTTGGCAGTTCGAGAAGGCGGTCGGCGGTGATCTCGCGCTGGATCTCGCTGGTGCCGCCGGAGATGGAGAAGACCCAGCTCCACAGATAGTCATAGGTCCAGGGATGGGCGGCGCGGTCGCCGTCGAACTCCAGAAAGTCCCAGCCCAGAATTTCGCCCACCGTTTCCGACAGCGCCTTGTGCGTGGCGGTTACGGTCAGCTTCATCAGCGAACCCTTGGGACCGGGTTCGCCGGTCCGGTCGCTCTCGGTGATATGGGCCAGCGTCATGGCGCGGATGGCCAGTGCGTCGGCCTTCAGCCCCGCCAGCTTCTGCGCGATGCCGTCATCGTCGATGGCCAGCTTGCCATTTTCAAGGCGGGTCTTGCCCGCCAGGTCGATGGCGCGGCAGACGCGCTCATACAGTTCGAGCTGATCGCCGATGAAGCCAAGGCCGCGCTCGAAGGAGAGGGTGGAGAGCGCGGTGGACCAGCCCTTGTTCACCTCGCCCACCACATTGGCGAGCGGGATGCGGACCTCGTCATAGAAGACGGTGTTGACATGCTCGTCCATCAACATGGTGCGGATCGGCTTTATGTCGATGCCGGGCGCGCGCATGTCCGCGATCAGCCAGCTCAGCCCCTTGTGCCGTTCCGAGCCGGGATCGGTGCGGATCAGCAGTTCCTGATAATCGGCATGCTGGGCGTCGGTCGTCCACATCTTGGCGCCGGTGACGACGACCTCGTCGCCATCGACCACGCCGCGCGTCTTGAGGCTGGCAAGGTCGGACCCGGCGTTCGGCTCTGAAAAGCCCTGGCACCAGAGCGACTCGCCCGACAGGATCCTGGGCAGGTGAAACGCCTTCTGCTCCTCCGTCCCGCGCGCGATCAGCGTCGGGCCGGCGTGCATCAGGCCGATATAGGTGGTGTTGATATAATGGGGCGCCCGTGCGCGGGCCAGTTCCTCATACCATATGACCTGCTGGAGACCGGAGAGGCCCAGGCCGCCGAACGCCTTTGGCCAGGCCACGCCCGCCCAGCCATGCTCATACATCTTGCGCTGCCAGTCACGGTCGAAGCGGGCTGCCTCCGGCCCGTGCGCCTGTCGGCGTTCGGTCGGCACATTGGTCGACAGCCATGTGCGGGCACTCTCCCGAAAGGCGCGATCTTCCTCGGTATATTGCAGGTCCATAGCTTAATCTTCCACCCGCGCATCCAGCAGCCGCGCCAGCAGCGCGCGCTTGGAACCGAATAATTTGCCGAGCAGCAGCGCATGCTTGAGCAGCAGATGCGCATGATGCTCGTCCGTCACGCCGATGCCGCCGTGCAGCTGGATATTACTGTCGGCATTGGCGATGGCGGCCTGGTTGGCGAGATGCTTGGCCGCGTCGAGATGCACGGCGGCGTCGCTGCGCCCCTCCTTGATCGCGGCGGCCGCGAACCAGAGCTGGCAGCGCGCCGTCTCCGCACGCAGCGCCATGTCGGCGCACGGGTGGCGCACGGCCTGATAGGCGCCGATGGGGCGGCCGAATGTCTCGCGCACCTTGGCATAGTCGACGATCAGCTCCAGTGCGGTCTCGGCCAGGCCGATGAGCATCGCGGCGGTGGCCAGCTGACCCAGCTGCCAGACCAGCTCGCCGGGCAGCTCCGCCTCGGCCGTGGCGGGGATGGCGGTGAGGCGCCGCATGCTGTTGGCGGGGTCGAGCGAGGGGCGCGCTTCCCCGTCCGTGCCGGACAGGCGGTGGAGGCGTGCGCCCTCGCGCGATACCTCCAGCGCGAAGGATGCGCTGGGGTCGCCCAGCAGTCGCAGGCCGTCGCCGTCCCGCGCCGCCAGCACAACGCCCGCCTCGCCGGAGATCAGCGTGGCGCGCAGCGTCTCGTCGGTCGCCACGAAGGGTGCGAGAGTCTGGGCGAGCAGATCGACCGGACCGCACAACCGGCCGACTTCGCGAAAGAAGAGGGCATGCTCGACCGAGGACAGGCCGCTGCCGCCCTGCGCTTCGGGCAGGGCCAGCGCGAACCAGCCCATCTGGCCCAGTTGTCCGCGCAACTGCGCGCCCATGTCCGCCGAGCCTGCGCCATGCAGCCGGTCGAGCGGCATCGTCTCGCCGAGAAAGTCGGCGGCGGCGCTGGTGATTTCGATTTCGCCGCCGTCAGGTGCCAGGAACATCATCCCTCCCCTGCTGTTCGATAGAATGCGTCATGCGTGACTCATTTTTTAACATGTTCTGTTGCCTTTCCTTACCGGGCCGACGGGCATTAATGCAATAGTCCATATCCATTATTATCCGGGCGTGAAATTTTTGCGCGACCGGCGGGAAAGCTGACTTTTCGGACGGCTCTGGCCGGACGGGTCTGGCGATGATCGAGGATCGCTATTGCTGGCGGGCGTGCGTAATCGTGGGAGCGATTTCCTGCCATTTTCGGCTTGGCAGTCGGTGATCCCCATGTAACGGGACGGCATGTCCGTCGAAACCGAGGGCGGCGCAGGAACGCAATGACGCTGATCTATAGCGATGAACAGGCCGCCATGGCCATCGAGGCGCGCAGGGCGCTGGAGGCGCGGACGCGGCCCGGGGCGCTGCTGGCGCTGCTGGAACAGGAGGGCTGCTATGACGCGCCCAGCTGGACGCTGGCGCGCGAGCAGGGGTGGACCGCCGCTGTCCTGCCGGAGGAATATGGCGGGCTGGGCCTGTCCCTGGTCGAACTGGGGCTGATCGCCTTCGAGACCGGGCGGGTGCTGGCGGGCGCGCCGTTCCTCACCACCTCGCTGGGCGCGGGGCGGGCGATCCTGCGCCATGGAACAGCGGAGATGAAGGCGGCATGGCTGCCCGGGCTGGCGAGCGGGGAGGCGATCGGCGCGGTCGCCTTTGCCGAGGGGCAGGATGTGCTGGGCCTGTCCACCACGCTGGCTGATGGCGCGCTGACCGGCGGCAAGCAAGGCGTGTCGGGCGCTGTGCATGCCGACATCGCGGTCGTGCTGGCCGGGGAGGGCGGCGAGCCGGTGCTGGTCGCGGTGGAACTGGCGGGGGCGGCATTGGCGGGTGTGGCGCGCACCACGCTGGCGACATTCGACAACA
>DASVMZ010000091.1:0-2468 GCA_036384115.1 Sphingobium sp.
TTCGCTGCGCGCCAGTGACGGTAATGCTGCCCGGGCGCCATGGATGAGCAAAGTGCGCAAATAGGTGTTGCCACGCTTGGAGATGCCGAGCAGCCGGGGCTTGCCGCCGGTAGTATGTTGCCTGGGTACCAGGCCGAGCCAAGCACCCAAGTCTCGCGCTTTGGCAAAGCTGCTGGCATCGCCCACGGCTGCAATCAAAGCGGTTGCGTTCAACGTGCCGATGCCGGGGATGGACGTGAGCCGCCGGGCAGCTGCATCATTGCGAGCCAGTTCGACAAACTCGCCGTTCAGTGCCTCGACCTTGGTATCAAGTTCGTGCCATTCGGAGCGCAGCTCACCCACCAGTTGCTTCAAGCGTGGTGATAGGGCCGTATCTTCGGCGGCCAGCATGGCATCAATGCCCAGCTCCAGCTTGCGCCGTCCGGCCGGGAAAATGGTCCCCCGCTCCAGCAGGATCGCCCGCAGTTGGTTGATAAGGTTTGTGCGCTCGGCTACCAGGCGGGACCTGACGCGGTGGAGGGTCTGGATGTCCAACTGCTCCTGAGTCTTGAGTTCGACGAAGTGCATCGTCGGGCGCGAGGCGGCCTCGGCAATCCCCTCCGCATCACGATCATCATTCTTCTGCGCTTTGACATACGGGCGTACGTACTCCGGCGACATCAGTCTGATTTCGTGCCCCTGTGCGGCAAAAAGGCGGCCAAGGTTGTGGGCCCCGCAGCACGCCTCCATTGCAATCACGCAAGCCGGAAGCTTAGTCACGTAATCGATAAGTGTCTGTCGGCGCATCGACCTGCGCACGATGACAGCGCCTGCTGCATCGAGGCCCACGACACTGCAGGCATTCTTGCCCAAATCAACGCCAAGGATCACAATAGACATCGGTCCGCTCCTTTCCTTTTCAAGCACCGGCATCATACCCGATGCCGGGGGAAAAGGGGCGGGCCATCCCATAAGGGAAGCGCGGCCCTGTGGGGCTGCGCCTCCCTTGCGTGGCGATTCCGGCTCACCAGTTGAGCGGGTTTTCCATATACGCGGCATAGAGTGCTTCGGATGCCATGTGCATCTCGTGATCGATCTCGATCATGGTGTCGTTGAGGCGGTCTGCGTGGTTGTGGACCGTCTCGCGATCGTCGATCGTCATGGCGTTCCAGTCGATCATTTCGAGGAAGTCGTCGCGGCGGTCATGGATGCGGCAGGCGCTGTGCATTTCGGCTTCGAGCGAGGCGATGCGACGCTCGATGCGGATCTCCTTATCCGACTTGGGGATGAACTCGATCTTGTCTTCGGGGAGGGTAACTGACGTGCTCATAACGCTCACTCCTTAGTCAAAACGACAGTTACGGTCGGACCTTCGGGGCGCGGTCGGGTCAGGGACGCGAAAGGCGAGCCTTTCGCGCCGCGTAGCGGCGGTGGGGGTCACGATTTTCTTTGGTGGCCGCTGCGGTGTGATTGGGGCGAGAATGCCGATCCACCGAAGAAAATGGTGGGGCCCCGCCGTCCTTGACGCGGCCGCGCCCCGAAGGTCTCAATGGGAAGACTGTGTGGTGGTTTTATCTATCGGCGTGGCGCGGTCGGCGATGCGTAGCCTTGGCCGTCAGGCCAAGGCGAGCGAGGCGAGACCGCGCGACAGGTGAGGGGCTTCACCGGGCGCTATGACCAGACCATTCGAAGGGCGCAGCTGGGCGAGGAAATTGCCGCCATCTGGTTGAGCGCCGGCAGGTATCGGGCAAGGCCCGGCTCGGCATCGAGCCGGCTTGCCATGACGGGATCGGCAAGGCTGCCGCGCAGCTGTTCGATGCTGACCGTGCCGCAGCTATCCGTGTCGAGACCGAGCATCGCAAGGATGGCGTAAGCGTTCGAGTTGGAGACTTCCATCTCGGGGGCGGCGTCGGGGTTCGTCGAGAGCGACACCATGATGTCTGGTTCGTCATCGCGGCGGGCGATGCGGATGCGACGGCCAAGAAATTGGGCCGTTTCGATCAGGGCGATCGCGTCGACGTCGAAGGTGAAGTGACGAGCGATCATGGCAATCGGCATCATGGCGGTGCGGGCCTCCCACGCGAAGACCTGCTCATCCAGCGAGCCGTAGTCGTGGATGATGAGGTCGAGGCCATAGCGCTCGCCGTATGCGGCGAGCGTTTCGCGCAGGGCGCCCATCTGCAGCGCGTCTATCATGACGGGACGCAGGTTGTCGGGTTCGGTGTCATCCTTGATGCGAAACGTGATCATCGGAAACCTCCTTCGTTACACTCGCCTCGTCTCCCCCTCTCTCCTCCAGTGCCGATCCGGCGACGGATCGGGGTCGCTAAAGGGCGCATTGGTTGAAAGGGCGAAATGACACGCGAAGGGGCAGGGCAGGGCGGTCCCGATAGTCTCGAAATGTGAGCCGCGGCGCTGGCAAAATGGCGCAGATCTGTGTCCAGGCTCGCGGCAGCAGCGCGCGCCGGGTTCGATGCCCGGCGCGCGCT
>DASVMZ010000092.1:0-8801 GCA_036384115.1 Sphingobium sp.
CCGGCACAACCGACCCGCAGCAATGGTTCACGCTGCAAGCCAGTTTCACCGCGCCTTTCGCGGAGAAATCACTGTCATACGGCCGGCAACTCTTCGACATCGCGTCAACCACGCAGGCTGAGGTCGCGCAACTCGCACAGAAGCAATACGAACGGTATAACGCACGCGTGCAGGCATTCATCGAGGAAGCGGCGAAGAGTGCTCCCGCGGGTTCCGAAGCGGCGATCGCCGCGTGGAAGTCTGCGATCAGCGCCACCACGGCGCTGGGTGAAACGCTGCAGAAGACGGGACAACAGACCGTGGAGATGGTTGGGACCAATCTCGAAGCCGTCACGGCCTCAGCGTCCAGGGCCGCCAAACGTAGTGTCGCCTAGCCGGCTGCCATAGCCGCGAGCGCGAAGCACCAGGTCGCACGCGGGCAGCGATGCCCGCGTGATCGGTTTCATATCTATATGTAGGATTCCTTTTATTCATTCTGGATATGAATCCGGCATTTCAATGCATCCAATTTTTGACTGAAGGCAGTGTTGCTCCAGATGAGCGCCACGCCGGAATTTGTGAGGGCGAGTTGATGGCAAAGCAGATCGCGGTAGTAACGGGTGGCATGGGGGGACTGGGCGAGGCGATCAGCATCAGGTTGCATGACGCTGGTTATGCGGTCGTCGTCACCTGTTCGCCGGGCAACACCGGTGCAAAAGAGTGGCTCACACGCATGGAAGCCGAAGGACGACAGTTCCGTGCGTACGCGGTCGACGTCGCTGACTACGACTCGTGCGAAAAATGCATGGCGCGGATCAAGGCGGAGGTTGGCCCGGTCGACATTCTGGTCAATAACGCCGGCATCACGCGCGATGCCAGCTTCAAGAAACTCGACAAGGTCAATTGGGATGCGGTGATCCGCACCAACCTCGATTCGGTATTCAACATGACGAAGCCGGTGTGCGACAGCATGGTCGAGCGCGGCTGGGGCCGCATCATCAACGTGTCGTCGATCATCGGCTCCAAGGGTGGCTTCGGGCAGACCAACTACGCGGCAGCGAAGGCCGGCATGCACAGCTTCACCAAATCGCTGGCGCTCGAGGTGGCGAAGAAAGGAGTCACGGTTAACACGATCTCGCCAGGCTATATCGCAACGCAGATGGTCATGGCGGTGCCCGAGGAAATCCGCGAGACGAAATCATTCCGCAGATTCCGGTCGGCCGGCTCGGACAACCGGACGAAGTTGCCGCTCTCGTGCTCTACCTGTGCTCGCGCGAGGCGGGCTTCGTGACCGGCGCCAACATCGCGATCAATGGAGGGCAGCACCTGCAGTGAGCCCGAGAGATCAGCCATGGAGGTTCCGATGAGTGAAGTAATGGCGATCGTTGTAGGTTCACTTGTGCTGGTGACGGCAACAGTGTCCGTCGCCGCTCACTATCACCGGGAGCAAATGCGCCAAAAGCTGCTCAGACGGCTGGATCACCATCCCAACTGGTTGGGCTGGGGCCGCCCGCGGCGGTGAGCTTCCGCCCTCGCTAACCTGTTGTGGTACTGAGGGTGATCGTATTGATGCCTGGTTGGACGGGTGCGCGCGGTTCATCTGGATACGCGCACCGATAACACCGGCGCGGTGGCCGCTGGATGGCGAGCATCAATCAGCGGACAATTTAAGTCCCGACGCGCAGCTAACAGGCCTCGTCGTTCTCTCCGTCGCCGTGCGCATCGAGCCAGTCAACAGATGGAGTGGGCGAGACGCGCATCGCATACCCGTTCACCGGACGACTGCCCTGTCGGTGGTCAACTAGTATCAACTCCGCGGAGAAGAACTTCCTCCATCGGGGCGGGCAGATGGACGAAGTACCCCTGTATATAGTCGGCTCCCATGTCTCGCAGCAATGCCGCGACGGCGGGCGTTTCGACGAATTCTGCAATGGTCTGCTTGCCGACTGCCTTTGCTACATCGCAGATACACCGCACCATCGCCTGATCAATGGGGTCATGTTCGAGATTGGTGATGAACTGTCCGTCGATCTTCAGGTAGTCCACAGGCAACGCTTTAAGGTAGCCGAACGACGATGCACCGCTTCCGAAATCGTCCAGGGCGAAGTGCATGCCGCGCAGTCGCAGCGACTGGATGAACTCCGTTGCCACCGTCAGATTCGTGATCGCCGCCGTCTCTGTTACTTCAAAGCAGAGCTTATGCGTGTCGAATTGAAACGCGTCAGCCAGATCGCTCACGTATCGATGGAAGGCGCGGTCGCTAATGGACTGGCCGGAGAGGTTCACCGCGATACTGTCAACGTGGTCCAACTGGTCGCGATGGTGTGTCATCCATGCGAATACGTATTTGACCACCCAGCGATCAATGCGTGAGGCCATGTGGAAACGTTCTGCCGCTGACAGAAAAACATCGGGCAGGACCAGACACTCATCGGACTCGCGCAGGCGCAACAGAAGTTCGCAGCGAAGGCGGTTCTCCTGCGGACCCAGCGCACGTATGCGCTGGGCATATAGCTCGAAACGATTTTCATCGAGGGCCTGCTCCAGACGCGTGACCCATTGCATCTCGCCGTGCCGCGCAAGTACGGCCTGATCGGCGTCGAACCACGAGTGCACGCGGTTGCGCCCGGCGTCCTTGGCGGCGTAGCACGCATTGTCAGCGGCCTGAAGCACGGCCGCAGTCGTCGGCCAGCGATCATCAATGGGCACCAGACCGATGCTCGCACCAATATGGAAGCGCCGTTCGTTATAGGAGAATCGGAATTCGTCGAGGCGCTCGCAGATCTGGGAGGCGATCCGACGCGCCTGGTCCGCGTCGCATTGCTCCAGGATGACGCCAAACTCGTCGCCTCCCAGCCGGGCTAGTGTGTCGGTTGCCCGGATACACTGTCCCACCTGTTCGGTCACTTGTCGCAGCAACTGGTCGCCGGCGATATGACCGAAGGTATCGTTCACGACCTTGAACTGATCCAGGTCGATGTACAGCATGGCGTGTCTGCTGCCTGCCTCGCGTGCATGGGATAGCACGCGGTTGAGTTGCGTTTCGAATTCCGCGCGATTTAGCAACCCCGTGAGGGCATCATGTGTGGCCCGATAGCTCATTTCTTTGGTGAGCCGACGTTCTTCGGTCACGTCGTGAAACACCAGAACGACCCCCAGAACTTCGCCAATCGTACTGACGATCGGGGCAGCGGAATCCTTGATCGCATGCTCTGCACCGGACCGTGAGATCAGGACGGTATTGTCGGTGCTACCTACGACGCGGTTCTCGCTCAGACACTGGGTGACGGGATTCGGAGCGTGTGTACGCGTTTGTTCGTTGCGGGCATCAAATACGTCGTCCAGCGGGAGGCCGCGCGCCTCGGCAATGAACCAGCCCGTTAGTCGCTCTGCCACTGGATTCAGGTATGTGACGCGGCCGTGCGGATCGGTTGTGACGACGCCGTCGCCGATTGAATGCAACGTTATCTGGAGGAATTCATGCTGTTCGGTAAAGGTCGCCTGCATCCGTTTGCGCTCAGTGGTTTCAAGGACCAGAAGAGCACACTGATTGGGGCCGGGACGATATGCCACCATGTCAAACCAGCCGCCCCCTGCTGCCGCTATATCCTGTCGCGCAATCGGCTCGCCGGTGAGTACAACCCCAGTTAGCGTGCCGAGCCAGTCCCATTCCAGGTCAGCCGGCCCCGCAAACACCTCGGAGAGATTCCGGCCGATCATGAGATCGGCCGGAATATGACTTGTCCTCGCAATTGCCGGATTTGCCGCGACGAACCGGAAATCGACAACCTTCGCGCTTGCGTCGCTGACAATATCCAGCAATACGAATCCTACCTGCATGTGTTCAAAAAGGGCGCGATACCGGCGCTCACTTTCGAGCAGGGTGGCCTCAACCCTCCTGCGCTCAGTGATATCCTCGATTACGGCCATGGACCGCGATGTCGTGCCATCGCTCTGCCTTTCGAGAACGGCGGACAACAATACGTCGATTACTTCACCGTCCTTGCGCACCATTTCGTATTCGACGTTGCGGCAATGGCCGGTGCGGAAGAACTCGGGAAGCACGACCTGACGGGCGTACTCGCGCGACGCGGGTGTCAGGAAATCGGATGACGGTCGTCCCAGCACCTCGTCCCGGTTATACCCAAGCGTGCGAAGCCATAAGTCGCTCACGCTTATGAGCCTGCCTTGCACATCTATCGAGTGAAGCATCGCCGGGGTGCGTTCGTAGAGTTCGCGATACCGCCGTTCGCTCTCGGTCAACGCCTGTTCGGCGCGCCGGCGTTCACTAACATCGCGTCCCACCGCATGGATCGCCACAATCCGTCCGGCTATGTCTGTCATTGGTCGGTAGTTCCAGCGTACCCATCGTTCGACCTTGTTTATTGTGGCCATACGGGCAACCAGCGTCACGCCCGATCGACGTGTCACCACGTCACGTAGAGCCGCGGCAACCGATGCCCGGTCCTCGTCGGCGACCGTATCGAGCAGGTTGACGCCCGCAAGCCTCGGCGAGGAGTCGTCCATATAGCGTACGGAGGCGTCGTTCACGTAGCCGATCTCTCCACTGGAACTGGCCAGCACGACGAAGTCTGCTTTTGGCTCGGTGGAGGTGTTCAGATTGAATCCCTTCGCGAACGCGGCGTCGGCGAGGGCACCCGCAGTGGGATTGAGCAGATAGGTAGTGACAATATGCGCCAGGCTGTCCAGAGCAGCTCGTTGTGCATGAGTCAGTAGCTGGGGCTCGCATGCCGCCACCGACAGCATTCCGATGCAGTGTCCCATCGGGAGAAGGATCGGCGTATTTGCATAGAACCGGATCTCAAGCGTACCGAAGATGAACGGATTCTGGGCAATGCGAGGATCATCAGCCGCATCGATTACCTGAACCGGTAGATGGTCGCCCGCAACGAGCAGGCAGAACGCCGCCTCAGCGGCCGTCCACTCTTCCGCGGATAACCCGAGTTCTGAATGAAGCCAGCTCGACTCCGGATCCGGCAAGGTTACTGCGGCGATCGGCACCTCACAGATCGTCGCGGCGAGGCGCGCGATTTCCTCAAAGACCGATGCGACTGCGCCGGTGGCAATGGCCGAATTGAAATCGTCGCCACGATGCGCTGGCCGGTACTCAGGCAGACGTTGAGATGTCATGTCACGGTTCCCCGGAAGATTGCACAACTGAATGCGAAAGGTATCAGCAGCGTACGCTGGTTTATTTGTTTTTGCCGTTTCTGGAACAGATCTGGACTGGTGGTCCCGACAAGGACCACAAGTCTGCACGGCGGGACGAATCTGTCACCTATGCGATAACGCCTGGATACCATCGGGGCACGGGCGAGCAGAGACGGCGCGATTCCGAAGGTAGACGAGCAATGCGCATAGCCGCGGCATGACCGCACAGAGGACCGAAGAGCGGGTCATGTACTTTTGCCTTGCGGATACGATGTACGGATTGACGGTCACGCAGATAAGCGTCTTCCCGGCACCGATGGCCTCGATACCCCACGCTTAGCAGCCTGAACCTGAGCGTTGCCTTGATCCGGATGTTGGGCCAATCGACGATAGGACAGCGTCGTTGGTGGGCAGCTTTATCTTCGGGGCTTGCAGGCATGCGGCCGTCGATGCCGTTGGCGATTGCGGGTTAGCATCAACCCGAGCGTTTGCGGTCGTCGACACTTCGATTCACTGAAGATTCGGGCCGCCACTCTGCAGTGTGCCCCATTCTTGCAGAGTTTTTCCCGACAACGCTTTGAATACTATCTCTTTGGTTTCGGTGATACTCGACCCGGCGGTTTTCAGATTCAGTTCGATCATCTGCTGAAAGTTCTCGACGGTTCTGTTTGCCAAGGCAAACGATGCTTCCGTGCTGGCTTGTAGCGCCACAGAGTTTTGCTCAGAATTCCAGAGATTCATCGCTTGTTCCCGGAAATGACAGGAAAGGGGTGCATTGGGAAAAACCTTCATCCAGTGAAGCCGGGTTGTGGCAAAGGTTCTCCGACTACGGCGCAGATGGCGTGTCGAATCGCCAGGTTTGCGGTTGTTGGGTCATTCCATTTCGCCATACCTCGAACCCCGAAATCTGCATCAATCTCATCGCGTGGACACCGAGCAATACATGGCCAGCACTCACGGCGTTCAGCGTGGCGGCGAGGCCATTCACCATCAATTCCCGTACGGCCGCTGCGAGTGAAGCCGGCGGATCCCACCGGTCCTCTTCGTCCGCCGGTGAGGAAAGCTTTGCCCGACGCTGCCTGTTTGCGGAATTGCCAGCGACCATTGCATCGGGCAGGCCCGTTCGAGTTCCTGGGCGAGGGCGTCTGGACCGTGTCCCGATAGCACCTACGGGAACCCTGGGCCTTCGCATCTTCGCCCCTGCGCTTTTGACGACATGAGCATCTGGACCGCCGAAATCGGCTTGTGCTACGGGTTCGAGAGGCAACGTTAAGTCGCCGGGACGCTCCGTTCTGCCTGTATCGCATCTGCAGTCCCGTCGGCCGGCCAGCGCTGATTTCGGCTTGCTGCCGGATGCGGTGCGTCGCGAGCCGATCCGGTCATCGGGCTCCCCCGCGTCGAATGGGTCCAACTGCAGGAGCAGGCTATCGATCGAGCATAACTGGGCTTTCGTGAGATGGCACGAGTCGAGTAGCCGATGGAGCCGTTTCCGCCAATATTCGGCTGGCAGAATCGGACCGTCTTCAAACCCGCATAACGACGGACGCATCACGCACTCGATGTGTGCGATGTCCTCATCGATCAATATACCCATGCCCGCCCCCGGTGCATTTTCGAATACTGTTCAATGACGTGTTTTTCATTCATGTGTGATCGGTACTATAGGTCTATCTACCTTCGAAATCCAATCTTGAATCGTGCATATGGCGAATCGATGCCTATCCGTAAATAACTGGATAGGAGATTATTTAAAAGGAACGCACGATTCAAACACCTTTTCGCTTTGACGTAGAGCTATATCTCGAAGCAGCGTTTTCCTTGCAGGAGTGTAGTTCTCGAGGTTATTCAATGTGCATGATGTTCGCTGGGTGGAGAACTAATCAAATCACGTCGTTGCCGCGTGGTGCAATGGCGAAGAGTCAATTTATTAGCGAATGCAGCGCCCCTTACGTGCCGCGCAATGGTGCACACCTCGTGACTTCGGATTCGTCGAATCGCACAGGCGGGCATAGGGTGGCGAAGCCTTGACAGCGGCTCAATGGCTCCTACTATTGACTGACTGACTTGGGGTGCTGTCTCGACAAGCTCCGAATACGACTTGCTGCTGATTTTCGGATGCATAAGGTGGGTGGCCAATGTTGCGAGGGCGCGAAGGGAGAACGACATGTTCACTCGATCCCAATCACGGTTCCGCATAGTTGTTCTGATGCTCGTCACTATTTTTTGTACGTCATCCGAATCAATAGCGCAAACGGCCCGCCAACTCGTCACTCAGGTGGTCGACGAGCGACAGACCATGGAGCTGCCCGGCAATATCCGGCCCGAGGCCAGCGCGCAGAACGATCGCGGGCGGGTCGACGACACGGTTGTGCTCGACCACATGCAGCTTCTGCTCAAGCGTCCGGCCGAGACCGAAGCGGCGCTCGCGCACTTCATCGATCTACTCCATGATCCGAAGTCGCCTTATTTCCATCAATGGCTCACGGCCGAGCAATTCCGCGCGAATTTCGGTCCGGCAGACGCCGATGTGAGCATAGTCAGCACTTGGCTTTCGAGGCATGGTCTAACGGTGAACGGTGTGCAGGCAGGTGGAATGGTGATCGACTTTTCGGGAACCGCCAGGCAGATCCGCGATGCGTTCAAGACCGAAATTCATCGGCTCGATGTGAGTGGTGTCGGGCATATCGCGAATATGAGCAATCCGCAGATTCCGGCAGCGCTTGCGGATGTGGTGAGTGGGGTCGTATCACTGAATGACTTCCGGCCGCACACCAATTTCAAGTCCAGACCTGAATACACGTACACCAGTGGTAGTTCGACCTATCATGCGGTCGCTCCCGCGGATCTCGCTACGATCTACAACGTGAACCCTGTGTTTCGTGCCGGCATCGCCGGCCAGGGGCAGACGATCGTCGTGATCGAGAACACCAACGTTTACAGTCCTGCCGACTGGACGACCTTCCGCTCAGCCTTCGGATTGTCCAGCTACACATCGGGCTCCTTTACGCAAATCCATCCGTCGCCGGCCCGTGGCGCCAACAATTGCACGAATCCCGGTGTCGTTGCCGGCAACGAGAGAGAAGCTGAACTGGACGCGGAATGGGCCAGTGCCGCAGCCCCAGGAGCGGCTGTCGTACTTGCGTCCTGCGGGGACACCAGTACCACGTTTGGCGGTCTGATCGCGCTCCAGAACCTCGTGAACAGCAGCAACCCGCCGGCAATCATCAGCATCAGTTACGGCGAATGCGAGGCGTTCAACGGGGCCGCTGCCAATGCCGCTTACCTTTCGGTCTACCAGCAGGCGGTCGCGCGCGGCATTTCTGTTTTTGTCTCGGCCGGTGACGAAGGGGCCGCAAGCTGCGACGCAGATCTGGCAAGTGCGACCCATGGGATCGGGGTCAACGGTTTTGCCTCGACTCCGTACAACGTCGCGGTTGGGGGTACTGATTTCGGCGACACCTATGCCCGGACCACAGGTTCTTACTGGACCGCAACCAATACCGCGACCGGCGGCTCGGCGATATCTTACGTCCCGGAAATCCCGTGGAACGATTCCTGCGGCAGCGTGCTGATTGCCGCGGCGAGCGGCTACAGCACGACCTATGGCACGACTGGTTTTTGCAACAGTGCGACCGGCAAGGCGCATTACC
>DASVMZ010000093.1:0-16806 GCA_036384115.1 Sphingobium sp.
CTCGCGTCGCGTGGTGGGTTGGTCGATGAGTGACAGCATGACGGCGCAACTCGTAACCGATGCCCTGATGATGGCAATCTGGAGGCGTGGAAAACCTGACGCCCTGTTGCATCACTCGGATCAGGGCAGCCAATATACCAGTGAGCAGTTCCAGCGGCTCATGGCAGATAATGGCGTCACCCGGCGCGCACCCGTCAGCATCATGGCGACATGGAGATCGCGCCGGATCGGCGTTAGTTGCCGGACATCCCTCAACCATGCCTTCACGTCGAGCACGGCCACCTCTCGGCGCTTCGTAGACGGCACGCGCAGTGCGGCGACCGGATTGCCGCCGATGGTCTCGTCCATGCGCATGGCCGTGTTTATGGATGCCCGCAGCGTGCGCATGACGCTGGCGGCCGTCGTCTCTCCGTGCTTGCGCTTGAGACTGTCGAACAGGTCCCGCACCTCTTGCCGCGTAATGTCGGTCACGGCCCGATTACGGAATTTCATGAGATAGTGGTCGAGGTGGTAGAAGATACCCCTCGACTGTCCGTGGGCTGTACGTCTTCTCCGACAGGTGGTGATCCAGTGCCTGCTTCAAGGTGACACCGCTCTCGGCGGGTCCAGCGGTCGGGTCCACGCCGGATTGTATCTGGCTCATCAGGGCCTTGGCTCGGTTGCGCGCCTCACGCAGGCCGATGCGATCGCACCGATCAATCTTCACGCGTACCGTGCGGACATGGCGCCCGTTCCGGCGGACGTCCCCCTGCACGGCATAGGTCTTCGTCGAGGCATGGCAGATTACCATCATGCCCTTCACCTGCTCGTCGCGGTGGATGCCTGATCCCAGGGGAAGGTCGCGGACGCGGGCTTCCGTCAAATTCAATACGGCCATTTAGGTCTCCGAAAAGTACCGGCCTGAGCACCGAAAGCGCGCTCCCTTTGAGCGGCTCAGGTTGACCTAAATGTCGTGAAAACACTGCTCCGCGGACCATGATTGGCCCTGATTTCCCTAGATTTTCCTCTCAATCCGGGACTTTTAATCAGTAGGTCGCTGGTTCGAACCCAGCTGGACTCACCATATTCCGCTTGTGTTTATCAAGACTTAGCCAAGGTCACGGCACCAGAAATAGCCTCGGAGGCCTGGGGATGTGACCATTTTCGTAACCCGCGCCCCTGACTGTTCGGGCATTTGGCACGAAGCGTTAGTGGCCTCGATAATCAGTAGGTCAGCATGGGCTGCAAATGCTTCACTGACATATGTGCATAGCGGCGCATCATCACTTCCGATTCCATCCCCGCGGCTTCCGAAAAACCGACGGGCGACGATTCCTCAGATCCCCTTTATCGCACCAGTCCTCTTGGGCGGACGACCCCCAGATCCATATGCGATAAGATCCCGGACGAGGATCATATACATCGGCTATTGCGGTCACGCACAATATGCCTGTCCATCCGGGATATATTCTGCGGCTGTCGGGACCGGCCCCGCCCCTGATGCTGGAACGCACAAGAGTCTCTGACCTGTGATGCATTGGGCATGTCAGCATGCTGCAAAGATAGTCTGTCGCAATGATAGTAATTATGTTTGAGAACCATGGATAAAATAGAGATTATTGGGTCGCGAGGAATCAGGGAGGCCATCAAAAAAACCATATCCATTTTCGCCTTGCTATGCTGAATCTGGCAGGGTTCGATCGGATCAGCCTTAAACCGGGTCAGACGAAGACGGTCAGTTTCACCGCAGGGCCGAAGCAACCTGCCATCTGGAACCGGCAGATGAAGCCTGTGATCGCCCCCAGCTCCATCGACCTGTTCATCGGGCCGGATGCGCGGCATCTCGAAAACGTGACGCTGGAAGTCGATCCTTAATAGGGGGGAGGCAAGCACCCATCCCCCCGCACTTACCCAGGCGACTTTTACTGGCCCATTACTTTTGCACCCGTCCGTGATTAATGCCGCGCGGAGGGCGGCAACTCGTCGGCTTTTGGCGCAGTCCAAGGGTCTTTGCCCGGAACCGCCAGACCGTCGCTCCTGAAATCCATGATCCTGTCAGCAGAAGGATCGTAGTTCGGCCAGATCGGCAATCCCGCACCATTGGGATTGCCCGTACGCGCGAAGTTAACGACATAATGGCTGATCGTACGCGCTACTGCCTGATCGCGCGCCGTCGTGGCTGTGCCATATTTTATCGCGGCGGTATCGAAAAAGAACGGGATGTCGGTGGCATGGCCCGCACCTTTCCCGGCCACGGAGTCTGCGACATAGGAGAAACGGTAAGAGAAGACCGGCACCTTCGCCTGCGCCAGCCTCACCGCGCTGCGGCGTGCACCCGCAATCATGAAACCATCCCGGCCGCCGATGTCGTCGCTCGTCGCGCCGATCATGACAGGCACATGGGCGAAATGGCCGCTGGCATAGGCCTTGCCCGTCTGCACCGCGATCCGGCCATCTGGAAATGGGCTGGAAAAGGTTCGCGGCGTGTTGGCGAAAAGCGCCATGAGGCTCAGCCCATCGACCACTTGCTCCGCAGGCAATGCGCGCATCTTTTCCAGTGCGGCGGGATCATCGGACGCAATGCCTTTCGACCGGATGAAGTCGGCCCCCGTCTTTTCCGCCTCTGCCAGCGTCGCCGGATCGTCTGCCGTGCCATCACCGCCCGACATGATGATCGCGCGCTGAAACAGTCCCCGAGTTTGTGGGGACGTCATCAAAGCGTGGATGCTCATGCCCCCCGCACTCTCGCCCATGATGGTCACATTGGCGGGATCGCCGCCAAAACCCGCAATATTCCGTTGCACCCACTTCAACGCGGCCAGTTGGTCCATATAGCCGTAATTGCCCAGCAATCCGTCGGGCGTCTTTTCGCGCGTGAGTTGCGGGTGCGCGAAAGTCCCGAAACGGCCGACGCGGTAATTGAAACTGACCAGCACTACCCCCTGCCGCGCCAGTTCAGTGCCCGAATATGTAGGCGGCGACGACCCGCCGTTGACGAAGCCACCGCCATAGATCCAGACGATGACCGGCAAACGACCGTTCTTTCCCGTTCCTGCGGGCCGCCAGACATTGAGAACCAGACAGTCCTCGGCAGGTACTGTGCCAAGCGGTGCGGCGTCCCCGCCAAAAGGCTTTTGCATGCAGTCATGACCATAGGCCGCCGCATCGAATATCCCGGCCCATTTCACGACCGGCTGCGGCGCCCGCCAGCGCAGCCCGGCGGCCGACGCGGCAAAAGGAATGCCCTTCCAGCTCTCGACATCCGCTTCGGTCGTGCCACGCACCTCCCCCGCATCCGTCCGAACGGTCTGGGCATCCACCTGTATCGACAGGCCCGACACGCAGGCCGCGACCAACATCCATTTCACACGACCCGCCATCTCAGCTATCTCCCCAATTCCTCGAACCATAGCCATTACTATTGGACGACAAGCCGGACGGGACCAAGGTCTGTCTGCGCGCACCCGGATTTTTTGTATCGCCCTGCCGTCGAGAGATAGCGCCCAACGCAGGAAAAGGGTTCCGGCCTGGAGCGACAGGTGATGGCGGTGAGCCGCTAGAATTCACGCTCACTCGCGGACTGGCCGTTTGAACATCGGATCAAATCGGACATGCTAATCCACCACCGCATCGTTATCAGTAGATTGCCAGCGCGAGCGGCTTGAACCAGTCGAGCCGGACCGGCCGCGCCCCGGGCATAGTGATGGTCCCTGAAAGCTATCGTTTCGCCGCATTCTGGCTTACGCTGCACGAAGGCAGCGCCATAGGGCGCTCATAACCGAGGTTTGCAAGCACACACATGAAATTTCCACGCCTGCCGGGCCTGACCGGATATGACCTGGCCGTCGATCTGGGCACGGTGAACACGTTGGTCCATGTCAGCGGCAAGGGCATCGTGCTCAACGAACCCTCCGTCATCGCCATCGAACTGCGTAACGGGATCCGTAAGATCAAGGCTGTGGGCGACGAGGCCAAGCTGATGCTGGGCAAGACGCCGGAGGGCGTACGCGCCATCCGTCCGCTCCGCGACGGGGTGATCGCCGACATCGACATCGCCGAGCAGATGATCCGCCATTTCGTCGAAAAGGCGCTGGGCGGCGTTGGCCTGCGCCATCGCGCGAACAAGATCGTGCTCGCCGTCCCGTCGGGCGCGACCATGGTCGAACGCCGGGCGATTCGCGATGCCACCGCCGCCGCGGGCGCGGTGGAGGTACATCTGATCGAGGAGCCTATGGCAGCCGCGATCGGTGCCGGGCTGCCCGTGACGGAGCCTGTCGGCGCGCTGGTGGTCGACATTGGCGGCGGCACGACCGAGGTCGCGGTACTGTCGCTGCGCGGCCTGGCCTATAGCGGATCGGTACGGGTCGGCGGCGACAAGATGGACGAGGCGATCATGGCCCATATCCGCCGCCACCATAACCTCATGATCGGCGAGATCACCGCCGAGCGGGTGAAGCATGTCATCGGCCGGGCCACCCGGCCAGACGGCAATGGCGAGACGATGACGGTCAAGGGCCGCGACCTGATGACCGGACGCCCCAGCGAGATCACCATCACCGAGGCACAGATCGCCGAAGCCCTGCGCGATTCGGTCGCGCAGATCGTGGGGTCGGTGATGAACGCACTGGAGCAGACCCCGCCGGAACTGTCCGCCGACATCATCGATGAAGGCATCACCCTGACCGGCGGCGGCGCACTGCTGGGACGGCTGGGCGAGGCGCTTCAGGATGCGACGGGATTGTCGGTAAAGATTGCCGACAATCCGCTGATCTGCGTGGCGCTGGGGGCCGGAATGGCGCTGGACGATCCCAGTTACACCGGCGTCCTGACGCGCGCCTGAGCGGGGCGCTGGACGGCCCGGTTGCGATGGCCCGTTGCAATAGTACGCACCGGGACCACCCGCCTCAGCCCCTCAGCATCACCATTTGCGTGGCGGCGCCCAGATAGAATCGGCTGACGTCGATCAGGGAAAGGCTCGACACCTCGATCCGTTCGCCCACGCCCACGCGCAGCAGCGGGGCATCGTCGGTCGTGCCGCCGCCGCCGGTCCATCCCCCGGTCCATCCCCCGGTCCATCCCAGCGTCAGATGGCTCTCTCCCGGCGTATCGCCACGCATTACCAGCCCATCGCAATGGAACATGCAATCGCGGCTCCGCCCCAGCGCGCGCAGCCGCTCATGATCCGGGCTGGCCAGTCCCCGCCGCCGCAGCAGCGACCGTATCTTGTTCGCGGTATTATATTCCCGCTGGATCGCGCGCAGATCGTCCGGCGAGCGGGCCATCGACCGCCCCACCTCATCCGCCAGCAGATTGAGGAAGCGGTCAAGCTCCCGCAGGCTGTTGCCGATCACCTTGGCCCGATATGGCCCGGCGATGGTGGTCGGCATGGTGCCACCCGGCGGCTGGCAACCGCCCGCCACGAAATGGGCGCCGCGATGGAGGGTCGCCAGCCTCAGGCTGAAGAGACAGCCCTCCGCCCCCGCCCACGCCCCTGCCCGGCGTGCGGACGACGGTGCCTGCGGCATGACAGGCTGCGCTCTCAGCGCGACAGACGACACCTCCGCTACCGGCAACAGGGGAATGCTTCTCGAAATGACAGGCTCCAGTCTTCGAGGATGAGCCTCTCCGCCGCCATCCTATAATATTTTTATCCCGGATGACATCGCCTGATGCCTCGGTAATCGCGCCATGCGGTGCATCCGGGGCCGGTCGACTCCAACTTCTTCTCCTACGCCCCTGCCGAGACGCAGGAGCGCACCCGCAACCTTACGAAATTCACCGAGGCGGAGGGTGCGGACACGCTCATCTGGCTCGCGGAGGCCGCCGAAGCGGTCGAGACAAGTGGCGCATATTGGTTCCAGCGCCAGATTCGCGACCCGAATCCGCTGAGTCTGAACAGCGCCGTGGTAGACCGTTTCTGGGACGAGTCGGAGAAGCTGCTGGCCCGGACCGGCCGATAAAGAGCGCATTCCGGCAGCCCCAAACATAAAAAACCTCGCATTGAAGGCATTTAGGGCGTTTTGGGCTATCGACCTTGCGGCAAACTCACGCTAGCCAAGCCGCCTCATCAAACAGAAGGAAGCCTGATCTTATGAACAACAGCGATCTTGCCGACAGCCTGGCTGCCGCAAACGGCCTGACCAAGACCGACGCCCGCAAGCTGGTTGACGGCGTGTTCGCCGCAATCGCCGATGCGGCCGCAAACGGCGAGGAAATCTCACTCAACGGTTTCGGCAAGTTCAAGGTCAAGGATACGCCCGCTCGTGAAGGCCGCAACCCGGCTACCGGCGCGACGATCCAGATCGCGGCATCGAAGAAGCTTGGCTTCACGCCCGCCAAGGCGGTCAAGGACAAGCTGAACGGCTGATGGGATTACCGGCCATTGTCGGCGGCCTGACGGCTGTCCGGCAATGGCCCGTCCACCACGACCTAGGGCACATACGGCCTGTGACGGATCCTTCCGAACAGCGCCGATGTGAGACTATCCGGCACGAGACTATTCAGAGCCGAACGCCGCCCTGATCGCATACCAGGCATCGAAACTAAATGCGATTGGCCTGTCGCCGCGACTCACGCTGGCGCTTTTTTCCCAGCAGCGCCCGACTCGCCTCGTCCATCACGACATTATCGGCCATGGCGGCACCCCGTTGCCCGATCGGACGGTCCGGCCCGATGGTCGAATCGACCATCGTCTGCCGCTCCATCTCCGCATTCACCTCCGCGCCGATCAGCACGGCATAGGCGGACAGGAACAGCCACATCAGGAAGATGACGACCGCCGCCAGCGAGCCATAGGTCACGTTATAATCCGATATGTCCGACACATAGAAACTAAAGCCCGCGGTGATGGCCACCCATAGCAGGGTGGACAACACCGATCCCACCGACAGCCACCGCCATTTCGCCGCCCGCCGGTCCGGCGCGTAGCGAAAGAAGATCGCGAAGGTAAGGCTGACCAGCGCGCCCGCGAACGCCCATGTCGCCAATTGGATCAGCAATGCGGCTCCCTTGCCCAGATAGGGCGCGAGGAAATTGCTGACATAGGCGAAGACCGAAATGGACAGCACGCCCACCAGAGCCACCCCCACCATGCCGACGGTGATGAGCGCCGCGACCGCCGTGGTGCGAAAGAAGCTGCGCGTCTCCGGCTCCTCGTTGATGATGTTCAGCGCCGCGATCATCGCCGTCGCTGCGCGCATCGCACCATAAAGGGCAATGAATATGGCGAGGATCAGGCCAAAGCCCTGCGCTGTCTTGCTGCTCGTCACGATGGCCAGCAACTGGTCGCGCAGGATCGACAATACCTCGGATGGCGCCAGTCCCGTCAGCAAATCGATGCTCTGTGCCACCGTCTGCGGATCGCCGACCAGGCCATAGAGCAGCACGATCGACCCGATCAGCGGCACGAAGGCGAGAAAGGCATAAAAGGCCACCCCCGCCGCCAGCAGGCTGAGATTATGAAAGCCGTTCATCACATAGACGCGCTTCACGATCGACCACCAGGCCGCAGGCGGCAGGCCCAGCGGGCTATGACCCGCCGCGCCGGGCACGGTGCTGGCGATAAGGTCCAGATCATGGGGCAGGTCGATGTCATGGGGCGGGATCGCCTGCGCTCCCGCATCTGGCCCCGGAGTCGTCATGGCTGCGCTGCTCCGTTCGCCGTCGCATGAACGGCGCGTGCGGCGGCGTCCGCGCCGCTGATCTGGTTGGCGACCTCCTGCTCTATGCCATTGGCCGAACCACGCAGGGTCTTGGTTTGCTCCTCATAACGTTCGTCGAAACTGGGCGTGCGGTTGCAGGCGGCCAGCAGGCCCAGAAGGAGCGGGATCAGCAGGAGGGAGAAACGCATTATCATCGGCCCTTCCTCAATAATCCTTGCGATACCGCAGGTTGACGCTCTGCCCGCCAAAGCTGCCCGTCGAACTCAGGATGGACAATGCCTTGGACAGCGCAATCTCCAGCTGGGTCTGGGTGTAGCCGCGCGTATCGGTCACGATCTCCACATAGACGTCCTTGGTGATATACTGCCCGACAGCGACGGCGTTCCCCCGGCCCGTCGTCTTGTCCTCGCCCAGCAGGCGCAGACGGTCGATGCCGGTCGAACTTTGCAGGACGCCCAGCGGGTTCAGCCCGCCCTTGCCGCCCCGCAGGCTGTTGAGCGACGACGCCAGCTGCACCGCCTGTATCGCGGACAGCTCGCCCACCGAACTGCCGAACAGGATGCGTGCCATCAGCTCGTCCTGCGGCAGGCTGGGCGTGGAGGTGAAGGCGATCTGCGGATCGGCGGCCGAGCCGGTGATGGTGATGTTGATCGTCACATCCTCCACATCGCCCGATGCCACGATGCGCAGGTCCGGGTTGAACATGTCGCCACCGTTGAAGCGGATGCGCCCTTCCGACAGGGTGAACGACTTGCCCGCGAAGCCCAGCGTGCCGCGCACCAGATCGACCCCGCCGGTGATGACCGGCGCGCCGCTGGTCCCGCCCAGATGGATGTCGGCACCCCATTCGGACTCCAGCCCCATGCCGCTGACATAGATTTTGTTCGGCGCCACCACGTCGAGGGCGAGCGCCCAACTGGATGGCAGACTGCTGATCGGCTCCGGCGCGCCCGAGATACGCTCGCGCCCCGGCAAAGGCTTGCGCCGGACCCCGGTGAGGGTCGCAACCTCCACGCTGCCCTGCCGCACGATCTTGTAGCGCGTCTCCGGCAGGGTGATCCGCCCGCTGACCGTCGCTGGCTGGTTCGGGCCGTTGACGACCTTGATCTGCCCCGTCACCTGCGCGGCAAGATCCTGCCCGCTGGCCAGTTGCGCCCGGTCCATGTCGAGGCCCAGTTGCAGGGGGAAACCCTGTTCGGCGCTGAGCGACACAAAGCCATTGGCGCTGACCGTGCCACTGCCCGCCTTCGCGGTCAGGCTCTCCACCTGCAATCGGTCGTTGGTGAAGCGGCCCTGTACCTTCATCTCGGTCAGGCGCGTGCCATAGGCGGCATTCTCATAGATGAGGTTGTTGGCGCGCACGACGCCGGTCAGTTGCGGCGCGGCGACCCGGCCGGAGAAATCCGCTGCGACCCCCACCGAGCCTTTCAGGCTCTGGTCCGGCAGGGCGGCGAGCGAGAAGAGCGTATCGGCCGGCCCATTGTACCGGATGCCACCGGACAGCGGCGCCGCCATCAGGCGCGTCATCCACGATCCGGTTCCGGGCGGCAGGGGTTTCAGATCGACCTGCATCCGCCCGATCGCCGCACCACGCCGCCGGATGATCGCCCGCGCATTGCCGCCATCGGGCACCAGCCGCCCGACCAGATGAATATCCACCGGCTGCGAGACGGAAGCCAGGCTGGTGCGCGTAAACCGGGCGATGACCAGCCGCGCGTCGGCGGCTGGAAACGCATTGGGCGAGGCCTGCGCGAAATCGAGGCTGCCCGTCGCCACGCCGCCCAGGCCCAGCCCCGGCATGAACGGGTTAATAATCGCAAGGTTGACGCCGTTCAAGCGGCTCTGGATCTCCATCCCCCGGCCATAGCGTCCGGCAAGCTGGATATTGCCCTGCCCCGTTTTACCGCCCCCGGTCGTGATGGCAGCGGGCAACAGCGTATAGCCGCCCTTTTCCGGCACCACGCGCATCGGTCCCCTGGTGGCGATGTCGATGCCATTGAACCGCCCGTTGAGCGCCAGTCGCCACAGCTTCGGTTGCAACACGGCATTGGCCGCCATGCGGAAGGGATAGCGGGTGCGTCCCTCAACCAGCAGCCTGGCCTGCCCGTTGCCGCCGCGATAATTCACCGTCGCCCGAGCGCCCGCGATGGTCAGCTCGCCCGTCCGCACGCCCGCCGCCTGCACATCGGCAACGATCTGCGGCTGGTCGTAGAGGATGACGTCCGCATCAACGATGGCCCGGTCGGCCCGGAAGCCGACTGCGCCCGACAGGGCGGCATCGCGCGCCGTCGCCTTCACCACAGCGCGCTGCTTGCCGGAGAAGCTGGACAGCATGACCTGCCCGCTGATCCCCGATCCATTGGCGTTGAGCGTTCCTGCAAACGGCCCCGCCCCGGTCTGGACAATCCGGCCCATCATGCCGATGCCCGCGAAATCCGTCCCCGGCCTGACGTCGATGGTCAGCGCCCGCGCGATCGCCACCGCCACATTGGCCTTGAACGGACCATAATTACTGTCGCCCCGCCCGGTGACGAGATAGGTGTCCTTGTTGCCGACGATCACCGCCGTGACATTGGCCAGCCCGATGCCCACGCCGGGCCGCGCGGCCGCGACTCGCACGACCGGACGGGCGACCGTTCCCGTCACATCGACGCCCAGCGGCCCATATTGGTCGCTGCTGCCCCGCGCGGAAAAGCGCACCTGCCCGTCGCTGCGATAGGAACCGCGCCCGCCGCTCAGGCGAAAGGCAGGGGCGGCGACGTTCAGCCGCTCGATGCTCGCCACGCCATTGCTGTCATAGCCGACATCCGCGACGATCAGCGCATTGCCGCCCAGGAACGTCTTCACGCCATCGTTGAGCAACCGCGTGGACCGTGCCGTGACCCGGCCACCCAGCTTGAAATAACCATTCGCGCCAGTCTTCAAATCCATGTTCGTCTGGACATTGAAGATGCCGACGCTCTGTACCTGATAGCCGTTCACCCGGCCATTCAGCGCGCCTGTGTAGAGCGCGGTGTTCATGTCCGCGACGATCACCGCCGTCGCCTCGATCCGGTCGGAACGCAGCTTGAGATTGTCGGACAGCAGTCGCCCGTTGGCATAGGCAAAGTCCCCGTTCATGCGGACGTTCGTCAGCAGTGGCGCGACGCTCTCGATCCCGGTGATCCGGCCTGCGCGTCCATCCACGGGGATGCGCCACTGGTCCTTGTCCAGCGCCGCGCTGCCCGACACGGCCAGCCCCTGCACGACCGTCCCGCTGAACCCGATGGATTTCGCGTTGACGGCATAACTTATCTGCGGCGCAACAAATGTGCCGTTGAGTGTCGCCGTCGCCGCTATGGCGTCGCCGGTCAGGTTCTGCGCGATAACACTGGGTCTCAACAGCCGGAAATCCAGCTTCAGGTCGCGCATGCTGCTCCGGGCCAGATCGACCAGACCCTGCGCGTTGAAGGTGAAATTGTCACTCGCCACGCCACCGGACAGGTGCACGCGCCGGTCCGCTGCCGTGCCTTTCAGGTCGATCTTCGTCACCGGCTCCAGCATGTTGTGGCCGGGTCCGGTCAGAAACAGGCCGGGGCGCGTATCGCCCTTGATCGCGAAAGTGCCATTACGTGCAGACAGCGCCACATCGGCCAGCCTGTCCGTGCCCATCAGGCCGTTCAGCCGCCCGTTCCAGGCATTCCAGTCACCCTTGCCCGTCAGCTTCAGGTCGAGCGGCTTTTCAATGCCGCTGAGTGCCGCAACCAGCCCGTTGGCCGGCGCCATCACCTGAAGGTCGAGGTCCAGTCTGTTCTGATCCGGCACTGCGTCCAGCACCAGCGCCAGCCGGTCCCCGCCTGCGACGCCGGGTGCCATCAGCGCACGGCCGTTGGCCCGCACCTGCGCGCGCCGGTCCGCGATATGCACCTGTCCCGACAGGCTGATGAGATGGCGCTTGCCGCTCACTGGCGGATCGATGACCAGCCGCCCGATCTCCAGCCGGTTCACGTCTATGTCGAGATCGGGGAGCAACGGCCCCTCGCTCGGCGGCGTCGCCTTGAACGCGGGCGCGCGATAGAGGCGCGCCTCCGGTATCACCAGCGAGCGTATATCGAGATGATTGCCGGCATAGCTGAGCGGTCGCCAGTCCATGTCGATCCCCGGCGACGTGAGGAACACCCCCTTGGGATCGCGGATCGACAGTCCCTTGATCCGCATCGCGCCGAAGATCGACCCTTCGATCCGCTCGACGCCGATCTTCATGCCATTGTCGAAGGCCAGTCCCTCGACTTGCCGCGCGACAAAGCCGCGCCCGCTGTCCGTGCCCAGCCAGACATAAATGCCAGCCACCAGCGCGATGACTATTGCGAGCAGGCCGCCGATGCCGATGGCGATCCGCCGTCCCCAGTTGACGCGTGCCACGGGGTTCGCCTGTGCCGATGTGGGGGCCATCTCGTCCTCGCCCGCCATCAAAATGCCTGCCCGATGGAGATATAGACCGACACGCGCGATTCCCCCGCCTGCCGGTTGATCGGCGTTGCCACGTCCAGCCGCATCGGCCCGAAATTGGTGTAGAAGCGCCCGCCGACGCCCACGCCGTAGCGCAGGTCGTTGAATTTGGGCATGCTGCTCGTATAGACCTGCCCCGCGTCCAGAAAGCCGACGACGCCATAATTGCCGAAGCGATAGCGCACTTCCGCCGCCGCCTCGATCAGGCTGCGCCCGCCAATCGGCCGCGCCTCCGGGTCTTTGGGTCCAAGTTCCTGATAGCCGAAACCGCGCACCGATCCGCCGCCACCGGCATAGAAACGCCGCGAGGGCGCGATCTCCTCGCGCGCCGCGCCGCCGATCGTGCCCACCCGCGCCCGGCCCGCCAGCACTATGCCGTCCGACGCCGGATAATAGCCGGTCGCCTCAAACAGGCCGCGTCCGTAAATCTGCCCGCCGCTGCCCAGCGATCCCTCCGGCGCGATCTTGGCCGACAGGCGGAAGCCCCGGGTCGGATCAAGCAGCGAGTTGGACGTATCGAACTTCACCTCGCCCGGCAGAGCCACGACATAGAAGGTCCGCCGCCGCAACTCGCCCGCCGCGAAATCATAGTCCTGTTCATTGGTTCCGATCAGCTCGAACCCATAATTATAGGTCCAGCGTTTCTGCCAGATCGGTGTGCTGTCATAGGAGATCTTGCCGTAGAGACGCCCGGTGAAGGCCTCATAAGCATTGAAATTCGCGTGCAGCGCATTGAAGCCCAGTTCCACCGTCCGGTCGCGCCTGCCCGCATTGGAGCGGCGGAAGGCGACTCCCCCGCCCTGCTCCTGCGTGCCCGCCGTCAGGCTGGCGACCAGCGCGCCCTCGGGCGGGAACAGGTTGCGATGGGTCCAGCTTCCCTGCAATTTGAAACCCTCGCCGGTGCCATAGCCGGCCTGCCCCGCCAGCGTCCGGGCCGGGCCTGCCTCCTGCTTGACCGAGAGCTTCGCATAGTCGGTGCCTGCCATCCCGTCCGCGTCCACCGGCACGCCCGTCGCCACCGGCTCGACCGCCACGACGGAGAACAGCCCGGTCGCCACCAGCGCCTGCCGCAGGTCGTCGACCTTGCGGCTGTCGTACAGATCGCCCTTCTTGAACCGCGCGATGGTGGCGATATGGTCGGCATGAAAGACCGGCTTCTTGCCCGCCGAGACGATGTCGCCAAAGCTGCTGCGCGGTCCCGTCGCAATCGGCAGCGTATAGTCGCCTGTCCGCGTCGCCGCATCCAGGAGGATGTCCCGCTGACCGACCTTGGCGAAAGGATAGCCATTTTGCGGCAGCACGACCGCGATATTCGCCTCCGCCGCCAATATCCGGTCGGCGACGACAGGCTCGCCCCTTTTGGGCACGAAAGCCCGTGAAATCAGGTCGCCCGGCACCACTGCCGGCGTATCGAACACGATGTTTCCCAACGCATAGCGCGGCCCAGCCATCGTATCGAGGATGACGGCGATGGAATCCTTGCTGCCCTCCTCGGGCAATTGCAGGCTGCTCTGGACCGTCGCATCGAAATAGCCCTGCCCCGACAATATATCGGTCAGCAGTTTCTGATCCTCCTGCATGCGCGCATTGATCATCGCGCCATTCGTTGCCTTGCCATCGCCATCCTCCAGCGCAGACAGGCCCCTGAAGGTTGCGATGATGCCCGGACCGTCGATGGGCGCAACCACGCTCGCGTCGGCAAGCTTGTCCAGCCCCTCGACGCTGTAGTGATAGCGGGTGGTGGTGGACTGCTTCTCCTCGGCCTCGGTATAGCGGCTCTCGTCGAACGGCTCGACGTCGAAGCTGGCCAGCGGGGTGAGCGGGGCGTCGATCTCCGGGTCGTTGACCGGCGCATCGGCAAGAATCTCGGTAGCCGTGCCGTCCTGCGCGGCAGGCAGGCTAGCGGCTCCGCTTCGGGCGTCCTTCGCCTTGGCCTCTTTGTCGAGACGCTGCTGCTGTACCTTCCAGTCGGCGACAGAACCCATGGGCGCGTCAGGATCGGTATCGATCGGCGGAATGGCGGCATCGAACTCTGCATCGGGGATGATGGGCGCATTGTCCGGCGCGGTGGAAACGGCTGTGGCGGGATCGTCGGATCGCGCGGCAGGCGGCTGCCTGTCCTGCGAACGAGCGGGAAGGCTCGCCATGAGGGCGGACCCCGCACAACACAGAAGCAGCAGGCACCGCTGCTCGCGAAGAGGCGACCACAACTGTCCGCCGGAAACCAGACCCAAGAAAACCCCCTTGCGACGCCGGACATTGTCGGCCGACTTATAAAAGTCTGGTCCGTTTACGATGCGCCATGTTGGGGAACGCATGGAAGGCGATCGGGTTGCTCCTGGCGCCTGTACTTTTGTGCAGGTGCGAGACCAGGCCATAATCAGCCTCGGGTAGAGAAATCCTATTCCCTTGCCCTTCCCGCCGGACGGGTGTCCCTGCCTTCCCTAGCTTATCTTGGCGGCATAGATCAGTCGGCCCGGCCCCAGCAATTCCAGTAGCTGGGTGATGAGATGCGGCGCGACCACGAAGCAGCCTTCGCTCCGCCCTACCTTGCCGAAGGTCGCGATATGATCCTCGCTGACATAGGGCGCACCATGGACGACGATGGCACGCATATCCGCATTATTGTTGGTGGGGTCCAGCCCGATCAACCGCATGGAGGCTCCATGGACGCCGGTATAGGCTTCCCCGGTCATGAACGCGCCCTCACTGGTCGCCAGCGAGTTCGGCTCATTGGAAAAGCTCTGAAGATAGCCGCTATGCTCCGGGTCCGACCCCCGGCCGTGCGCAACCAGATAGGAGATGGTCTGCCCGCCGTTCAGGTCGACGACGTGAAAACGGTGATCATTCGAGAATTTGCTGAAATCCGCCAGCGCGATCCGGTCACGCAGCAGCAACTGGTCCTTATGGGCATCCAGCGCGGCGCGCGCCCGGTCCATCAGCGGTCCCAGTTCCGCGCGCGTCACGATACCGGGCAGCGCAGGCGACGGCGCGACCGGCACAGGGGGAACCGGCGGAACGGGCGGCTGAACGGGCGCGGGGACCAGCCCGCCCTTTGCCCCCAGACCGGATGAGGAGGTAGCGGCCAGACCCAGTGCCGACAGCCCATATTTCACAAAATCGCGGCGTTTCATGACTCTCATCTGGGGATTGGCCCGCCCATTATCCAGTACTGGCGTCAGCGCGGCGTACCGCTCGCGGCGGCGGACGCACTCTCATCGTCGGGCAGCCTGCTGGTCATGCCGCTCGCCTCGGCATCATCCTGCATCTGCTGTTCCTCGCTGACTTCCGGCGGCGCCACGCGGTTTTCGACCGGCTTCGCGCTGTTCGTCTCGGCGGCAGGCGGGGCGGCCGGATTGACCTCTTCCACCGTCACATTATCCGGCTCCTCGATCGTCTCCTCATTCTGGACCGGCTCCTCATGTGGCTTCTTGCCGCAGGCGGCCAGCGCCAGGAGAACGCCCAACAGGGCGAGCGAACAGGATTTGCGCAGGGTGGGGTTGGGCATGGGTGGTCTCAGTCCTTGGATGCGATGGCGGCGGCCTGCGCCCGGCCAGTGGAGGCGTCGATCTTGGCGGCAAGCAGCTTGTCCCAGCCATAGGGATCGTCGCGAAAGCCCAGCGTGCCGTTGCTGCTGGCAAAGGCGGTCCAGTAGAGGAGATAGACCGCAACCGGCTTGGGCAGGGACACGCGCTGCGTCTTGCCTGTGTCGATCAACTCCTGCACGTTCAGCGACGGATCACCCGACAGCATATATTCGGCCAGCGGCACCGGCTTTTCGAGGCGGACGCAGCCATGGCTGGCCAGCCGGTCATAGCTGTTGAACTTCGCGCGCGACGGCGTGTCGTGCAGATAGACCGCAAAGGGATTGTCGAAGTCGAACTTCAACCGGCCCAGCGCGCTGCCCGGCCCGGCGGGCTGGACGATCCGTTCGCCGCCATCGGGCGTCTTGACGATCTTGTAGCCCTGCCGCGCCAGTGCCGCACGCCCCTTGGGCCAAAGCTCGCGCGTGGCGATGGACGAAGGCACGTTCCAGGGCGGGTTGACCACGATCGACCGGATGGTGGAGGTCAGCATCGGCGTCTGGTTGTCAGGCCCGCCGGTGACACCGCGCATCGTCATCGCCACCTTGTCGCCCTCGAACACGCTCACCACGGCGGCGGCGATATTCACCTGCACCCGGTCCACCGGCAATTGCGCGGGCAACCAGCGCCACCGCTCCATATTCGCCATGATCGCGGCCACCCGGTCGCCCACCGGCACGTTGAGCGCGGCCAGCGTGCGGCCGCCCAGCGTGCCTGTCGGCTCCAGCCCATAGCGGCGCTGCGCCCGCTGGATGGCGGCGGACAGCGGCTCGCTGGCGACCACACTGTCATCCTCGATCTTCAGCCGGGCCTTGACGTCCGTCGGCGCGGACTGGGCGGTCAGCGTGCGCCAGCCGCCCGCATCACGGATCTTCTCATAGCGCGCCAGCCCCTGACGCAGCCCCTCATAGCCTGAATAGCGCGGCGTCAGGCCATTGCTCCACGGCCCCAACCGGTCGGCCTTCACCGCCTCCGCAAAGCCCGGCAGCGGGTCGAACGCGGCGGGGCGCAAGGCCCAGACCTGGAGGAAGTCGGCGGTATCGACCCGGCCCCGGCGCAGCGCCGTCGCCCGGTCGAGCACCGCGCGCACCAGT
>DASVMZ010000094.1:0-65032 GCA_036384115.1 Sphingobium sp.
GATGGCCGCTTCCCAGCCAGCCAACCGGTTGAGCAGCGTCGATTTGCCGCTGTTCACCGGCCCCGCGATCACCAGTTTGATGCCCTCCCGCAGGCGCTCCGCCGGGGGGGCTGCCAGTTCTGCCTGCATCTCCACCAACAGGGTGGCCATCACTTTCCGTGCCTGCGCCAGCGCATCCCCGTCGACATCGTCCTCATCGGAGAAATCCAGCGCGGCCTCGATCAGCGCGGCACAGCCCAAAGTCCGGTGCTGGAACAGGTCCACCCGGGCGGAAAAGGCCCCGCCATACATGGCCATGGCGGCACGTCGCTGTGCCTCGGTCTCCGCATGCAGCAGGTCGGACAAGCCCTCGACCGCATTCAGGTCCATGCGACCATTTTCCAACGCGCGACGGGTGAATTCGCCCGGCTCGGCGTCTCGCAGGCCTGGCAAGGCGCCGAGCGCGGTTAGCACAGCCGCCACTACCGCTCGGCCACCATGACAATGTAGTTCTACCAGCGCCTCGCCCGTCACGCTGCCTGCCGCGGCGAAATGGAGGACCAGCGCCTCGTCCAGCACCGCGCCGCTCCGGGGTTCGCGCAGCGTCCGCAGGCTCGCCCGTCGCTCCGGTGGCAAAGTGCCGCACAGGGCACATGCGGCAACCTCCGCATGTGGGCCAGATAGGCGAATGATGGCGATGGCTGCCGGGGGCGAACCACTCGACAATGCGAATATGGTATCGCGCCTGCCCTCAACCCCAGCCATGGCAATATGGTCCAAGAGAGAAGATCAGCCCTTCTTCACGCCCGCCCCGCCAATGCCGATGTCCATCATGTTGGAAAACATCTTGAGGCCTGCGTCGCCAAAGGGAGACAGGTTGCGGAACAGAGATTCCATCTGCTCTATATTCGTATTTCCACTCATCGTGTCGAGGACCGCCTTCACATAATGATCCTGGATCGGCGTGAGATCCGGCAGGCCCAGAAAGCTGCGGGCCTCAACAGGCGTGCAATCGACATCGACGGTGAATTTCATGGCATTGTTCTTTCCTGCGGCCGCAGAATGATAACTGTCGGCATGCGACATATGTCCACGAAATCTGCCCTCAATCAAGCCAGTCTTCACGTAAAGAGGGTGAGGATGCCCACATCATGGTCGATGATACCTTCATACACCATCTTGCCAGCGACATAGACGATCACCGCCAGACCGACATAGGCGATCCAGCGATACCGCTCGATATATTTGGCGATCAGATTGGCAGCGATGCCCATCATCGCGACGGAGAGGATCAGGCCGATGATGAGGATACCGGGATGGTCCCGCGCCGCGCCCGCAACGGCAAGGACATTATCGAGGCTCATCGACACATCGGCGACAGCGACGGCCCATGCCGCGCTGGCGAAGCTCTTGACCGGGCTAATGCCGGAAATATCGTCATCGCTGCTGTCGTTCGGCGTATCGCCGCCCCGCGCGGGATGCAATTCACGCCACATCTTCCACGCCACCCAAAGCAGCAGCAGGCCCCCCGCCAGGATCAGGCCGACGATCTGCAACAACTGGCTGACGACCAGCGCAAAAGCGATCCGCAGGACAAGCGCGGCGATGATGCCGATCAGGATGACCTTCTTGCGCTGCTCCGCCGGCAGACCCGCCGCAAGCGCGCCGACGACGATCGCATTGTCGCCCGCCAGCACCAGGTCGATCAACAACACCTGCGTGAAGGCGCTCAGCGCAGCCGGGCTGTTGAGATTGCTGAAGTCCGCGACGACATGACCCCAGACATCGGCAAGGCCCCCGGCAGCGGGCGCCACGGCAGCAGCAGCGGCAATCAACAGATCGATCAAGGCGGGTCTCCGAAAAAACGCGTGTCAGCCCCGGCACCATGGAACAGGGAAGAAACAGCGTCCTCCTCATAACGATCCAGAGGCCGAAATCCACCGTCGCCATTCGCCAGCAACAAAAAGGCCCGGCAACGCTGCAAGAAGCGCGGCCGGGCCTTCATATCATGCAGGATGCCAATACCGTCCCCATCGTGAAGCGGGGCAGCGCAGCCATGCTTACTGGTTCATCGCCGCGAAGAAATCTTCGTTGGTCTTGGAATCCTTCATCTTGTCGAGGAGGAATTCCATCGCGTCGATGGTGCCCATCTGCATGAGGATGCGGCGCAGCACCCACATCTTGCTGAGCTGATCCTTGGGGCAGAGCAGTTCTTCCTTGCGAGTGCCCGACTTGCCGACGTCCAGCGCGGGGAAGATACGCTTGTCCGAAACCTTGCGGTCCAGCACGATTTCCGAGTTGCCGGTGCCCTTGAACTCCTCGAAGATCACCTCGTCCATGCGGCTGCCCGTGTCGATCAGCGCGGTCGCGATGATAGAAAGCGAACCGCCCTCCTCGATATTACGGGCCGCACCGAAGAAACGCTTGGGACGCTGGAGAGCATTGGCGTCCACGCCGCCGGTCAGCACCTTGCCCGACGAGGGAACCACCGTGTTGTAGGCGCGGCCGAGGCGGGTGATGGAATCAAGCAGGATGACGACATCCTTCTTATGTTCGACCAGCCGCTTGGCTTTCTCGATCACCATTTCGGCGACCTGCACATGGCGGGTAGGCGGCTCGTCGAAGGTAGAGGAGACAACCTCCCCCTTCACGCTGCGCTGCATGTCGGTGACTTCTTCCGGCCGTTCATCGATCAGCAGAACGATAAGGAAAACCTCGGGATGATTATCCGTGACAGCCTTGGCGATATTCTGAAGCATCACCGTCTTGCCGACGCGCGGCGGGGCGACGATCAGGGTGCGCTGGCCCTTGCCCTGCGGCGAGATGATGTCGATCACCCGCGCCGACTTATCCTTGACCGTGGGGTCGAGCGTATCGAGACTCAGCTTCTGGTTGGGATAGAGCGGCGTCAGATTGTCGAAATTGACGCGGTGACGCACGGCGTCGGGATCATCGAAATTGACCTTCACCAGCTTGGTCAGCGCGAAATAGCGTTCGCCATCCTTGGGAGCGCGGATTTCACCCTCGACCGTATCGCCGGTCCGCAGTCCGAACTTGCGGACCTGGTTGGGCGACACATAAATATCGTCGGGACCGGCCAGATAATTGGCCTCGGGGCTGCGCAGGAAGCCAAACCCGTCGGGCAGCACTTCGATTGTGCCTTCACCGATGATCTCCTGTCCATTGTCCGCCTCGACCTTGAGGATCGCGAACATGATATCCTGTTTACGGAGGGTGGATGCACCCTCGACGCCCAGTTCCTCGGCCAGCGACACCAGGTCGGCGGGAGATTTCTTCTTCAATTCCTTGAGATGCATGAAGTGCGATTCCGGCTGTATATTACGGATGAAGGTGGGAGTGTCTGCGCTGGACCGATGATCGCGCCACGGCATGAGGAATGCGGCACTACGGTGGAGATGCGCCACGAATTACGCCTGGCAGGCCAACCTGTCAATCGCTGCCGCACGGACTGGAAAATTGAGGGTTTGGAAGGAGCCGTGGATAGTGCGCGCCCTTCCCCGAACATACCCTATATCAGCCCGGCCGCCAGTTCACGCCAAGGCCGGACGAGTCCATTGACCAAATGCCGATCTGGCCAATATCCCTCTTCATGGCTCTTCTCCCACGGTCCGGTCACGTTGTATGACGCCGCCGGTTTTCTTGTGCCCACCGGTCCGTTATCCGAGGCCGAAGCGCGGCCCATAGACGATGACGGCGATGACGATCACGCTGACCAATATGCCCGGCACCTCGTTGAGGAGGCGCAGCGTTTTCTCGGCCAGTGGCCGTTCGCCCCGCGCCAGCTTCTTGGCGTAACCGGATGCCCAGCCATGATAGCCGGACAACAGAATGACGAGCAGCAGTTTCACGTGAAACCAGCCTTGCGAAAAAGCGTCTATGTTCAACGCCAGCGCCAGGCCCAATATCCATACGATCACAAGCGCGGGGTTCATGATGATCCGCCGGAGCCTGTCCTCCCGCTCGATCCACGCCTTGTCTTCGGGCGATCCCACTACCGTCTGGTGATGATAGACGAAGAAGCGCGGCATCATGAACAGGCTCGCCATCAGGAAGATGACGAAGATGACATGCGCCGCCAGCACCCATGGATAGGCCAGCCCCAGAAAGCCGATCATCGTCCCGATCTCCTCATCAATTCCGCACCACGGCCTTAAACGCCCCTGATCCGCGCAAGCAGATGCTCGACATGCGCGATCGGGGTATCGGGCAGAATGCCATGGCCGAGGTTGAAGATATGGGGACGCCCGGCGAAGGCCGCAATGATGGTGTCGATGGCGGTGTCGAGCGCCGCGCCACCCGCGATCAGCGCGAGGGGATCGAGATTGCCCTGCACCGGCATGCCCGCCGGCAGGTTTCGCGTAGCCCAGAAGGGATCGATCGTCTCGTCCACGCCGACCGCATCCACGCCGGTCTGTTCCGCATAATCGACCAGCTTAGCCCCCGCCCCCTTGGGGAAGCCGATGATCGGCGTGTCGGGATGGATCGCCTTCAGGCGCTGCACAATCTGTGCATTGGGAGCGATGACCCACCGCTGGAATTGCGCCGGGCTGAGACTGCCTGCCCAACTGTCGAACAGTTGGACGGCATCGGCACCCGCTCGGATCTGCCCGTCGAGATAGTCCACCGTCGTTTCGATGATCGCGTCGATGATGATCTGGAATTTGACGGGGTCGGTATAGGCCAGCCGCCGGGTGAGGCCCTGATCCTTGCTGCCTTGTCCTGCGACCATATAGGTCGAAACGGTCCAGGGGCTGCCTGCAAAGCCCAACAAGGTCTTGTCAGGCGCAAGCTGTGCCTTCACCTGCCGCACGGTTTCGTAGATGGTCGCGAGCCGTGAAGGATCGGGCGTCAGATCAGCAATGTCTGCATCCTTGAGGATGGGGGCAAGGCGTGGCCCCTCGCCCGTCACGAACCACAAATCCTGTCCGATCGCATGAGGAACGATCAAAATGTCGGAAAACAGGATGGCCCCGTCGAACCCGAAACGGCGGATCGGCTGGAGCGTGATTTCCGCTGCCGCCACCGGATCATAAGCCATGTCGAGGAACCCGCCCTTGACGTTTCGTATCTCCCAATATTCCGGCAGATAACGCCCCGCCTGTCGCATCAGCCAGACCGGCGGCACGGCGAGTGTCCTGCCCTTGAGAACCTGGAGCAAGGGGGGAAGGGTGAGCGTCTCTGAAGGCATCATCATAACTCTGTCCTGCGAGCAAAGCCGGTCGCCAATCAATACTTAAAAGAGTCTTAATAGAATATTGTTGTGTAGTGTTGGCCCGTGGATATGTGGAATTCCATTGTTATCCAGAGATTCATCCACAGATTGACACATAGGATGCCACTTATCCGTGGCGAGTCCCGGCGGCCCGTCCACAGGATTCTGCCACGGCCGATGCCTGTTGATCCACGTGGATAAGTCTTGGGTTGGCAAAGTCATAATGGGCACCGTTTGTGCCACGATTATCATCCCCAAATCGATCCCTTGCATTATCCACAGCCTGCCCACAGAGTTCAGGGATATGAGCAGACTGCATCTTCACCTCCTGTCCGACTCGACCGGCGAAACGCTGGAGAACATCGCCAAGGCTGCGGTTGCCCAGTTCGAGAATGTGGAAATCATCCGCCATTTCTGGCCGATGGTGCGATCCGACCAGCATCTGGACCGGATTGTGGAGGAATTGGGCCGCAACCCGGGGCTGGTCCTTTTCACTCTCGCCAATCCCGGGCTACGCAAGAAGCTGGAGAAATTCTGCCGTGCGATCGGCATTCCCCATCTCGCGCCGCTGGATGGCGTGACCGATGCCCTGTCCGGTATATTGGGGCAGGAGACCACCGGCAGGCCTGGCCGCAAGCATATCCTCGACGAGGCCTATTTCGCCCGTATCGACGCGATCCAGTTCACCATCGCCCATGACGATGGGGTGGGCTGGGAGAATTGGGAGGAGGCGGACATCGTCCTGGCGGGTGTTTCGCGCACGTCCAAGACGCCGACCAGCATCTATCTGGCCAATCGCGGCTACAAGACGGCCAATATCCCACTGGTGCCGGAATCGCCGCCGCCCGACAGCCTGTTTCGCCTGAAGCATCCCATGGTCGTCGGTCTCACCACCGGCGCGGAGCGGCTGGTACAGGTCAGGCGTAACCGTCTCCTCTCGCTCAACCAGGCTCCGGAGACCAGCTATGTGGACCGGGTGCGGGTGCAGCAGGAGGTCGCGGATGCCCGGCGCATGTTCGCGGACAATGGCTGGCCGATGGTCGATGTGACCCGCCGGTCCATCGAGGAGACGGCAGCTGCCATCATCAGCCTCTATCAGGAGCATGTCAGCGGATCGGGCAGGGCACCGGGTGTGTCGGAGGACAGTCCTTCGTGAGCGGCGTCCGCTTGCTGCTCGCCTCGCAAAGTTCCAGCCGCCGCCGCATGCTGACCGACGCGGGGGTGCCGTTCGATGCCATATCCGCCGGTGTGGACGAGGATATGGCCAAGGATGCGCTGGTTGGCGAGGGTATTACGCCGCGTGATCTGGCCGACGCGCTTTCGGAACTCAAAGCGATCCGTCCATCCAGCCGCCATCCCGGCGCGCTGGTGCTGGGCTGTGACCAGACCCTCGCGCTCGATGACGGCAGTCTCGTAAGTAAATGCGAAAGCCGGGGGGAAGCGCGCGACCTTCTGCTCGCGATGAGTGGCCGCCGTCATCATCTCCACAGTGCCGCGGTCATCGCGCTCGATGGCGTTCCGATCTGGCGGCATATCGAGAGTGTCGCGATGGATGTGCGGACCCTGACGCCCGCCTTCATCGACGCTTATCTTGATGCCGACTGGGAGGAATGCCGCTGGTGCGTCGGCTGCTACCGGATAGAGGGACCGGGTGCACAGCTCTTTGCCCGGGTCTCGGGCAGTCAGTTCGCGGTGCAGGGCCTTCCCCTCCTCCCGCTGCTTGACTTTCTGCGGACGAGAGGCGTTCTGGCGGCATGACCAGTTCAGGACTTCCCTATGCCGAGGTGATCGGCGATCCCATCTCCCACAGCAAATCGCCGGTGATCCATAACCATTGGCTGAACCAGCTCGGTATCGAGGCGGAATATCGCAAGACCCATGTGACGCGCGACGGGCTTGCCGCCTATTTCCTGTCGCGCCGGGCGGATGACGACTGGCTGGGCTGCAACGTCACCATCCCGCACAAGGTGGCGGTGATGGACTATGTCGATGACCCGTCCGACATTCGCGGCCAGATCGGCGCGATGAACACCATCGCCTGCGAGACCGGCGGACCGTTGATCGGCACTAACACCGATGCAGGCGGCTTTCTCCAGCCGTTGGAGGCGCTCAAGTGGAAGGGCAAGGAGGCGGTGCTGATCGGCGCGGGCGGAGCGGCCCTCGCCATCGGTTTTGCGCTGGCGGCCAAGGGGATGAAGAGCCTCACCATCATGGTGCGCGACGCCGCCAAGGGACAGGCGCTGCTCGACCATGTCGGTCTCAAGGGCGAGGTCATCGGATTTGCCGATCCGTTGCCCGTCACGCGGCTGCTCATCAACAGCAGTCCGCTCGGCATGACCGGGCAGCCGCCGCTCGACCTCGACCTCACGCCCTTGGCTGATGACGCGACCGTCTATGACATCGTCTATGCGCCGCTGGAGACCAGCCTGCTCCGTGCCGCCCGCGCGCGGAACCTTGCGACCATCGACGGTCTGTCGATGCTGATCGGGCAGGCGGCGCTGGCCTTTGAGATTTTCTTCGACGCGGTCCCGCCACGCGAGGACAAGGACGCCGAACTGCGGGCCTTACTGACCCAGGCGGTGGACTGACGCGGTGAAGGTCATCGGTCTCACAGGTTCCATCGGCATGGGCAAGTCGGCGGTCGCGGGGATGCTCCGCCGCCTCCAAGTCCCGGTGTTCGATGCCGACGTGGCCGTGCATCTGTTGCAGGGACCGGGCGGTCTGCTCCTTCCCGCCATCGAGGCACGTTTTCCCGGCACCACGGGCCCGCGTGGCGTGGACCGGGCAAAGCTGGGCGCGCTCGTCCTTGGCAACACCGGCGAACTGCGCGCGCTTGAACGGATCGTCCATCCTGCGGTCGGCCGGATGCGGCGCCAGTTCCTCAACCGTCATCGGTCACGCAGGATGGTGGTGCTCGACATACCCCTTCTCTATGAGAAAGGGGGAGCGAAAGGCATGCACGCGGTCATCGTGGTCAGTGCGCCCGCGATCATCCAGCGCCACCGAGTCCTTCGCCGCAAGGGCATGACAGAGGCGAAGTTCCGGCAGATTCTCGCCCGTCAGGTGCCCGACCGCATCAAACGTGCGCGTGCGGAGCATATAATCGAGACCGGCCGCACGAAATGGCGCACTTTTGCGGATGTTCGGCGGCTCGTCGCTTGCCTTCGGGCGCGCTGAGTCCGATACTGTCTTTCCAACGAGTCATACGGAACGATGCGCGAGATTATATTCGATACGGAAACAACCGGCCTGGACCCGCTCAAGGGCGATCGTCTTGTCGAAATAGGCTGCATCGAACTCGTCAATCGCGTGCCAACGGGCCGCACCTATCACGCCTATTTCAATCCGCAGCGGTCGATGCCGATGGAAGCGGAGCGGGTTCATGGTCTTTCGGAGAAATTTCTCTCCGACAAGCCGCTCTTTGCCCATGGCGTGGACGGAATCCTCGAATTTCTGGAGGACTCCCTTCTCGTCGCCCATAATGCCCGCTTCGATTTCGGCTTCCTCAACGCCGAACTGCGCCTGTGCAAGCGCGCCGAGATTTCGATGGATCGCATGGTCGATACCGTCGCGATCGCGCGCAACCTGCACCCCGGCGCCAAACATAGTCTGGACGCGCTCTGCTCTCGCTACGGCATCGATCGCAGCCACCGGGTCAAGCATGGCGCGTTGCTCGATGCCGAACTTCTCGCCCAGCTCTATGTCGAGCTGACCGGCGGGCGGCAGATCGGGCTGACCCTGGTCGAGAGCGCCATGATGGAAACGGTTTCGACCGGACCCATTGTGACGCGGATCGCACGGCCTGTCCGTGTGTTTACTCCCAGTGCGGAGGAAATCACGCGACATCAGGCCTTTATCGCTACCCTCACCGATCCGTTATGGCTTTTGGGCCAGGGCGTATCGGTCGGAGGTTAGCACCCCAGTAGAAGGGAGAACGAGCATGGATATTCGAGTTTCCGGCCATCAGGTCGACACAGGCGGCGCTCTTCAGACGCATGTGACCGATAGGCTCTCGACCATGGCGGAAAAATATTTCTCGCGCGCTATCTCGGCGCAGGTGACATTCGGCCAGGCGCCGCACGGCGCCTTTCACTGCGACATCGTCAGCCATGTGAACAGTGGCATCGTGCTCAAGGGCGCGGGTGAGGCGCAGGACGCCCATTTTGCCTTCGAGCAGGCGGCCGACCGCATCGACACCCAGTTGCGCCGTTACAAACAGAGGCTGAAAGATCGCCACCAGCACAGCCTCGCCGCCGAAGCGGAACGGGTGCAGAGCTTCGTGCCGGACAACGCGGGTTATACCATCTTCCGTACCGAGCAGGCTACCGAGGAAGAGGAGGTGGCGGATGCTCCCGTGATCATCGCCGAAACGCGCACCGACATACCGCAGGCCAGCGTGTCCGACGCGGTGATGATGCTGGACCTTCGCAACACCAACGCGCTGCTCTTCCTGAACAGCGGTACGGAGACCTATAATATGGTCTATCGTCGCCGCGATGGCACGATCGGCTGGGTCGAACCGCACGGCTGAGGCTAACGGATTCCGCCATGGGGCGGCGGCGCAGCGCGGGGTATCGGTTGACCCGCGCGCGCTTCCGCCCTATGGGCGCGCATTCGCATTTTCCCGATAGCGCGCGACCGCGACCGGCGCCGGGCTGCCTGCCCTCCCGCGCCAGAGACGAGTGGATGATGAACGATTTCAGCGATCTGGTAGTGACGCAAGCGGTTAAGGCCGGTGTCACGGCGAGCAACAAGAAGCAGATTTTCCAGTTGTTGAGCGAGATTGCGGCCAGCGCCTATGGCGTGTCGGCCGATGATGTCGTGGAACGACTGACCGAGCGGGAGCGGCTGGGCTCGACCGGCTTCGGCGGTGGCATCGCCATCCCGCATGCCAAGCTCGATGCGCTGGACCAGGTGCGTGGGGCAGTCCTGCTCCTGGCGGAACCAGTCGCATTCGACGCGGTGGACGACATGCCGGTGGATGTCATCTTCATGCTCCTTTCCCCCGCGGACAGCGGCGCGGAACATCTCAAGATGCTCGCGCGCGTATCGCGCTTTCTGCGTAACGAGGCGCAGGTGAAGCGGTTGCGCGGCGCGCAGACAGGTGATGCGCTGCATGTCATCCTGACCGGCGGAGAGGCCCGTGACGCCGCCTGATGGCGTGTCCGCACAGGGGACGGATGGCCCCGCGAGCGGAGAAGCCGCGCATTTCCGTGCGCTGGAACGGCTCTATGCCTCCGCGCCGATTAACCTGCTCTTCCCCTCGACGCTCAGTATTACCGAGGCCGGGCTGTCCACCATCAGCTTTGACGCTGGCGAGGCGCATTTCCACGCCGCTGGCGCAGCGCATGGCACGCTGTATTTCAAGATGCTGGACGATGCGGCCTTCTATGCGGCGAACAGCTTGGTGAACGATCGTTTTCTGCTGACCACCGCCTTCAACATGCTGCTTACCCGGCCGATGGGAGCTGGGCCGATCCGGGCGGAAGGGCGCTGGCTCAACGGGCGGCGGCGCGTCTTCGTTGCGGAATCGCGATTGCTGGATGCGGATGGCGAGGAGGTCGCACGCGGTACGGGTACGTTCATGCGCTCCCGCTTCCCGCTTGCCACCCTGCCCGGCTATTCGGGGACAGGACCGCAGAAAGGGTGACGCGATGAGCGGCCGCCTCCCCGCAAAGACCCTCGTCAGTGCGCTTGTCCGCCGCGTCAATCAGTCGGGCGGCTTTGCATCGGTCCTTGCCCATGGCGAGGATATGGGCGGAATGATTCTCATCCAAACCCTTGAAAAAGGGAAGTTTTCGGGATTTTTTGAGCGGATGACCGATCTGGACGGTAAAGCATCGCTCGTGCGCTGTGGCCCTGCCATGGGCAGCGATTCTCCGACCCTCTCAGACTATCTCGGTCGGCGCCGTGCGCGCGATCCCGATTTGTGGGTCGTCGAACTCGACATCGTGGATGCAGAACGGTTCGCCGCTGAAACGATCGCCATGTCTTGACTCGTTAACGGCCCCCGGGGCATTGGCCCCCAACCGACGCGCACGTAGCCGAGCCAGCCATCAGGGCAGGGGGCCAACACGCAGACGGGGGGCGTTCGACCGGATATAAGATCGCATATAGCGGCACGCGGCACGATCGACCAACCGCACATGTTTGAAAAATAATGCGTTTATCTCTTCCGGCCGCTTTCACGGCAGCCCTGTTTCTCGGCGCGACCACCTTCACCGTCGCCTCTGTCTCCTACGCCGCAGGCCCGGTTTCGGCCCTTGGCGATACGACGATCACTTTATCCGACATGGTGGCCGGTACGCCGAACCTGTCGCAGGCCCCGCGTTTGACCGCAGCGGCGATTACGACCGACTCCATGCTTTCGGTCGGAACCCCTCTTCCCCAGCCCGGGGCTGAACCGATTGCGCCCGAAGCGCCGGTGTCCAGCCTTGCGGCTCTCGTAGACCGCCATGACGATGATGTCGGCAATCTTAATTCCGAAATGCAGTGCCTTGCCTCCGCCATCTTCTATGAAGCGCGTAGCGAGAGTCTTGCTGGCAAGCTCGCCGTCGCTCGTGTGGTCATCAACCGCTCAGAATCGGGTCGGTTCCCTCGCAGCCTGTGCGGCGTGGTGACTCAGCCCGGCCAGTTCAGCTTCGTGCATGGCGGTCGTATCCCGTCCGTCGCCACCACCGCCCATGCGTGGAACAACAGCGTCGCCATCGCGCGTGTCGCGATGGCCGATAGCTGGAAAAGTCCGGCAGAAGGCGCCCTGTTCTTCCACGCCAGCCGGGTTTCGCCGGGTTGGGCACGCCAGCGCCTGGCGCAGATCGACAATCATATTTTCTATCGTTGATCGACGCTTCCGGTCTCCAGCGGCGATCCGTCGCGGAGGACTTTTATTTGTTCCTCAAATGTTCTAATTCGGGTGCATGACCAGCCCTGCACCCGGACTTTCCTGCGATCCCACGGCGCCCGAAGGGCGCGCGCTGGCCGCCCATCTCGCGCGCGGCATCCTGCGCCTGTTCGCCCGCCACGACATCTTCGGCATGACCGAGGTGCCATTGCCCAATGGCCGCCGTCTCGACATCATGGCCATCGACGCCCGCGGACAGCTCATCGCCGTCGAGATCAAGTGCAGCCGCGCCGACCTCCTCGGTGACGGCAAGTGGCAGGATTATTTCGACTATTGCGACCGCTATTTCTGGGCCGTGCCGGGCGGTTTCGACCTCAAGCTGCTGGACCTTCCCACGCTCTGGCCGGAGCGAACAGGACTGATCGTGGCGGATGCCTATGATGCGGAGATCATCCGCCCCGCCCCCACCGAGCCCCTTGCCGCGGCGCGGCGCAAGGCGGAAACGTTGCGCTTCGCCCGTCGCTCTGCGCGGCGCGTGAGTGGACTGCTCGATCCGGGATTTGTGACGGAGGCATTTTAGGGACGCGGCCTTGGTGGCGTGACTTCCCGACGAAGGCCGGAATCGGGTCGGGCTGGGTTCTACGGGGGTGACAAAAGCGGGCGGTCGGCATCTACCTGATTCCGACCCGCCCTGCGGCTACCAGTCCTAACCCCTCACACCCCCACGCGATGCAACCCTGCACCATGCTCGCGCAGCCATGTGCGTGCCGCAACCGTATCGCTCGGGCAAATGCTGCGGTGGAAGGCGTGGAAGGCGGGACTATGGTCGAGATGCTTGAGATGCGCGACCTCATGCGCCACCGTCGAGATGCGAACCTCCGGCGGGGCCAGGATCAGCCGCCAGCTGTAGCGGATCGCCCCATTGGCCGCGCAACTGCCCCAGCGGCTTACCGGATCGCCGATGCCCACGGAGGCGACGGTCAGCCCATGTCGCACAGTGAGTGCCAGAGTTTCCTCGGTCAGCACTGCCTTTGCCCGCGCCTTGAGCCAGCGCAGAACGCGTTCACCAATATGGTCGCGCGGCCCACCGACGAGGAGCCTGTCGCCCTCCTGCCGGATGCGCCGGGGCCAGTCGGCCTGCCATTGGACCATGGTCTGCACACCCTCCAGCGGAAAATATCCGCCATCGTTCAGGCTTGCGACCTGCTGTCCCTCCCTCTTGCCCAGCTGCTCGGCAAGCCAGTCGCCCTGTTGCCGCGCCCATGCGATCGCCAGCCGCTCCGATCCGCGCGCGGGCATGGTGAGCCGCGCCGCGCCCGTCCTGTCCAGCCGCAGCTTATAGCCACGTGCCTGTTCATGCCGCCGGATCAGGATCGGCACCACGCGGCCTTCGACCTCGATAACCGGCGGCTCGGCCTTTGGCGGGGATTTGGCCGGGGTGAATCCCATCCGGCCCAATATCTTCTTCATGGCCGCGCCATCCGGCCGTCCGGGGCGTCCATCCAGCAGACAACCAGCCTAGAGGGCACGGTCGATGATGTGATTTTCAAGATCGCCCGCCACGACCTCCGACACCGTCCAGCCGCGCACTGAAATGCCCTGACGATGAACTGCCTCTTTGTCGCCGCAGACCAGATAATGCCAGTCCCGCAAAGGTTCACCTTCCGCGCGCAGGCGATAGGCGCAGCTTTCCGGCAACCAGTTTATGCCGCGGACATTGGCGCGGGTGAGGCGCAGGCAGTCGGGCACCAGCGCGCGCCGGTTGCGATAGTCGGAACATTGTGCCGTCTGCCGGTCCAGCAGGCGGCATGAGACATTGGTCTGGTGGATCTCGCCCGTGTCCTCATCCTCGACCTTGTGCAGGCAGCATTTGCCGCAACCGTCGCACAGGGCCTCCCACTGCCCGCGGTCGAGGGTGTCGAGGGGCTGTTCCCAGAAGTTCACTTCACCCACTGGTTCAGGAAAGCGGCAACCGCATCCGGTGATCCCTCATGGCCGTCCGTACCCGGTTCATCCACCGGGACCAGCGCGATAGGCTCACCGCCCGGCCCGAAGAGATAGGGCGTGCGACTATGGCTGACCAGATAGTCCCTGGACCTGGCGTCGCCCTCTATGCCGGAGACGACTGCGAAATCCTTCTTCACCCTTTCGATCTGTTCCGCCGTACCGGTCAGGCCGACGAGACGGGGATGAAAGGCGGCGACCCATGGCTTGACCACGGCCGGCGTGTCCCGCTGCGGATCGACGGAGATGAAGATCGGCTGAATCTTTGCCGCGCGGGTCGGATCCTGCTTCTCGAAGCGGCGCAGGCCGCCGATGATCTTTTGCAGGTCGACAGGGCACACGTCCGGGCAATAGGTATAGCCGAAATAGACGAGTCGATACCGGCCTGCATAATCCTTCCAGTGGGCGGCTTTGCCGTCCTGATCGGTCAGGGTGAAATCGCCGCCGATACGGGCGCCTGCCAATGGTGGCTCGTCGGACCCGGCGGTGTTATCGGGCGCCGGTGCCGGTCCGCACCCTGACAGGGTGAAAGGGGAGAGGCCGATGGCGAGACTGAGGAGCGCGATGCGGGCTTTGTTCATGGCACGGCCAGCCATGCACTGCTAAGGCGATTTTGGCAATTGCAGGCGCCCGGCGCCGCGCGATAGAGACGCGATGGAAAGACTGGACATGATGGGGCAGGCAATGAGTCATATTGGACGGCATATCGGCTCTGGCACCAGGTCTCGGCGGGGCAGGATCGCGGTGGCAGGCTTTGCCTGCGCGCTGACCCTGGGCCTGTCTGGCGTTGCGGGCGCGCAGATGATGTCCGAGAGCTACAAATTTCTGGAGGCTGTCCGCAAGGCCGATGGCGAGAAAGTGTCGAGCTTCGTCGAGGCGCCGGGCACAACGCTGGTCAACACGCGCGACCGTACCACGGGCGAGACCGCACTGCTCATCACCGTCGGGCGGCGCGACCTGACCTATATGCGTTATCTGCTGGGCCATGGCGCACGGCCGGACCTGGCCGCCAATGACGGCCGCACGCCGCTGATGCTGGCGGTGGAAAAGCGCTTCCCGGAAGGTGTCGAGACGTTGCTGGCCAATAATGCCAATGTGAATCAGGCGAACAGCCGGGGCGAAACCGCGATCATCCGTGCGGTGCAGATGCAGGATGTGGCAATGGTCCGCCTGCTCATCAGCAACGGCGCCGATCCCCGCAAGCGTGACAGCATGACCGGCATGTCCGCCCGCGACTATGCCGAGCGCGATGCCCGCATCCCCGGCATGCTGGAGGCGTTGGACGCAGCCAAGCCCGCCGCGCCCGCCAAGGCCGTGCAGGGACCGAGCTTCTAGCTTGGTGCATGGACGCTGACGACTGCCTGGCGTGTGGACGTCCGTGTCCAAAAACTGCCGTGTCCCTGGGAGCAGGAACACCGGGTCCGGGCATTTCCTTACCCTGGACTCCTGCTTTTCATCGACGATGCCTCACGCAGGCTGGTTCCGAGATCGACGACCGAATCCGATCCCCGACGCACGCGGCAGATGTTCCACGTGGATCGCTGAAATCCGCCATATCCCCCATGTCGCTCCTGTCAGTCCGTGATCCATCGCTGCATAAATAGTGCCTCGTCGCCATAAGAGCCGGGCATCTCCGTATCATCCTTGCCCGCAACCGGCACAAAGCCTTGCGACGCCCAGAATCCTTCGGCGCCATTGATCGCGACCAGTCGAATCTCCGCAAATGCGGCGGCGCGCGCCTGGGCTATGATCCTCTGTGTGGCCGCCTTCCCCGCACCTGTCCCGCGCGCAGTGGCCAACAACGCCAGATCATGGAGGTAGAAACAATCTGCATTGGCGGGAAACGCTCCCAGCATCGCATCCAGCGTGGGTGGGGCTGCGCGAACCCAGGGATGGGAGACCATATAGCCCGCTGCCGCGCCGTCCTTCTCGAACAGGAAGCAGCCCGCCGGATAAAGAGACAGTCGCTCGGCATAGACCTCGGCCCGTTCGGTATAGCGGCCATGCACGGCATCGGAGATGCGCGCGACCGATCCGATGTCGCCCGCCTCCATCGGTCGCCAGCCAGCCTGTATCATCTACATCCTTCCCGATATTCGACCGACTGGCGGGCGCATGTGGTTTTGCAGGTGCGGGTGGAGCGCGCCATGGGCAGAAATCCTGCCCTCATCGCGACAGCGAATCGATCGCGCCAAAACCCGCAGCGCCCAGGGCGCGGATCGTCGCGCCGTGCCGACCGGCGACACCGCCCAGCGCCATCACCGGCACGTTCGCCATCCGGGCCAGCGCAGCGAATCGCCCGGCACCCAATGCCCCGCTGCCCGGATGCGACCGGGTGGGAAACAGCGGCGACAGGAAGATCAGGTCGGCCCCCTGCCGCTGTGCCGCGCGCAATTCCCGCCGGTCATGGACGGGGGCACTGCGCGGCAGGGCGCGTCGTCCTCCCGTCCCCCGGCCATGGCTGCCATCCGCGCCCCAGCGCGCCGCCAGCGATTCATCCCCGGCCACGAAAAGCAAAATCCCGCGCCGGATCGTGATATGCCGCAACTGCCCGAACAGCGCCCGCCGTTCGGCTTCGCGCAGGCTATGGTGTCTCAGCACGATCCCGCTTCCCCGCGGTAATCGGCGTGCTGCGCGCAGCAGGTGTGCATCGTCAACGCGCTCGTCGGTCATCAGCCAGAGTGTAGGCCAGACGGGGGGCGCAAGGTGCAATGATCGTTGGCGGCGTCGCATCACCTGCCTATAGCAGCGCGCATGACAATCGACAGCATCGACGCGGCGCGGCAGCGCCTGGCCCAGGTTCGCGACACTCTCGACACGATGGCACAGGTGGCCGGGCGCCAGCTCGCCGACGTGACGCTGGTCGCCATATCCAAGACGCAGGCAGTGGAGGCCATCGCGCCGCTGATCGCCGCTGGCCAGCGTGTGTTCGGCGAGAATCGCGTGCAGGAGGCGCAGGCCAAATGGCCCGCCCTGCGTGAAGCCCATCCTGACATCGCGCTCCACATGGTCGGCCAGCTCCAGTCGAACAAGGCGGAGGAAGCCGTCACCCTGTTCGACGCGATCCATGGCGTGGACCGTCCCTCGCTGGTCGGTGCGCTGACAAGGGCGATGGACCATGCGGACCGGCGGCCGGATTGCTTCGTGCAGGTCAATATCGGGGATGAGGAGCAGAAGGGCGGTTGCGCCGTCATCGATCTCCCTGCCCTGCTGGCCGAGGCGCGCGCTGCCGCGCTGCCGGTCGTCGGTCTGATGTGCGTGCCCCCCGCCGATGTGGAGGCCGCACCCTATTTCGCACTGTTGGGCAAGCTGGCGCGCGACCATGGCCTGCCGCTGCTCAGCATGGGCATGTCGCAGGATTATGAGACGGCGGTCATGCTGGGCGCTACCCATGTCCGCATCGGCACCGCGCTGTTCGGGACGCGGGGTTGAACGCCTACATCTTCCAGCGGACTGTCAGGCCATAGGTGCGCGGCTCGCCCAGATAGGCGGAATAAATCTGGTTTGTCATGACGGTGGTGCCGCTGCCCAGTTGCGCCGCCGTCTGGTTGTTCGGTCCCGAACCCTGCAGCGGGCTGTTGAAATCGAGCTGACGATAATCGGTGTCGAGCAGATTCTGGCACCAGAATTCCACCGCCCAATGCTGGTCCCGCCCGCGCAGGCCGACGCGCGCATTCATCAGCAGATAGCCCTGCTGGACCTTCTCGGGATAAAGGTCCGACCCGCTATTATAGCTGCTGGTCCGTCGCCCATCGAGGTAGAGGAGCGCGGATAGTCCCTTCGACCCGATGGCCGGTGTCCAGGCAGCGCTCGCCGTGGTGACGAGCAGGGGCGCATTGCTCATGCGATTGCCGGGCAGAAGGAACAGTGCCGGGTCCAGCGGCACCGATCCGTTGCGCGATCCGGCCAGCCGGTCCGCGTAGCGCGCATCGGTGTAGGTGAGGCCGCCCGCCAGCAGGATGGCCGGCGATGGCGCGAAGGAGAGTGCCGCCTCCACCCCCTGCGACACCAGTCCGGGCTTATGCTTTGGGCAAGGCGCGGCGGCGGTGGGCGTGCTGCCGCAGCCGCTGATATTCTGCACGATGAAGCTGGTGCCGTTGAAGCTGTTGAGCTGGAACTCGGAGAATTCCTGCCGGAAGGCGGTGAGGTTCAGGCCGAACCGGCGGTGGCTGTATTTCAGGCCGATCTCATAGGCCGTCGCCGTCTCCGGGTTGAATGCCAGCGACGCCGCATCGCCATTGGTGCGCGGGCTGAAAAAGGTGATGGGGGAGACGGCGGCGCCCACGCCCCGGTTGCCCAGTTCGAAACGGTCGAGATTATAGCCGCCCGCCTTATAGCCCCGCGCAAAGCTGCCATAGACCAGCAGCCGGTCGGTCGCCCGCCAGGACAGGGCGGCGGTGCCGGAGAACTCGCGGCCGTGCATTCCATCGCGCAGCGCGAGCGTGTCGAGCGCGGGGCTGCCATTGCCCAGACACCCCAGCGTCAATATGCCGCCCGCCAGCGCGGCGGAGCTGCCGAACAGTGGTCGCCCGGTCCCGTCGGTCAGCGTGGCGATGTCGACCAGATCGTCCGCCACACCCGGCCCGCGCCGCTGGAGCGTGGTGCAGGCGGCATTGTCGTTGGCGAGCGTGGCGTCGAACCGCTTGCTTTCCCATGTGTGGCGCAGGCCCAATGTGAGGTCGAGGCGGTGCGTGAGCCGCACGATATTATGGGTGAACAGCGCGAAACTGTCGCTCTTCTGCCGATAGCGGCTGTCGGTATCGCCAGCGTCGCCGATGCCCGCCAGCGTGGCGAGGCCCCCGGTCAGGACCGGCACCAGCCCGGCCGGAAAACCGCCGCCGGTCAATTGTGCGCCCAGCCCGGCGAGACCCGCAGGCGCCGTGCAATTGGGCGCCAGTCCGAGCAGCGCTGACGGCGTAGTTCCCGTTCCCGCCAGCAACCGGCAGGCCGCGAACCGCCCATAATCCACCCCGAAGCGGATATTGTCGCGCAGCGTCAACTGCTCGTGCGAATAATAGGCGCCCACCAGCCAGTCGAGTGCGCCGCCAAAGGCCTTGCCCTGCGCGCGAAACTCCTGGCTGAGGTTGGTGAACTGGCGATAGGTGCCGGGATCGCGATAGAGAATGTCGGCGCTGCTATAGTCATAATCGCCATAATCCGAGGATTTATAGGCGCGCCAGGCGGTGATGCTGGTCAGCTTCAGCCGCTCGTCGGCGCTATAGTTTGCTTCCGCCGACAGGCCCCAGTCGTGGACGCGGGAGACATAGTCGCGCCCCGGCGTGACGCTGGCCCGCCGCTCATAGGGGGACTGGACATAGGCGGTCGGCCCGTTGGGGAATTCTCCGCCGACCTTGGCCAGCAGGGTCGCGATCCGGTTGGTGGCATTGGGCGTGGCGGTGGACAGGCTGCTGCCCGTCTCCTCGCCTGCGTCGATATAGGCAGCGGCGCAGCAATGCTCGTCCCGCCGCGTATAGTCCGCGATCAGGCGCAGCGAAAAGCGGTCGTCCGGGCGAAAGAGCATCTGCCCGCGCAGCAACTGGCGGTTGCGGTCGTTGGCGCTGCCCCAGTCGACGCCGCCCGGACCCACCATCCGCATATAGCCATCACGGCGGACATGGACGCCCTCCAGACTGACCGCGATATGGTCCGTGATCGGTCCGGTAATGCGACTGGCGAGGCGCCACTGGTTAAAATTGCCATAGCCCGCCTCCGCGCTGGCGCCGATGCTGAATTCAGGCGCGCGGGTGGTGATGGCGATCAGCCCGGCCGAGGCATTGCGGCCGAATAATGTGCCCTGCGGCCCGCGCAGCACCTCGATCCGCTCGACCGCGCCCAGCTCGGTCAGACCCGCCCCGATGCGGGGGCGATAGACGCCGTCGATGAGCAGCGCGACGGAACTTTCCAGCCCCGGATTGTCGCCCACCGTGCCGATGCCGCGAATGCGCGCGACGGCATTGGCCTCCGACCCGGTGGAGGAGATCAGCAGCGAGGGCGAAAGCTGGTTGAGCTGCCGGATATCGGACGCGCCGCTGTTATGGAGCGCCTGTGCGTCGATGACGGACATGGCGACGGGGATCTGCGAGAGCGGGCGGGAGCGGCGCGTGGCGGTGACGACGATGCTGGCCTGGCCATTGTCCGGGTCGGCGTCCCACTCCCCGATATCGGGGCGCCCGGCGGGGGTATCATGGGAGAGCCGGGCCTGTGCGGCGCCTTGCACAGCCATGGCCGCCGCGAGCACGGCCACACTGATCCGGGTGCGATGTACGCCCCTGCCCATATTCTGTCCCCCGTTGCCGCCATGTCGGTTGGCATGCGATCCCTGACCAAAGCCATAGGCTCGACGTTCCGGCCATGGCAATCGCGGCAAGCTGTCCATGCGGGCCGATCGCACCGAATTCCGGTCGTGCGCGCGCCCGATCCTCAGCCGATGGGAAAGCGCAGCAGCCTGTCGCGTACCGGCACCAGCGCACAGGCCACCGGCCCTGCCAGCGCCCGAATCGCCGGAGCATGGGCGATCAGGCCCCCTGCCAGGGCGCCAAAGGCGGGCAGGATAATCCGGTTGTCCCCCTGTACGAAGCAGCGGCGCGACACGGAACGCCCCCGCCCGGGAATGCACCATTTCGGATGAAAATGACCCGATAACTCCGGTCGGCTATCGTCCGGGTCGGCCCGGTGGCGCAGCATTATGCCGTCGACGCTTGCCTCCTCCATCACCGCGCCGCCCAGCATGCCTGCGCTCCCCTCGTCATGATTGCCGGTGATCCATGTCCAGGCAACCTGGTCCACCAGCGCGCGCAGACGGGCGACCACCTCTGGTGGCAGGCGGCCCGGTCCCTCCTCGTCATGGAAGCTGTCGCCCAGCATCCAGACTTCGCGCGCATCGTGTCGGGCGATCAATATCTCCAGCCGGTCCAGCGTCGCGAGGCTGTCATAGGGCGGTAGCATCTGGCCGCCGCGCGCATACCAGCTCGCCTTTTCCAGATGCAGGTCCGCCAGCACCAGCGCGCCCCGCCCTGGCCAGAACAGGGCGCCCTCGCCCAAAGCCATGAAATGCTGCCCGCCAAAGCCCAGTTGCGCCATGTTCTCCTTATGGTCCCGCAACCCGCGCCTTTCAACCCGCCTCTTTCAAGCTGTGCGGCAGGAGGATAAAGGGCAGGCATGACGCAAGCCCCCGTTTCCCGCGCTGAGACCGCCCCTCCCGCACCCGACGCCGACGTCCGTGTCGTCGCCTTCTATTGCTTCGTGCGGCTGGCCGATCCGGCGGCGGAACAGTCCCGCCTGCTGGCTTTGTGCCAGGCGGGAGGGATAAAGGGCACGATCATCGTCGCCGATGAGGGCTATAATGGCACTGTCGCGGGGCCGGACGCGGTCATCGCGGAACTGGTGGAGATATTGCTGGCGCTGGCGGGCGATGCCGTACCGGAAATCAAATATGCCCGTGCGGCGACCATGCCGTTCGGCTGGCTGCGTGTCCGCCACAAACGCGAGATCGTGACGATGGGGGTGCCCGACCTCGACATCGCCGGCGCGGGCGGCGAATATGTCGATCCGGCGGACTGGAACGCGCTGATCGCCGACCCCGCCACCCTGATCGTCGATACGCGCAACCATTATGAAGTCGGCATCGGCAGCTTTGCAGGCGCGATCGACCCCGGCACGCAGGGCTTCACCCAATTCCCGCAATGGCTGAAGGAATTTGCCGAGGGGATGAGCGAGGCGGAACGGCGGACACGCCCGCTCGCCATGTTCTGCACGGGCGGCATCCGTTGCGAGAAAAGCACCGCCCTCGCCCGCTCGCTGGGGTTCGAGCAGGTTCATCATCTGAAGGGCGGTATTCTGGCCTATCTTGAGCAGGTCGAGGAGGTGGAAAGCCGGTGGGAGGGCGATTGCTTCGTCTTCGACCAGCGGGTGGCCGTGACCCATGGTCTGGCGCCCGGCCACCATATCCTCTGCAAGCCGTGCGGCATGCCGGTGGCGATGGAGGATGCAGAGGCGCATGCGGCGGTGTGCCGCAAGGGCTGACCTGCCCGGCAGGCGCTGTGCCAAAAGATTTTATGGCGGGCTGCATCATATCCGTTGCTGACGCGTTTCGACCGGACTGAATTGGAAAAGGACTTTGTCGATGAACCGGAAATGGACGTTGGGTCTTTCCACCTTGCTGATTATGGGATCGGCCCTCTCGGGCTGTTATGGCGACAGGCCTGGCCATCATCGGCCACCGCCGCATCGGCCAGGTGATGGTCGTCCCGACCGTCCCGGTGATGGTCGTCCAGACCGGCCGGGCAACGGCTGGGGCGACGGTCGCCCGGATCGTCCCGGTGACGGTCGCCCGGATCGCCCGCGCTGAACGGAACAGGGCTGGGCCAGGGCGAATATGTCCCGCCTCGTTGCCGGAATGCGCTCTAGCCGCCCCGCTTATGGTAGCGGGTGCGGAAATCGTCCGCGAAGGGGGCTAGCCGGTCCCCTGCGATGGCATCGCGCAAACCCTGCATCATCTCCTGATAGAAATGCAGGTTATGCTGAGTCATCAGCATTGCGCCCAGCATCTCGCCTGATTTTACGAGGTGGTGGAGATAGGCGCGGCTCCATGTCGCGCAGACCGGGCAACCGCAATCGGCGCTGATCGGTCCCACATCCTCGGCATGTTTCGCATTGCGGATATTGAGCGGCCCGTCCCAGGTGAAGGCCTGCCCGTTGCGGCCGGACCGGGTCGGCAGCACGCAGTCGAACATGTCGATGCCCCGCTTCACCGCGCCGACGATGTCGTCGGGCTTGCCCACCCCCATCAAATAACGGGGCCGGTCGGCGGGGAGATGGCCGACACAATGGTCGAGGCAGGCGAACATCGCCTCCTGCCCCTCGCCCACCGCCAGGCCACCGACCGCATAGCCATCGAATCCCACGTCGAGCAGCGCATCGGACGACGCCTTGCGAAGGTCGGGGAAAAGCGACCCCTGCTGGATACCGAACAGTGCGGCCCGCCCGGCATGTTCCACGCCTGAATCGAAACCCTCGCGTGAGCGTTGCGCCCAGCGCATCGAGCGTTCCATCGACCGGGCCGCCGCGCTGTGGTCCGCGCCATTCCTGGTGCATTCGTCGAACGCCATCACGATGTCGGAGCCGAGCAGGCGCTGAATCTCCATCGAGCGTTCCGGTGTCAGCATATGGCGTGATCCGTCGATATGGCTGGCAAAGGCCACGCCCTGCTCGCTCATCTTGGTGAGGGCGGACAGGCTCATCACCTGATAGCCGCCGCTATCGGTCAGGATCGGCCGCTCCCAGCGGGAAAAGGCGTGGAGACCACCGAGCCGCGCGACCCGTTCCGCGCCGGGGCGCAGCATGAGATGATAGGTGTTGCCCAGGATGATGTCGGCGCCGGTCGCGCGTACCTCCTGCGGTCGCATCGCCTTGACCGTGGCGGCAGTGCCGACGGGCATGAAGGCGGGCGTGCGGATTTCGCCCCGCTTCATCTGGATGGTGCCGGTGCGGGCAGCGCCGGAGCGCGCGTGGATGGAGAAGGCAAAGCGGGGGGAGGTTTCGGTAATATCGGGCATGGGCTGCCCATAGCGCGGAGCGGCATGGCCTGTGAACCCCGAACCCTGGTCTCCGATCCCGACGATAGCCTGACGGGAACGTCCGCTGCACTGGTCCGTTAAGCGCAGCAGGATGCGGCGTTCATACCGTCATGACGAATAGCAGGGAATTTCGATGCGTATCATTGCGACCATGGCCAGCTTCCTTCTCATCACGGCCGGCTTTTCGGCCTGTAGCCAGAAGGCGGAGCAGCAAAGCCGGGATACGGCCAACACAATGGCGTCGGATGCCGAAAAGGCGGGCGATCGCGCTGCCGCCGCGACGGAGCGGGCGGCCAATCAGGTGTCCGAGGCTATCGACCGCTTTGGCGACCATGCCAAGGTGGCAGCCGACAAGGCGGGCCATGAAGTGCGCCGGGGCGCGGACGATGCCGCCGATGCCACGGGTGAGGCTCTGGAAAACACGGGCAAGGCCATTCGCGACTGAGCACGGAAGATGTATCGCCAGGGGGGAGCTTTAGCGCGCTGGCAACAGATGGAATTTCAGCATCTGTTCGCGTGGGCCAAAGGCCGGCAACCGCGCATAATGGCCGATGAAACCGATCGAGTCGGAATGCAGCGTGACAGGCAGCACGGAGCCGTCAGCCAGTTCGATGGTGAGCGTCAACCGCTCGTCGGGAGCCATGATCTTCATGCCCTGACGGTAACGCGACCATGGTTAACAAAAGGTTGAGGCGACGGGAGCGAAGTCTCTTGAAGTCTCTTAACGGCCCCTTTGCGCTCAACCGTTCAGCTTACTCTCGATACAGCCGTACCAGCCCAGCCCCTTGTAGGTTTCATAGCCCGGTGTCAGCGCATAGGAGATGAGCTTGTTGCCCCGCTGATAATAGCCGCAATCCTCCGTCGGCATGAGCGGATAGATTTCTCCATCCGTGAACGGCGATGAAGAGGCGATGACGCGGTGGTTGGCATTCAGCAGCATGACTCGCGTCGTCTTGGCCTCTTCCTCGTTGAGCGAGACGCCCTTCACAATGTCCGTCGCCTGCGGTTCCCAGTCGAAGAAGATGCCCAGTACGCCGAGCGCGGACCCCCGCTCCTGCCCGTCCGCGCGGATGGCGGTGGCATAGGTAGCGACCTGTGCGCCATCCAGCGCGGTATTGCGGTTGATGTCGCATACCGCGAAATCGTCGCCTGTTATGGTCGTCATGCCTTTGCGAAACCATTCCGCACCGGAGACATTCTGCCCCACCACGCTGCGATAGCGATCCGGCCGGCCATTGGCGACGACCACGCCGCGCCGGTCCGCGATCCACAGGTCGAGATAGACGGTGTAGGAACGCAGGATCGTCGCGAGGCGGCTGGTGGCATAGTTCAGTGCCTCCGGCGAGGGGGTCTGCACCGCGTCCACCACAGCGCTGTCCGTCGCCCACCAACGGACGTCGCACGAGCGTTCATACAGGTTGCGGTCGATGATCTCGACGGCGTTGCGGGCGATGTCGGCAAAACGGCTGCCCCGGAAATCCAGCATCATCTGGCGCCCCGCGGCTTCGATCCGGGTCGCATTGTCGGAGATGGCGGCATGCAGATCGGCGGACAGGGCACTGACCTCGTCTGTGACATTGCCCATTTCCTGCGCGACGATGGCGAAGCTCTTGCCCGCCGTGCCAGCCCGCGCGGCTTCCAGACGGGCATTCATGGACAGAATCTGGGTCTTGACCATGATCTTGTCGATGGAGCCGATCTTCTCACCGGTGGTCCGGGACAGGTCGAGCGCGAGCTTCAATATGTCGTCATGCATGGAGAGAGGCTTCCCGGATATGGTTGCCCCTTCAGTTCCTCTCCGCGACCACTTATGATATAATTGGCTCGCAACTCGCTAAGCCATCCAAGGTTACTATTCCGCTAACCCTGTGTGGGAATCAACAGGCTTGCGTCCCCATAGCTGTAAAAGCGATAGCCCGTTGCAATGCCATGGGCATAGGCAGCCTGCATCGTCTCCAGCCCCATCAACGCGCTGACCAGCATGAACAGGGTCGATTTGGGCAGGTGGAAATTGGTCATCAGGCCATCGATGCCCCGAAAGCGATAGCCGGGCGTGATGAAGATGCGCGTCTCGTCGGCGAAGGGCGCGATGCGGCCGTCCGCCTGCGCCGCGCTTTCCAACAGGCGCAGGCTGGTCGTGCCAATAGCGATCAGCCGCCCGCCCCGCGCCCGCACCGCATTGAGCCGGTCGGCGGTGGCCGCGTCGATGCGACCCCATTCGGCGTGCATCTTATGCTTGTCCGTATCGTCCACCTTGACCGGCAGGAAGGTGCCTGCGCCGACATGCAGCGTCACCGTTTCATGCCCCACGCCCCGTGCGGCAAGCGCCGCCATCAGGTCCGGCGTGAAATGCAGCGCGGCGGTGGGTGCGGCGACCGCGCCGGGTTCCGCCGCGAACATGGTCTGATAGTCCTGTTGATCCTGCGCATCGGTGGGGCGCTTGCCCGCGATATAGGGGGGTAGGGGCATACGCCCTGCCCGCTCCAGCAGCAATTCGACCGGCTCGTCACCCGGAAAGTCGATCAGGACAGCGCCATCCTCGTCCCGGCCCAGCGCGACGGCGGTCACGCCATCGTCGAACTCCAATATGTCGTTCGGCCGCACCCGTTTGGCATTGCGGACGAAAGCGGCCCAGCAGCGCGGCCCGATGCGGCGGTGCAGCGTCACGCCGATGGAGGCATCCCCGCGCCTGCCCTCCAGCTGGGCCGGAATGACGCGGGTATCGTTGAAGACGAGGCAGTCGCCCGCCCGCAACAGCGAAGGCAGATCCGCAACGCCCCGGTCGGCCAATCCAGCGCCCGAAGGGCCGCCTGGTCCCACCACCAGCATGCGCGCGGAATCACGGGGCCGGGCAGGGCGCAGCGCGATCCGCTCAGGCGGCAGGGTGAAGTCGAAATCGTCTACGCGCATGGGTCTGTCATATCATGCAAGGCCCGGTCCCACCTGCGAGAGAAAAGATCCTCCTGTAAAAGGATGCAACCTTGCTTTGCCGGGCGGGGCGAAGGGACTCTGCCTGCTGCCGCTCTCAGTTGACGGGTGCGACGGGCAGTGTGGGTGCGGGAGCTGCCGGTGCTACGGATACAGGAGCCGCCGGTACGGGTGCCGGACCGCTATCCGCCTCCAGCGAAGCGTGCACGATCTTGGTCGGCTCGGCTGGCGGTTCGCCCTTGGCGATGGCGTCCACGGCGGGCATGCCCTCGATCACCCGGCCAAAGACGGTATATTTATGGTCGAGCGGCGGGCGCGGCATCAGCATGATGAAGAACTGGCTGTTCGCGCTGTCCTCGCTGGCCGCGCGGGCCATGGACACGGTGCCGCGCATATGGGGCAGCCAGCTGAATTCCTGCTTCAGGTCGGGCAGCGTCGATCCGCCGGTGCCGTCGCCCTTGGGGTCGCCGCCCTGTGCCATGAAGCCGTCGATGACGCGGTGGAACGCCAGGCCGTCATAGAAATGCTGGCGGGTGAGCGTCTTGATGCGCTCGACATGGACGGGCGCGACGTCGGGGCGCAGCTGGATGCGGACGCGCTGGCCATTGGACAGGTCGAGATCCCAGATATTGGCCGGGTCGAGCGGCACGGTCGCCCGAAGCTGGGCAACGCCGCCGTCATTCTTCTCCTGATCCTTGCGGAGCAGTTCGGCATCGCGCGCGGCGCGTGCGCTGCGGACGGCATCTCCCACCGGGTCCGGCTTCTGCGCGGCGGCGGGCGCGGCCATGACCAGCATCGCCCCGGCGAGCATCCCCAGCGACAGGCCCGCCATGCGGCTCGGCATGCGGCCCGCCATGCGGTTTTCCATCCCCTTATGCTCCATCTGCTTCATGTCCTGTCCGTCCATTTTCCGTTCGGTAGAACAGGTTGCGCCAAAGTCGAAGCGAAACCCGTCTGGCCCTGTCTTTGCCTGCGGCCTATAGTGCGGCCTGTCATCCCGCCGTCGGGCAGTGCCAGCCGACCGGAACCGCTCTGGCCGACCCAGCCTTAACCCGCGCTGACGGTTCAGTCCGCTGCTGCCTGCCGCCGCTGTTCCGCGATACGGTCCAGCACATCCACCCGCACCGTGGGGGTCACGAATTTGTCGATGGCGCCATCGAACATCGCGATCTCCTTGACCAGGCGCGAGGCGATCGGTTGCAGCGATACGTCCGCCATCAGAAAGACCGTCTCGATACGGTCGTTCAGATATTGGTTCATGCCCGCCATCTGATATTCATACTCGAAATCCGCCACGGCGCGCAGCCCGCGCAGGATGATGCCCGCGCCCTGCTTCTCCGCGAAATGCATGAGGAGCGAGCCGAAGGCGACCACCTCTATGTCCGTGTCCAGCCCCGCGCATTCACGCCGCACCATCGCCAGCCGCTCCTCGACAGTGAACAGGGGCGACTTGCTGGGATTGGTGGTGACGCCGATCACCAGCTTGTCGACCAGCTTGGCCCCGCGTCGGATGATGTCCATATGGCCCAGCGTCACGGGATCGAAAGTACCCGGATAGACGCCGATCCTCTGCTGTCCTGCCATAACCCCGGTCCTCCCCCTCAACGGTCGCGTGCTATCGCGAAATCGGCGATGGCACGCAACAGGTCCGCTTCCCGTCCATAGCCGCGCAGATGCGACTTGGCCTGTTCGATCAGCGCCGACGCCTGGTCGCGCGCACGCTCCACACCCATCAGCGAGACGAAGGTCGCCTTGCCAGCGGCGGCATCCTTGCCCAAAGTCTTGCCCGCCCGTTCGGGGTCGCCCTCTATGTCGAGCAGGTCGTCGGCGATCTGGAAGGCCAGGCCGACGTCGCGGGCATAGCCGTGCAGGTGCGTACGTCCCTCATGCGGGATACGGCCCAGGATCGCGCCGGCCTCCACGCACAGCCCGATCAGCGCGCCGGTCTTGAGCTGCTGCATCCGCGTCATGGTGGGCAGGTCGAACGTCTGCGTCTCCGCGATCAGGTCCATCATCTGCCCGCCTGCCATGCCCGCCGGGCCGCTGGCCAGCGCCAGCGCGCGGACGAGTTCGCAGCGGACGAACGGGTCGCTGTGCGTGCCTTCCTCGACCAGGATCGAGAAGGCGAGATCATGGAGGCAGTCGCCCGACAGGATGGCGGTCGCCTCGTCATAGGCGACATGCGCGCTGGGTTTGCCGCGCCGCATGTCGTCATTGTCCATCGCGGGCAGGTCGTCATGCACCAGCGAATAGACATGGATGCACTCGATCGCGAGGCCCACCCGGATCGCGGACAGTTCCGCGACTCCGAACAGGTCGGCGCTGGCCTTCACCAGCAACGGGCGCATGCGTTTGCCGCCGCCGATCGCACTATGGCGCATCGCCTGATAGAGGCGCGCCCGCACATCGTCGGGCACCTGCAACAAAGTATCGAAATGCCGGTCGATGGCCTCGGCCATGGTCCGCATCGCCGAATCCAGGGAGAGCAGGGAAGCAGCGGACATGGCGTCGGTCAATGCGATCCCCCGATCAATGCGACTCAAAGCCCCGGGTGCCGATGGCCTCGCCGCCGGGACCAGTCACGATCTGCTCGATCCGGGCTTGCGCCGCCTCAAGCCGCTTCTGGCACTGCGCGCGCAACCGATCACCTTCCGCATAGAGGTCGATACTCTTTTCCAGCGGCACGTCGCCCCGTTCCAGTTGCTGGACGATGGCTTCCAGCCGGGCAAGTGCCTCCTCGAAGGACGGGCCGGAGGATTCCGGGGCAGCAGGATCGACGGATTGAGACATGGGCCTGCATTGGCGGCAGGGCAGGGCGCGGTCAAGGATTATGCCGAACGGAAAGGGTGGACGACCGATTTTCCGTGAATCATGCTGCAACGCACTCGGTTCACCGCGCCTTCGCCACTCCATTCACCGAATAGTATCGAAAATTGCGATTGACGTAGGTGCGCTGCGTCAAAATAAGGGCAGGGCTATGAAAAACACCCTTATCGCTTCATTTTCGCTCATCGCTCTCGCCACTCTCGGCGCATGCGGTCAATCCGAACCCGTTCAGGGCGGCAACGGCGCCTCTGCCGATCCGATGGCGGAGGAACTGGCCAATGCCGCGCCCGTCGCCATGCCGCCCTCCATCAAGTCGGGCAAGACCTATCGCTGCAAGAGCAGCGGTCTGGTCAAGGTCGAGTTCCTCGATGACGATCTCACCGCCAACATCACCCCCGAGGGCGCCTCGTCTGTCCATCTGACCGCCACTGAAAAGGGCAAGCCCTTCGAAGGTTCGGGCTACAAGGTCGTGGGCAGCGCCTCGCCGCTCACCATCACCCTGCCCGGCAAGTCCGCCGAGTCGTGCAAGAGCTGATCGGTCGAACCCTCTTCTTATCACACCGGCCGGTCTCTTCGATGAGGCCGGCCTTTTTCTTGGGCCGCGCCGCCTTGTACCTTCCACCCCATGGCGATAAAGCGCGCGCATGATCGACGCCAGCACCGCTCCAAACGCCATCACCCCCCAGGTCGTTGCCGACCACGGCCTGAGCGAGGAGGAATATGCCCGCGTCCTCGCCGCACTGGGCCGGGAGCCGAATATCACGGAACTCGGCATCTTCTCGGTGATGTGGTCGGAGCATTGCAGCTACAAGTCCAGCCGTGTCCATCTCAAGAAGCTGCCGACCAAGGCGCCCTGGGTCATCTGCGGTCCCGGCGAGAATGCCGGCGTCATCGACATCGGTGACGGGCAGGCGGCGATCTTCAAGATGGAGAGCCATAACCACCCCAGCTATATCGAGCCTTATCAGGGCGCGGCGACCGGCGTCGGCGGCATCCTGCGCGATGTGTTCACCATGGGCGCGCGTCCCATCGCCAATATGAATGCGCTGCGCTTCGGCCGTCCCGATCATCCCAGGATGCGCCACCTCATCAGCGGCGTGGTCCATGGCATCGGCGGCTATGGCAATTGCGTGGGCGTGCCAACCGTGGGCGGCGAGGTGAATTTCCACCCGGCCTATGACGGCAATATCCTGGTCAACGCCATGACCGTGGGCATCGCGGACACGGACAAGATCTTCTATTCTGCGGCCAGCGGCGTCGGCAACTCCATCGTCTATGTCGGGTCCAAGACCGGCCGTGACGGCATCCATGGCGCGACCATGGCGTCGGCCGATTTCGGCGAGGATGCGGAGGCCAAGCGCCCCACCGTGCAGGTCGGCGATCCTTTCACCGAAAAACTGCTGATCGAGGCCTGCCTCGAACTCATGTCCTCCGACGCGATCGTCGCGATTCAGGATATGGGCGCGGCGGGCCTGACCTCCTCCAGCGTCGAGATGGCAAGCAAGGGCGGCGTCGGTATCCGGCTGGACATGGACAAGGTGCCCCAGCGCGAGGAGGGCATGACCGCCTATGAGATGATGCTCTCCGAATCGCAGGAGCGCATGCTGATGGTGCTCAAGCCGGGCCGCGAGGATTTTGCCGAAGCCATCTTCAGGAAATGGGAACTGGATTTCGCGGTCATCGGCGAAGTTACCGAAGCCGCAGAAGATGGGACCGGCCGCATGGTGCTGGTCCACAAGGGGGAGACGGTGTGCGACATCCCGCTCGGTCCGCTGGCCGACGACGCGCCGGAATATGACCGCCCGCATGTGCCCACCCCGGCGAATGCGCCGCTGGCCGATGTGCCTGAATCCACCAACCCGGCCGACGACCTGCGTCGGCTGATCGGCACTCCCGACATCGCCTCGCGGCGCTGGATATGGGAGCAATATGACCATATGGTGGGCGGTGACACCGCGCAGCGCCCCGGTGGCGACGCGGCGGTCGTGCGTATCCATGGCACGAACAAGGCGCTGGCGATCAGCACTGACTGCACCCCGCGCTATGTCTATGCGGACCCGGTCGAGGGCGGCAAGCAGGCGGTCGTGGAGACATGGCGCAACATCACCGCCGTGGGTGGCCAGCCACTTGCGATCACCAACTGCCTCAACTTCGCCAACCCGCAGCGGCCGGAGATCATGGGCCAGTTCGTCGGCGCGCTCCAGGGCATGGGCGAGGCGTGCATCGCGCTCGACTATCCCATCGTGTCCGGCAATGTGTCGCTCTACAATGAGTCCAAGGCGACGGGCGGCGGCAGCGCCATCCTGCCCACGCCCGCGATCGGCGGCGTCGGGATATTGCCGGACGTGGACCGCATGGCGACCATCGCGTTCAAGGGCACGGGCGACGTCATCCTGCTGGTGGGCGAGCGCAAGGGCGAACTGGGCCAGTCGCTCTGGCTGCGCGAACTGCATGGCATCGAGGGCAGGGATGCCGGCCCGCCGCCGCGTGTCGACCTGGAGATGGAGAAGCGCACCGGCGACTTCGTGCGTGGCGCGATCCGTTGCGGCGCGCTGACCGCGGTGCATGACGTGTCGGATGGCGGCATCGCCGTCGCCGTCGCGGAAATGGCGCTGGCCAGCGGCATCGGCGCCATCGTCGACGCGCCTTTGCCCGGCAGCGTGGCGGAGGGCCTCTTCGCGGAGGATCAGGGCCTGTATATCGTGACCGTGCGCGACGCCGCGCTGATCGAGGTACTGGCGCAGGCGGAGCAGCAGGGCGTGGTCATCGAACGCCTCGGCCGCACCATCGCCAGCCGCATCATCTTCGAGTTGAAGACCAGCGACCATGCCGTTTCCATCGACGAACTGCGCGCCGCGCATGAGGGTTTCTTCCCCGCGCTGATGGAAGGGGAAGTCTGAGCAGGCGCAGGGGGCATGGAGAATCGGTCAAAGGTGGGCGGGTCGTAAGGCCCGTCATCCCTGACTGGCGCTAATCCCGCCGCAGGATAAATTCATGATCCCGGTGGTCCCCGACCGCAAAGTCATAGTCCCCCACCCGGACGAACCCGAACCGCGCATAGAATCGCTGCGCCCGTTCATTGCCCGACCAGACGCCCAGCCAGCGACGCCCGGCGGGATTACGGCCCTCCATCCAGCCCAGCGCCCGCTCCATCAACGCCCGGCCCAGCCCGCCGCCCTGCCAGTCGCGCAGCATGTAGAACTGGTACAGTTCCAGCTCCCCCGGTTGCACGTCAGGGTGGGGGAGCTTGCACGGCCCGGCATGGACATAGGCGACAAGCGCGCCCTCGCCGTCTCCGGCCACCCATGTCGCATGATCCGCATCGGCGATTTCGGCGACGACGGTGGCAGGACCGTAGCTCGCCTCCTCGAACCGGGCCATGTCGGCGGGTGGATAGGGGATGGCGAATCCCTCCACGAATGTCTGGCGGAAGGTCGCTTGCTTGAGCGCCGCCAGCGCCGCCACATCCGCCATGGTCGCGCGCCGCAACTGGGGAACGCGCATGGTCATGCGGCAACCCGCGTCACGCGGCCGAACAGGATATGATAGGTGACGGCCCCGCCGCCCTCGTCAAGGGCGCGCATGACCGCGCGCAGCCGCGCCGCGCTCAACGCCGCATGGCTGCCGGTGGGCACGGTCGCGCCAATCCCCTTGAGATGCGTGAGGAATCCCTTCGCTCCGCCGAAATCATGGCGCCAATGCTCATCGAACGCGAAGGCGTCGGGGAAGGCGGACAGCATGGCGCGCAGGGTGTCCAGATCGGGATAGTCGGGCGTTCCCTCCCGCTCCCCGGTTCGCGCATGCGCGGCGCGCCACTCGGCAAAGCTGTCCGCGCCCATGGTGGAGAAGAAAAGGCTCCCTCCCGGGCGCAACAATCCCGTCAGCCGCGCCAGGGCAGCGGGCAGGTCGCCGAACCACTGAAAGGCCAGATTGGAGAGGATCAGGTCGAACCATGGACCGTCAAAGGCGGGCACTTCGCCGTCCATGGGAAGGAATGTGCCCGCGATCATCGCGCCTTTGGCCGCCTGCCCGACCATCTCCGGCGACAGGTCGCTGACGACCAGTTCCGCGTCGGGCCACTGGTCGCGGATATGGCGGGTCAATATGCCGGTGCCGCAGCCCACCTCCAATATGCGGGGGCGATCCGGCAGGCGCGGCTGCCGGGCCAGATCGGCGACCAGCGCGGCGGCCTGGCGCTGGGGCGCTGCGGCATCGTCATAGCTGCGGGCGGCTTTGCCGAACGCATCGGCGATCTGCCGCTTGCGCCCGTCGCTCATCCCTTCCCCCACTGCCGCCGTCGTTGCCGCCGGTTCATGGGTCAGCCGATCGTCCGCTCGTAGATGGTGTAGCTCTTGTTGATGCTGCTATCGATGGCTTTGGCGATGGCGTTCATCCCCTGATTGTCGTCGAGGATCCAGCCGATCTCGCTGCGCGTCGCGCCATATTTGGCGATGGACGTCTGGCGGATCGATTCGATCAGCATGAAGGCGAGCTGGCTGGCCATGCGGCTGCTTTGCAGGCGTTGCAGCACGCCCATCAGCGGCACGCGCATCGTCCTGACCCTGGGCTTCCTGAGCCACCACATCAGCTTGACGATGTTGAACGGAAAGAGATTGCCGTTGAATGCCTTGATCTTCTCGTTGAGGTCGGGAAGCGTCATCATGAAGGCGACCGGCTCGCCATCCAGCTCCGCGATGCGGATCAGATCCTCATAGACGATGGGTTTCAACTGCTTGCCGAAATGGGCGACTTCCCGGTCGGTGATGGGCACAAAGCCCCAGTTGCGACCCCATGCATCGTTCAGGATGGCCAGGATGGTGGTCGCCTCCTCGTCGAATTTGCTCTTGTCGACGTCGCGGATGCGGATGCGCGGATTCTTGAAGCCGGATTCGATGACCCGCTCGATCAATTTGGGGAAGGGCTTGGTGATGTCCAGATCATAGGTGTTGAGTTGCTTGACCGGCTGATAGCCTGCCGCCTCGATCCACCCGCGATACTGGGGGAGATGATGGCCCATCATATAGGTGGGCGCATGGTCGAAGCCGCTGACGAGCAGGCCCGGTTCCTCCCAGATGGACAGGGACATGGGACCGATGGCGCGGGTGACGCCCCGCGCGCGCAACCAGTCCTCGGCGGCGGCGATCAGCGCGGCGGCGCTCACCGGATCCGTCGCGTCGAACAGGCCCCAGTTGCCCGTGCCCGGGCCAAAGCCCTGCTCCGCCGGCATGGAAGTGGCCAGCCGGTCGATATGGGCGCTGATCCGGCCAGTGATCTTGCCATCCCTGCGCGCCAGGAAATATTGCACGTCGGCATGCTCGAAGAAGGGATTTTTGTCCTTCTGGAGGATGCCGCGCACATCCATCTTGAGCGGCGGCACCCAGTGGGGATCATCCTTATACACCTCCCACGCAAAGGCGATGAGGCGTTCGAGGTCGGCCTTCCCCTCGACCGGGGAGACGATGATGTCCTGCTGTGCCACGGGTCCGACTTTCTCTCAAAATCTGCGCCCGTTCACTGCGGGGAGGGGCGCTGGCTTGTCAAGCCATGGCTCTCCTCCCCGCGTCATGCTTTGTGTGCGCCAAACAGGGGCAAATTGCTCGACGAGCGCGGAATTTGGGCTGTCATGCGGCCGTGGCGACGGTATGATGGGGGATGACCGTCATTGAACGCGCCGCACAGGCCATGCACGCATCTGCTCAACCCGAATGGGACTGGAGCGATACCGATTGCGCGCCGCTGCGGAAGATTTACTTGGACGCGGCGCGGGCGATGATCGCCTCGCTCCGCGATCCTGACGAGCATATGCAGAAGGCCGGGGCAGAGGTCATCCGCTACATCGACCGGGCAGAATCGGACCTCGCCCATGAAGATGACGCGGCAAACATATGGCGTCTCATGATCGACGCCGCGCTGGAGGAATAGGGTCGGGCTGTCCGGCTATGGTTCCCATGGGGGTGGCAACGCCACGATATAGCCACTATCTGGGGGCATGGCTGACAGCATGGGCATATCCGAACCGATCCTCACCGCCGTTTCCACCCGGCGAACGGCGAAGCGTGACGATGACGCGATGCTGCGCGCCGCCGTGGAACTGACCCGCGACCTTGGCCGTCCGAACCCGGCGATCTACTGGGCGGACATGCTTGGTTCTGCCTTGCTGGGCTATGCGGGGCTGGCGGGGGCGATCCTTCTCGTCAATCCGGTCGCGGCGGTCGCATCGGCCCTCCTGGCGGTGATGGCGCTCTATCGCGCGGGCAGCTTCATCCATGAACTGACCCATATCAAGCATAGCGACCTGCCCGGTTTCCGCTTCGGCTGGAACGCGCTGGTCGGCGTGCCCATGCTGGTGCCCAGTTTCCTGTATGAGAATGTCCATACGCAGCATCATGCCCGCACCCGCTATGGCACGCCGCTGGATCCCGAATATCTGCCGCTCGCGCTGATGAAGCCCTGGACGCTGCCGCTGTTCGTGCTGATTTCGGCGCTGGCACCCATTGGCGTCCTGTTCCGGTTCGCGATATTGACGCCGCTCGGCCTCGTCATCCCCGCGATCCGGGCGAAGAATATCGCCTCCTTCTCGGCCATGTCGATCAACCCCGCCTATCGCCGCCGTGCGCCGGAGGGGGCGTTTCGCCGGATCTGGCTGTGGCAGGAGGCGGCGTGCAGCCTCTTCGCCATCGCCCTGCTGACCATCGTCGCGACCGGAATCCTGCCGTTGCGCGCTTTCCTCATCATTCTGGCGGTGCAGTCGGGCGTGATGGTCCTCAACCAGGTCCGCACCCTCGTCGCGCATCTGTGGGAGAATGAGGGCGATGCGATCAGCGTGACGGAGCAATATCTCGACTCGGTCAACGTGCCCCCGCCCGGCCTGCTGCCGGAACTATGGGCGCCGGTCGGGCTGCGCTACCATGCGCTGCATCACCTGCTACCCAGCGTGCCCTATCATGCGCTGGGTGCCGCCCATCAGCGGCTGTCGACGACGCTTGGCCCGGATTCCTCCTATCACCCCGCCAATCATGCCGGCCTGTTCCCGCTCGTCGCCCGTCTGGCGCGCAGCACCATGGCGCGGCGCGACGGCGCAGCGGCACCGACCGAATCGGCGGCCTGATTTCCCGCGTTACAGGTTGAGAGGCCTGACTGGTTCTCGCCGTCGGTTCCGCCGAGGCGGGATGTCGGAGTGGAGGGACGCAGCGCCCGCGATTTCTGGATTGTCTTTGGTGCTGAGGGCTGCTGCTTTCGAGGCCGACGCTCATGCCAGCTCCATTGGAGCCAACGTCCGCCTTATTCCTCTATATTCTCGTACTTCAGGCCAGCCCATGCTGCCCGGCCATTCACCAGCCCAAGGTTCGCCCGACGCAAAAAAGGGCGGACCCCTCGGTCCACCCTCTTGGTAATCCGTCCGCCCCGAAGGACGGGGCCGGCCCGCTTATTCGGCTGCGAGAGCCAGCGTGTCGACGGAGACGTACTTGCGACCCAGCTTGCCGTCATGGAAGGTCACGCGGCCTTCGGTGAGGGCGAACAGCGTGTGGTCCTTGCCGATGCCGACGTTGCGGCCCGGATAGACGCGCGTGCCGCGCTGGCGGATGATGATGTTGCCGCCGATGACCTGCTGGCCACCGAACTTCTTTACGCCAAGGCGCTTCGACTCGGAGTCGCGACCGTTGCGCGACGAGCCGCCTGCTTTCTTATGTGCCATTGCTGGTAACTCCTTCTGAGCGATTTCAAGCCGGATGGCTCATCCGGCGGCCCGGAAATCGCGACAAAAACACTGCGATTTGCGAGCCGGATACATCACCGGCAGCTCGCAAATCGCGACTAAAGGCTCAGGCGCCGATCGACACGATCTTGAGGATCGTGTGCTGCTGGCGGTGGCCGTTGCGACGACGGTAGTTATGCCGACGGCGCTTCTTGAAAACGATGACCTTGTCGGCCTTTGCCTGCGCGATGATCTCGGCGGCAACGGTCAGACCGGCGGTATCCTTCAGTTCGCTGCCTTCGCCTGCGAACAGGACGTCGTCCAGCGTAACCTTGTCGCCGGCGTCTCCGGCCAGCTTCTCAACGACGATCTTGTCTCCGGCGGCTACGCGATACTGCTTGCCGCCCGTGCGCACGACTGCGAACATGGGCTTGTCTCTTCTGGTCAAAAGCATGACGCGACCGACACCGGAAACCCGGGTCAGCACGCGAGAAGGTGGCGCGTTAGTAGATGAGTCCCCGACTGTCAATGGAGATGTCCGGGGAGCGGTCCGGCGGGAAATCGCGCATCCGGGCTGAAACCCCCGTGAAATGGAGAGCTTCTGTCCCGCACTATCGTACCGTCTTGCACCGGGCTGTACCGCCTCCTACATCCCGGACATCATGCTACGCCGTCTCGCAACCCTGTTCGCCCTCCTGTGGTTCGGTTCTGTCGAATCGGCCCAGGCCCAGCATCGCGCCTATCCCTCGCTCTCCCGCCGTCCCGTGGAAAGCCGGGACCGTGACACGGAACTGGTGAAGGCGGAGGCGCAGCAGCCCGCCACAAAGCCGCTCGATGCAGCGGTCCTGGCCGAGCTTGGCCGTCTGGGCATGCAGGCGACAGTGGGCGGCAATGCCTTCGACAGCGACCTGTCCGCATCGGATCGCGCGGTCGCGGCGGCGGGCGGGGCTTCTGTCTCCAGCGAATCCTGGATCGTCGCGCAGCAGGCGCTCAGCGTCCTGGACGCCAGCCGGTTCGACAGCGTCAGCGCGCTGGCGGGCATGGACAGCATCTATGTGGAGCAGATCAACAGCGGCGGCGATGTCGCTGCCGTGGAGGGCTATCGTGCGCCCGTGCTGGCCATGGTGGACCGACAGAATGACCGGCTCGATTCGCTGCGCTTCAAACTGACCCGGCCTTAAGCGCTTCGTCGGCCGCCGCCTTGTGCGTTGCGGCGTTGACGACATAGGCCGCTACACCGGCCTTCATTCCGGCAATATCCGCCTCGCTCAGGTCGCGCGCATATTTGGCCGGGCGCCCCTGCCACAATTGGCGCGACGGCATGCGCTTGCCGGGCGTCAGCATCGCGCCCGCCGCCAGCATCGCGTCGGATTCGATCTCGCACCCGTCCATCACGATCGCACCCAGCCCGACGAAGGAGCGGGGGTGCAGGATGCAGCCATGCACCATGGCGAGGTGGCCGATCAGCACATCCTCGCCGATGATCGTCGGGTGCCCCGCCGGATTGCCCGGCTTCGGGCTGTCGCAATGGACGATGGTGCCGTCCTGGATATTGGTGCGCGCGCCGATGCGGATATGGTTGATGTCCGCGCGGATCACGCAATTATACCAGATGCTCGCTTCCGGCCCGATCTCCACATCGCCCACGATCACGACGCCCGCCGCGATGAAGGCACTGTCATGGATGCGGGGATATCTGCCGTTGATGGGCAGGATGGTGGGTGCGGTCATGCGATGGTCCTGATGCTGTAGCTGATATGCGGGCGCAGCGGATCGCCCGCATCGAGCGCGGGATGGTCGAAATCGAGGGTCGGTTCGCGCCGCATCCCGATCCGCTCCATCAGGCCCCGGCTGCGGTGATTGCCAGCGGCTGTGATCGCCCAGATGGAGTCGCAGCGCAATGTCGCCCAACCCCATGCCAGGCTGGCCAGCGCGGCTTCGCGCGCATAGCCCTGTCCCCACAGGTCCGACGCCAGCCGCCAGCCGATCTCGACCTGGCCCTCGACCGGGGTTCCCGCCGCACCGGGCTTGAGACCGCAGAAGCCGATGACCCGGCCATCCTCCTTGCGCTCCATCGCCCAGAAGATGGACTTATGCGTGGCGCGAAAGCCGACCATCAGCTCGACCATCGCATCCGATTGCGGCCTGCTCATCACCGGGCCGAGCATGGCCATGACCCGCGGATCGGCGCAGAGGCGGAACCAGTCGTCCTTGTCCGCCGCACGCCACCAGCGCAGGTGCAGGCGTTCGGTGGAAAGGATGATCTCGTTCATGATCCGCGTCTAGCCGCCGATCATCCGCGCCGCATCCAGCGCATGATAGGTCAGCACGCCGGTGCAGCCTGCCCGCTTGAAGCTCATCAGCGTCTCCAGCACCAGCGCGTTCCGCTCGCCCGCGCCAACCGCGACGGCGGCCTCGATCATCGCATATTCACCGGACACCTGATAGGCGAAGACCGGGATGTTGAAGCTGTCCTTCACCCGCGCCACCACGTCCAGATAGGGCAGGCCGGGCTTCACCATCACGCTGTCCGCGCCCTCGGCAATGTCCAGCGCGACCTCGCGCAGCGCCTCGCCCCTATTGGCCGGGTCCATCTGATAGCTTTTCTTATTGCCCTTGAGCAGCCCGCCGGAGCCGACCGCATCGCGGAACGGGCCATAGAAGGCGGAGGCATATTTGGCGGCATAGGCCATGATCTGCACATTGGCATGGCCCTCCTGCTCCAGCGCCTCGCGGATCGCGCCGATGCGGCCGTCCATCATGTCGGATGGCGCGATGATGTCCGCCCCCGCCGCCGCCTGGTTGAGCGCTTGTCCGATCAGCGCGTCCACCGTCGCGTCATTGACGACATAGCCCGCTTCGTCGAGCAGCCCGTCCTGCCCATGGGCGGTATAGGGGTCGAGCGCGACATCGGTCAGCAGGCCGATGTCCAGCCCCGCATCCTTGATCGCGCGGATCGCCCGGCACATCAGGTTGTCGGGGTTCAGCGCCTCGTCACCATCGTCGCTGCGCCGGTCGGCCTGGGTGTTGGGGAACAGGGCGAGGCAGGGGATGCCCGCCGCCACGGCATCGCGCGCGCGCGCCACGATCAGGTCGACCGACCAGCGCGACACGCCGGGCAGCGACTTGATGGGTTCTTCCACGCCCTTCCCCTCGGTCACGAACAGCGGCCAGATCAGGTCGGCGGGCGAGAGGCGATGCTCGGCATGCATCGCGCGACTCCAGGAAGAGGCGCGGGTGCGCCGCATGCGGATCGCCGGATAGGCGGCAGGGGTAAAGCTCATGCCCCGCGAGATAAGCCCGGCGGGGCGTGCGATCAATCCTGTTGTGTCGACCCTGACGGCAGATGCCATCCGTCATCCTGGCGCAGACTGGAACCCATCGACGCCATGGCAAGGACCGACAGGCCCCAGGCGGTCAGGCCTCAGGCGGTCAGGCCCAGGTCGATTCCCATGCCCGCCACCAGCGGCAGGCCGACAGCGGCCCCGGCCGACAGGCCGCACAACAGATAGCCGACATAGACCAGCGATCGCGCATGGGCGCGACCCTCGCGCGTGTTGCGCGCCGCCGACGACAGGACGAAGCTCAGAAGCAGTCCATAGATAATCACGGCAAATTGCAGCATTGACCCACCCATCTTTTTGAAAACGGCCGTCACCAGCCCGGCCACAGGGGCGGACCCCCGCCCGCCTACTCCTGCGACTCTCGCCGATCATGGTTAATTTCTGGTTCTTATGTGCGGTGCAGCAATTCAAGGGGAACGATACGGGGGCGTACCGGCATTGCGCCGGACCGCAGGCTGGACACGCCGAGTCGCACCGATGTCCGGGAACCACTCTTCGACGCGCCGCACTGTTCAAGCAGCCAAGCGGCTGATATTCGATACCGCACATGTCCGATTTCCGAGATCCCTTCGACGCCATCAAGGATCATCCCTTCGATGAGGCGCTTTCCGAACGCTATCTGGTCTATGCCCTGTCCACGATCACGGCGCGCTCGCTGCCGGATCTGCGCGATGGGCTGAAGCCGGTGCATCGCCGCCTGCTCTGGGCGATGCGGCTGCTCAAGCTGGAACCGAGCGGGGCGAATCCCGATATTCTCGTCGCCAACCCGGCGCGCAACAACACGACGTATAAGAAATGCGCCCGCGTCGTCGGCGACGTCATCGGCAAATATCATCCGCATGGCGATGCGTCCGTCTATGACGCGATGGTCCGCCTCGCGCAGGAGTTTTCGCTCCGCACCCCGCTGGTCGAGGGCCAGGGCAATTTCGGCAATATCGACGGCGATAATGCCGCGGCCATGCGTTATACCGAGGCACGGCTGACCCAGCCCGCCGCCGACCTGATGGCAGGCCTTGACGAGGGCACGGTCGATTTCCGCCCCACCTATAATGGCGAGGAGGAAGAGCCGGAGGTTTTCCCCGGCCTCTTCCCCAACCTGCTGGCCAATGGCGCCAGCGGCATCGCGGTCGGCATGGCGACCAGCATCCCGCCGCACAATGTCTCCGAGATCATCGACGCGGCCATGCTGCTGATCGACGCGCCCGAATCGGACGATGCGGCGTTGATGCGGATCGTACGCGGCCCCGACTTCCCGACCGGCGGCATATTGGTCGATGGCCCGCATGTCATCGCCAACGCCTATGCGACCGGGCGTGGCTCCTTTCGCCTGCGCGCGCGATTCGGTGGCAAGGAGGTGGATGGTAAATGGGTCGTGGTGCCGGAGAAGCTGGCGAACGGCACCTGGCAACTCGTCGTCACCGAAATCCCCTATCATGTGCAGAAGTCGAAGCTGATCGAGCAGATCGCCAGCCTCATCACCGACAAGAAGCTGCCCATCCTCGCCGATGTCCGCGACGAATCGGATGCGGAGATCCGGCTGGTGCTGGAACCGCGCAGCCGCACTGTCGATCCCGACGTGCTGATGGACAGCCTGTTCCGCCTGACCGACCTCGAAACCCGCTTCCCGCTCAACCTCAATGTGCTGGACGCGACGCGGACGCCGGGCGTGATGGGCCTGCGCCGCGTGCTGACCGAATGGCTGCGCCACCAGATAGAGGTGCTGCTGCGCCGCTCGCGTTATCGGCTGGAGAAGATCGCCGACCGGCTGGAGCTGCTGGAGGGCTATATCATCGCCTTCCTCAACCTCGACCGGGTGATCGAGATCATCCGTACCGAGGATGAGCCGAAGCAGGTGATGATGGCCGAGTTCAGCCTGACCGACCGGCAGGCCGAGGCGATCCTCAACATGCGCCTGCGGTCCCTCCGCAAGCTGGAGGAGATGGAGTTGCGCGGCGAGCATGCGGAATTGCTCAAGGAGCGGGAGGAGCTGGAGAAGCTCATCGAAAATCCCGGCCGTCAGCGCACGCGCCTGAAAAAAGACCTGGCTGCGATGCGCAAACGCTATGCGCCCGAATCGGGTATCGGCGCACGCCGCACCGCCATCGAGGAAGCAGGCCCTGCGCGCGAAATCCCGCTGGAGGCGATGATCGAGCGCGAGCCGATCACCGTCATCCTGTCGCAACGCGGCTGGATTCGCGCGATGAAGGGGCATGTGGACCTGACCGCGACGGAGGCGGCGAAGTTCAAGGAGAGCGACGGCCCGGCCTTTTCCTTCCACGCGCAGACGACGGACAAGCTGCTCCTTGTCGCATCGGATGGCCGATTCTTCACGCTGGGTTCGGACAAGCTGCCAGGCGGGCGCGGATTCGGCGAGCCGGTGCGCCTGATGATCGACATGGCGAACGAGACGCAGGTCAAGGCGCTGATGGTGGCGCGTCCCGGTGGCCGCCTGCTCCTCGCCTCCAGCGACGGGCGCGGGTTCGTGGCGCAGATGGACGATGTGATCGCGGAAACGCGCAAGGGGCGGCAGGTGGTGAACCTCAAGCCCGGCTCCTCCCTCGCGGTGATTCGCCCGATCGCGGCGGGTGCGGACAGCGTCGCGGTGATCGGCAACAACCGCAAGCTGGTGATCTTCGCGCTGGCCGAAGTGCCCGTCATGGCGCGCGGGCAGGGGGTCCAGCTCCAGCGGTATCGCGATGGCGGACTGTCCGATGCGACCAGCTTCATTCTTGGCGAGGGGCTGAGCTGGGCGATGGGCGGCGAAACGGGCCGGACCCGGACGGAGATGGACCTGCTCCCATGGCGCGCGGCGCGCGGTGCATCGGGCCGCATGCCGCCGCAGGGCTTCCGCCGGGATAACCGTTTCAGCTGACAGGGTTAAATCATAGAAATCGCTGCCTATTGCCGGATGATTTAGCGTTCATTTACTATCCATTGGCTATGGCATGATTCATGACCGCCCGTGCCGCGCGCCTCAAACAAAGCCCTAAGGCTCCGTTGCGCCCTGCTGATCCCACCCTGGATCAGCAGGAGATTGCGGGCATGCGCGCCATGGTCGATGCGATTCTGCACCCTGCCGCGGTGCTGCGCGCGGTCGGCGACTCGGTCGAGATGATCACGACCAACCGTCTTTTCGACCAGCTGATGCAGGACCAGAGCAACGAATTGTCTGAACAGGACAATGCGAAGCGGATGGCATGGGTGCCCCAGATTCACGCCCTCGCCATGGGCAAGGCGCCCAATCTCCTGTTCGACCTGGACTATGCCAGCGCGCTCGGTCCCCGCAGCTACAGCGTCTCCGTCTCGCCCATCGTCGGTCCGGGCTATTCGCCCCATCTGGCGCTGTTCACCGCCATCGACCGTTCGGACGCCAGCCGCATCGAAAAGGTTCTGCGCCGCGAACTGTTGACCGATACGCTGACGGCCCTGCCGAATCGGGCGGGCTTCCTGGAGGAGGTGGAGTCGCGCGATCCCGGGGCAAAGGTCGGCCATGCGATCCTGACGGTCGATCTTGTCCGTTTCAGCCGGATCAACGAATCGCTCGGTTCAATCGCGGGTGACGAGATCATCATCACCGTGGCCCGCCGCATCAAGTCGATCCTGCGCGCGGGCGACGTTCTGGGCCGGGTCGGCGGCAATGAATTCGCCATCCACTCCATGGCCATAGCGAACATGGACGATGTGCTGCAAATCGCGAACCGCATCCGCTCCGCGCTGGAAACGCCGATTCGCATCTCCTCCTATCTCATCAATGTCGAGGCTGCCGTCGGCTGTGCGATCTGTAATGGCGACGAGGAGGATGCCGAGGAACTGTTCCGCCGCGCACAGGCTGCGGTAAAGCGTTCCAAGCAGAGCGGCGCGTTCGAGGTCTATCGCCCCAGCACCCTCATCGAGGCGCAGGAACGGTTCAATCTCGAAAGCCGCCTGCGCGACGCACTGGCCCAGGATGGCTTGCATCTCGATTTTCAGCCCTTCGTCTCCCTCTCCAGTGGCGAGGTGGTCGGTTTCGAGGCACTGGCGCGCTGGAACGATGCGGAACTCGGGTTCGTCTCGCCGGTGAAGTTCATTCCGGTGGCGGAGGAATCCGGCCTGATCCTGCCGCTCGGCCGCTGGGCGCTGCGCAAGGCGGCGGAGCATCTGGCGAAATGGGACAAGCAATTCGGCGGGCGCGTGCCGCTCACCCTCAACGTCAACGTCTCGCCGGTGCAGATCGCGCGTGACAATGTGGCGGACGCCGTGCGCGAGGCGCTGGATTCGACGGGTATCGATGGTGCGCGCCTCACCGTCGAAGTGACCGAAAGCGCGCTCGTCACCGACATCGACAAGACGCGCAAGCTGCTCAATGCGCTCAAGGACATGGACCTGACCATCGCCATGGACGATTTCGGCACGGGTTTCTCCAACCTGGCCAATCTCCAGATGCTGCCCATCGACGTGCTCAAGATCGACCGCAGTTTCGTGAACGGCATGGTCGGCGACCGCGACAAGGTGGCCATCGTCCGTGCGATCCTCAGCCTTGCCGGTGCGCTGGGCATGCGGACGGTGGCAGAGGGTATCGAGACCGCCGAAGTCGGGCAGGCTCTGGCCGATCTGGGCTGCGACCGGGGGCAGGGCTATCATTATGCGCGGCCCATGTCGCCCGACGACGCCTTCACCTTCTGGCACGAACGCTACCGCGCCAAGAGCTGATCCGCGAGCGTCAGCGTTTCCTCGCGGCCCGGATAGCCGGCCGCGATCCATTCCCCTTCCACGATCCGTAACGCGTGCGCGACCGCGGGACCGGCGGGCAGCCCCCGTGCGATCAGGTCGCCGCCGCCGATGGGCAGGCGCGGCACGGTCCAGTCGGCCAGCAGGGCAGCATCAGCGGGGGTGAATGCTCTCCCCAGCGCAATCCGGTCGAGCGCGCCGCGCTGGCCGAGCCGATAGGCCAATGCCCGCACATCCCCCTCCACCGCATTACCCAATGCAGCGGCGATTCGCGCCCGCGCCTTGTTGGAGAGTTTGAGCCGGGCCGCCACCCCGTCCGCCACGCCCGCATCGGCGGGGAGCAGCGCGACGAGGCGGAGCAGGCCGTCGGGCGCTTCGCCCATCGCCCCCTCATGCCGGATCAGCGCGGCGAGACGCTCGACTCCCTCTCCGTTGATTTCCGGGATGATCGGGGCGAGGATAGCGCCCTCGACCATCAGGCGCAGGGCCGGGACCGGATCGGCGGTGCCGAGCAGTTTCAGCAGTTCGTCCGCCACCCGCTCGCACGACAATGCGGCCAGCGTCGCCGCCTTGTCCACGCAGGCGGCATAATCGGCCGTCTCTGCATCCGCGACGCCGAAGCGGGCGAGGAAGCGGAAATAGCGCAGGATGCGGAGATGATCCTCCTGGATCCGCGTCGCCGCATCCCCGATAAAGCGCACCCGGCCGATCAGCAGGTCGGCCCGCCCGCCAAAATAATCATGCAGCATGCCGGTCGCGGCATCGGCGTAGAGCGCGTTGAAGGTGAAGTCGCGCCGCGCCGCATCCTCCCGCCAGTCGCTGGCAAAGGCGATGGTGGCGCGCCGCCCGTCGGTGGTGACGTCATGACGCAGCGTGGTGATCTCGACCGGACCGCGCGGCAGGATGGCGGTGACGGTGCCATGGGCGATGCCGGTGGGAATGGCCTTGATGCCCGCATCCTTCAGCCGCGCCATCACCGTCCAGGGCGGATGGACGGTGGCGATGTCCACATCCTTGACCGCCAGTCCCAGCAGATGATCGCGCACCGCCCCGCCGACCACCCGCGCCTCCGCCTCCGCGCCCAATATCGCGCAGAGGCGTTGCAGGTCGTCATCCTCCTGCCAGCCGCCCGGCGGGAGATGGTCCGGCAGGTCATCCGGCGGAACATGTCGCCCCGTCATCACGCGCCATTGCCGATGGTGCGCAGCGCCGCGGGGTCCAGCCGGTAGGAGAGGTTGACCAGCATCCCCGCCGTCACGCCCCAGATGCGCCGGTCCTTCCAGAGTATCTCATGATAGTCGCGCATCCTGCCCTCGAATTCGGTGAAGAGCAGAGTGCGGCGGGTGGGGTCGAGCGCATAGGATAGCGGTATCTCGAAGATCGCATCGACCTCACGCGGTTCCGGCGCGAAATCGACGTCGGGCGGGATCACCGCGACCACGGGGATGATGGAATAGCCGGTGTGGGTGGTGAAGGGGTCGGTCGTGCCGATGACATCGACCAGTGCGCGGGGCAGGCCGATCTCCTCCTCCGCCTCGCGCAGGGCGGCGGCGATCGCATCGGCATCCTCGGGATCGATCCGGCCGCCGGGAAAGGCGACCTGCCCTGGATGATTGCGGAGCGTCTCCGACCGCTGCGTCAGGATCAGGCCCGGTTCCGGGCGGTCGGTGATCGCGATCAGGACGGCCGAGGGCAGATGGTCGCCATCCGGCGTCTCGTCATGGGAGGCGCCCAGGATGATGTCGGGATGGTCGCGCTCATGCCCCTCTGCCAGGATGCGCGCGATCTCGTCACGCAGCGCCATCGGCCCCGCTTTCCAACGGGCCGTCCGTGCCGAGCGGGAAGAAGCTGCCATGGCTCCACACGCCCACGCTCTCCCCGTCGCTTATCCCGTCCTCGGCGATGGCGATGGCGGCCAGCTCATAATAGACATTGCGGCCGATCCGCGCCTCCAGCCCGCCGCGCACCGCGACATAGGGGCGGGGGCCGGTCTCGTCCTGCCGGATGGTCAGCCCATGGTCGGCGTCGAGCAGCAGCAGGTCGCCGGTATTCAGCGAAAAGGCGATCTCCCGCGTCTGTCCCTCGCCACTGGTCTGCATTTCGGTCGCGATGAAGGCGGCATCCTCCACATCAATGTCCAGCTTCTCGACCGGGGTGACGAGGACATGGCTGCCATCCGGCTCGCGCCGCAACACGGTGGAGAAAAGGCGCACCATCTCCTTGCGGCCGATGGGGCTGCCCTCATGAAACCAGGTGCCGTCGCGGGCGATTCGCATGCCGCTATGGCCGCAGTGGGTGGGATTCCATTTCTCGACCGGGGGCAGCTTGCGCTCGGCGGCCAGCCTGGCAATCTCGGTGAGGGACAGGCTGGCGAGGTCGGGGATGGGGTCCATGGGCATGGGCATAGAGATAGGGTGCCCCCTCCGCCCGCGTAAACCCCCTGTGAAGGGGTGAGGGCAAATGGGGCGAGTTTGCGTCACCCTGCAAAGGGCGACAGGACGCCCGCAAAATGGCTCAGGCCCTCGCCAGCGCCACTTGCCGTGGCCCGAGCATCCCGGTGCGGGGCAGGGGCGTGCCATCGGCGCGCGACAGCCGGGCCAGAAGGCGCGGGGCCTCGAACGGGCCGGGCGCCTGCCACAGGCCGGTGCCCTCCGCCGAAAAACCCCAGAAACGCTGGTAATAGCCCGGATCGCCGATCATCGTCAGCGGATCGGCGGTGACCCGCGCGGCCTCCTCGACCAGCCTGTCCATCAGCGCGCGGCCCGTGCCGCTGCCCTGCTGGCCGGGCAGGACCGCGACGGGACCGACCATCACCAGCGGCGCCTGCGTGCCGTCGGGCGCGTGGAGCGCCACCGGCCAGCTTTGCAGCAGGCCGGTCATTTCACCCGTTTCGCTATCCAGGGCAGCGAAGGACAGGTCGGTCAGCCATGCCATGCCGCGTCGAACCGCATAGGCGGTGCGCCCGCGCCGATCCGTGCCGAACGCCGCGTCCAGCAGCGAGTCGATGGCATCCGCGCGCTGCGCGGCGAGAGGCTCCAACCGTATCACGTCTTGCCGTTACGCCTTTGAGCGGGCAATAGCGCCCGGAGCGGCGCGCTTTAACGGCTCCGCGTGAAATGGAAAGCGCGAATACCATGCTTGCGACCGGCGGCGGCATCCCGTCCCACATCCCCGCGGAGGATTTCCTGACGCTGGAAGTCGACGATCTCGACTTCGACGTGTTGACCGGAATCTATTCCGAGGAAACCCATCTGCCGCAGCCGCTCAGGATCAGCGTGCGGGCACTGCTGACCCTGGCCGACCGTTATGAGCCGGATACACCGCTCAGCGCATCCAAGAATTACATGGACCTCAAGCATGCCGCGACGACCGCGCTGCCGCCGGAGAGGCATTTCACCCTGATCGAGGCGGTGGCCGAGCATATCATCGAGACGGTGTTCCTCCAGGACGAGAAGGTCCGGCATGTGACGGTCAAGATCGTCAAACTGCTGCTGACCGAACGCACCGAGCAGATCGGCATCACGCTTGGCCGCTGGCGCCGGTGATGCGGGCCGGGGCGAACGTGCGGTGAGCGAGGCGTCCCTCCCCGCTGTGCCCCTGCCTGCTGTGCCGGTGCCTGCTGTGCCAGTGGATGTCGCTATCGTCGGCGGCGGGCTGGCGGGCGGCCTCGTCGCGCTTGCCCTGGCGGCACAGCGTCCTGACCTGCGGCTGGCGCTCATCGAGGCGGAGCCGCATTGCGGTGGGAATCATGTCTGGTCCTGTTTCGCCAGCGATATCGCCGCGGAAGATCGCTGGCTGGCCGCACCTTTGGTCTGCCATGCATGGGACGGGCATGACGTGCGCTTCGCCGACCATAGCCGCACCTTCCGCCAAGGCTACCAGAGTATCGAGAGCGAGCGACTGGATGCTGCCCTGCGCGCAGCCCTGCCGCCCGCGTCCCTGTTCACCGGCGCGCGGGTCGATCTGGTCACGCAGACCAGCGTCCGTCTCTCCGACGGACGGACGATAACGGCAGGCGGTGTCATCGACGCGCGCGGGCCGGGCGACCTGTCCCGCCTCGACCTGGGCTATCAGAAGTTCCTCGGCCAGCAGCTGGACCTTGCCGCCCCCCATGGTCTCACCCGGCCGGTCATCATGGATGCGACGGTGGATCAGGCGGACGGCTATCGTTTCGTCTATCTGCTTCCCTTCGGCCCGCGCTCGGTCTTTGTGGAAGACACATATTATAGTCTGGACCCGCAGCTCGACACGGGCCTGCTCGCAACCCGCATCGCCGATTATGCCGCCACGCAGGGCTGGACGGTGGACGCGGTGGGACGCAGCGAGACGGGCGTGCTCCCCGTGGCGATGGGCGGCGATTTCGAGGGCTATTGGCGCACGGCGGGGGAGGGTGTCGCGAAAATCGGCCTGCGCGGTGGTTTCTTCCACGCGATGACCGGCTATTCGCTGGTCGATGCGGTGCGCGTCGCCTGCCGGGTGGCGGCGATGCCCGATCTGTCCGGCCGCGCCCTGCACGGCGAACTGCACAGGGCGGCGGCGGAGCATTGGCATGGCGGGCGCTTTTATCGTCTGCTCGCCCGGCTGCTGTTCAAGGCTGCGGATGCGCGGGAACGTCATCGGATACTCTCGCGTTTCTACCGGCTTGACCCCGCCCTCATCGACCGCTTTTATGCGGGCAGGTCCACGGTTTATGATAAGCTGCGTATCATGGCGGGCAAGCCGCCGGTTCCGCTGGGTCGCGCCATTGCAGTGCTGGGAGCACAGATTAAGTGAAGACAGCCGTCGTGATCGGTGCCGGTTTCGGTGGCCTTGCGCTCGCCATCCGCCTGCAATCCGCCGGTGTGGCGACGACCATATTGGAGGCGCGCGACCGTCCCGGTGGCCGCGCCTATGTCTGGCACCGCGACGGCCATGTCTTCGACGCGGGTCCCACCGTCATCACCGACCCGGAATGCCTTGCCCAGCTCTGGCGCCTGTCGGGTCACGACATGGCGCAGGATGTGACCTTGCTGCCGGTCATGCCTTTCTACCGGCTCAATTGGCCGGACGGCACCAATTTCGACTATAGCAATGACGACACGTCGCTGATGGCGGAGATCGGCAAGCTCGATCCGGCGGACGTCGCGGGCTATCGCAAGTTCCTGGACTATGCGGCGGGCGTCTATCGCGAGGGCTATCAAAAGCTCGGCCATGTCGCCTTTCTCGATTTTAAATCGATGATAAAGGCCGCGCCGTCGCTCGCCCAGCATCAGGCGTGGCGCTCGGTCTATTCCATGGTGTCCAGCTTCGTGAAGAATGAGAAGCTGCGGCAGGCGCTGTCCTTCCATACCCTGCTTGTCGGCGGCAATCCGACGACGACCAGCGCCATCTACGCCCTGATCCACAAGCTGGAACGGGACGGCGGCGTCTGGTTCGCCAAGGGTGGCACCAACGCGCTGATCAATGGCATGGTCACGCATTTCGAGCGGCTCGGCGGCACGCTGCGCCTCGGCGATCCGGTTGCGGAGATCGAGACGCTGGGCGACCGGGCGACGGCCGTCTCCACGGTCGGCGGTTTCCGTATCGAGACGGATGCGGTGGTCAGCAATGCCGATCTCGTCCACACCTATGGCACGCTGATCCGCAACCATCCGCGCGGCCCGTCGCAGGCGGCGAAGCTGACCCACAAACGCTGGTCGCCCAGCCTCTTCGTCGTCCATTTCGGCGTGAAGGGCAGTTGGCAGGGCATACCGCACCATATGATCCTGTTCGGTCCCCGCTATCAGGGGCTGCTCAAGGATATTTACCAGCATGGCGTGCTGCCGGAGGATTTCTCCCTCTATCTGCACCACCCCACCGTCACCGATCCCAGCCTGGCACCGGACGGCCATTCCACCTTCTATGCGCTCGCCCCCGTGCCGCATCTCGGCAAGTTGCCGGTGGACTGGGACGAGCTTGGCCCGCGCTTCGCCGACCGCATCCTGGCGGAGATCGAACGGCGCCTGATCCCGGACCTGCGCGGCCGGATCACCGTGCAGTTCCATTATACGCCCAAGGATTTCCAGAATGATCTGGCCGCCCATAATGGCAGCGCCTTCAGCCTGGAACCGCTGCTGACCCAGAGCGCCTGGTTCCGCGCACACAACCGCGACGACAATATCGGCAACCTCTATTTCGTGGGCGCTGGCACGCATCCCGGCGCGGGCATCCCCGGCGTGGTGGGCAGTGCGCGCGCCACGGCGGACCTGATGCTCGCAGGGCAGCGGTAACGCTCCGGCCGTGATTATCCTGCACCATCTTGCCGGCGATCGTGGCTCTGTCCGGCCTGCCATCATCGCGATGACGGCGAGCGCCCGGTAATGGCCTCGCGCGAGGCTTTGGTCGCGCATGCCCGTGCCAGCATCGCGCGCGGATCGAAAAGCTTCGCCGCCGCCTCCCGCCTGTTCCAGCCGGTCATGCGCGACCGGGTCTGGCTGCTCTACGCCTGGTGCCGCGCCTGCGATGACATCGTGGACGGGCAGGACCATGGCGGCACCATGACCAGCGTGGGTGATCTTGCCGCGCGCCTCACCCGCATCGAGACGCTGACCGATGCCGCGCTGGCGGGGGAGCAGACAGGCGAGCCTGCGTTCGACTGTCTGGCGCTGGTCGCGCGGGAATGCGCGCTGCCGCACCGCTATGTGCATGACTTGCTGGAGGGTTTCGCGCTCGATGCGGAGGGCTGGCGGCCCGAGACACTCAACGATCTCCTCGCCTATTGCTATCATGTCGCGGGGGCCGTTGGTTGCCTGATGGCCATCGTCATGGGCGTCGCGCCCGATGACGAGGCGGTGATCGACCGCGCCTGCGACCTCGGCCTCGCCTTTCAGCTCGCCAATGTGGCACGCGATGTGACGGAGGATGCGGCGGGCGGCCGCTGCTATCTGCCGCGCGACTGGCTGCGCGAGGTGGAACTGGACGAATCGGCGCTCCTCGATCCCGCCGCCCGCCCGCGCCTCGCCCTGTTGACCGGGCGGCTCGCGACTCTGGCGGGCCGTTATGAGGTGAGCGCACGGGTGGGCACGCCCGCCCTGTCCTATCGTGCGGCATGGGCCGTACTGGCTGCGGCGGGCATCTATGGCGGTATCGCGCGCAAGGTGCTGGGCGCGGGGCAGGGCGCTCTCGACCGCCGCATGACCACCGGCAAAGGGGAGAAGCTGGGCTGGCTCCTGCGCGCAGCCGGTCAGGCATCCGCGCGCGCCAGCCTCTATCCGCTCGGCCCGCGCGACGCCACTCTCTGGCGGCGGCCTCGCTCGACTTTCCTATGTTGAGAACCGCTATCAGGGTGGCTCCGACGCCCAGGGAATTGGATTAGGGCGGAAAAATGGATTAGGGCAACGCCATGTTCAATGATCGCTCCACCCCCCTCTCGCTCCTCTCCACCCGCCGCAGCGGCAAGCCGCGCGCGATGGTCGCCCCCGGACCCAGCGACGAGCAGCTTCGCACCATCCTCTCCGTCGGCATGCGGACGCCCGACCATGGCAAGCTCGCGCCATGGCGTTTCGTCATCGTCCCGCAGGCGCGCCGCGACGCGTTCGAGGCGGTGCTGGCCGAGGCGACGGGCCGCGCCCATGGCAAGGGGCCGGTCGACCTTGCCGCCAACCGCGAATTTGCCCAGCAGGCGCCCACTCTCGTCGTCGTGCTGTCCAAACCGGTCCGTGAGGCCAAGATTCCGGTGTGGGAGCAGGAATTGTCCGCCGGAGCCGCCTGCATGAATATCGGCCATGCCGCGCATGCGCTGGGCTTTGTCGCAAGCTGGCTGACAGGCTGGGCGACCTATGACGAGCATGTCCGCGATGCCTTTGGCACAGCGGACGAGAAGATCGCTGGCTTCATCTACATCGGCACGCCCGGTGCGGAGATGGAGGAGCGCCCGCGCCCGGCCTATGCGGACGTGGTTTCCGTCTGGGAATAATGGCGGCCGCCACGCTTCGGCGCGTCTCATGTCCCCCGGCTTGCGCGCATCGCTGTGTTATGGCACTGATGCAGCAATGGCCGACGACATACGCCCCGTCTATCTGCGTCTCAGGGACATCATCACCGCATCCATATTGGACGGACGCTATGATGATGGCGCGATGCTCCCCTCCGTCCGCGCCTTCGCCGTTGCGCAGGGCGCCAATCCGTTGACGGTGGCCAAGGCCTATCAGAGTTTTCAGGACGATGGCATCATCGTCGTCCGGCGCGGGGTCGGGCTATTCCTCTCTGAAGGTGCATCGGCGCGGGTGCGCGCGACGGAAAAGGCGCGCTTTCTGGGCAATGTCTGGCCCCCGGTCGCAGCGCAGATGCGGCGGCTCGGCCTGACCATGGACGACATGCCTTTGGGCGAGGACGCCTGAACCAGCCAACAGGTCAGGCGCTCAGGCCATAGCCTTTCATCAACTCATACAGGGTCGGCCGACTCACCCCCAACAGCTTGGCCGCGCCCGAGATATTCCCGTCCGCCTGTGACAGAGCCTGCCGGATGGCCTGCCGGTCGGCCCGTTCCCGCGCCGCTTTCAGATTGATAAGGGCGTGATTCACGTCTTCGTCACCGCCGGGCAGGTCGAGGTCACGCGCCAGGATCATCTTGCCATCGGCCATGATGATCGCCCGCTTCACGCGATTTTCCACTTCCCGCACATTGCCGGGCCAGCTCCAGCCGTCGATCGCCGCAATCGCTTCCGGCGCAAATCCGCTGACGGTGGGGTTAAGCGACGGTCCGTGCCTTTTCAGAAAGTGCCGCGCCAGCAGCATCGGATCGCCCGCGCGCTCGGCGAGCGTGGGGATGCGGATGACCATCTCCGCCAAGCGGTAATAAAGATCGTCTCGAAAACCGCCCTCGGCCATCTTCACAGCTATATTCTGACGGGTGGCACAAATTATGCGCGTATCGGCGCGTGTCCCGTCGCGCCCGCCCATCCGAAGGAAGCGTACAAGTCTGGCCTGAAGAGGGAGAGGAATGTCGCCGACCTCATCGAGAAATAATGTGCCGCCTGCCGTGGTCACGCCGCCCGTCTCCTGCCCGAATATCTCGCTCTCCAACTGGTCGGCGGGGATGGCGGAGCAGTTGATCGCCATGAACGGCCCGTCCCTGCGCGGGCTGGCGTCATGCAGGGCGCGCGCGATCAACTTCTTGCCGGTTCCGCTCGCACCCAGCAGCAGCACCGCGACGTCGGCGGGTGCGGCCCGCTCCACCATGCGCGCAACGGCGATCATCTCCGGCGCGCCGGTGACAAGTCCGCCCAGCACGCGGCGATTCTCCGGCGCCCTGTCCGCCAGCCGCACATGCTCCGCCTCCAGCCGGTGCACATGAAAGGCGCGGGCGACGATATGGCGCAGCGAATCCAGGTCGATGGGCTTTTGGTAAAAGTCCCATGCCCCCTCCGCGATGGAGCGGCGGGCGCTTTCCCGCTCGCCATGGCCGGACGCGATCACCACCTTCGTGTCGGGCGCGATCCGCAAAATCTCGGCCAGCGTCGCAAAGCCCTCGGTCGTGCCATCGGGGTCGGGCGGCAGGCCGAGGTCGAGCGTCACCACGGTCGGCGATTCCGCGCGCAGGATCGCAATCGCCTCCTCCCGGTCGCCCGCCATGAAGATCCGATATTCGTCATAGGACCAGCGCAGCTGCCGTTGCAGCCCGGCGTCATCCTCGACGATCAGCAATTTGGGGCGCAGGTCCGCCATCAGCCGGTCTTTCGGTCGGGCAGGGGATGGGGAAGGCGCGCGGTCTCGGGGACCAATGGGAGGGCCAATGGGAGAGACAAGATGAAACGCGTGCCCTCGCTCTCCCGGCTGGTGACGGTAAGCCGCCCGCCCATCGCCATGACCAGCGACCGCGCTTCATGCGCGCCAAGGCCAAAGCCATTGGCCTTGGTCGAGGCAAAGGGCCTGAACAGGCCGTCGCGCAGAAATGCCGCGCTCATCCCGCATCCCCGGTCGACGATCTCGATTCGCGCTGTTTCGTCTTCCCGGGAAAGCGTCAGCAGGACGGGCGGGCCATGGGCGGGGGTTGCGTCGATGGCATTCTGGACGAGATGGGCGAGGGCCTGTGTCAGCCGCGCCGCATCGCCCTGCACGATCAGCCGCGTCTCGCCGGACAGCATGACCCGTTCCCGCGCCATCCCCTGCGTGGTCATGGCGCGGACCACTTCGGCGATGTCGCAGGTCGCCCTCTCTCCCGGTCGCGTCTGTTCCGGCCGGGCCAGCCGCGCGATCAGGTCGTTCATCCGGTCCGCCGTCTCGCGCAGGGTCAGCACCATGTCGGCGCGAAACGCGGGATTTTCCGCGTGACGCTCTGCATTGGCGGCGAGCAGGCTCACCTGGCTGACCATATTCTTGATGTCGTGCAGGATGAAGGCGAAGCGGCGGTTGAACTCGTCGAACCTCTGCCCCTCGGCCAGCGCCCGCTGCTGGCGTTGTTCGCTCAGCGTGACCGCCAGTTGCCGCGCGACGACGCGCAGCATGTCGAGATCCTCCCAATCCACACCGCCGCGCCCCGGTGGCCGGGCGAGCAGCACCGCGCCGGTCAGTGCGCCATGGTGGATCAGGGGCACCAGCGTCCAGGCGGCAAGCTGGCCGGTGATCCAGTCCGGCAGGGCGTCGGCCAGCGGATCGGCGGGATTGGGAATGTCGGCGATCCATCCCGTCTCCTGCAATCGTTCGGCCAGCGAGGCGTCGATGACATGGCCGGGCGCGTCCGCCTCGGGCCAGTTCCATTCCGCCTCCGGCACCAATGTCCCGTCGCCCTCTCGCATCATCAACAGCGCGCCGGGGGATGACACAAGCTGTGCCACTGCCCGTGCTGCACGGCGCGGGGGCAGGGCGCCGTCCATATCGTCGCTCCCCAGCGTATCGGCAAAGCGCATCCATTCCTGCCGATAGTCGTAACGATGGGTGAAAAGATGCTTGGCGATCTCCACGCGCAACCATGCGCGAAAGGGCGCCGAGGGGAGCAGCATCAGCGCCAGCACGGAGAGGGCGAAAGCCACGCTGAGCTGCACGATCTGCGCGGCGGGATTGTCTGTCACCCGGATCAGCACGACCATCGCCAGCAGTGCAAGGCCATAGAGGAGGAAGAGGCCGACCGTCAGGGTCCGATAGGTCGCCCGGCGGGACAGGCTGACGGCGCGCCGGTCTTGCGCGCCGGTGCCCAGCATGATCAGCGGCGCGATCAGGGTCATCACGACCCCGCGCATCTGCCCGATGGCGATGAATTGCCCGTCGCTCAGCCAGGCGAGCAGATAATGGTTGAACTCATAGGCCCACATGATGGTGAGCGCGCAGCCCAGCCAGCCGATACCGCCCTGCATGCCGGTGGCGCCCGTGCCCCTGTCCAGCGGGGCATAGAGACCGTGCAGCAGGAAGATCGCGCCCAGCGCCGTCGTCGCGCGCAGCAGCCAGGACATCTGGTACAGCGGCAGGCTGGCCTCGACCGGCATCACCCATTCGCTCGCCGCCATGTCGAGGCAGAACTGGCAGCCCAGCGCAAGCATCAGCATGATGAACACCGGCCTGGCCCCGGCGGGCATGGCCGCACCTTCGCCCTGCGTCCCGCCTGCCTCCCGCCCGCTATCGCGCAGCAGCAGCCAGGAGACGGTCAGCCACGCCCCGTTGCGCGCGGTTTCCGCAACGCCGCCGGAAAAGCTCGGCAGGCCCACCACGCTGCGCGCCATCACGGCGTACAATGCCCACAGCGCGGTGATGGCGAGCGCGACGATCAGGGACTGGCGGGCGGGCAGGGATTGGCGAGCGGCCAGCGAATGACGCGCAGGCATGTCCCGCAGCTGGCGCGAGGAAAAGATGGTGAGCGCGGTGAACAGCGCCGCCGCCAGCGCATAGCCCCAGTCGCCGATTATGGTCCAGAAGCCGGTCATGGCCGCCTGTGCCCCGCCCCTTTCAGCGTGCGCCCTCTGGCCAGATGATCACCCGGATGGTCTGGAGGAGGATCAGAAGGTCGAGGAAGGGCGAATAATTTTTGGCGTAATACAGGTCATATTCCAGTTTGTTACGCGAATCCTCGATCGACGCCCCATAGGGATAGTTGATCTGCGCCCAGCCGGTGATGCCGGGCTTCACCATATGCCGTTCGGCATAATAGCGCAGATGCTGGACCAGATCGTCGACGAACTGGCGCCGTTCCGGTCGGGGACCGACGAAGCTCATGTCACCTTTCAGCACTACCCATGTCTGGGGAAGCTCGTCGATTCGCAGCTTGCGGAGCCAGTAGCCGACACGCGTGACGCGCGGATCGTCCTTTTCCGCCCACACGGCCTTGCCCGCGATTTCCGCATCGGTTCGCATGGTGCGCAGCTTGATGATCTGGAATTCCTGTCCGAACAGGCCGACGCGCGCCTGCCGGTAGAAAGCCGGTCCCTTGCTGTCGAGCTTTACGATCAGCGCGCCCAGCAGGATGATCGGCGCGGTCAGCACCAGCAACAGCGCGCTGGCCACGATGTCGAACAGGCGCTTGGCAAGGCTGGACAGGCGCTGGCCCGCCGAAAAGCCGTCCGAAAAGATCAGCCAGCTTGGGTTCACCGTGTCCAGGTCGATCCGCCCCGTCTCCCGCTCCAGGAATGTCGACAGGTCGTTCACATGCACGCCGGTGGTCTTGATACGCAGCAGGTCGGACATGGGGACGGAGTTGCGCCGTTCCTCCAGTGCCAGGATGACCTCGCTCGCCGCCATGCGGACCACGAAGTCGGAGAGGTTGAAGATGGCGCTGCGGTTGATCGCCTCGGGGATCACCTGTTCGCCGTCATTCATCTGGATATAGCCGACCACCAGGAATCCACTGCCCCGGCGCTGTTCCAGCGTGCGAATCCGGTCGGCGCGCTTGCCCGCGCCCAGCACGACCAGCCGCCGCTTGAACGCCTCGCCGCCCAGCATCGAGCCGATCATGATGCGCAGCATCAACAGCGCGCCAAAGGACAATACCATCGCGTAGAGGGAATTGGAGCGCCACAGGGTGAGTTGCGGCATGGCGAAATGCATCACCGACAGGAAGATCACGCCCAGCGAGATGGCGACCAGCAGCCGCGCGGTGGCAAAGCGCAGCGATTGCAGCGCCTCGGGACCATAGACCCCCACCGCGATCATCGACACCAGCAGGGATATGCCAAAGCTGAGCAATGGCCCGACGCGGCCATAAATCTCGCCCACCTCCATGCCGATCTGCTGCGCGCGCAATATCCATCCCGCTTCGGCCGAGGCGACCAGCAGGAGGAAATCGAGCAGCCCGAGCAGCAGCACGGGATAGGGAATATAATGTTTGAAGATCCGAATCATCGCGCCGCTGTCCTTGGCACCGCGCTGGAATGGCGCCTGCCATGCGGCGCGCCGTCCCATAGTGGTACGTTCATCTGGTTCGCTTATGCCGTGAAAAAGCAAAAATAGACTGAACAAAGCGGTGATCATCCGCAGCGCCCTCGGCGGGCAGGTCGATACGCCAGTCCATGCACCAGTCGATACGCACGTCGATACAGGGGCCATTCAGCAATTCTGGCAGAGAAGGTCGCGATGAAAACCGCCCTGCTCCTGTCCCTTGCCGCATCCCTTCTCGCTGCCGCCTCGGTTCCGCTGGCCCCGGTCCATGCGCAGGAACCGGACGAGCGCATCAATGCGCTGGTGGTCTATGGGAGTGATCCCTGCCCGCAGTCCGACGACGGCACGATCATCGTCTGCGCGCGCAAGCCCGAGAATGACCGCTATCGCATTCCCAAGGAATTGCGGAAGAAGGAAGCAGAGGCCGTGACCATCGGCGCGCCCGGCTGGGCCAGCAATGTGCGGTCGCTGGAGGCGGCGGGCCGCGTTCTCCTGCCCAACAGCTGCTCCGCGGTGGGCACCAATGGCTTTACCGGCTGCTCGCTCGCCATGCTCAGCCAATGGTATGCGGAGCGGCAGCTGGAGGGACGCGCCCCCGCCGCCAGATGACAGAGGCGGGTCTTTCCCTCGCCATTTCTGAACTTTTGCTGCATCGCGACGTTGCCTCTCTCATGACATTGCAGAGGAGGCCAAGCATGACCGACGCACGCATCTTCGCGGATTTGAAGAAGGATCACGACAATCATCGCGCACTTCTGGCCAGGATCGACGGCACGAAGGAGAAGGACGCGCTGGACAAGCTCTTCATCGAATTCCGTACCGAGGTGACGGCACATGCGGCGGCGGAGGAGGAGAGCCTCTACGCCACCATGCTCGCCAAACCCGACCTGCGTGAGGAAGCGCAGCACAGCGTCTCCGAGCATAAGGAGATCGAGGATTATATGGAGGAGATGGCCGACCATGACGCCGGGTCGGTGAAATGGAATTCCATCTACGCCCAGCTTCGCAAGCGTTACCTCCACCATATCGAGGAGGAAGAGGAGGAGATGTTCCCCGAAGCCTCCGACGGCCTGTCTTCCGAAGAGGAAAAGCGCCTTGCCGCCGTGTTCGAGAAGCGCAAGCCCGCCGAACTGAAGCGGGCGGAAGCGGCGATCGCGGAAGAGGCGAAAGCCTGATCCCGGCTCTCTACGCCCCGCCTATCCACCTTCAGTCTCCCGACTCAGTCGGGAGACGGGCGGATCAGGCCTTCCTATACCAAATTTTCTTATAATAGTCCCAGACGCGCCAGTTCGCTGGCGAGCGCGGGTGGCAGCGCATCCCCGCTGTCGCCCGTCGCGTCGGCGGGTGCGTCCGTCTCCTCCAGATAGCGCCAGCCCTGATGCGCGCGCTGCGGCCGTCCCTCGACCGGGATCAGGCGGGGTTCCAGCCTGATCCACACCTTGCCGTCCGGCTTCTCGCCAAATCCCTTGAGCGGACTGCGCCCGACCAGCACCCCGCCCAATATCCAGTAGAGCGACCCGCCCGCCATCTCGGCCGCCCGCTTCGGCAGGTAGCGGGTGGTCAGCCGTGCCTCCTCCTCATGCCCCTCCAGCCAGGCGCGCAGGGTCGCCACGCTCTGTGCGCCAAAGGCGATCTTGGTCATGCTGAGCGGCATGGCGGCGGCCTATCCGCCCAGACCCGCCAGCGACGCCAGGCCCAGGAAGCTGAAGAAGCCCATCACATCTGTCATCATCGTCACGAACACGGCGGAGGAGACGGCGGGGTCCACCTCGAACTTTTCGAGGATGACGGGGACGAGGATGCCGGAGAGGCCAGCGATCAGATTGTTGATGATCATCGCACTGCCGATCACCAGCCCCAGCGTCCCATTGCCATAGACCAGCCAGACCCCCGTGCCGATGATGATGCCCAGCACCGTGCCATTGGCAAAGGCGATCCGGAATTCGCGCAGGATCATGCGGGCGGTGTTGGAACTGGTCAGCTGGTTGGTGGCCAGCGCGCGGACGACCACGGCCAGCGTCTGCGTGCCCGCGTTGCCGCCCATGCCCGACACGATGGGCATCAGCACGGCCAGCAGGGCGAATCGCCCGATCTCTCCCTGGAACAGCCCCACCACCGACGCGGCCAGCATCGCGGTGCCCAGGTTCACGACCAGCCATGTGAGTCGGGTGCGGATGGTGAGGAACAGCGGCTCGTTGATGTCGCCGTCGCCCGCGCCCGACAGCCGAGTGATGTCCTCGCCCGCTTCCTGCTGGATGACATGGACGACGTCATCGACAGTGATCATGCCCACCAGCCGCCCGCCCGGATCGACCACGGCGGCGGAGATCAGCGCATATTTCTGGAAGCGCAGCGCGACCTCTTCCTGATCCATGTCGACCGGGATCAGCGTATGCTCGCGCTTCATAACATCGGCGATGGCGATGGCGCGCGGGCAGGTCAGCACCCAGCTGAGCTGGCACGTCCCGATCGGCCGGTGCGCGGCGTCCACGACGAACACTTCCCAGAAATCGGTGGTCTGGGCGTCGCCGTCCCGCAAAAAGTCGATCACCTGCCCGACAGACATATGTTCGGGCACCGCGATCAGGTCGCGCTGCATCATGCGGCCGGCGGACTCTTCCGGGTAGGACAGCGCGCTCTGGATCGCGGCGCGATCCTCCGGCTCCATCTTGTCGAGGACGGCCTGCTGGTCGGCCTTTTCCAGATCCTCGATGATCGCGACGGCGTCGTCGGTGTCGAGTTCGCTGGCGATGTCGGCGAGTTGCTGCGGCTCCAGCGCATCGACGATGCCGTCGCGCACATAATCGTTCAGCTCGGACAGCACCTCCGCGCCGACCAGGTCGCCGAGCGCCGCCGCGACGGCGCCGCGATGTTCGTTCGGCAGCAGTTCGAGAAGGTCGGCGATGTCGGCGGGGTGGAGCGGTGCCACCAGTTCGCGCGCCTGCTCGTCCCGGCCCTCCTCGACCGCATCCAGCACGGCGGAGACGAAATCGGGTTTCAGCCGGTCGTCCTCGTCCAGCGAGGTCGCCTCCGATACGCTGCCTGTCACGTCCCGCTCGTCATCGGCAAGGAGTGCGGCGGCGCTCGTCCTGTCTTCGCTCATCGCACCTTCCTTCGCACCGCACAACGCGCCGCGCCCTGCTTTTGCCCAGCTTCCCGGTAAAAGCAATCATTCGGGGCTGTTCATCCAGGGGTTTTCTCCGGGCGGGATAGGCGATAGGAGGACGCGCCTAATTCAAAGAAGCCAATCTCTCAGAAGGATGCCACATGGCCGATCAGACCCTCACACTCACCCTCGACACCGGAAACGGCACCGGCGACGTCGTGATCAAGCTGCGTGACGACCTGGCGCCCGGCCATGTCGAGCGTATCGTCAGCCTCGCCAGGGAAGGTTTCTACGACGGCGTGGTCTTTCACCGCGTCATCGACGGATTCATGGCGCAGGGCGGCGATCCAACCGGCACCGGCATGGGCGGTTCGGAACGGCCGGACCTGAAGGCGGAGTTCAGTGCGGAGCCGCACACGCGCGGCGTCTGCTCCATGGCGCGCGCCAGCAACCCGAACAGCGCGAACAGCCAGTTCTTCATCGTGTTCGACGATGCGACCTTCCTTGACCGCCAGTACACGGTGTGGGGCAATGTCACGTCCGGCATGGAACATGTCGACGCACTGCCCAAGGGTGAGCCGCCGCGCAGCCCCGGCAAGATCGTCACGGCCGTCGTCAGCGAAGGCTGACAACCAGGTCTCGTCAGCGAAGGCTGGCCACCTGCTTAGCGAACGCCGATACGGTCCAGAAACCTCCCCGAATCCGCTTCGGGGAGGTTTTTCGTCAGTTCACTTGCGGCGGCGCATAGGCCCGCATGAACACGTCCGTCGCCCGGTCAACGTCGGCGGCGATGATCTCCGCGGTGGCGGTCTCGATCAGCCCCATCAGCAATTTCTGCTGGCATCCCGCCAGGCACAGGCCGACCAGCAGCCGCGCTGCCTGGATCGGTTCCTCCGCCCTTATCTGGCCACGCTCCATCGCGCCCTCCAGAAAGCCGGACAGCAATATATGCGTCTGACGCGGTGCGCGGTCATAGAAGATACGTCCCATCTCCGGAAATCGCCCCGCTTCCGCGACCACCAGCCGGTGCAGCGCAATGGCGTCGGGTGATGTCACCTTCTCCATGATCCCCATGCAAAAGCGTTTCAGCGTCACCATCACGTCACCATAGGGGTCATCCAATATCTCAGACAGACGCACGCGATATTCGATCGTCACCTGGTCGATGACGGCGGCGAACAGTTCCTCCTTGGACGCGAAATAGTTCCATAACGTGCCCTTCGATCCGCCCAGCGTCGCGGCGATGCCGGACATGGTCGTGCCCGCATAGCCCTGCTCCAGAAAGGTTCGCGCCGCCACGGCGAGGATGGCCTCGCGTCGATCCTGCCGCCGCAATTCCCGGCGGCTGGTCAGGGGTGTATTCTCCTTGTTCATAGCCGTACCATATGGTACGTTTTTTATATTGACAAGCCTGTGGTGGGAGAGCAGAGGCAAATCGATACTCTTTGGTACGGTTTTATATGATGATGAGTCGTCCCTTTCCTTTTCCCCTGCTCGTCGGGGCATCGGCGCTGGCGCTTTCGCTGGCCGGATGCGCGCCCATCCCGGACCTCGGCCCGAAACCCGTGCCGCGCGCGCCCGCCAGCATCGAGTCGCGCCAGAGCCTGCCCGGCACCGCTGCGGCATGGCCGGGTGACGGCTGGTGGATGGGCTATGGCGATCCGCAACTCACCGCCCTGATCGAGGAGGGGCTGCGTAACTCCCCCGATGTCGCGGTCGCCGCCGCGCGCTTCCGGGCAGCGGTTGGCATGGCGCAGCAATCGGGCGCACCGCTGCTACCCTCGCTCGACCTTCAGGCGGGAGCGGGCGTCACCAAGCAAAGCTATAACAACGGCTTTCCCGAGGCGTTCGTGCCGCACGGCTGGCTGGGCACCGGGCATAGCGCGCTCGACCTCAACTTCGACCTGGACCTGTGGGGCAAGAATCGCGCCGCGCTGGCCGCCGCCACATCGGAGACGCGCGCGGCGCAGATCGACGCGCAGCAGGCGCGGCTGGCCCTCACCACCGCCATCGCGGACGGCTATGCCGACCTTGCCCGCCTGTATGACGAGCGGGAAATCGCGCAGCGGGCGCTCGACCTGCGCCTCGCCTCGCAAAAGCTGATTGCCGACCGTCAGGCCAATGGCCTCGAAACGCGCGGCAGCCAGCGGCAGGCGGACGCCACGGCATCGGCGGCACGGGCCAGCGTCACGGCGGCGGACGAGCAGATCGCGCTGCGTCGCAACCAGATCGCCGCCCTCGTCGGTGCCGGTCCCGACCGTGGCTTGTCGATCGTCCGTCCGCAGGCCCGGGGGCTGGCGCAGCTCGGCCTGCCCGACGATGTGACCACCGACCTCATCGGCCGCCGCCCGGATGTCGCCGCCGCGCGCGAACGGACCGAGGCGGCCGCGAGCCGGATCAAGGTCGCCCGCGCCGATTTCTTCCCCGCGCTGCGGCTGAGCGCGCTCATCGGCTTCCAGTCGCTGGGCTATAACTCCGTCTTCACCGGGGCGGGCGCGTCGGGCGGCGCCGCGCCCTTCATCGACACTTTGTTCAAAAAGGGGTCGGTCTATGGCAATGCCGGTCCGGCGATCAGCCTGCCCATTTTTCACGGCGGTGCGATCCAGGGCCAGTATAAGGGCGCCCGCGCCACCTATGACGAGGCGGTCGCCAATTATGACAAGACCGTCCTGACCGCCTATCGCGAAGTGGCCGACGCCGTCACCAGCCGCCGCGCGCTCGACCAGCGGCTGACGGATGCCCGCGCCGCGCTGGCCTCGTCGGAGGAGGCCTATGGCATCGCGCAGAAACGCTATGGCGGCGGCCTGTCCACCTATCTCGACGTGCTGAACGTGGAGGACAGGCTGCTGTCCGCCCGCCAGTCCGTCGCCGATCTCAATGCCCGGGCGTTCACGCTCGACATCGCTCTCATTCGCGCTCTGGGCGGCGGTTTCACCGTCACGGCAGCGCAGTCTACCAAGGACGCTCCCCATGGCTGATGCCGCCTCTCCCGTCGAAGCCGCGCCCGAGACCGCACAGGACAGGAGCGTGCGGGATAATGGCGCCGCGAAACGCAGGACATGGCTCATCCGCCTCGCCATCGGCGTTGCGGTGGTCGGCCTGCTGTGGGGCGCCTATTATCTGCTGTTCGGCCGCAACCATGTCGGCACCGACAATGCCTATGTGAATGCCGAGGTGGCGCAGGTCACGCCGCTCATTTCCGCGCAGGTCACGGAAATCCGGGTCAGCGACACCGCGACGGTGAAGAAGGGCGACATCCTCGCCCGGCTGGACCCGTCCAACGCCCGCATCTCCGTGGCGCAGGCCGAAGCGGATCTGGCCGAGGCCCGCCGCCGCTTCCGCCAGACCAGGGCCACCGGCACCGCGCTTTCGTCCCAGGTGCAAGCGCGCGGGGCGGACATCGCGCAGGCCCGCGCCCGCCTCGCCGCCGCGCAGGCGGATGGCGAGAAGGCCCGCATCGACCTGGCCCGCCG
>DASVMZ010000095.1:0-7079 GCA_036384115.1 Sphingobium sp.
GTCTACGGCATCGGCGACGCCACGCTCAACGGGCGCGAACTCTCGGTCGCCAGCTATCTGACCGATCATGTCATCCCCTGCCTCATCGGCCGCGATCCGCGCCAGATCGAGGATATCTGGCAATATCTCTATCGCGGCGCCTATTGGCGGCGCGGACCCGTCACCATGCGCGCCATCGCGGCGGTCGACATGGCGCTGTGGGATATCAAGGCCAAGATGGCGGGCATGCCGCTTTACCAGCTGCTCGGCGGGCGCAGCCGCGACCGGGTGATGGTCTATGGCCACGCCAACGGCTCCGACATCGCCGAGACGGTGGACGCTGTCGGCCAGTATATCGACATGGGCTATAAGGCGATCCGCGCGCAGACCGGCGTGCCCGGCGTCAAGGACGCCTACGGGGTTGGCCGCGGCAAGCTCTATTACGAACCCGCCGACGCCGCCCTTCCCTCCGTCACCGGCTGGGACACGCGCAAGGCGCTCAACTATGTGCCCAAGCTGTTCGAGAAGCTGCGCGAAACCTATGGTTTCGACCACCATCTGCTGCACGACGGCCATCATCGCTACACCCCGATGGAGGCCGCGCAGCTCGGCAAGGCGCTGGAACCCTACAGCCTGTTCTGGCTGGAGGACTGCACCCCGGCGGAGAATCAGGAGGCGTTCAGGCTGGTCCGCCACCACACCACCACGCCGCTGGCGGTGGGCGAGATCTTCAACACCATCTGGGACGCCAAGGACCTCATCCAGAACCAGCTGATCGACTATATCCGCTGCACCATCGTCGGCGCGGGCGGCATCACCCACATGCGCCGTATCGCGGACCTCGCCAGCCTGTACCAGATCCGCACGGGCAGCCATGGCGCGACCGACCTGTCGCCTGTCACCATGGGCTGCGCACTGCACTTCGACACCTGGGTCCCCAACTTCGGCATCCAGGAATATATGCGCCATACCGAGGAGACGGACGCCGTCTTCCCGCATGACTACAGCTTTGCCGACGGCCATCTCCATTGCGGCGAGACGGCTGGCCACGGCGTCGACATCGACGAGGCGCTGGCCGCCAAATATCCTTACAAACCCGCCTATCTTCCGGTCGCCCGGCTGGAAGACGGCACCATGTGGAACTGGTGACCATGCGACCATCCTCCCTGATTATGCGCATCACTGCGGCGCTGCCCCTGCTGGTCTTCTCCCCGGCCTGGGCAGCGCCCTCTTCCCCTCCCACGGTTCAGGCGGCGGCTGCGACGGGCCGCACCGTCACCGATATCGGCCAGGGCTGGCACTTTCGTTTCGACCCGGAGATTGGGGGGCAGGGAGACGCTCCCGCGACGCCGGGCTATGATGACAAGGGGTGGGAAACCGTCTCCGTCCCCCACAGCTGGAACCGCCTCGGCGAATATGCGCTGAAACGGTCGGCGGACTCGAACAACAAGGAAGGGGTGGGCTGGTATCGCCTCACCCTCGCCGCGCCCACCGCGACCAAAGGCCAGCGCCAGTATCTCGATTTCGGCGCGGTCGCCAACATCGCCGACGTCTGGGTCAACGGTGTCCACCTCGGCCAGCACCGGGGCGCCTTCTCCCGCTTCCGCTACGATGTGACCGCGCAGTGGAAAGCGGGCGCGTCCAACCTCATCGTGGTCAGGGCCGACAACAGCAAGCGCGCGCCGGGCAGCAGCACAGCGCAGACCATCCCGCTGGCGGGCGACTTCTTCCTCTACGGCGGCATGTATCGCGGTGTCTCGCTGATCACGGCGGACAGCGCAGGGATAGACCTGCTCGACCATGGCGGCCCCGGCGTCTATGCGCGCGCCGCCAGCATCACGGGCGACAAGGCCGAAGTGGCCGTCCTCACCCGCCTGCGCAACCTCGGCGCCGCGACCCGCCGCCTGAACCTCACCACCATCGTCCGCGATGCGAGCGGCAAGCCGGTGGCACAGGGCACGCAGCCGCTGACCCTGGCAAAAGGCACGGCGGAGACCAACGCCACCCTGACGCTCGCCAATCCGCATCTGTGGAACGGGCGCGCCGACCCCTATCTCTATTCCGTGTCGGTGGAGGTGCGCGACGGCGCGCGCATCATCGACGCGGTCACGCAGCCACTGGGCCTCAGAACCTTCCGCTTCGACGCGGACAAGGGCTTTTTCCTCAACGGCGCGCATCTGAAACTCCACGGCGTCTCGCGCCATCAGGACCGCATGGGCAAGGGCTGGGCGCTGGGCGCGCAGGATCATGCCGAAGACATGGCCCTGATCGCGGAAATGGGCGCCAACACCGTGCGGCAGGCGCATTATCAGCATGCCGACGAATGGTCGGCGGAGGCGGACAAGGCGGGCATGGTGGTGTGGGCCGAAATCCCCTACGTCACCGCCCCGTCGCTGACCGGCGGCATCGGCACGCCCGAGCTGTGGGCCAATGCCGAGGAACAGGCGCGCGAGCATATCCGCCAGAACTACAACCACCCCTCGATCCTGATGTGGTCGGTCGGCAATGAGGTGGACAGCGCCAAGGGCTTCGGCGTGGGCGGCAAGGACCCGCCGCAGCCGCTGAAACTGCTGCAACGCCTCAACGAAGTCGCCAGGCAGGAAGACCCCTATCGCCCCACCACCTTCGCCGACTGCTGCGAGGATCTGGGCATGATCGCCACCGCAGGCGAGAAGCTGGCGGGCACGGCGGACCTCATCGGCTACAACCGCTATTATGGCTGGTATTATCCCGAGCCGTTCAAGGCGAAGGAACAGCTGGGCGCGCAGATGGACAAGTTCCACGCCAAGCATCCGACTCTGCCGATCTCCATCTCCGAATATGGTGCGGGCGGCGCGGTGTCGCAGCATAGCGACAATGTGCTCACCGGCTTCGTCAATTTCATCGGGCGGCCGCATCCGGAGGAATATCAGGCCTGGGTGCATGAGCAGAACTGGCCCGCGATCCGCGACCGCGACTATATCTTCGCCAGCTGGGTCTGGAACATGTTCGACTTCGCCAGCGACATGCGCGAGGAAGGCGAAAGCGTCGACCTCAACGACAAGGGCCTCGTCACCTTCGACCGCAAGGTGAAGAAGGACGCCTTCTATTATTATCAGGCGCAATGGTCCGAAACGCCGATGATCCACCTGACCGGCAAAGGCTATGCGACGCGCGCCTATGCCACCATGGACGTGAAGGCGTACAGCAACGCCGACAAGGCGACGCTGACGCTGAACGGCACGTCGCTGGGCGAGGTGCCCTGCACGGCGGGCATCTGCCTGTGGCCGCAGGTCGCGCTGAAACCCGGCCCGAACGACGCCGTGGTGACCGCCACCACAAAGGGGCAGTCCGTCACCGACGCCGCGCGCTGGACCGGACCCGACACCGCACAGGGCATCCGGATCGAGGCGGGCGATCAGGCCGGCCATGTCGCGGGCGGCCATCTCTACGGCTCCGACGATTTCGTGACGGGCGGCAAGCCGATGGTGCTCAACATGGGCAGCTTTGGCGGACGCAGCGCGGGCGCGGCGCGCACCGTGACAGCCGACGTGCCGGAGCTCTACGCCTATTGGCGCGAGGGGGAGGCCTTCTCCTACGCCATCCCCGTACCCAAGGGCAAATGGACCGTCACCATCCACAGCTTCGAACCGCGCGTGCCCTCGGCCGTCCATCCGCTGATGAGCGTCAAGGCCAATGGCAAGACCGCCCTCGCCCCATTCAGCGTCCGTGATGCTGCCGGTGGACCGCTCAAGGGCGTGGCGCGCAGCTTCCCCGTCAAGGTGAAAGACGGGGTGCTTCACCTCGATTTCTCCGCAACGGGCGGACTGGCCGTGGTCGCGGCCATCGAAATCACGCAATAGCAAGATAGTAGGGAGACACGATATGACAGGCGATCACACAGGTCTGGACCGCCGGACGATGCTGATGGCGGCGGGGGCTGCGGCCTCGCTGCTGGCGGCAGGCGGGCCGATCTCCGCCGCGACCGGCAAGCGTCTGACCTTTCCCAAGGGCTTTCGCTGGGGCGCCTCCACCGCGGGGCACCAGATCGAGGGCAACAACGTCAACTCCGACCTGTGGTTCATGGAGAATATCGAGCCCAGGACCTTCACCGACCGGTCCGGCGACGCGTGCGACAGCTATCATCGCATGGAGGAGGATATCGCCCTCCTCAAAGCCATGGGCCTCAACGCCTATCGCTTCTCGATCGAATGGGCGCGCATCGAACCCAACCAGGGGCATTTCTCGCTCGCCGAGCTCGATCATTATCGCCGCTTCATCACGATGCTGAACAAGGCCGGGATCGCCCCGGTGGTGACCTTCTACCATGTCTCCGCGCCGCGCTGGTTCGCGGAAGCCGGCGGCTGGCTCAACCCGCAATCGCCCGAGCTGTTCGCCAATTATTGCGACAAGGCGGTGCGCGCGCTGGGGTCGGGCATGGCCTATGCCTGCACCATCAACGAGCCGCAGGTGGGCCTGACCTACCGCACCTTCTCCGCCAGCAGCGACTATTTCAAGAAGCAGGACGAGCTTCAGGCGCGCGCCCACGCAGCGGCGGCGAAGCTGACCGGCTCCGACCGCTATGTCACCATGAACCATCCCGACATTCAGGGCATGACGCCCAACCTCATCAAGGCGCATGAGAAAGCCTATGCCGCGATCAAGGCGGTGCGGCCCGACCTGCCGACCGGCGTCACCCTCAACCTCGTCGATTTCCAGCCCGGCAATGAGGGCAGCCCCTATAAGATGCTGCGCGAGAAGGCCTATGGCGAGTGGCTCGCCTGCGCCAAGCGGGCGGGGGATTTCGTCGGCGTGCAGACCTATCGGCAGATCCAGATCCCCGGTCCCGGTGCAAAGCTGCCCGCCGTCCCGGCGCTCCCCTATGTCGATGCCGCGCATATGGAGGAGATGATCAAGCAGCCGACCGCGCTGCGCAACACGGTGGACTATGTCCACGAGGCGACCGGCAAACCCATTTTCGTCACCGAAAACGGCCTGGAGACGAACGACGATCGCCGCCGCGCCTGGTATATCCCGCAGGTGCTGACCCATTTGCACGAAGCCATTGAAAAGGGCGTGCCGGTCATCGGCTATATGCACTGGTCGCTGATGGATAATTTCGAGTGGCTGGCGGGCTTCAAGATGAAATTCGGCCTTGCCGAGGTCGATCACCAGACGTTCAGGCGCACGCTGAAACCCAGCGCCGCCGTGCTGGGACGTATCGCGCGCGCCAACGCCATCTGATACGGCGGGCGGGACAGGATAAAACAGGAGACAGGTTGGATGGAACTGGATCGCAGGGGCTTTGCCGCCACCATGGGTGCAACCGTGATGGCCGCGGTGGCGGCCCCTGTGCGCGCGGCGGGCAAGGCGCTGGCCGCCGCTCCCTTCGATCCCGTGCCCTTCGTCCATCCCGACCTGCGCCCGCTGGTCGTGCCAATCCTCAAGGCCACCGGCGGCCCCAGCGTCAGCACCGCGACTCTCGCCAAGGCGCGCCAGAACATGTTGCTGTTCGCTCCCCCGATACTGCCCGACGTGACATGGACGCAAAAGACCGTCCCCGGCAAACCCGGCCAGCCGGATGTGGTGGTGTATGTCATCAATGCAGGCCGCAAGGCGTCGCCGCGCCCCGCCATCCTGCATATCCATGGCGGCGGCTATATTCTGGGATCCGCCCGCAACGGGATCGGCGACCTTCAGAAGATCGCCCGCGACCTCGACTGCGTGGCCGTGACCGTCGAATATCGCCTCGCGCCGGAAACGCCCTTTCCCGGCGCGCTGGACGATACTTATGCGGGCCTCACATGGCTGCACGCCAATGCCGCCGAACTGGGCGTGGACCCGGCCCGCATCGCGGTGATGGGGGAAAGCGCGGGCGGCGGCCATGCCGCGATGCTCGCCATCGCCGCGCGGGACCGCAGGCAAGTCCCCGTCGCCTTCCAGTGCCTCATCTGTCCCATGCTCGACGACCGCACCGGCAGCACCGTGCACAAGCCGCCGCAGCAGGGCGCGATCATCTGGACCCCTGACTCCAATCGCTTCGGCTGGACCTCGTTGCTCGGCGTGCCCGCCGGATCGGCGCGGGTGCCGCAGGGGTCGGTGCCCGCGCGCGTCGCCGACCTGTCCGGCCTGCCGCCAACCTTCATCGCCGTGGGGTCCATCGACCTGTTCGTGGACGAGAACATCGACTATGCGCGCCGCCTGGCCAATGCGGGCGTGTTGACGGAGCTGGCCATGATGCCCGGTGGCTTCCACGGCTTCGAACGGTTCGACACCGCACCGATGGTCAAGCGTTACAAGCAGCATTTCCTCGCGGCGCTGCGTCAGGGGCTGGGCATCGCGGCCTAATAGGCGCTGGTGCGAACCACCGGATCGGCCTGAAGCAGATAGCCATAGTTGATGAGGCCGATCCGCGTCCGCCGGATGTGCATGACCAGCGTGGCCTGCGCCATCGCGATCTCGCGCCGCTCGATCGCCCCGAACAGCAATTCATGCTCGGCGCGCAGGATCTTGCCGCCGTTCTTCAGCGCGATCTTGGCGTAGAGACGGCGATAGGTCTGGGTGGTGTCCCACAGCCGTTCGATGATCTGCGCCAGCCCCGGCGTCGCGTGGCGGCTGTAGGACAGCCAGTGGAACTGGCGGTCGAGCGGCAGGAATTCGTCGACGTCGGTCGCCTGGACGAGCGCATCCAGTATCTCGCGCATGGCCTCGATATCGGCGTCGGTCAGATGAGGCATGCTCTCCGCAAGCAGCATCGGCTCGATCTTCTCGCGGATTTCATAGCTGATCTCGATATCGCGCCCTGTATAGCTGGTCACGCGCGCGCCCGAATTGGCCCGCAGCGACACCAGCCCGCGCGTTTCCAGGATGCGCAGCGCGTCCCGCACGGGAATGCGGCTCATGCCCAGTTCCGCCGCCAGCTCGTCCTGCTTGATCCACTCGCCGGGCTTCAACTGGCCCGACAGAATACGCTCGGCCAGCAGTTCGGCGACACGGTGACTGGCGACCAAAGGCTGGGGCTGGGCAGGCTTCTTCGTCATCGGCTCTGATCTCTCCCTCAGGGTGCAGTCTGTGCCGCTTATACGCGCGGCAACATATTCTCCAGCCGCTTTGCTCGAAGG
>DASVMZ010000096.1:0-62978 GCA_036384115.1 Sphingobium sp.
GTGCCGAGGATCGGCGTCAGCAACGCCATGACCGCCTGACGATAGCGCTCCTCGATCTTCGACTGCACCTCGATCTGCTTGTCCTGTGCGCCGTCCGATCCGTCATTGGAGAGAAGGCGTCCGCTCTGGTCCACCACCGACACCGATTCCGGCACCATGTTGGGAACGGAGGAGGCGACGAGATGGACGATGGCGTCGACCTGCTCCTGCGCCAGCGATCGGCCGCCGGTCAGCTGGAGCATCACCGACGCGGTCGGCTTCATCTGTTCACGCAGGAAGATGCTGGGCGGCTCGACCGCGAGATGCACACGGGCCTTCTGGACCGATCCGATCTGCTCGATGGTGCGGGCGAGATCGACTTCGCGGGCGGAGCGCAGTTTCTCACCCTCGACCGCGCGGCTGGCGCCCATCGGCATGGAGTCGATCATCGACGCGCCATCAGGGGCGCTCTTGGGCAGGCCCTCTGCGGCCAGCTTCATCTTGGCGTTGAAATAGGCATCCTCGGACACGGTGATCGCGCCGTTGCTCTGGTCGAAATTATAGGGGATGTTGCTCTTGTCCAGCACCTCGGCCACGGCAGCCTTGTCGGCTTCGGGCAGGCCACGGAACAGGTCGCGCTGCGGCGGTTCGCGCAGGGCCAGCCAAGCGAGGCCGGACAACATGGTCACGCCGAGCAGGCCAGCCATGGGCAGGCTCTTCTGCACGGCGGGCTGCTTGAAGAAGCCGGTCAGTTTCAGCCGCGCGGCGTCGATGGGGCTTGCCCCCGCGCCGGTCAGCGCGGGAAGGCCGGACCCCGTGGTGGCGATGTTTGCGTCACTCATCTGTCAGATCCTCAAACCGGCATGCTCATAATGTCCTTATAGGCGGACAAGAGCTTATTACGGACCTGCAACGTCGTCTCGAACCCGATCGACGCCTGCTGCTTGGAGAGCATCACGGCGGCAATGTCCGTGGTCTCGCCGCGCTCGAATGCGGTCGCCTGCGCGCCTGCATTTTCCTGGAGGCCGCTGACCCCCTGGATCGCATTCTTGAGCGCGGAGGCGAAATCGGCGCCACCCGCGCCCTGCGTACCGCCGGTATCGGCAATGCCGCCACCGGGTGCGCCGACGCCTGAAGTGGCGTCCTTGAGCGCGCTGTTGCGCTGGAGAATGCTCTGGCGCAGCGCCAGCACATTATCGACGGAGAGACCGACCATCGCTCAGCCCCCCTTCAGACCGCGACCGCCAGCTCGCGCATTTCGGCGAGCCGGTAGCGGAGCGTGCGTTCGGAGATGCCCAGCAACTGGGCGGCGCGGGCGCGATGGCCATCGGTGTCGCGCAGGGCGGCCCGGATGGCGTCGACACGGGAATGACGCGCGACATCGCGCAGCGCGATGGGTGCCGCCTGCGATACAGGCTCAGGCACATAGTGGAGCACCGCATCGGCGACCGGGCGGGCGATGAGCGGGCGCACCATCGAAGGCGCGGGGGCGACGCTGAGGTCCGCCGCCTCGATCGCATCGCCTTCGCGAAGGACCAGCGCGCGGTGAAGGACATTGCCCAGTTCGCGGGCGTTACCCGGCCAGCTGTGCGCGGCCAGATGCGCCATCGCCTCGGCCGTGGGCAGCGCAAAACGTGCCTGCATACCCATCGGCAACTGGTGGCGCAGCAGGAAGGCAGCGGTGATCGCCGGGATGTCGCGGGGACGCTCGACCAGTGGCGAGAGGGTCAGCGGCATGACATTGAGGCGCCAGTAGAGATCTGCCCGGAACCGGCCGGCATCGGCTTCGGCGGCGAGGTTGCGGTTGCAGGCGGCGACGACACGTACGTCCACGGCGACCGGGTGGGTCGCGCCGACGGGAAGGACTTCGCCCTCCTGAAGCGCGCGAAGCAGCTTGGCCTGGAGCGCGAGGGGAAGCTCGGCAACCTCGTCGAGGAAGAGTGTGCCGCCATTCGCGGCCTGGAACAGACCCTCGGAGGAGGTGGCGGCGCCGGTGAAGCTGCCTTTGCGATGGCCGAAGAGCATGGCCTCCATCATCGTCTCGGGCAGGGCGGCGCAGTTGACGGCGATGAAATCCCGGTCGTGGCGCGGGCTGCTGGCGTGGATGAACCGCGCCATGCCTTCCTTGCCGGTGCCGGTGTCGCCCTGGATCAGGACGGTGGCGTCGCTGGCGGCGACCCGTGCGGCAAGACGCATCAGGGTGGCGCTGGCCGGGTCGCCCACGGCAGGCATGACGGACGGGCGGAGCAGTTCGGAAATCAGGGCATAGCCCATCTCGCAGTCGGCCATGCCGAAGCGCAACCTGGCAGGCAGGCCATTGGCCGCCGGAATGAAGGAGGGCTTTTCGTCACGGACATCCAACAGGATGTCGCGGTGCGTCGCCGCCGCGATTTCCTCGATGCCGAGGATGCGGATGACATGCTTTTCGCGCGACTTTGCCGGATCGAATATCCGAACGGTGTAGCACGCTTCTTCAAGCCGCGCGCCAAGCTCCGGCAACAGCCGTTTGACGCGCTGGCTCATGTCGACAGGCAACATGAGATCAGTCCCTATGATTTGCCGGCCCTACTCCCCCGAGCGGTTCCGGCACTTTCGATAGGCCCAATCTCGGCTCAAACCTTTATGATATGGTTAACGAACGGCAAGAATTGCCGGAAAGCGGCAAGTTCTTTCCGCCTGCCGGTCTGCCCTCTTCGCTGCTCCCGTAAATATTTTTTCGGCAGCGTCCTCACGCGCGCGAATCTCTATTTACAACGGGAAGGGGTTTCCAGGAGGCGGTGGCCCTGCTCCGGAAAAAAAATCGCATATCCCGCTAAAGACCCGTCGGCATCGTCCGTTCTGGGGTTTCGAGGCCGCAACCGCACACTGGCAGCGACCCTAGAGCGGGAGATTTCCAGATGACTGTTATCAACACCAATATTTCTGCCCTTCGTGCACAGAATGCATCGAACATGGCCTCCAAGGGCCTGACCCAGGCAATGGAACGCCTGTCGTCCGGCAAGCGCATCAACTCGGCGAAGGACGACGCCGCCGGCCTCGCCATCGCCACCAAGATGACCTCCGAGATCAAGGGCCTGGGCGCCGCCACGCGTAACGCCAACGACGGCATCTCGCTGGCGCAGACCGCAGAAGGCGCGCTCGGCGAAATCGGCAACATGCTTCAGCGTATGCGTGAACTTCAGGTTCAGTCCGCAAACGGCACCTACAGCAGCACCGACCGCTCGAACATCACCGCAGAGCAGGACCAGCTTGCCTCGCAGATCAACGATGTCGTCGGCAACACCAACTTCAACGGCGTGAAGCTGCTTTCCGGCGCCGGTGGCACCTCCGCAGGCACCACGCCTGCTTCGATCCAGTTGCAGGTCGGCTCGAACACCAACGACACGCTGACTATCAAGATCAACGACCTTCGCACGTCGCTGGCTTCGGTCATCACCTTCGCCAGCGGTTCAGGCACGACGGCAACACCGGCAGCGATGAACACCACGGCCGATCTGGACAAGTTCACCACCGCGCTGAACAGCATCTCGACGGAACGAGCCAGCCTGGGTGCCGCACAGAGCCGCCTGGAATCGACCATCAACAACCTGACCACGACCGTCACCAACATGTCGGAAGCCCGGTCGCGGATCGAAGATGCGGACTTCTCCACGGAATCCACGTCGATGGCCAAGAACCAGATCCTGTCGCAGGCATCGCAGGCAATGCTCGCCCAGGCGAACCAGAGCCAGCAGGGCGTCCTGAGCCTCCTGCGTTAATAGATAGAGATTGATCTGCCGAGGTACTGGTCCACCCCGGCAGGTTAATGATCCCCCGGCACATCATGTCCCCACACGTGCCGGGGGTCACCACTTTCGACAGGACCAGAAACCGAGACCCTCGCTCCCCCGGGCGAGGGTCTTTTTCGTGCGGGGAACCCACCGGAAAGGCCCCGGCGGACCTCTTAACAAAATTAACCATCTTTTATTGTTCGCCGGGTAGGAATCGGAGGAATAGCTTTCACCAAGTCTGGATCGCACCATGTCTGCTGGCCTCGAAACGATTTTCCTCAAGGCAAAACGCGCCGAGCAACGCGGCGAAGAAGCCGAAGCGCGGCGGCTGCTCGAAGAGGTTCTGAAGAAATATCCCAAGAACCGGACCGCCATGGGTGGCCTCGTCCGCCTCGACCAGCTTCGCCTCGGCCTTGGCGGTGCGTCGCAGGCAGGGCTGGACGCGATGCTGCGCTTTTATGCGGCCAATGATTTCCCGGCGGTAGTTACCAAAGGCAGGGAACTGGTGGAGCGGTTCCCGCAGGCGGCGGAAATCTGGAACCTGATGGGCGCTGCCTATATCGACATGGATGACAATGTCGGGGCCGAACATGCCTTTCGCCAGGCGATCGAGGCAAGCCCCGGCCATGACACCGCGATAAAAAATCTGGCGCTGACCTTTCGCAGACAAGGCAAGCAGGTCGACGCGGAGACACGGTACAAGGACGCCATCCGGCTCAACCCCTCCGACCTTGCGGCATATGTCAAGCTGGCCGAATTTTATGTCGAGCAGAACCGGAGCGACGACGCCATCGTCCTCTGCGAAGCGGCGCTGGCGATCGATCCGCGCCATGTGCCCGCCCATTTCTGGCTGGGTAACGTCCATCTGCGCGCCCGGCGGCATCGCAAGGCGATCGACTGCTACCTCAAGGCACTGACCATCAAGGCGGATCATTTCGATTCCGTCTTCCACATGGGCCATACCCTGTTTGAAATGGGCAATTTCACGGGCGCGGTCGATGTCTATCACCAGGCAACGCTGGTCGACCCCCAATGCGCCAACGCCCATCTGAAATTCGCCGACGTCCTGCGTCTGGGCAATATGATGGAAAAATCGCGTGACGCCTTCGCCCGCGCGGCACAGCTCAATCCCGAGAGCGACAATTTCAAGGCGCAACTCCTGTATCAGGAGGCGATCGTCTGCGACTGGCATGCACGCCACGAATTTGCCGCCATCCCGACCGAGACGAAACGCGGGGACGGCGTGATGCCGCCATTCATTGCACTGACGATGGAGGATAATCCCGCGCGCCAGCTCACCCGCTCGCAGGTTTTCGCCAAGGCGACCCTGACGCGCAAGCCATCATATTATCATTTCCCGCAAGGGCAGCAGGGCGAGAAGATACGGATCGGCTATTTCTCGGCCGACTTCTACGATCATGCGACGCTGCACCTGATGGGTGGATTGCTGCGCGAGCATGACCGCGACCGCTTTGAAATCCGCATCTACAATCTGGGCGTGGCCAGCGAAATCATGGATGACAGGGTTGCGCCCCATGTCGATGCGGTCGTCAATATTCGCGACATGACGGACGAAGAAGCGGTCGATCTTGTCCGCAAGGATGCGCTGGACATTGCGATCGACCTGAAAGGCTATACCACAGGTACGCGCATGGAATTGTTCGCGGATCGGATCGCGCCGGTCCAGATCGCATGGCTGGGCTATCCCGGATCGGTCGGCATGGACACCATGGACTATATGATCGCCGATAGCGTCGTGGTGCCGGACGGCGCGGAGCCATTTTATAGCGAGAAGATCATCCGGCTTCCGGGCAGCTATCAGTCCAACGACAACCAGCGGACCATCGGCTCCTGCCCCAACGATCGCACCGCGCTGGGCCTGCCGGCGGAAGGCTTCGTGTTCTGCTGCTTCAACCAGAACGCCAAGATCGGCCCACAGGAATATGACATCTGGATGCGCCTGCTGAGCCAGGTGGAGGGCAGCGTCCTGTGGCTGATGCGGTCAAACCCGTTGGCCAGCACCAATTTGCAGAAGGAAGCGGCGGCGCGGGGCATCGACCTCGAACGGATCATCTTCGCCGATCGCATGAGCCATGCGGACCATCTGGCACGCCACCGCCATGCCGACCTGTTCCTCGACACCTTCGTCTACAACGCCCACACCACGGCAAGCGATGCGCTCTGGGGTGGATTGCCGGTACTGACGCTGGCGGGCGATCAGTTTGCCGCGCGGGTCGGCGCCAGCCTGCTGACTGCCATCGACATGCCCGATATGGTGACGACGACGGCGGAGGACTATGAGACCAGGGCGCTCGACCTCGCCCGGTCGCCGGAGAAGATCGCGGCGCTCAAGGAGCGGCTGGCCGCCAACCGGCTGGCGGCGGCGCTTTACGACACCGTCTCCCATACCCGCCATATGGAAGCGGCCTATGCGGCAGCGCACCAGCGGCGGCTCCAAAATCTCGGGCCGGATCATATCAGGCTGGGCTAACCCCCAAAGCGCTTGCACGGCGACTCGTTCGTCCTTCATAATCGCCCCCGAAAAAATCATGCCGGGGCGTGAAACCGCAGAAGCAAGACATGGATTATGCGCTGGCGGCACGCACCTTCCGCGAGGTGGTGACGCGGCATGACGGTCAGCCTTTCGCTTATTATTTCCTCGCGAAGGCCGCATCGGTCTCGAACGAACCGGCCGCGACGACGGCCCATCATGCCCAGCGCTTCCTGGAGATTATCGCGGAAGATGCCGCGTGGGAAGGACCATGCCGAGCGTTGGGGGCCGGATATTGGCGCGATGCGGGCACTGGCGGTGCTGGACGCGGCCGCGCTCCAGGGTGCGCGCGCATAAACCGGCGAACGGGCAACGGGCGTGACCCGGTTGTCCCGCCCGCCCGCATGTCCGTTCAGATGCGTCGCAGGAAGCCGTCCGACGCCGCGGTGATGACGACCCGATGCTCGATCACCTTGTCCGTCTCGAACGCCAGCTTCGCACCATCGGCGGCGGTGCGACCTTCCTGTGCGAGCAGCCGCTGATATTCCCAAACCGCCGTCTTGGGATTATTGCCTTTGCCCCATGGCCGGTCGGCGCACATATAATCGGGCAGGTCTTCGACGCCGGTATCCCACACAACGCAATAGGAGCCTGGCGTGGTCAGCGGGGCATAAAGTTCCAACTCGCCCAGCACATGGTCATGGGTGTGATTGGAATCGAGGAAGATCATGATCCGGTCATAGCCCTCCGCATGCGCCCGCACCTGTGCGAAGACGTCCGGGTCGATGGACGACCCCTGGATCGTCGCGATCTTGTGGGCCAGCGGATGGGCCTCGATGGCGCTACGGTTATGCGCGCGAATGTCTATGTCCACGCCCACCACCTTGCGGCGGCTGGCGCGGGGATCGAGGATCGTGCCCGCCGCGCTGGCGTCGCAATAGTCGAGCAGCGCCAGCATCGACGCGCTGGTGACGAGCGATCCGCCATGCGCGATCCCCGTCTCGATGATCAGGTCGGGGCGGCAGGTCCAGATCAGTTCCTGAATCGCATAGACGTCCTGCGGCACCTGGATGACCGGGCGGCCCAGCCAGGTGAAATTCTGGGCATATTCATGGCGGATCGCCTCGCGGTTCCACATGTTCGACATGCCCAGAAAATCGCGATCCTCGCCAATGCCCTTGATATTGCGGGCAACGCGCACGCGAAACTCTTCTACAGGATCCATGGTCTTTCCTTGAAACAGCTCTGTCGATCGATGCCGCACTAAAGAGCCATTTGCCTAAACTATGGTTAACGCGGATGAAAGACTCCTGCGCGGCGGCGGCGGCGCAAAATATTCGGGCGCCGTTAACCCCCGTCAGTTACCAATATCCCTGCCCATCATAAATTTATACAAAGCGTGTCATGAGCCTGATTTTGTTGACCGGGGCCACCGGCTTTGTCGGTCGGCACATCCACCGCCAGCTTGACCGAAGCGGCCATGATGTCCGGGTGGTCGTGCGCCCCAGTGCGGCACGGGACAGCGCGTCACGGCTCGTCGTGCCCGTCACCGCCGATAATCTCATCGAGACGGACGATCTCTTCGCCCACGACGCGGATTGGTGGGCATCGGCCTGTAACGGTATCGATGCCGTCATTCATGCTGCCTGGTATGTCGAACATGGCCTTTATCCAGACGCCGCCGAAAATGCCGACTGCGTGCGCGGCAGCTTCGCGCTGGCACAGGGGGCGGTGCGCGCCGGGGTTGGGCATGTCGTCGGCATCGGCACCTGCATGGAATATCGGCTGCCCGGCATGGCGCTGGACGTGGATGCCCCGCTGGAGCCGCAGAATCTGTACGCGGCGTGCAAGCTGGCGACGTTCCACATGATGCGGGAATGGTTCGCGCTGCATGGCACCGCCTTTTCCTGGTGCCGCCTCTTCTACCTCCATGGAGAGGGCGAGCATCCGCAGCGCCTTGCCGCCTATCTTCACCAGCGGTTGCAGGCGGGCAAGCCGGCAAATCTCTCCATCGGCACCCAGATCCGCGATTTCCTCGATGTCGCCGATGCTGGCGCCATGATCGCGGGCGTGATCGACACGGGCCAGTCCGGTCCCATCAACATATGCTCCGGCCAGCCGATCACGATCCGCGCCTTTGCGGAACGGATCGCCGATGGCTATGGCCAAAGAGATTTACTGGCATTCGGGGCGGAACCGCCCCGTCCGTCGGATCCCGCGGCCGTCGTCGGCGTCTGCAATGTCGCCGTACCGGAGATTGCTGCCGGATCAGAGGCCGGGGCCACCCGATGAAAATCGTGCACATCGCAGCGCATCTGGGCGGCGGGGTGGGCAAGGCACTGTCCACACTCTGCCGTCTGGACGAGGCGGGTATCCAGCGGCATTTCATCCTGCTCGAAGAGCCGCGCGATACACGCTATGCCGATCTTATCCGCCAATCCGGCGCAAGCATCAGTATCGCCCCCGATAGAGCGCGCATACGCCAGCTGGTCGGGCTGGCCGACATCGTCCAGGTCGAATGGTGGAATCATCCCCGTCTCTATGAATGCCTGTGCCACCCTGACCTGCCGCCCGCTCGTACCATCATCTGGTCACATATTTCAGGGCTGTTCGCGCCGCTCGTGCCGCCGGGTCTGTTGTGTGCCCCGCATCATTTTCTGTTCACCTCAGCCTGTTCGCTGGACGGCACGGCGGTGCAGGCACTCGCGCCGAAGATTCGCGCCGGTCTGGGCGTCATCAACAGTGGCTTCGGCTTTGGCGAGACGGTGCCCCCGTCCGCCGAGGAAGAAGCGCGCCGGGCAGGCGCAGTCGCCTATCTGGGCACCGTCGATTTCAGCAAGCTCAGCCCCCTGTTCTTCGACGTGATCGACCGTGTGGAGATGGACCGTCCAGCGGCGATCTGGGGCGGAATCGAGGCGGAAGGCGAAGTCGCCCGCCGCGCGGCGGGAATGGCCCATCCCGGTCGCGTCATATTCCATGGACAGTCCAGAGACCCCGAAGCTGTCTTCAGGCGGACCGGCATCTTCCTCTACCTGCTACAACCCCGGCATTTCGGCACCGCCGAAAATGCGCTGATCGAGGCGATGTCGCTGGGCTGCGTGCCGCTGGTGTTCGACAATCCTGCGGAACGCACCATCGTGGACCATGGCGTGACCGGCTTTGTCGAGCAAAGCGTCGAGGCGGCGGCGCGACGCCTCGACTGGATGCTCCGCCATCCCGGCACCGTGCGGGAGATGGGCCGCGTGGCCGCCAGCACCATGGCCGCGACGCGCGCCGCCGGGCAAAGCGCCGCGCAGTTCCTCGATCTTTATCGCGTGTTGCTTGGCGAGGCACCGCGTATCATCGACTATCCGCGCATTCTGGGTGAGACGCCGCTCGACTGGTTCCTCTCCACGCAGGAAGATTTTGTGGGCAGCGAGGACAGCGGTCTCGACCGGAAAGGTTCACTGGCCCATTTCGCCAGTTGCTTCCCGGACGACCTTTCCCTGCGCGGACTGCTCACCCCGCTTTGACGCCCCCGGCCGATCAGATCAGCGTATATTGCGCCAGTTCGCTCTCTATGAAGATGAAGTTGGAGCGATAGCCCTGCGTGATGAAGCTGTCCCGCCCTGCCGCTGTCGTGGAGAATAGCGCGCTGGTCCCGATCAGGCTCGCGTCCAGCGCCGACGGCTTTGAAACGATCGCAATCTCCTCCCCCAGGCCAACCTCGCGCAACAGCGTGGCGATATAGTCCGGGTCATCGATATCGCTCAGCACCAGATGGCTGACGCCGGACGCCGAATTGAGCAGATAGGCAAGTGTCTGGAGCGCCACCATGACGGGGAAGAGTTTGCGTAATTCGATCACTTCGGGATGTTCGCCAAAGCCGCCCATCGCCATACGCGTATAGATCTCATATGCTTTGAGATAATCGTGGCGCGCGACCCAGAAGCGGACTGCCACCGACATGCGGGTCATCGTGAAGATCTTGCACATCTGGTCGTAAACCGCGCAGGCTTCCTCGGACGTGTTCAACTTGCCGCGAACGGCCGCGATGTGCAGGAAATATTCCAGCCCGCCGCGATACATGTCCCAGCCCGTCATCACATCGTCGATGCCGGCCTGCTGGCGGGTCGGCGCAACCTTCGACACCGTGACAGAGCGATAAAAGGGCTTCTGGAGGAAAGCTACGGCCCCCTGATCGAGATAATGGGCCAGGCAGGAGAAGGCCCAGAAGCACAATTCGCGGGGCAGCCAGGCGGTCCTGAGCGCGGTCGCGCGGTAGATGCCGATTTCCGGGAAGACATGGTTGTCATACATGAACTGGAACAGCTCGACGAAATTCTGGCGGGGGAATTTGGTGTCCTGCTCGACCTGATAGAAGAGGCTTACGTCCCGATCCTGAACCTCGTCATAGAGATACCAGGGCGCATGGCAGGCAACGACATCGTCATTGGCATCGAGATAGGCGATCGCCTCCTCGATCCCGCTGGCCACCAAAAAATCATCGTCGGCATGTAACATGACATATTGCCCGACGGCTTGGAGATAGGCGTTGAAGATGTTGGGACCAGCGCCGCCATTCTCCGCCCTGCGATGATAATGGATCGGCAGGCCCTTGCCGATGAACTCCTCCACTAGCTGCGTGGTATCGTCCGTCGAGGCATTGTCCGAAATGACGATTTCATAGGGAAAGCTGAACGCATAGCCCGCGAACTGCTCCAGCGCGGTGCGGAGATAGTCCCGGCGATTATAGGTCGGGATGCAGATGCTGAGTTTGATGGCGCTCAAGGAAGGACCTCCGGGCTGAAATAGGGAGCCGAGGCGTCAACCTCGCTGATGATGTCCGGCGCGAACGGCCAGACGATGGCAAAGGATGGATCGTCCCAGCGAACGGTGCGGGCAAGGTCGGGCCGGTAGGGTGCAGACATCTGGTAGAACAGCTCGCAATCATCCTCCAGCGTAAGAAAGCCGTGGGCGCAGCCTGCCGGTATGTAGAAAGCATTGTGCCGCGCCGCATCCAGTTCGACCGCTGCCCATGCACGATAGCTTGACGATTCCGGGCGCAGGTCCAGCGCCACGTCGAACACCCGCCCCCGCGTCGCACGCACCAGCTTGGCCTCCGCCCCCGGCTCCACTTGATAATGCAGACCGCGCAGCGTGCCACGCCGGACATTTCCCGAGACATTGCATTGGGGATAGGTCGACGCCAGCCCCTGAGACGCGAAACTTTCCGCGCAAAAAGTCCGGGCGAACATCCCCCGCGCATCGGATCGCGCGTCGACCTCCACGATGAAGGCACCCACGACCGGGGTGGGCACGAACTTCATTCCAGCACCGTCAACTCGGGCACGGCAACGACGAAGCGGACATTCCAGGCACGGGCGCCCGCGTTGACCGCCATCACCTCGTCCCGGATATTCCACGGCAGGATCAGGATATAGTCGGGCCGCGTTTCCGCGATCTTTTCCGGCGCGTGGATGGGCAAGCGGCTGCCCGGCAGATAATGGCCCTGCTTGTTGGGATTGCGGTCCACCACATAGTCGATCAGGTCGGTGCCGACGCCGCTGAAATTGAGAAGAGTATTACCCTTGGCAGCGGCGCCATAGGCGACGACCCGCTGACCCTTGCGCAGTGCCTCGTGCAGGAATGCCAGCAGTCCCTCCCGGATCGGTGCCACCCGGTCCTGAAAGGCGGTGTAGGTTTCCACCCGGTCCAGCCCGGCCGCAGCCTCGTCGCGGCGCACCTTGGCCACGCCCGGCGTGGTAGCATGGTGCGCGGACGCATTCCGGCATGCCAGCACCCGCAGACTCCCGCCATGAGTCGGCAATTCCTCGACATCGAAGACGCGCAGACCATGGGCCGCAAAGATGCGCTCGACGGCGAGCAGCGACAGATAATGGAAATGCTCATGATAGACGGTGTCGAACTGCACACCTTCGATCTGGCGCAGCAGGTGAGGAAATTCTACGCTGACCACGCCATCCGGTTTGAGCACCGCCGACAGGCCACCGACGAAATCATTGATGTCGGGGACATGCGCCAGCACATTATTGCCGATGACCATGTCGGCGGACAGCCCGCGCGCAACAAGATCGGCGGCCGCATCCTGCCCGAAAAAGCGCACCTCTGTCGGAACACCGACAGAGCGGGCGACTTCGGCGACATTCTCGGCCGGCTCGATGCCCAGCACGGGCACGCCCGCCGCCACGAAATGCTTCAACAGATAGCCGTCATTGCTCGCCACCTCGATCACCTGCGACGCGGCATCCAGTCCGAAGCGGGTACGCGCCATGGTGACGAACTGCCGGGCATGCTCCACCCAACTATCGCTGTAGGAGGAGAAATAGGCATAATGGCTGAATATATCTTCCGGTGCGACGAAACTGTCCGCCTGCACCAGCCAGCATCGGTCGCAGACGAAGACGCGCAGGGGATAGCTTGGCTCCGGCTGGGCCAGCTGGCTTTCCGTCAGATAGGCATTGGCCAGCGGGGTCGATCCAAGGTCGACAAAGCCATGCGTCAGCGGGGCATGGCAAAAGCGGCACAGGCGCGCCGTCATGCGCTCATCTCTTCATAGACGGCTATCTGGTCTAGCGAAAAACGCCGCATGTCTGCTCCGTCCCGGTTGGCCTTGTACCACGCGGCCGTCCAGTCGATTGTCTGTTGCCGGTCAAGGCGCGGTTGCCAGCCGATGGCCCGCGCCGCAAGCGCCGAATTGAGCAAAAGCGCGGGAGCCTCCGCCGACCAGAGGCCCGGCGCCTGCTGCCAACAGTCCTCGATGCCAAAAACACGGCCCAATTGCCCGGCCAGTTGGGCGACAGTGACGGCCGCCTGCGGGTCGGCGGGGCCGAAGTTCAGAGCGGTGGGGAGAGCGGCTCCACCCTGCGTCAATGCCTCTGCAAAGACGAGATAGCCGCCCAGCGGCTCCAGCACATGCTGCCATGGCCGCACCGCATCGGGATAGCGCAGCGGGAGGGTGCGCTCTTCTTCCAGCGCGCGGATGAAATCCGGGACCAGCCTGTCCCCCGACCAGTCACCGCCGCCAATGACATTGCCGGCGCGCGCCGTGGCCAGAGTGATGCCGCATTCCTCGAAGAAGCTCTTGCGGTAGCTCTGGCAGAGCAGTTCCACGCAGGCCTTGCTGTTGCTGTACGGGTCCGCCCCGCCCAGAGCATCGTCTTCCACAAAGGCACGGCCGCTGCCGTCGTTGGCGTAGACCTTGTCCGACGTCACCACGAAGACAGTCCTGATCGATGGCACATGGCGGGCCGCATCCAGCAGGTTTACCGTGCCCATGACATTGGTCGCATAGGTGCCGACGGGATCGTCATAGGAGCGGCGGACCAGTGCCTGCGCGGCAAGATGAAGAATGATCTCCGGCTCAAAGTCGCTGACTTGCGCCGCCAGCGCGTCCCGGTCGCGAATATCCACGACATGGTGATCCGCACCGGGCCAGGGCGATAGTGCATCATAGAGAGACGGAGAGGTTTCCGGCGCCAGCGCCACCGCGCGAACCGTTGCGCCCCGCTTTTCCAGCCAGAGGCAAAGCCAGGCCCCTTTGAAACCCGTATGCCCGGTCACGAATACCCGGCGCCCGCCCCAGAAGCTGGTCAGCCCCATATTTTCCAGGGCGCCTTTCCGCTGTTCCACAATTCCTCAAGCTGCGCCTTCTCGCGCAGGGTGTCCATCGGCTGCCAGAAACCGTCATGTTCGAAGGCGGCAAGTTGGTCGTCGGCTGCCAGCGCTTCCATCGGGCCATTTTCCCAACTGGTCGCATCCCCCTCGATCAGGTCGATCACGGATCGATCGAGGACGAAGAAGCCGCCATTGATGCGCTGGCTGCCACCGCTGGGCTTTTCCACGAAATCACTGACCATCCCATCCTGGATATTGGCGACGCCGAAGCGGCCCGGCGGCATGACCGCGCACATTGTGGCCTTCAATCCATGGCTGCGGTGAAAGGCGATCTCCGCGGAAATATCGACATCACTCAGACCGTCGCCATAGGTCATGCAGAAGGGTTCGTCCGGGTGGAGATAGTCGCTGATCCGGCGGAGGCGTCCGCCGGTCATCGACTGGTTGCCGGTATCGACCACCGTAACCCGCCAATCCATTTTCCGGGCACGATGGTATTCGATGCTGTTGTTGGAAAGATCTACGGTAATATCGCTGAGATGAAGGAACAGATTGGTGAAATATTCCTTGATCATATAGCCCTTGTAACCAGCGCATATGATGAAATCTCTGACGCCATGGTGGGCATAGATATTCATGATATGCCACAGGATCGGCTTGTCGCCGATCTCGACCAGGGGCTTTGGTCGCAAGATCGTTTCTTCGGACAGGCGCGAGCCGATGCCGCCAGCCAGAATGACTGCTTTCATCGCGCGAGGCCCGGCGCAGATAACGGCGCCATAATGTCAGCAAAGTTCATTTCAGACCCACTCTCGACATTCTTATATTTTCAGCCTGCTGGCTCTCTGTCGCGCGCGATGGTCAGTCGAGCGGACGAGAACTGAACCGAAATCAACCGGGGCCGATATGCTCGCAAGACAAGCCGTTACGCAAGCAATTTGAAGAAGCCGGGCGGGACGGAGGCTGCGACTATCCATCCTCGCCGGGCGGACCGTTGACCGCGATTTTCGATGCGTGGCGAACAGTGGCGCCGCCACCTGCGTCACGCCGCATCACTCCGGCCATCCGCCCGAAATAGTCCGGCCCCGGAACCGCTAAGAGGGGCAAGCGGGTTCCGGGGCCGATATTCTCCCTTGAAGCCCGAAAGCTCCAGGGAGTCTCCCTTGCGGGGAGGGAGACGGTTAGAAGTTGGTCTTGAGCGTCACGCCATAAGTCCGCGGATCACCCGGCTGACCAGCAATCAGGCCGGTGTTGCTCGGCGTGGTGGCAAGCTGCTCATAATAATTCTGGTCGAAGACGTTACGTACCCAGCCAAAGAAGTTCAGCCCATTGTCCGCACGGAAACCGAAGCGAATGTTGCTGAGCGAATAGCCATCCACATCGGTATAGACGGACCGCGAAGCGTTCGACGAGAATTTCGAGCGATAGCTCCCGTCATAACCGAAGTAGATTTCGCCATCCTTGCCATAGAGCGAAAGCGGCACATTATACTCAAAGCCGAAGGAACCGGCCCATTTCGAAATGCCCGGCAGCCACTGGCCGGAGATATTGCAAACGAGCGGACTCAGCTCGCCTGCCACGCCGGGCCTGCCACCACCCGAACCAGCCGGGGCATTGCCGCCGCCGGAACGCTCCGGCGGGCAGGGTGCGTTGTTGAAGCTGGTATATTCATGATCCGTGAACGCGCCGTTGGCGTACAGGTTGAGACGCTCCGACGGACGGACGGAGAAATCCGCCTCGATGCCGCGTACCCGCACCTTGTCCGCATTGGCCAGATAGCCGCGCAGGGTGGAGGTCTGGCCGTCGTTCACGACTGCCTGATAATCTTTGATCTCCGTCCAGAAGCCGTCGATGTTGAACGTGATTTTGCGATCCCACAGCTGCGTCTTGAGACCGACCTCGAAATGATTGACCTTCTCGGGTTTCACGGTGGCGAGGTCGGACCTGGGGACTCCCGAAGAATCGTTGGGGACGCCGTTCAGGTTGACGCCGCCCGACTTGAAGGACCGGGCATAGGTGGCATAGGCCAATATGTCGCGATCGAACGCATAGGATGCCGTCAGGTCGTAGGACAGGTTCCACTGGCTATACTTCGCCGGATAGGACTGCGGGGTGAAGACGCCGCGCTGCAACGGTGCCCAGATGTCCTCGCCCGGCGTCGCAACCGTGCTGATCGACCGCTCTACGCCGGTCGGCGAGGAGCCTATGACGCGGGAGTCATAAAAGGCATCCTTCTTGTCGTAGTTCAGTCGCAGACCAGGCTGGATCGAGAATTGGTCCGTCACCTTCCAGCTCAACTGGCCAAACAATGCGCCGGAGAAGTTGTTCAGGCGGATCGCATTGATCTGGCGAAGGCCATTCAGGATGGTCGGATTCAGGGCATTGGCGCCCGTGGGGTTGTTGGCCGTGATATTGTTCGGGTTGGTGCCGGTCAGGTTCCAGAGGCTGGATGCGCGGCCCTGCTGCTGGAGTCCTTGCGTGCGAATGGTCTGGTAGAAGGCGAAGGCACCGACGACGAAGTCGATCTTGTCGCTTTCCTGCGAATAGCGCAGTTCCTGGGTATACTGGCGCTGCTGCGTCGGGTTTTGCGAGTTTGTCGTGATGGGCAGGCCGGTGAAGTCACGATCGTTGGATGGCTTCCAATCCCAATAGCGGAATGCGGTGACACTGCTCAACGTACCCGCACCCAGATCCCATTCAGCGCGCAGCGACGCGCCGCCCAGCTCGTTGCGCGCACGAAGCTGCGCGTCGAGGTCGGTCACGCGATCGAAGGCGTTGCGGCTTGGTGTCTGATAGGTCGCGTTACGGTTCGCCGCATTGGCAGGGGCGTTATAGGCCGCCACCAGCGCGTCATACTGCCGGGTGGCGGCACGCTGCGTCGTCCCGACACGCGCGAACGTCTGCACGCAGCAAACCGGGTTCTGGAGGTTATAGTCCGCCGTCAGATAAATCTTCAACGTATCGGTCGGCTTCCACAACAGGGTGCCACGGATGCCGAGATTGTCCTGCGAGTTGACCCGCTGGTTGGTCGCGACATTATAGATTGTGCCGTCACGGTCGGTGAAGCTGCTCGACAGACGAACCGCCAGCTTGTCGGACAGCGGGCCGGAGATGGTCGCCTTGGCCTGCTTGAAGCCGATATTACCGACGGACAATTCCGCTTTGCCGCCGAAATTGAAGCTTGGCTCGCTGGTCGTGATGTTGATTGCGCCGGCAGTCGTATTCTTGCCATACAGCGTACCCTGCGGACCACGCAGCACCTCGACCTGCTCGATATCGACGAAATCGAGCGTCGCGGATGCAACCCGGTTGTAATAGACACCATCCACATAGATGCCGACGCCCTGCTCGATACCATCGTTGGTCAGGCCGAGCGGCGCACCGATACCACGGATGTTGATCGAGCTGTTGCGGGGATTGGACGAGTAGAACTGGAGCGTAGGCTGCAATTGCTGGAGACGATTGACGTTATACGCACCCGTCTGGTCGACCTGCGCGGCAGTCAACACGGAGATGGAAAGCGGAACATCCTGAACCGCCTCGGTGCGACGACGCGCGGTGACGACGATGTCGCCAGGGCCAGACGCATCGGCGGCGTCGGCAGCCTGCGCGGCGGGGGCCGCATCGGCCTGTGCGAAAGCAGGGCTGGCAATCAGGGCCGCGAACGGCAGTATGCTGGCGGTTGCTGCCAGTCGAATGGTCTTCATGGTCATATGGTCCTCCCGAACCGATCGGCCTTTCCTCCGGTCGCCCGGTCGGAAGCCCCCCAATTGTTACGTTTTGGTCCGCCCGCGGATCGGGTAGGACACGGTAGAAAATGAAATGCTCGAAACCGCCAACCGCCAGGCCCGCGCCTGCCGGCTGTCAAACTTCAGAAAAATATAAAGGGTGGAAACCCGTACGGGTCAGACCGTCAGACGACGCTTTTCAGTCACGTCGATCTGCGTCACCCGGCCGTCGTGGACGACGATCGAGATAGCACCAAAGCGCAGGCCGTTAAGGGCCTGGCTGATCTGTTCCACGGCCGCATCATGTTCAGGTGCGGGCTTGGGACTGAGCGTCGTGTGTCGGTTCATGGGCTTCCTCCTGAAACAGCTCATAATGTCTATTTTTTTGATAGACAATGATATTTAAAAAATGGCGGCCTCAAGAAAAACTATGTTCTCTTGAGGCCGCCAGCGGGGTTGTGCTCTGGGTGGTATTTAGCTGTCGATGGAGATCGGCCTGAATCCCTTTACCGTCCGTGAAACGATGCTGTCGGCGAGTATGTCGCTGCGTGCCTCATCACCCGTCGCGATGCCCAGCAGGCGGTCCAGCCAGAGCTGGCCCTGCTGCCAGTCGCCAAGGCCGGACTCCGCATTGACATGGCCCGCCTCGCCGATGTCGACGAAATGACTGCCCCAGAATTTGGCGAGGCTTTGAGCACGCACCAGATCGCTGTACGGATCGTTGCTGCTGGCGATGGTCACGCTGGGAAAGGGGAGGATGATCTTGGGCGCGGGGCCAAAGCCCGCGAGGCGCGGATCGGGACCAGCCGCGTCCACGTCCGGCGGCGCAACCAGCAAGGCGCCCGCAACCGGATTGCCATAAGGCTGCGCCTCCAACGCCGCCCACCAGGCGACGGCGAGGCAACCGAGGCTATGGGCCGCCAGAATGACTGGACGCCCGGCCTGCCGAATGGCGCCGTTCAGCGCGGTCACCCAGCTGTTGCGATGGGGGCTGGACCACATGCCGAGATCGGCGCGCTCGCAATCGGTGCGCTCCCGTTCCCAGATGCTCTGCCAATGTCCGGCGCCACTGCTGTCGAGGCCGGGCACGGTCAGGACCAGCGGAGATGTCCTGAAGTTTTCGATGGTGCTGCTCATAGGGGGCGGCTCCTCTCAGTCCGACTCGGGCACAATACCCGACATGCAGTTTAGATAACTCTATATGTAGAGTAGACAATAGATGTGCGCCTGAATGGTGCGCCGTTGCGACCAATTGCGGGACACGTCGTTACGGGTATGACGAAACGAAAATATGATGCACGAAGGGCGTGCGACAGGTCGCGTCTTGACGCGAATATCCGGCACGGCGGCCAGACAATCGTTAAGGAAAGGCACCGGGGTAAGGCAAGATGCAGGCGAACATCACGCGGCCTGATCCCCCGGGGGAAACTAGAAGCGCGCCGCCCATTCATCGGGTTTGAAGCCGACCAACACTTCGCCCGCGCCCGTCACCACGGGTCGCTTTATGGCGGAGGGATGCGCCAGCATGATCGCCGCCGCCTTGTCCAAGGTCAGGTCGGCACGCTCATCCTCGGGAAGCTTGCGAAAAGTCGTGCCCGCGCGGTTGAGCAGTTTTTCCCAACCAGCCTCGGCTATCCAGTCGCGAAGGGCTGATTCATCCACGCCCTGCTTCTTATAGTCGTGAAACCGATAGGTCACGCCATGGCTGTCCAACCACACCCGCGCCTTCTTCACGGTGTCGCAATTGGGGATGCCGTGGACGATGACGGTCATGCCCCGATATCCTGCTTGTCGGCGTCTTCTTCATCACCCATGTCGAAACGATCTGCCAGCGTCAGCCGATCGAGAATCGCCGCCGTCTCGTCCCGGACCAACAGCATGATGCGCCGCAGTTCGCACTTTTCCTCAGGCAGGCAGTTCTTGCAGGTCTCGTGCGCAAAGCGGCTGGCGCAGGGGACAAGGGCCAGTGCTCCATTGGTCAGACGCAATATGTCCCCATAACGAATGTCTACCGGCGGCAAGGCCAGCCAATAGCCGCCGTCGCGCCCGCGCTGCGTCGCGATCAGCCCCTCTCGGGACATTTCGGAAAGGATGACGGTCAGGAATTTCGCCGGAATATTCTGCGTTTCTGCAATCTCGGCCAGATGCACCGGCCCCTCGCCAAAACGCCGCGCCAGATGCTGAAGTGCGCGGATCGTATATCGGGTTCGTTGCGAAAGCATGCCTACTCTTGTGATTTAGTAATATAACCCTAGCGTGCCGGGACGCCGACCGCAAGCGGGGCAGTCCGTCGTATCCGCCACCCGCCTCGCCGCAAGGGGCTTTCCAATATTTTGCCGTTGTTAATCCGTTGTTTGGCATAATTATCGCCGAGCGGGATGCGGCGATAGGACGGAGCATGATGACAATGAAGCGGGCGGGCGAATGAGTGGCTGGTTCAAGGGTGGTGTTTTTCTGGCGACGACAGGCGCCGTCATGGCCGTGACGGCATTCGTCATGCCGGGCATAACGCGCGCACTCGCCGACAATGGCCAAGATCGGGACCAGTATCGAAGCCAAGGTCAGTCCCAGCCTACGGAGCTTCCCGGTTTCTGGACCGGCGGGGGCGCGACGGCATCCGCACCGATCCGCACGCCCGCCCCCCCGGCACTCGACAGCATCATCCAGTCGCTGGGCCGCAATTTCAACGGCCAGGTCGGCATTGCGGTCCAGAGCATAGATGACGGCTGGACGATCAACTATAACGGCAATCGCCGCTATCCACAGCAAAGCGTATCCAAACTATGGGTTGCGATGACGATGCTGGACGCGGTGGATCGAGGCAAGATCACCCTCGCCTCCCCCGTCACCATCCGTCAGCAGGATTTGACCCTGTTCCACCAGCCGATCGCAGCGATGGTCACGGGCGGCGGCTATACCACGACGGTGCAGGATCTCTTCTACCGCGCGATGACGCAGAGCGACAACACCGCCAACGATAGCGTGATGCGGAGCGTTGGCGGCCCGGCAGCCGTGCAAGCCTTCCTGTCTCGCCGCTTCATCGACGGCGTGCGTTTCGGCCCCGGCGAGCGCCTGCTCCAGAGCGGCACGGCGGGCCTGAACTGGAGCCAGAATCTGGCCTATGGCCGCAGCTTTTACGCTGCCCGCGCCGCGCTGCCCATGGCGGTGCGCGAGCGTGCGCTGGATGCCTATCTGGCCAATCCGCCCGACGGCGCCAGCCCGGTCGGTATCGTGACCGCCCTCGCAAAACTCAAACGCGGCGAGATGCTCTCTCCCGCTTCGACCAGCATCCTCCTCTCGACCATGTCGGAGGCCAAGACGGGACCGCAGCGGATCAAGGGCGGCGTGCCCTCTGGCTGGCACTATGCCCATAAGACCGGCACGGGCCAGGAACTGGGCGCGCGCTCGACCGGCTTCAACGATGTCGGCATCATGACCGCGCCCGACGGCTCCAGCTATGCGCTGGCGGTGATGATCGGCAGCACGACCCGCCCCATTCCCGAACGCTGGGCGTTGATGCAGGCGGTTTCCCGCACGGTGGCGGGCATGCACATGCCCAATCCGCGGTCCGCCTCGGCAGGCTGGGGTTCTAGAGGAGGTAGTCGCCCCTGATGACGGTACGGCAGCGGCCGGTGAGCGTCACGCTTCTCCCGTCCTGCCCTTCGCCATCCCGCCTTCCAGCGTCCAGCCGGCAGTTCAGATAGCCACCCCGCGCGCTGGCCTGACAGGCGGTGAAGTCCGGGCGGCCAAGGCGCTGCGCCCAATAGGCGGCGATGACGCAATGCGCGGCGCCCGTAACCGGGTCTTCGTCCACCCCGCCACCCGGCAGGAATACGCGGCTGACGACATCGGTCGCCTGCCCCGGCGCCGTTGCGATCAGCAGGACATTGCCAATCCCGCGCAGGGCACCAAAATCCGGCTCCAGCGCCCGTATGGCTGCCTCGTCGGGATAGACGAACACCGCATAGCCACCGTCATGCCACAATGTCTCCTGAACCTCCCCGCCCAGGGGCGTGGGAAAATCCGGCAACGCTTTCGGCCTCGCGCCCCATTCCGGCAGACGCAACGCCAGTCCGTCCCCGGCGCGCGTGACCAACAGGTCACCCGCCTGTCGCGTACGAAACAAGACCTGCTCCCGCGCGCCGATGAGCACATGCCCCGACGCCATCGTCGCATGGCCGCACAGCGCCACCTCGATCGTCGGCGTGAACCAGCGCAGCGCATAATCCGCCCCCGCCCCTTCCGGCAAGGCGACGGTAAAGGCCGTCTCCGCAAGATTATTCTCGGCCGCTATGGCCTGAAGCACGGCATCGGGCAGCCATGTATCGAGTTGCATCACCGCCGCCGGATTGCCTGTAAATGGCGCATCGGCAAAAGCGTCGACCTGCGTGAACGGTATGACCAAGGTCATTCCTGCTGCCTTTCCGCCTTATGCCCCGCAACCAGATCCCGCGCGTCCATTTCCGCCAGCGGATCGTCGCTGTCCACATGGCCGACAGGATCGGGGTGGATCAATATGTCCACGCCCGGAAACTCCGCACGCAGCCGTGCCTCCACCTCGTCCATCACCCGATGCGCCGCGGCCAGCGTCATGTGCGGGTCCATCCAGACATGGAATTGCACGAAATCCTGCACGCCGCTGGTGCGCGTCCGCATATCGTGGATGCCCTGCAACTCCGGGTGACGCGCAGCCACGGCAAGGAAATGCTCGCGTCGCTCCAACGGCCATTCCCGGTCCATGAGCTGGTTGATCGCCTGCGCGGATGCCCGCCACGCACTCCAGCCCAGCCACAGCCCGATGGCGACGCCCAGCAGCGCATCGGCACCATGCAGACCCAGCACGATCTCCAGGATCAGCGCCGCGATCACCGCGCCGTTGAGCAGCAGGTCGGACTGATAATGGACATTGTCGGCCTGGATCGCGATGGACCTCGTCTGGCTGATGATCCGCCGTTGATACCAGAGCAACACCAGCGTCAGCACCATCGCGACCACCGACACGCCGATGCCCGTCTCCAGCCCCTCAGGCGCTGCGCCGCCCTGCAACCGACCCACCGACCGGGCGATGATGGCGATCGCCGCCACGCTGATCAGCGACACCTGAAAGAGTGCTGCCAGCGCTTCCGCCTTGCCATGGCCATAGCGGTGATGAAGATCGGCGGGCTGCGCGGCGACATGCACTCCCAACAGCGTGACAAGGCTGGCGATCAGGTCGAGAATCGTATCCGCCAGCGATCCCAGCATTGCGATGGAGCCGGTCTGCCACAGCGCATAACCCTTGAGCAGGCCGAGCAGCAGCGCCACCGACACGCTGGCCAGCGCGGCACGGCGGTTGAGCGCCCCGGTCGCGGCGAGAGGATGATACTCCGTCCCCGTATGACGATGTTGCGTCACGGGTACAGAAGCCCGCTCCGCCAGCCACCCTGCCCGTCACGGGTGAACAGGGTTCGCTCATGCAGGCGAAACTCGCGGTCCTGCCAGAATTCGATCCGCTCTGGCGTTACGCGAAAGCCGGACCAATGCGGCGGGCGCGGCACGTCGCCATCCGCGAACCGGGCCTGCATCGCATCGAACCGCGCGCGAAAGACCTCCCGGCTGGCCAGCGGCCGCGACTGGTCCGATGCCCAGGCGCCCAGTTGCGAATCCCGGCTGCGTGTCGCGAAATAGGCGTCAGCGGTCTCGTCGCTCACCCGGCTCACCACACCCTCGATACGGATCTGGCGCCGCATGGACTTCCAGTGGAACAGCAGTGCGGCATGGGGATTGGCGATCAGTTCGCCGGCCTTTCGCCCCTCGAAATTGGTATAGAAGACAAAGCCGTCCGGTCCATGTCCCTTGAGCAGCACCATCCGTGCAGACGGGCGTCCCTCGGCATCCGCCGTCGCCACAGTCATGGCATTACTGTCGTTGATCTCGCTCGCCCGCGCCTCGGCATACCATTGGTCGAACAGAGAAAAAGGGTCGGTTTCTGTCATTCACATTGTCTAACCCTGCCTCCACCCCCTGTCGAGGCTTGCGGAGCGGCGCCGAAATCGCCAGATGGGGCGCCACGGAGCATGAAGACACCCATGGCTGATCCCTATACCCTGCTGGGCGTTCCCCGCACCGCCGACGAAGCGGCGATCAAGTCCGCCTATCGCAAGCTCGCCAAGGAGCTGCACCCGGACAAGAACAAGGACAATCCCAAAGCGTCCGAACGCTTCTCGGAAGTGACGCACGCCTATGACCTGCTGTCGGACAAGGACAAGCGCGCCCAGTTCGACCGGGGCGAGATCGACGGCAACGGCAACCCGACAAGCCCCTTTGGGGGCGGCGGCTATCGCCAGGGTCCGGGCGGATTCGAATCCGGCGGCGGCGGGGATTTCGGCGACATTTTCGAGGGACTGTTCGGCGGCGGGCGACGCGCTGGTGGCGGAGGAGGCGGTTTTGGCGGCTTTGGAGGCGGCCGTGCCCAGCCGCCGCGTCAGGGAGACAATGTACAATATCGCCTCCGCGTCCCCTTCGTCGATGCCGCGACGCGCGCACCGCAGCGCATCACCCTCCAGGATGGCAAGACCATCGACCTCAAGCTGCCTGCCGGCGTTGAGCACGGCATGCAGATGCGCCTCTCCGGCAAGGGTGAGCGCGGTCCCGGCGGCGCGGGCGACGCTATCGTCATCATCGACATCGACGCCCATGCCTTCTTCAAGCGCGACGGTGACGATGTGCGCGTGGACGTGCCCATCACACTGGACGAAGCGGTGAACGGCGCCCGTATCAAGGTGCCAACGGTGGATGGTCCCGTGATGCTTGCCGTACCGGCGGGCGCCCGCTCGGGCCAGACGCTCCGCCTCAAGGAACGGGGCTTCACCCGCAAGGATGGCGCACGTGGCGCGCAATATGTGACGCTGCTGATCGACATTCCCGCCGATGACGAGCATCTGAAAGCCTTCGTTGCCGACTGGACCGACACACGGGCCGTTCGGGGCGATCTGGGCGTTTGAGCTTCAACGGCGGGCTGAACGCTCGCCATAATCAGGAGCGCGAATGCAGGATCTCTCCCCCCAATCCCCGGAGGCGCGCCGCACACGTGGGACGGCCCGTCTGCGCGCGGAGGTGGAGGAGCAGATCGGCGTTCGCGCCGTCGAGGTCATCAAGCGAGTCGCGGTGGGCGTCTATTCGGACGGCTTCATCCATGCGGGCAATCTCGCCTATCTGACGCTGGTCGCCTTGTTCCCCTTCTTCATAGTCGCCGCCGCCGTGGCGCAGATTTTCGGGCGGACGGACGAGGGGCTGGCAGCGGTCAACGCCTTCCTCTCCACCCTGCCCCGCAATGTGGAGGTGGTATTACGCGAACCGATCCACCAGGCGCTCACCGCCCGTACCGGCAACCTTCTGTGGTTCGGCGCGGCCGTCGGCCTGTGGACGGTGGGCAGCCTGATCGAGACCATTCGCGATATATTGCGCCGCGCCTATGGCACCAAGAGCAGCCGCCCCTTCTGGCATTATCGCCTCGGCTCCATCGGCATCATCTTCGTTTGCGTCTTCGCGATCATGTTCGCCTTTTCCTTGCAGGTCATGATCGGCGCGGCGGACACCTTCCTGCACCGGCTTCTCCCCTTTGCGGACGAGGCGATCGCGGTGGTCCAGGCCACACGCATCGCGCCCGCACTGATCCTGTTCGCAGGTCTCTTCTACCTTTTCGCCGCACTGACACCGGGCCGATACCGGGGATCAGCCTTCCCCAAATGGCCGGGCGCGGCGATGACGACGGCCTGGTGGTATGTCACATGCCTGGCCCTCCCGATCGTCCTGTCCTACCTCACCGGCTATAATCTCACCTATGGCGGTCTAGCCGGTGCGATGATCACGCTCATTTTTTTCTTCATCATCGGGCTTGGCGTGGTAATTGGCGCGGAACTAAACGCGGCGCTTGCGGAATTCCCCGACACGAACGAGGAATCAGAGGCCATGACGCCCGTCACTGAAATGAGGGAGACTTCCGGGGAATGAGCGGATTAATGACCGGAAAGCGCGGGCTTATCATGGGCCTCGCGAATGATAAGTCACTGGCATGGGGGATTGCGCGGGCATTGCACGCGCAGGGGGCGGAGCTTGCCTTCAGCTTTCCCAACGCCGCGATCGAAAAGCGCGTGCGCCCGCTGGCCGGAGAACTGGGCAGCGATTTCGTTTTCCCGTGCGACGTCTCCGACATGGCCGCGCTTGATGACGCTTTCGCGACTCTCGCCGCACGTTGGCCCAAGATCGACTTTCTCGTCCATGCCATCGGCGCGGCAGACAAGAATGAACTGCGTGGCCGCTATGCCGATACCAGCCTCGACAATTTCCTGAACACGATGAACATCAGCGTCTACAGCTTCACCGCCGTCGCCCAGCGCGCCGCCGCGATGATGCCCGACGGCGGATCGCTGCTCACGCTCAGCTATTATGGCGCGGAAAAGGTCGTGCCCCATTATAATGTGATGGGTGTCGCCAAGTCGGCGCTGGAAACCAGCGTCAAATATCTGGCGGCGGATCTGGGCGTGGACAATATCCGCGTCAACGCCATCTCTGCCGGGCCGATCAAGACGCTGGCGGCATCGGGGATCGGCGACTTCAACCTGATCCTGAAATGGAACGAGCTGAACTCGCCACTGCGCCGCAACGTCACGATCGAGGATGTCGGCGGCTCCGCCCTTTATCTTCTATCCGACCTCGCGTCGGGTGTGACCGGCGAGACGCATCACGTCGACGCGGGCTATCATGTCGTCGGCATGAAAGCCGAGGACGCGCCCGATATTGCGCTGGTGAAGTGAAGGCAGGCTGACAGCGTGAGCTTCAACACTTTCGGTCGCGTTTTCCGCTTCACCACCTGGGGGGAAAGCCATGGCCCCGCCATCGGCGCGGTCGTGGACGGCTGCCCCCCCGGCATCGCGATCAGCGAGGCGGACATTCAACCCTGGCTCGACCGGCGCAAGCCGGGCACCTCACGTTTCACCACGCAGCGGCGGGAGCCGGACGAGGTCCGCATCTTGTCGGGGGTTTTCGAGGGTAAGACCACGGGCACGCCGATCAGCCTCCAGATCGAGAATGTGGATCAGCGGTCGAAGGATTATTCCGAGGTCGCGGTCGCCTATCGCCCTGGCCATGCCGACCAGGTCTATGACGTCAAATATGGCTTTCGCGACTATCGGGGCGGTGGGCGTTCGTCGGCGCGTGAGACCGCCAGCCGTGTCGCGGCGGGTGCGGTCGCGCGGGCGGTGATCCCGGGCGTCAGCATCCGTGGCTGGGTCAGTGCCATTGGCGGCGACACGATCGACTATGCCAATTTCGATGCCGCCGAGATCGACCGCAACCCCTTCTTCTGCCCCGACCCCCGCGCCGCAGAGCGTTGGGAGAAACTGGTGGACGAGGTTCGCAAGGCAGGCTCCTCCATCGGCGCGGTGGTGGAGTGCGAGGCGACGGGCGTACCCGCAGGATGGGGCGCACCGCTCTACGCCAAGCTGGATAGCGAACTTGCCGCCGCGATGATGAGCATCAATGCGGTCAAGGGCGTGGAGATCGGCGACGGGTTCGAGGCGGCGGCGGCGCGGGGCGAGGATAATGCCGACCCGATCCGGCCCGCCCCCATCGGCTCCAACACTGGCCCGCGCATCATGGCGAACCATGCAGGCGGCATATTGGGCGGCATATCCAACGGTCAGCCGGTTCGCGTCCGGGTGGCCTTCAAACCGACCAGTTCCATCCTTATTCCGGTGGAGACCGTCACCCGTGATGGCGCGGCGGCAGAGATCGTGACCAAGGGTCGCCACGACCCGTGCGTCGGCATTCGCGGGGTGCCCGTGGTGGAGGCGATGATGGCACTGGTACTGGTAGACCAGTTCCTGCTCGACCGCACCCAGTGCGGCATATCGAGAGATTGACCGGACATTCCATCCGGTCCTCTGGGTAATGACCTAAGAAACGCTTCCGTTTAATGGCTTAGTCTCTTCTCACCACTTCGGTGGAACCATTGTCGTGCCCAAAGGCTTAACTAGCTGTCTTTAGAAAAACACGAAAAATTCGTGAGGAGTGGATTATGAACAAGCTTTCCATCATTGTCGCGCTGTCGGCACTGGCCCTTCCCCTCGCAGCCCATGCCCAACTCGGCGGTGCAGTCGGCGGCGGCGTGGGTGGAACAGGCGGTAGCCTGGGCAGCACTGTGGGCGGATCCGTGAATGCGCCGGTCGGCTCGACCGTGGAAGGCGTTGGCTCGGCTGTTGGCCGTACGACCGACAGCGTGGGTTCCACCGCTGCGCGAACCAGCGACGCCGCACGCAATACTAGCCACAAGGCACAGCATTCCGCCCGCCACACGACGGATAGGGCTGCTGGCACTGCCCACTCGACTATGGATCATGTCAGCGGCACCGCAGCGGGTGCCAAAAATGGCAGCGTTGGCGGCAATGTCGGCGCTGTGGGTGCGATCTCACCCAGCGGCACCTCGGTTGGCGCATCGGGCGCGGGCGGTGCATCCAACACCGGCGGCGCGGGCGCAGGCGGCAGCATGGGTACGGGCGCATCCGTCTCGCCCAATGGTGCCGATATTGGCGCATCGGGCAGCGGCAGCGCGACAGGCACTACCCGCTAAACCACTATCCTCAGGGATCATCCGCCAGAAGGGTCGGGCCATCATGGTCCGACCCTTTTTACATGTCCCGCCCTCCCTTTCCGTGCCATGCTGACCGCCTGACATCAGGAGCATCATACGTATGACGGCATTGGTCGCCGGAGAAGACGCGACGACTTCGGTCGCTGGAGAAGAACGCGGCACTACGCTGCAATGGTGGATGCTGGGCGGCTTTATCGGCGGCCTGACCCTTGGCCTGATCGTCTATACCTTCTCCCATGGATCGGGACAGGACGCGAACTGGGTCGGCTGGATCATTTCCCATGTGACCGGCCCCATCGGCCAGATCTTCCTGCGGCTTCTCTTCATGCTCGTCATTCCGCTACTCGTCTCAGCCCTCATCGTGGGGGTGGCGGACATGCGGGAGATGGCCACGCTGAAATCGGTCGGTATCCGCACCCTTGTCTACACTGTCACCGTCTCCGCTATAGCGGTCGTCATCAGCCTTGCGCTGGTCAATCTGATCCAGCCTGGTGCTGGCGTGTCGCATGAAGTCGCGGCGCAGATGCTCGCCCAGTCCGGCGACAGTGCCAAAGCTATCACCGCGTCGGCGACCGAGGCCAAGACCGGCATGGACCAGTTCATCGCCATAGTACCGTCCAACTTCATCCGCGCGATGAGCGAGAATGATGTGCTGGCGGTCATGTTCTTTGCCCTCTTGTTCGGCATCGGCTTCCTGTTGACGCCGGAGGAGAAGACTCGCCCCCTCCATGCCGCGCTGGAGGGCGTGTTCGAGATTGCGATGAAACTCATCGGCCTCGTCATCAAAATGGCTCCGCTGGCCATCTTCTGCTTCATGTTCAATCTGGCCGCGCAGTTCGGCTGGGATCTGCTCATCCGCCTGTCCGGCTATGTCGCGGTCGTGCTGCTAGCACTGGGTGTGCAGATGTTCGGCATATTCCCGCTGATCCTCGCCACATTGGGCAAGAAGAACCCACTCGCCTTTTTCCGGGAAGTGCGGGAGCCGATGGTGATGGCCTTTGCCACCGCATCCTCCAACGCCACCCTGCCCACCTCACTGGTCGCTGCGCGCGACAAGCTACACCTGCCGGATACGGTGGCCCGTTTCGTGCTGACCATCGGCGCCACGGCCAACCAGAACGGGTCCGCCATGTTCGAGGGCGTGACCGTGCTGTTCCTGGCGCAATTTTTCGGCGTCCATCTCGACCTGGGCCAGCAGGTCGTGGTGATGCTCATCTGCATCCTGGGCGGCATCGGCACGGCGGGCGTTCCAGCGGGCACCCTGCCTGTCATTGCGCTGATCCTGGGTTCGATGGGCGTGCCACCGGAGGGGATCGGCCTTGTCCTCGGCGTCGACCGCTTCCTCGACATGTGCCGCACGACGGTGAACGTGATCGGCGATCTGGTCGCGGCGCAGGTGGTCAGCACCACCTCCGCCCGCGCCCTGGCCCATCAACCAGCCCTCACATCAGGTTGAACAACCGTCCCAGGAAGATCAGCAACATCGCACCCAGCACCGATCCGAGACAACCGGCAGGCTCCACCGGCCGCCCGCGCCGCGCGCTGAACAATTTGCCGATCAGCCCGCCACCGAAGGAGCCGCCAAGGCCCAAGAGGATAGTGGCGATCCAACCCATCGGCACGGTGCCGGGATAGAACCAGCGGGCCAGCCAGCCGAAGAACAGGCCGACGATCAGAAGCCGCAGAACATAGAACATCGATTATCGCACCTCTCGACCTGACCCTCTTCATATGTGACTCGGCCCCCGGCGAACAAGCCCCCGGCGTCGCATCGCCGCACGATATGGACTCGGGCGGCATTTGCGATTAGCCGGGGCGCATATTGCGGCGCGGCAAAGGGACGAAAAGCCATGACCACCATCATCAAGACGGCCGATCTGATCGAGAGCGTGGCCGACGCACTCCAGTACATCAGCTATTATCACCCGATGGACTATATCCGCGCGCTGGGCGATGCCTATGAGGCGGAGAAATCCCCGGCCGCCAAGGACGCCATCGCACAGATACTGACCAACAGCCGCATGTGCGCGGAGGGGCATCGCCCGATCTGCCAGGATACGGGCATCGTCAACGTCTTCCTGAAATGGGGCATGGATTGCCGCCTCGACGACACCTCGCGCTCGCTACAGGATGTCGTGGATGAGGGCGTGCGCCGCGCCTATCTCAACCCGGAAAACCGCCTGCGCGCCTCGGTCCTCGCGGACCCTGCCTTCACGCGCCGCAATACCAAGGATAATACGCCCTGCGTCCTCACCGTGGACATGGTGCCGGGCACGAAGGTGCACGTGGATGTCGCGGCCAAGGGTGGCGGGTCGGAGAACAAGACCAAGTTCAAGATGATGAACCCCTCCGACAATATCGTCGACTGGGTGGTGGACATGATCCCGCAGATGGGCGCTGGCTGGTGCCCGCCCGGCATGCTGGGCATCGGCATCGGCGGTACGGCGGAAAAGGCCGTGATGCTGGCCAAGGAATCGCTGATGGGCCAGATCGACATGGCGACGCTGAAAGCCCGCGGCGCGCAGAACGATATCGAGGCGATGCGGATCGAGATATTCGACAAGGTCAACGCGCTGGGCGTCGGCGCACAGGGTCTGGGCGGCCTCGCCACCATTCTAGACGTCAAGATTCTGGACTATCCCTGCCACGCGGCGGGCAAGCCGGTCGCGATGATCCCCAATTGCGCGGCCACCCGTCATGCCCACTTCACCCTCGACGGTTCCGGCCCTGCCTATCTTGAGGCGCCAAAGTTGTCCGAGTGGCCCGATGTGAACTGGACGCCGGACAAGGCGGCCATCCATGTCGACCTCAACACGCTGACCCCGGAAGTTGTGCAAAGCTGGAAGCATGGCGACCGTCTGCTCCTCAACGGCAAGATGCTGACCGGCCGCGATGCCGCGCACAAGCGGATCAAGGATATGCTGGCCAGAGGCGAGGCACTGCCCGTCGATTTCAAGGGCCGGGTGATCTACTATGTCGGCCCGGTCGATCCGGTGGGTGACGAGGTCGTCGGCCCCGCAGGCCCGACCACTGCGACCCGCATGGACAGCTTCTCCGACCTGATGCTCGACCTGGGCCTGCTGGCCAGCGTTGGCAAGGCGGAGCGGGGCGTCGCTGCCACGGCCTCCATCGCCAGGCACAAGAGCGCCTATCTGATGGCCGTCGGCGGCGCAGCCTATCTGGTCGCCCGCGCGATCAAGGGTGCCAAGGTCGTCGGCTTCGAGGACCTGGGCATGGAGGCCATTTACGAGTTCGACGTGCAGGACATGCCTGTCACCGTCGCGGTGGATAGCGAAGGCAAGAATGTCCACACCCTTGCCCCCGCCGAATGGAAAGAGCGGATCGCGAATGAAAAATTGCTGGCCTGACCGGCCCACGGCCCGATCCTGCGGGCGTGTATCATCCCCGGCCTGTCCAGTGGCGGTCCCCGGAAACGGGTGCCGCCACTTCCTTTTGCGCTGAGTTGGCGGAAGCATCCGAAATTAGAGCCTGGAGCAGGCCCGGCCCCAATTCCGACGGGCCACGGATCATGGCATGATGAAGCTGATGGTCTCTCGATTGGCCGTGCAGGCAGCGCCCCCACTGGGGCGATAGCTCGACTCATAGCGAAAATCCTTTGTCATGCCCAAGGCGGCCTCCACAAAAATGAGAGGTGGATAGGCGACGATAGGACGCGCTTTGGCCGTGCGGCCGTCAGCCGTGACATCGAATTCAAGATTGACCCAGCCTTCAAAACCCATGCGCTGCGCCTCCATGGGGTAGTCATTGCTATCCACACCGCTGCGACGCATGGCTGGCCGAACACCGATCAGAGCACATTGTTGTTCGGTCAGCCCCGTGCTGGCAAAGAAACGCTGTGCGGCGGCACCGTCTCCCGCCGCCGCTGCAATATTGGCCAGCGATATTCGCGCGGCCTGCCTCAACGGATGATGCTCGGGTAAGCGGCCGTCATCCGCAACCTTCTGGAGCATTTGGGCTGCATCGGGCAGGCGGCTTCCCCGAACCCTGCCGGACGCCAGCAACAGCGCCGTTGCCGCCGAGACCGGATCACCGGCAAATGAGGGTTCCGCCGCAAGGCTGCGTAGCGCGAGGCTCGTCTTGCGGTCGGGCACCCAATCGCCGCCTGTTATAGAAACGAGCCGCAGCCAGTTGATCACTTCCACCGGGGCCTTCGCCTCGGTCGCGGCGGCGATGGCTTGACTGGCATCGCTGGCGCGTATCTCCGGGGGTGCGCTCTCCAGCGTCGCGATCATGCCCAATGCAGCAGCCCTTTCCAGCGATGCGGCCTGCAACCCATTTTGCGCGAGGGCGCGGCGAAGCTCCTCGACCCTTTTCGGCTTTGATTCCTCCGCCCGAAGCATAGGCGACCGAGCAGCAGCCCAAGCCGCAAAGCGTGCCCCTGCGAGCGACAGGATTGACGGGGCACCCGCGTCCGCCGTGCTGCACCGCATCTCCACGCGCGTCACGACCCGATAGAAGGCCGGAATGCCCTTCACGGAATCCGGCGACCAGTACCAGTCGTTCACTGCGCCCGCGAAAGCCACTGCCGCTGCCCTGTTCCCCCGCGAATAGACTGTGTGGGCATTGGCCACCAGCCCATCGTCGCCGATACTGAATTCGACGACAGCGACATCGTCCGGCCGCAAGCCGGTTTCCTCGCCGCACGGTGGCGGGTCCATCGAAACCCCGCGTACGAAATGGGAGTCGCCGAGGCGCCCCGCCCCGGTATAGGCTAGGTACATGCGCGCATCGTCCATACGTCCCACCAACGCCGCTGCCATGCCGAGGTCGGCCCGCATGGACACTTCGCTCAATGTAGTTCGCGTCGTCAAGCCACCACTAAGTTTCAGCGCCTCTTTCAACTCGGCATAGCCCTCTTGCGCTTTCCCCTGGTTGAGCAGGGCACGGGCATGCAACGTATGGAAAGCGGCAAGGCTGTCCCGATTCTGCTCCTTCTTCGGCAGGGCGGAGATCAGGGCTATGCCTTCTTTCGAATAGTCGAGCGATGCCCCGTCCCCATCGAAGACAGTGGCCGTTGCCAGATCGGCGAGCGTCACCAAACGCTCCAGGCCGGTACGCATGGCGAGCGAGCGCCGATACTGTACGATGGCCCTGTCATAGTCATTGTAACGCAGCGCCGCATCGCCCAGCGACCCTGTGCCGCTCGCGACATCGTTCATGAAGTCAGGCCCCGCCTTCTCCAGTACGGGAAGCCCTCGCAGGATCGCCCGCTCGCCGTCCGCCGTGCGGCCTATCCGGATGAGACAAATTCCCTTGCGAACCGCCGCAGCGGAATCGGGCATGGAGCCGGTTTTCAAGGCCTTCCGCTGTTCGAGAATGTCGAACAACTGGATCGCCTTCCTGCATTCCTCCGAGACAGCGGCCGTGGTGGCCTGATCGAACAACGACTGGGAACTGAGCGTTTCGGGAGAGACCGGAGGCTCTGCCGGTGCGAGCGTAGCCGAAGCAAGCAACAACGTCAGTAGAATGGCCATCCCTATATCCCATGGCTATTTCGATCGACACGTCTATTATGAAGACATGCGGCGCCTGTCCATCATTTCACTTGCGATGTATGCCGCATTATTATGCGGAAATGCCGCCAGTGCAGATCATCCTCACCCGGCGCCGACAATCGGTCGGTCTATAATATTGTTCGGGGCAAGCTGGTGTGCGCCTTGTGTGGCGGAAATGAAAAATCTCCCGCAACTTGCGGCGGCGGCGGCACCGAGCCGACTGATCATAGCCTGGACCGATGGCGCCGTGCGGCGTCTGGTGCCCATACCGCCTGCCAATGTAGAATTGCTCGACCAGAATCGGTCACGCCGCCTGCTCGACGAAATGGCGGGAGATGTCGGCGGATTGCCCTATGCCGTCATGCTGGATGAGCGCGGCCGGCGATGCGCCGAATGGCGTGCCCCACTGGCGCCGACAGATATTGCCGCTTTCGGCGCGGCCTGCCACTGACACGAAAGTCGCGGGCTTTGAAACCACTCCAGATGAAAGCGGTCCACTCTGGTGAGCGGGCCGCTTTCCTTTCCACGATACTCCGCTCCTTTCGCCAAGGCGTGCCGGGCGAAAGAGGTCCGCGTTATTTCCGCCGGATGATGAGGTTGCGGATCTCGGTCATGTCCTCCATCGCGAACTTCACGCCTTCACGGCCGATGCCGCTGTCCTTCACGCCGCCATAGGGCATGTTGTCGACACGATAGCTGGGCACGTCGTTGATGACCACGCCGCCAACGTCCAGCCGGTCCCAGGCATCGAACATCTTGAACAGGTCGCGGGTGAAGATGCCTGCATGAATGCCGAACTTGCTGTCGTTGACCTCTTCCATCGCCGCGTTGAAGTCGCTGAACTTCGACAGGATCGCGAGCGGGCCAAAAGCCTCTTCACGATAGGCATTGGTGTCACGGCCGACATTCTCCAGCAGCGTCGCCTCCAGCATGGCACCTTCGCGCTTGCCGCCGCACAGCAGGGTCGCACCGCTGGCAACCGCTTCCTGTATCCAGCCGTCGAGGCGGCGCGCCTCGCTTTCGGAAATCATCGGGCCGACAAAGGTCTTGGGATCCTTGGGATCGCCCGCGATCAGGCTACCCGTGCGCGCGACCAGCATGTCGCGGAACCTGTCGTAGATGTCCGCATGGATGATGATCCGCTGCACGCCGATGCACGACTGGCCCGACTGGTAGAAGGCACCGAAGATGATCCGCTCCAGCGCGTCGTCCAGATCGGCATCCGCGTCCACGATCACGGCAGCATTGCCGCCCAGCTCCAGCACGACCTTCTTCTTGCCGCAGCGCGCCTTCAGATCCCAGCCCACATCGGGCGAGCCGGTGAAGGACAGCAGCTTGAGCCTGTCGTCCGTGGTGAACAGGTCCGCACCCTCCCGGTGAGCGGGCAGGATGGAGAAAGCGCCTTCGGGCAGGTTTGTCTCGGCCAGCACTTCGCCGATGATGATCGCGCCCAGCGGCGTGCGGCTCGCGGGTTTCATGACGAAGGGGCAGCCGACGGCCAGCGCAGGCGCAATCTTGTGCGCGGCCAGGTTCAACGGGAAGTTGAACGGCGAGATGAAGGAGCAGGGACCGATCGGCACCCGCTTCCAGATGCTCTGGTATCCCTTTGCGCGGGGGGCGATGTCGATGGGCAGCACTTCGCCGCCCAGCCGCACCGATTCCTCGGCCGCGATACGAAACGTGTCGATCAGGCGACCGACCTCGCCCTCGGCATCCTTGATCGGCTTGCCGGCCTCGACACACAGCGCATAGGCCAGTTCGTCGAACCGCTCGCGGAACCGCGTGACGCAATGGTCGAGTACGGCCTGACGCTCATAGGAGGCCATGCGCGCCATCGGTTCGGTGGCACGGACAGCGCCTGCGATTGCCGCGTCGATCGTGGCGGCATCCGCCTGTGCGACGCGGAACGCGATCTCGCCGGTATATTTATCCGTCACCGCCAGGTCCGTGTTCGGCTGGACGGCCTTGTTGTTGAGATAGAGCGGATAGACATCTTTGAGCTTGGTCATCGGCAATCCTCTTGGACCCTGGTCAGGGCGACCTGACGCTGGGAATGGCGGTCAAGGGTAGGGTTGGGGGAAATATGGGGTGCGCCATACTCCACGAAACCCCCTCCCCTCAAGAGGGGAGGAGGTTCCAAGGGTCAAAGGGCCTTGCTCAGTTCCTTGATATCCTTGTTGAGAATCTGGTCATTCTCCGAATAATCGACCGGGCATTCGATCAGATGGACACCCGGCGTCATCAGCGTATGCGCCATCAGTTCGGCGACATGCGCCGCGCTCTCCGCGCGATAGCCGAACGCGCCATAGGCTTCGGCATATTTGACAAAATCGGGGTTGCCATAGTTCAGGCCCCAATCCGCAAAGCCCATATTCGCCTGCTTCCAGCGGATCATGCCATAGCTGTTGTCGTTCAGGATCAGCACGGTGATATTGAGGCCCAGGCGAACCGCCGTCTCCATCTCCTGGCTGTTCATCATGAAACCGCCGTCGCCGCACACCGCCATGACCTTGCGATCCGGGTACACCATAGCGGACGCCATCGCGGATGGCAGGCCTGCACCCATGGTCGCGAGAGCATTGTCGAGCAGCACCGTGTTCTGCTGCCGCGCCGGATAGTTGCGGGCGAACCACAGCTTGTAAACGCCATTGTCGAGGCAGATGATACCATCGGAAGGCATCGCCTCACGCACCTTTCGCACCAGATAGGGCGGGAAGATGGGGAAACGCTCATCGCTCTCCAGCCCCGCCGTGTGCGCGACCTCCGCCTGGCGATAGGAAAGCATATGCTGGAAATCCCAACGGGCGGCGGGGACGATGTCCTCCTTCATCTGCCATACGGCATTGGCGATGTCGCCGATCACTTCAACCTGCGGGAAATAGACCGGGTCCACCTCTGCCGAGCGGTTGGAGATATGGATCACTTCCGCCCCGCCATGCTTCATGAAGAAGGGTGGCTTTTCGATCACGTCATGGCCGATATTGACGATGACGTCCGCATCCTCGATCGCACGATGCACGAAATCGCCCGACGACAGCGCCGCGCAGCCAATGAAGAGCGGATGCATCTCGTCGATCACGCCCTTGCCGAGTTGTGTCGTCAGGAAGGGGATGCCGGTCTTTTCCACGAACTGGAGCAGCATGCGCCCCGTCATCTTGCGGTTGGCGCCTGCGCCGATCACCAGCACGGGGCGGTTGGCATCCTCCAGCTTGCGGACGGCGGCACGCACTGCCTTTGCTTCCGCAGAGGGACGACGCGCGATGCTGGGCTTGATCGGCAGGCTGTCGGTCTGCTCCTCGGCGATGTCCTCCGGGAACTCCAGATGCGTCGCGCCGGGCTTTTCCTCTTCGGCCAGGCGAAACGCCTCGCGGATACGCGACGGGATATTGTCGGCGCTGGCAAGCTGGTGGGTATATTTGGTCAGCGGACGCATCATGTCGACCACGTCCAGTATCTGGAAGCGGCCCTGCTTGCTCTTCTTGATCGGCTTCTGCCCCGTGACCATCAGGATCGGCATGCCGCCGAGCTGGGCATAGGCCGCCGCCGTCACGAAATTGGTCGCACCGGGGCCGAGGGTCGAGAGGCATACGCCGGTCTTGCCGGTCAGGCGGCCATAGGTGGCGGCCATGAAACCCGCGCCCTGTTCATGCCGCGTCAAGATCAGCTTGACCGTCGACGTGCGGAGCGACTCCAGCATATCGAGATTTTCCTCGCCCGGAACGCCAAAAATATATTCGACGCCTTCTTCCTCCAGACACCGTACAAAAAGATCCGACGCTTTCATCTTACAGCCCCTCTTGCGCGCACTAATCTTGAAAGGCCTCTACCAGCACGCGTCGCGCAGGGCCATTGAACGGTAGACGAAATCTGCGGGGCAAAGCCCCTGTATAAACCGGCTGACCGGATGGCGATCGGCAAGGGCAGACCCCTAACGCCGAATGCATAGCCATATGATCATCCCTAGTCCGCCCTGCTTTCCTCGTCTCGATGGAGCAGTTTGGCCCATTTCGCATCATCCCGGATTGAGATAGCCCGCAACCCTTTTCCGGAACGCGGGCCATCTCGCGAAGAAGTCAGGGGCCGCAGCAGCCTTCAGGCAGCCACCGCATGCCGATCCTTCAATTCGTCATTCAGCATCTCGGCCAACAGGAACGACAGCTCCAGGGACTGCGCCGCGTTGAGGCGCGGATCGCAATGCGTATGGTAGCGGTCGGCCAGCCCCTCGTCGGTCACGGCGATGGCGCCGCCCGTGCACTCGGTGACATTCTGGCCGGTCATCTCTGTATGAATGCCACCGGCAAAGCTGCCCTCGGCCCGGTGCACGGCAAAGAAGCCACGCACTTCGGCAAGGATACGCTCGAACGGGCGCGTCTTGTAACCGCTCGCCGCCTTGATGACATTGCCGTGCATCGGATCGCACGACCACACCACCGGATGCCCCTCGCGCTGGACCGCGCGGACCAGCCTGGGCAGGCCCGCCTCGATCTTGTCATAGCCATAGCGGGTGATCAGCGTCATCCGCCCGGCTTCCCGCGCTGGATTCAGCGTGTCGAGCATGCGGAGCAACGCGTCCGGCTCCAGACTGGGGCCGCACTTCATGCCGATCGGATTCTCGATACCGCGCAGATATTCCACATGGGCCGACCCCTCGAAACGGGTGCGGTCGCCGATCCACAGCATATGGGCCGAGGTCGAGTAGAAATCGCCCGACGTCGAATCCTTGCGGGTCAACGCCTGCTCATAGGGCAGCAGCAGCGCCTCATGGCTGGTGTAGAAGTTCGTGGCCTTGAGCTGCGGCACGCTGTCGGCGTCGATGCCGCAGGCGCGCATGAAGCCCAACGCATCGTCGATGCGGTTGGCCATTTCCTCGAACTTCGCCGACCAGGGCGAGCGGTTCATGAAATCCAGCGTCCAGCTATGCACCCGGTCCAGCGTGGCATAGCCGCCGTTGGAGAAAGCGCGCAACAGGTTGAGCGTCGCGGTCGCCTGATGATAGGCGCGCAACATCCGCTGCGGGTCCGGCTCGCGGCCCTCGCTGGTGAAGGCGATGTCGTTGATGATATCACCGCGATAGCTCGCCAGTTCCACGTCGCCGATCGTCTCGGTATCGGCCGAGCGCGGCTTGGCGAACTGGCCCGCCATGCGACCGACCTTCACCACCGGCAGCTTGCTGGCATAGGTCAGCACGACCGCCATCTGGAGGATGACACGGAAGGTGTCGCGGATATTGTCCGCATGGAACTCCGCAAAGCTCTCCGCACAATCCCCGCCCTGGAGCAGGAACGCTTCCCCGTTCACGACCTTGGCGAGATCCGCCTTCAGGTTGCGTGCCTCGCCCGCAAAGACGAGGGGGGGCTGACGGCCAAGCTCCTGCTCCGCCGCGGCAAGGCCTGCCGCGTCCGGATAATGGGGCATTTGCCGACCGTCTTGATTGCGCCAGCTTTCGGGCGACCAGTTTGCCGCCATGACCACGACTCCTCCTGAAATAAGACTTTGCCCTATGCGCGACCGACGGAAATAAGACAAGCCGTCCGCACTGTGCCTGCGCGGCCAATATAGTGCGTTCTCGGGGCAGGAAAAGCCGTGGCGGCGCAATTGCCCGCAACGCTAGCGCCAAGGCTCCCATGACCGGCCCCGGTTCAGGTTGGCGGGCGGTTGCCCCGGCGCCGGGCGCTGCCTATGATCCATGCCATGACGTTGCTCACCAACCTCGGTCTCGCCCTGCCCATTGTCCAGGCCCCGATGGCGGGCACCTCCACGCCAGAGATGGCGGCGGCCGTCTGCAATGCAGGCGCGCTGGGGTCCGTCTCCTTTGCAGCGACCGACGCAGCAGGCGCGGCAAAGATGATCGGCGCTATCCGGGCGCATACCGACCGGCCGTTCAACGCCAATCTTTTCGTCCATGCCACCGCCGCTCCCGACCCGGCGCGGGAGGCTGGATGGATCGCGGCGCTGACACCATTGTTCGCGCATTATGGGGCCGCACCCCCGACCGCGCTGCGCCCCATTTACCGCAGCTTTGCCGAGGATGACGCGATGCTTGCGCACTTGCTGGAGGCGCACCCGCGCGTGGTCAGCTTTCATTTCGGCCTGCCCGCACCAGACCGGATCGCCGCACTGAAAGGCGTTGGATGCATCCTTCTCTCCACTGCCACCAGCCTTGCCGAGGCCCGTGTTGCCAAGGCCGCCGGGATCGACGCCGTGGTGGCGCAAGGGTGGGAGGCCGGCGGCCATCGCGGCATGTTCGACCCCGCCCTGCCTGACGACCGGCTCGGCACTTTCACGCTCACCCGGCTGCTGGTGACGCAGGCCGGATTGCCCGTCATCGCGGCGGGCGGCATCATGGATGGCGCAGGCATCGCCGCCGCGCTCAGGCTGGGCGCGGTGGCGGCGCAGCTTGGCACCGCCTTCATCGCCTGCCCGGAAAGCAGCGCCGACGAGGGGCATCGCGCCGCTCTGCTAAGCGATGCGGCAGGGCATACGATCATGACCGACGCGATTTCCGGTCGCCCCGCACGCTGCCTGCCCAATCATTTCACCCGGTGGGGAGAAGCCCATGCCACCTTGCCCCGGCCCGGCTATCCTATGGTCTATGACGCCGGAAAGGCGCTCATCGCCGCCGCAAAGGCCAAAGGCGAATGGGGCTATGGCGCACAATGGGCCGGGCAAGGCGCCCCGCTGGCACGCGCGATGCCCGCCGCAGAACTGGTGGCGACGCTGGCGCGAGAGCTGGAGGCGGCACAGGCTGGTTGATACCGGCTGGCGGGCATCAATCATCTGTTATCCGTCATGCCGAACCTGTTTGAGCATCCGCGCTCCGCTCTCCCCTACGCTTGAGAGGTGCCATGACCTGAAACCAGTTCAGGATGAACAAGCGTGGCCGGAAAGAGGCCGAGACCACTCACTAAGCGCGGACTGAGGTTTCAGAAGAGTCACCCCCCAAAGCCACGCGCCACTCCCAACGCAGCGGATCGCCGTCCATCACCTCCACACCCTTCGCTATCAGTGCATCGCGAATCGAATCGGATGCCGCGAAATCCTTGTCGTCGCGGGCCTGTTTACGCCGGTCCAGTTCGGCCTCGATGGCCGCCTCCTCCATCTCAGCATCCTTGGGACGGACGCGCAGGTCGGCACGGGTGATCGCCGCCAGTTTCAGGCCAAGCACCGCATCCATCGCCAGCACGACCGCAAACTTGTCCGGCGCGGGCACCTTCTTCATCGCAACCACCGCCTCCAGATGTGTCAGCGCCCTGGCGGTGTTGAGATCGTCACGGATCGCCGCGTCGAACCCGGCAAGTTCGTCCTTCAAGCGCGGATGCACCGCCACAAGGTCCGCGGTCGCTTCTCCCCCCGCAGCCCACAGCGCCTCCACCGCGATCACCAGCCGTTTCAGCCGGGTCAGCGCGGTGGCGACGATCTCGCCGGAAAACTCCAGCTCGCTGCGATAATGGGCCGACAGGCACAGCAGGCGGTACGCCAGCGGATGCACGCCCGCGTCGACCAGCGAAAAGAGCGTCGTGAAACCGCCTTTGGACTTGGACATCTTGCCCGAACGATCCACGAGGAAATTATTGTGCATCCACCAGCGTGCGCCCGTGAAATGCGCGGGCAGGCTGCCCGAGCATTCGCAGAAAGCCTGATTCTGGGCGATCTCGTTCGGGTGGTGGATCTCGCGATGGTCGATCCCGCCGGTGTGGATGTCGAATGGATGACCAAGCCGGTCGAAGCTCATCACCGAGCATTCCAGATGCCAGCCCGGCGCGCCCTTGCCCCAGGGCGAATCCCATTCCATCAGGCGCTGCTCGCCCGGCGGTGACTTGCGCCAGATGGCGAAGTCGGACGCATGGCGCTTGCCCTCCACCGGGTCGATGCGCGCATTGGCCGCATCGTCACGCCCGCCCGCCAGCGCGCCATAGTCCGGCACCGTGGTCGAATCGAAATAGAGACCCGTGGCCAGTTCATAGCAATGCCGTTCGGCAATGCTTTTGGCAAAGTCGATCATCTGCGGCACATAATCGGTCGCTACCGTCCATTCGGACGGTGGCATGATGTTGAGGTCGGCGATATTCGCCTTGAACGCCGCAGTGTAATGGGCGGCAATGTCCCAGATAGATTTGGCCTGCGCCCGCGCCGCCGCCTCCATCTTGTCGTCGCCGACATCGGCGTCGCTGGTCAGATGGCCGACATCGGTGATGTTGATGATGTGGGTGACGTCCAGCCCGGCCCATTGCAGCGTCCGCCGCAGCGTATCGGTGAAGACATAGGCACGCAGATTGCCGAGATGGGCATAGTTATAAACTGTCGGTCCGCAGCTATAGACTCGCGCCTTGCCGGGATCGATCGGCTCGAAGGGCGCTATCTCGCGCGTCAGGCTGTTGAAGAAGCGGAGGGGAAGCTGCTGGGTCATGGGTCAGGCCATGCGACGACTGACGCGGGGCGTCAATCGGCTCTGCGCCCCAACCCGGCGGCGGAATGGTTAAACACCATGACTGCCGCATCCCTTTATAGTGATATATCCCGGGACGGACATCGCCATATCGACTTCCAATATGAGGCGCTGCTCGACAGGCAAAAGGTCGCGTCCACTGGCAACGTCAACAATCTGTTCAACCAGAAATATTGGGGACAGAGCAATTTTGGCGAGGGGATCACTGGATCGCTCGGCGCGAAAATCTTGTGGTAAACTCATCGGCATGGCATCCGCAGCCTTCGTCATGCAGACGATGGATGCGGCGTCTGGCCGATGGCTCGGCGAAATGGTGCATGGGGCGGGCGGCCGTAACCCCCACCACCCCTCTCACTCATTGGGGCGATGGGATCGCTCTTCTATATGCGCCTGCATCTTGCTGGCCTTGCGTTCATACATATCCGCAAGCCGTTCATGGCTCAGCCGGATGGCGATGTCGCTGTCTGCCTTGGCCTTCTCCCGCTCTTTTTCAGCGCAATGCTGATAATAGGCACGATCCACTTCGTGAGACATGGCGCTCCTCCTGCCAACGCATGCCGCACATCTGCACCATCGCGTGGCAGGGCCGACGCAGTGTCCATGACGCAGAGGGGGTTTTACGGAACCCCTTCGGGCCATGGCCATCACGGTCGAGCGACCTGTTTCCGGCTTTCGCCTGGCACCTCTCCGGTACAGAGCTTGGCAACTCCGGCCGCATTTTTGCGGTACGACTTAAACGCTTAAACTCGCGAATCTTTCCGCCGGCCGCAAGAAAGATGTCCGACATTTTCGGGATTTACGTATTCGCCGCCACTTCGCGGAAAGCAGGGGACCACCCTGCTTTCCGCCGCCCCAATCCCTGCCTCAGTCCCCACCTCAGTCGTTATCAAACAATCCGGCCAACTGCTCCACCATCGTGCCGCCCAACTGCTCGGCGTCCATGATCGTCACCGCCTTCTTGTAATAGCGGGTAACATCATGGCCGATACCGATGGCGACCAGTTGCACGGGCGACTTGGTCTCGATCCAGTCGATCACCTGCCGCAGGTGCCGCTCCAGATAGGTGCCGCTGTTGACCGACAGGGTCGAATCGTCCACCGGCGCACCGTCGGAAATGACCATCAGGATACGCCGGTCCTCGCGCCGCACGATCAGGCGGCTATGCGCCCAGAGCAGCGCCTCGCCGTCGATATTCTCCTTGAGGAGCCCCTCGCGCATCATCAGGCCCAGCGAGGTGCGCGCGCGGCGCCATGGCTCGTCGGCCTCCTTGTAGATGATATGGCGCAGGTCGTTGAGCCGCCCCGGACTGGCCGGACGGCTGGCCCCCAGCCAGTCCTCGCGGCTAAGGCCACCCTTCCATGCACGGGTGGTGAAGCCGAGGATCTCGGTCTTGACGCCGCAGCGTTCCAGCGTGCGCGCCATGATGTCCGCGCTGATCGCCGCAATGCCGATCGGCCGCCCCCGCATGGAGCCTGAATTGTCGATCAGCATGGTCACGACCGTGTCCTTGAACTCGGTATCCCGCTCGATCTTGTAGGACAGGGACGAGCCGGGACTGGCCACGACACGGGCAAGGCGGGCCGCGTCCAGCATGCCCTCCTCCTGGTCGAAGTCCCAGCTGCGCGACTGCTGCGCCATCAGGCGACGCTGGAGCCGGTTGGCGAGTTTCGTCACCACGCCCTGCAAATGGGCGAGCTGCTGGTCGAGGAAACCCCTCAGCCGAACCAGTTCGTCCGCATCGCACAGGTCGCGCGCGGCAATTTCCTCGTCATGAGCGCGGGTGAAGACCTTATAGTCGAAACTGGGGCTGAAATCGGCGGGGGGACGGTTGGGACGGACAGGCAGCATGCCCTCCTGATCCGAATCATCCGCGTCACCATCGGCCTCGCCATCGAAATCGTCCGCGCTGGCATCCTCATCCGTCTCGCCGCCTTCGCTCTGGTCATCGGAGCGGGCTTCGGTCTGCGCGTCGCTGTCGCCGTCCTGCTCGGCCTCTTCGTCGCCCTGGCTCTCCTCGTCCTCGCCCTCCTCCGCGTCATTCTCATCCTCATTATCCTCCGAATCGGGGGGAACTTCGGACTGGGTGAGGTCGAGATGCTCCAGCATCGCCAGCACCGACTTCTGGAACGCCGCCTGATTGTCGAGCGTCAGGCCCAGCGCCTCGAAATCGCCAGACGCCTTTTCGTCGATCCAGTCGCGCAGGAAGGCGACGCCTTTCTCTGCCGCTGCTGGCACAGCTTCGCCGGTCAGCCGCTCGCGCAGCAACAGCGCCAACGCGCCCTGAATCGGCACCTCGTCCGCTGACTGGGCGCGGGTGATCGGATCGGACCCGGTCTTCATGAGCAGCGCGGCGGAGAGATTGGCGCGCGTGCCATCATAGCCGAGCGACCCCAGCGCCTCGTACCGCACCATCTCCACCGCATCATAGACGGCCCGGGCGGCGGGTTCGGCAGGCATGCGGCGGGCATGCAGGGCGGCATTGTGGTGCCGCATCCTGAGCGCCATCGAATCGGCAAAGCCCCGCGCCTGTGCCACCTGTTCAGCGGGCAGCGACCGGCCGGGCGTCGGCACCTTGATCGTCTTGCCCACCAGATGCGGCGCGTCGGCGGTGAAGCCAACATCCGCCTCCGCATCGCGCGCGACCGCACGCGCCGCGCCCGCCAGCACGGCTTTCAGGTCATCGAGGGGGGATCGGCTGGTCATGGACCCGCCTTATACCTTGCCGACGATGCTTTCCGGCAGATCCTTGCCGAATACCCGCTGATAATATTCCGCGACCAGCGATCGCTCCGCCTCATCGCATTTGTTGAGGAAGGAGAGGCGGAAAGCGAAACCGACATCCTTGAAGATCAAAGTATTCTGCGCCCAGCTGATCACCGTGCGCTGCGACATGACGGTCGAGATGTCGCCGTTGACGAAGCCCTGACGCGACAGTTCCGCCACGCGGATCATCTTCTCCACTTCGGTGCGGCCCCCCGGATGGTCATATTCGCCCGACTTGGCGAGGACGATCTGGGCTTCCGTCGCGGCAGGCAGATAGTTGAGCGTGACGACCAGGTTCCAGCGATCCATCTGGCCCTGGTTGATCTGCTGCGTGCCATGATAAAGGCCGGTGGTGTCGCCCAGTCCCACGGTGTTCGCGGTCGCGAACAGGCGGAAATAGGGATTGGGACGAATCACTCGATTCTGGTCGAGCAGCGTCATCTTGCCGTCCGCCTCCAGCACGCGCTGGATCACGAACATCACGTCGGGGCGACCGGCGTCATATTCGTCGAAGACGAGGGCGACGGGGCGTTGCAGCGCCCATGGCAGCAGGCCTTCCTTGAACTCCGTGACCTGCACGCCCTCTTTCAGGACGATGGCGTCGCGGCCGACCATGTCGATGCGGCTGATATGCGCGTCGAGGTTGATGCGGATGCACGGCCAGTTCAGGCGCGCGGCGATCTGCTCGATATGGCTCGACTTGCCGGTGCCGTGATAGCCCTGCACCATGACGCGCCGGTTGAAGGAGAAGCCCGCCAGGATCGCCAGCGTCGTGTCCGGGTCGAACACGTAGGCGGGGTCGAGGTCGGGCACACGTTCGTCTGCCTCGGAAAAGGCGGGGACTTCCATGTCGATGTCCACGCCGAAGACGTCGCGCGCCTTCACCATCAGGTCGGGCGCGTCCATGAGCGTTTCGCTACGCATGTCGGGCTGGGTATTGGGGATGTCGGTCATGATGCTGTCAGTGCGAAGCCTTTGCGCTTTCGTCAAGGGCGATATAGGCTTCGACCCGGTTCTCTTGGCTGAGGAGACTGGGTTGGACGACATGCCGCAGCAAGGCCCGACGGGCGGCCTTACCCCCCACATCGTCATTCGCGGGACGATTTCCGGTCAGGGAGCAGCGGAAGCGATCCGCTTTTACGAGCGGGCATTCGGCGCGGTCGAGCGAATGCGCGCCATAGCCGACGACGGGCGGCGAATCATGCACGCCCATCTCTCCCTCAATGGCGGATCACTGATGCTGAACGACGAATTTCCCGAATATGGCGGGACGGCCGATACCGGCTCCTACCCGCCGTCGGGCCTAGTGCTGCATTTGCAGGTCGACAATGCCGATTCCTGGTGGGATCGGGCCATCGCGGCGGGGGCGGAAGCACGCTTTCCCATCGCTGACATGTTCTGGGGCGACCGCTATGGGCAGATCGTCGATCCGTTCGGCTATGTCTGGTCGATCGGCAGCCCCGTGACGAAGCATTAGGGTGTTCACTGCGCGGCGGGGTGGTCTCTCAGGGATGGCAGGCGGTGGAGCCATCCTCCGGGATGCGGCGCGCCATCCAGCGCTATCGCTCGCCGCGCGGCCAGCGCCAGCACTGCGATGGCTGCGATCAGTTCCAGCGGGACCAGCGTCACCGCAGTCACCTGCCGCGCGAACAAGGGCAATATCCATGCGGAAGCGAGGATGGTCGCCTCCCAGCGCAGCGCCCCGCGCAACCGCATGTCCGCCGCCATGAAGGCGATGGCGATGCCCAGCACCACAAAGTCATAATCCAGCACATAGGGGGTGCAGAGCAGCGCCGCCGCCAACACCGCGGTCGCACGGCTCGCCATCCCGCCCCACCGCGCGACGAATGCCGCCGTCAGGATCGCGGCGCCGGTCACGAACCCCTGCACCGCATAGGCCAGCGGGATCGGCCCGCCCCACATGCGGATCGCGGAGAAAGCGCTCTGGATCTTCTCCCAGCCGGTGTTGCCCTGCTCGATCACGACGGTGCGGGTGATGGTCAGCGATTCGATGAAGGCTGCCCACACCGGCCAGCCCCACAGCGCCAGCGTCAGGCCACACAGGAGCGACACCGCAAGAGCAGCGCCCAGAAAGGCGCGCCAATTGCCGGCCGCGATCAGCACCACCGGGATCAGCACCGCGAACTGTGGCTTGTAGACAAGACAGCCCAGCAGCAATCCCGCCAGCCACGGCCTGCGGTCGAGCAGCAGCATGCCACCGCCCAGCAGAGCGCCGGTCAGAAAGGCATTCTGGCCATGGCCCAGGCAGATCAACACCACCGGCGCGCCAAGGGCGGCCAGCGGCACGCCGCGCCTCGGCGCGATCCTGCACACCACGCCCAGCGCCAGCGACAATGTCACCCCCTGCCAGACGACCAGCGCCCAGACATAGGGCATGCGCGCCAGCAATGCCGCAAGCATCAGGAAGGGCGGCGGATAATGCCAGCCATAGAAGGGGACGGCCGCGTCATGATGGATCGCCTGCTGCACGGCATAATGGTCCGGCCAGTTCCACGCGGCGGCCGCCCGCCCATGGTTGGCCATCCATCCGGCAGTCCATACGTCGGAAAAATCGGTCCCCAGCGGCCGGCCCATCGCATCCAGCGTGCCATGAGCGGTGACAAACAGCAGCAGCATCGCCAGGATCGTGGCGGCCAGCACCATGGCCGACACGGCGCGGACGCGCGCGGCCGTAACCCAGCTGCCGGATGAAAGCGCGTCCCACATGCTGCGGTCATAGGCGCATCATGCTGAACCTTTGGTAAAGGTCCGGCGGCGAGGACTGTTGGAGGGGAGATGCGCGAGCCGCAGAGCGCATCCTGAGAAGTCCACCCTATTGCGCCATTGCCGCACTCTGTGCCCGTGCTTGTGCCCGCATGGCCCGCGTGGCGGCGATGCAGGGCGCGAACTGATCCTCGAAACTCTCCCCTGCCAACGTCCGGGTCTTCATCGAAATCCAGCGCGATGACCCGGTTGCGCGGCAAGGCATCCACCAGCGCCTGCAAGAGCAGTTCACCGGCACCGGGACAGCGCCGCTCGAAACTGGCCTCATAGCCATAGCCCTCCGCCGCAACCGCCCGCGGCACGTCGCATAGCTGGATATGCGACGTGCCGCGGGGTCGAGCGCCGCGACGTCCGCGGCGGTGGCGCCCGAGCGGAACAGATGCATCGCATCGACCACCAGCCCGAAATCGGCACGGTCCACATGGTTCACCGCCGCCAGCACGGTCGACAGGTCGCCGATGTCGAGGCCGGGCACGAACTCGATCTGCAACCCCATGCCGCGCGCCGCCGCCACCTCCGCGAATGTGCCGAGCTGATCGAATGCCACCCCCCTGTTCGCCTCGAAGCTGACGATGGTGCATCGTTTTGCGCCGACCTCCGCCAGCAGGTCGAGGTCGGCGGCGCTGGTCGTTATATCCTTGCCGGGCAGGATGAACGCCCCTCGCCCGCCGCGATCGACAGGCCAAGATGGGCCACCGCCGCCTTGATGTCCCGGACCAGGGCCGGATTGTCGCGCAGGGTCCATTCGGGGAAGAAGCCGGGGACGGATATGACGGGCGCAACCGCCATGCCGACATGGCTGCATCCAGCCGGACCGCGAGCGCCTCATAGTCCAGCGGCGTCAGACCCAGCACGCTGATGAATCCAGTCCAATGCCGCTCAATCGTCTCTACCTGTCCTGCTCCCCGGACGTCCGGTCAGCCAGATTCGCCTGATGAACGCCCCTGTCTCAGCCGCCGTTATACAGGATGGACATGAATTGCATACGTGCACATAGACCGATTCGACAGGCTATGGGTTCAGGGCAACGCCTTTCCCGCGTCGACAGTCGATGCGGGCGTCACCGACCCCGTCCAGCCGCCCGCCGTTGCGACATAGAGACGCGAGACATTCAGCAACTGCCGTGCCCGTGCCTCTACAAGGGCAAGGCGCGCACGCTGGTGGACGCGACCGGCATCCAGCACTTGCAGGATGCCACTGTTGCCCACCTGGAAACTGCGCCGCGACAGGCGCATGGAGCGGTCGGCAATGTCCGCCGTCTGCGCCTGCGTCGCGACCGAACGCGCATCATTACCCAGCGCGGCGAGCAGGTTGGAAACCTGACCGAACGCCTCCAGCACCGTTTGCCGATAGGTCGCGATGGAGGCCTGGGCCGCTGCCTCTGCCCCCCGCTTTTCCGCCTTCAGCGTGCCGCCATGAAAGATCGGCGCGGTCATCCCGGCGAAAATGTCGAACCCGCGATAGTTCGCGCCCAGCAGATTGTCGGGCGCCTGCGCCGCCTGGCTGATCGTCGCGCCCAGCATGATGTTGGGATAGAGGCGCGCAGTCGCCACGCCTATGGCCGCCGTCGCCGCATGCAGGTCGGCCTCCGCCTGCAAGATATCGGGGCGCTTGAGCACGAGCAGCGAGGGAAGCGTCACGGGAATGTCGCGGGGCAGCGTAAAGCTGCCGAAGGCGAAATCCGTCATCCCCAGTTCCAGCGGCGACACGCCGATCAATATGGCCAGCATGGTCCGTGCTTCCGCCAGTTGCTGCTCCATCTGCGGCAGGTCGGCCTGGTCGCCCGCCATCTGTCCCTGTGCGCTCAGCACCTCGACCAGCGTGCCCGCACCCGCCTTGCGCCGCACCTCGGTCAAGCGGACATTGCGCTGGTCCTCCGCCACCAGTTGCCGCGCGGTGGCGATGCGCTCCCGGATGGCCGCGATGGTCAGCACCTGCTGTACCACCCGCCCCGCGATGGTGAGGTGCGCGGCCTCGGTCTGATGCCATTGCGCCTCTGCCTGTGCAACGCTCTGTTCCAGCGACCGGCGATTGCCACCGAACAGGTCGAGGTCGTAGCTGACCCCGCCGCCCACCGTGTAGAGATCGAACTCGGGATTGCCGACGCTCCCGCCGCCAAAGCTCGCGGGATCAAAGCCAAAGGCTTGCAGGTTCACCTGCTCATGCTCGACCCGCGCATTGCCATCGACCTGCGGCAGGCGGCGCCCGGCCACCGCCTCGATGCGCGCGCGGGCGCGGGCGAGCGTCGCATTGCTGGCGGACAAGCTTTGGTTATTGGCCATGGCGCGGTCGACCAGCCCGTCCAGCTCCGCCGATCCGAACATCTTCCACCATCCGATCTGCGGACCCTCACCTGCCGTGGTGGCAGGGGCGCCGCGCGGAGCCTTGCCCGGCACGGCATAACCGCCGGAAACCGATGCGGCAGGCCGCTCGAACGACGGGCCAACGGTGCAACCGGCAAGCAGGCCCAGCGTCAACAAGCCGGAAATCAGGGGCGCATGGCGTCGCGTCATCGCATCAATCCATCACAATATGCAGAGGCTCGTCCATCTTCGCGCGCTTCATCGGGCGCATCAGGAGGAGGAGCGGGATCATGCTCATCGACAGCAGGGACAGGAACCAGAAAGCATCGGTATAGGCGACCATCGTCGCCTGCCGTACCACCTGCCCCATCATCCGGGCGACCTCCACCGGCGTGTCGAAGTCGAATTCGGGCATTCGCAGCGCAAGGACCGGATTGTCGGGCCGCACCTCCTCCACCAGCCGCGACTGCACCGTCGCGGTGTTGCGGATGGTCAAAGTCTGGAGGATCGAGATGCCGATCGCCGCGCCCAAGCTGCGCGACAGCGAACTGAGCGCCGCACCCTCGTTGCGATAGCGCGGCTCCAGCGTGGAAAACATCAATGTCGTGATCGGCACGAAGATCAGACCCGATCCCAATCCCTGAATGAAACCGCTGACCAGGATGAGGTGGCTGTCCATCTCCAGCGACATACCGGAGAACATATACATCGACCCGCCGCTCAGCAGGAGGCCGAGCATGACGAGGAGACGCGGATCGATCCGGCCGATGACCTGGCCCACACCATACATGCCTATCATCGTGCCGACGCCGCGCGGCATGGTGGCAAGACCCGCCAGCATCACCGGATAGCCCATCAGCTGTTGCAGCATCGGCGCCAGCAACGCTGCCACACCATAAACCAGCAAGCCCAACTGCACCCCGATCGCCATGCCGGTCGAGAAATTACGGTCCTTGAACACACCGGGCCGCACGAAGGGATGCACCGCGCTCCACATATGGACGATGGTGAAATAGAAGAAGACGGCGGCTATCGTCGCCTCGATCCAGATTTCACTGCTGTTGAACCAGTCCTGCTGCTGCCCCCTGTCGAGCATCAGCTGGAACGAGCCGATGAACAGCGAAAGGCATGCAAATCCCATGAAATCGAATTTGGGCAGCTTGTCTGCCTTCGCTTCCTGCATGAAACCGGAAAGGCCCAGAAAGGCGATGATCCCGAACGGCACGTTGATGAAGAAGATCCAGCGCCAGTCGAACGTGTCGGTGATATAACCGCCCAGCGTCGGCCCGAGGATCGGCCCCAGGATCGACCCCATGCCATATAGCGCCATCGCCTTGCCATGCTGCGCCGGGGGATTGATGTCGAGCAGGGTCGATTGGGCCAGCGGGACGAGTCCGGCCCCGCAAAAGCCCTGCACCACGCGAAACAGAACCAGCTCCTGCAAGTTCACCGACAGGCCGCAGGCGATGGATGCCAGCGTGAAACCGGCGAGCGAGACAAGCATGATGCGCTTGCGCCCGAAGCGGTCCGCCAGCCAGCCACTGAGCGGCGTCGCGATAGCCGTTGCGATCAGGAAGGATGTCAGCACCCAGACGATCTGCTCCTGGGAGGCGGATACGCTGGCCTGCATATGGGGCAGCGCCACATTGGCGATGGTCCCGTCCAGCGCGTACATGACCGTGGAGAGGATGGTTGCCCCGGTGATGATGCGGCGCTTCGCTCCCTCTGGATATTGCCCTTTGGGATACTGACCTTTTGGATAAGGGGCCGCGCTTTTCCGCCGGGCAGGTGCCAGCGCCGGTGTCGTCGTCCCATCGCCGCCCTGTCCGGCGGTGGTCATGGCAGCGCCGGGCCTGTGCCCCTCTCGGATGACGCGCCTTTCCCGGAAGCCCCCTGCGCCCTTGGCGGAACGCTGGGCGGCGTATCGGCACCGATCAGATGGCGTTTGTGTCCGGTGTCCACCGTCACTTTCGCGCTCAGCCCGGCATGGAGCGGCAGGTCGGCCGGTAGGGCATCGAGATGCAGTTCCACCGGCAGCCGCTGCACCACTTTGACCCAGTTGCCCGTGGCGTTCTCGGCGGGCAACAACGCGAAGCTATTTCCCGTGCCGGGGCTGAAACTGGCGAGGTGGCCGGTCAGTTTGAGGTCGGGGAAGGCGTCGATCTCCACCGTCGCGGGCTGGCCGACCCGCATGTAGCGCAACTGGCTTTCCTTAAAATTGGCCTGCACCCAAAAGCGCGTACCGGTCATCACGAACAGGGGCCGCGACGCGGTGACATAGCCGCCGACCTGCAACTGGTGGACGCGGGTGACGATGCCATCCTGCGGTGCACGGACCACTGTGTCGTTCAGCGCGATGCGCGCCCGGTCCAACGCCGCCGTGGCGCCGCGCACCTTCGGCTGCGCGTCCACCGGTGCATCGACAGTGCCGGACAGGCTGGCGGCGGTGCTCTCCGCCTTAGCCCTGGCCGCCCCGATCGCATCCTTCGCCGTTGCAACAGCCAACAGCGCCTGATCATATTGCGCCTGCGAAGAAATCCCCTCGACGACGAGCGCCTTTTGTCGCGCGGCTTCCCGATTCGCATAGAGCAGCCGCGCCTCGGCCGCCTGTGCGTCGGACTGATTCTCACGATAGTCCGCACGCAGGGAGCCGATGTCGGTTCGGGCCGACGCCAGTTGTGCCTCCGCCTCCGCCACGGCCGTGCGGTAGGTGTCGGGATTGATGCGGAACAGAATCTGCCCCGCCTTCACATGCTGGTTTTCCTGCACCTCAACCGCGATCACCCGGCCGCTGACATTGGCGCTAAGCAAAATCTGCCCGGTCTGGAGCGCGGCATTGTCCGTGCCTTCATAGCGACCGCCAGTGAGATAGAAATAGAGAATACCGATCACCACCGCGACGGGTGCCAGCAGCAACAGCGGCTTGCGGAGTTGCGCCTTGCGCGCGGCGGCGCCGTCCGCGTCCGTGGTGCTGTCCAAATCTATCGGGTCCGGCATATCGGCCATGATGTATCCTCTGATGCACGGACTGTGCAATGCACAATGGCTTGGGCATCGCGAGAGTATGCACGCGGGATCGCCCCCCGCGATGGGCCTTTAGAGGCGGCGGCGCATCCGACCTAGTGAATATTGATCCCTAAGATTATGAATGAAATTCATGATTGACCTCGACCTCAACCTCTTGCGGGTTTTCGACACGCTTCACGACCTCCGCAGCGTGACGCGTGCAGCCAGTCGCCTGGGCCTGACCCAATCCGCAATCAGCCATGCGTTGGGACGTCTCAGGAACGCGTTGGACGACCCGCTTTTCTATCGCGGGCCCGGCGGTTTGCGGCCGACCGCGCGCGCGACGGAGATTGCGCCCGGTATCCGCGAAGGATTGGCGCATCTGCGCGGCGCGCTGGCCCCCTCGCTATTCGACCCGGCCAGTGCGGAGCGGCATTTCACTATCAGCACCGGCTCCTATTTCTGCACCATGCTGATTCCCGATCTGGTGGCGAAGGCCCGCATGATTGCGCCATCGGTCAGCCTGACCATCGTCAACCCCTCCACGGACCTGCTCCCCACCCTGGACGATGGCACGATCGATCTCGCGCTGGGCGTTTTCGGCAAGGTGCCTGCGCGATTGCTGTGCGAACCCCTGTTCCGCGAGCAACTTGTCTGGATCGCGGCGTATGACAATCCCCTGCTGGACGCACCTGATTGTCAGGACCGGATCGCACGGGCGCCCAGGCTGGAAATCATGGCCGGTCGCCCCTCGCCCGGCCTCGGCTCCTTCCTGATGACGGGCGGGCTCGAATGGCGCGTGGCGGCCGATGGCGATCCAGCCAGCGAACGGCGCATGGCCCTTTATGACGCCGTCGCTGCCGCACGGGTTGTTTCGCAGACCGACCTCGTCGCGCGTGCACCCCGCCAATTCGCCCTGCGCGCCGCCGGGCCGGGCAGGCTCGCTATCGTCGAGCCGGTCCCGGCCATGGAGGATATGGAGATGAGCATGGTCACGCGCCGTCAGTCCGGCGGCGACGCAGGCCTCGCCTGGCTGCGGGCTGGTGTTGGGAATACTCCCCGAAGTGCTATATCAAGAGGCCATCGGTTTACCGCAAATGCCGCCATAACGGAGTGGGCAATCGTCCGAACCGGAGGAAAATGGCGCAATTCCGCGATAATTAACTCCAAAACGGATCAACGCGCATTTCATTTCAACTCCGAATTGGGTATATCTGAACAAAGCAAGTACAGGGGTGTATATGGCCGAAGCGCCGGGAGACTATGTCGGTGATGGGGGAACCACGGCGGGTGATCCCTGGGCCACGGATCAACGCCCCAGCCTTCTGATAGTCTCGTCTTTCGACCGCCATCCCGAGATGAAGGCGATGGCATCCGGGGCTGGCTTCCGAATCACCGCAGCGGTCACGGTGGACGAACTGGCGCAGCGACTGGCCTTCATTGTTGGCGTCGATGCTTTCATGGTTGACCTGCGTGGTCTGGATCGCAACGACCCACGACTGACGGGCATATTGTCGACGCTGCTGGCATGGCCCGCATGGTCCGACGCGCGGCCACTGATGTTGGTAGACCTGCCTGCGGCGGAGATGGTGGCCGCCATGCTGCACCTTCGACTCGACCGGCTGCTTTGCGAGCCGGTGCCATCCGACATCGGCCTGGCGCTATGCATGCTGGCCCGCGAGGGGTCGGTGCCTGCGGTCCTGCATGATATTGGGCGCGAGGCCGATACCGCACGGCTGGAGGAACTCAGCGCAGAAGTCCGGCGGCTGGCCCAGACCATCGACCGGCTGGCACGGGATGAGCAGTCGGACGGCCCGCAGCGGCTGCGAGAACGGGAAACAGATTATACCCTCCCACCATCGGGCGCCACTCTGGCCGAACGGCCCCGCAAGGGTGGGGACCGGGGGCACGGGATCGCCACGCGTGCGGAAATTCGCACACTCCTCCAGGTGCGGCGGATGCGCGATCGCTTCCTGCCCGGTGAATTATTCGCCGATCCCGCCTGGGACATGATGCTGGACCTGATGGGCGCGCGTCTCGACGGCAAGACCGTCTCCGTCTCCAGCCTGTGCATCGCGGCTGCCGTACCGCCGACGACCGCCCTCCGCTGGATCTCCCAGTTGACCGAGCGTGGCATCTTCCAGCGCCGCAACGACCCCGCCGATGCGCGCCGCGTCTTTATTTCCCTGTCCGACGAGGCGGCGGAACGGCTGAGCGGCTGGTTCTCGGCCGTGCGCCAGGCCGGACTGCGTTTCGCAAATTGACCGGAAGCGATAGCCGTTGATCGGGCGCCCATATACAAAGCGTCTCAAGAGGCCATTGTCATTGCCGTACATTATGGTCTATCAGGCCGCCCTCAGCACGGGACGGCCAGCCGCCTCCCGGTGCAGGAGGGCGATTAGCTCAGTTGGTAGAGCGCCTCGTTTACACCGAGGATGTCGGCGGTTCGAGCCCGTCATCGCCCACCAGTTTTTTGACTTTGTTCTCTCCACGCACGTCGCGGTTTGAAGCAGAGCCACAAAAGCCCGCAAATCCGCCGCTTTCTGCGCGTTGCGTGCATCAGGCCCTGTAACCGGAGACTGGTGGATAGCGAGATTTCCGGGCCGGAACCCGGCTCATTCTCGATGCCCCGATTTTGAGGTTACAGGCTGCGATGCGCAATAGCTGTACAGCTGCTTCGCATCGGCTACATGGGTTACGCAAACCCGAGCAGCTGACGTTGAGCCTGCCAGCAAGATGGCATGTTGCCGATGCGGGACAAGCGCTGGCGATTGAGCTGCAAGGGCTGATGGCCATCGAGGATCGCTGCCTGAATGTCCGGTGCCAGGAACCCGATCTTCACCAGCACTGAGAAGTAGCGCTGGTTGAGCCCCATGGCTTCGGCAGCCGCAGCGACAGAGGCAGCTTTGGCGAGATGCTGCCGCGCCTGATGCCCCCGAACGACGAGCTTGACCAGTGCCGGATCTGGTCGCCCCGCCCAAGGCTGCCCTGCAGGTGGCAACAGCTTGCGTTGGTTTCCTCGCCGTATCCAGGTCGCCGGAACCTCAACCTGTCTGCTTTCCTCGCGGTCGGCGATGGTAAGGGTAATGCGATCCATGTTGATAGTGACCTGTTGAACATAATCACGCAACTGGTCACGCGTACCGGACGAGCCGACTTCTGTGCCGAGATGCTCGCATAGCTGCGCTATGACCACCGCCTCCAGATCGCCTGCGGGCACTCGCCAAGCCTTGAGCTTGAGACGATGTTTGTCCTGCTGGCTGACATAATAGCGGTAGCGCACCCCCTTCTTGTTGCTGTGTGATGGGACCATCCGTCGCCCCTCCCCGTCCCAGACCACTCCGCACAGCAGGCTGGGATGCTCAGCCTGTATGCCCGCGGCATGGTCGTTGCGGTTGGTTTCGAGCAGCGCACAGACCTGCGCGAACAAAGCGGCATCCACAATGGCATCATGATCGCCGGAATAGGCGGTGCCCTTATGGCAGATGTCTCCCAGATAGATGCGATTGCGCAACATCTGGTATAGCGCACCGCGACTGAAGGGAGCATCGCCCATCGGCCGACCATCGCGCCCCGTCCGCGTCTTCGTCCTGATTCCCTGCTCTGCCAGTTCCGCCTGCAGAGCATAGACCGATCCCAGCGCCAGATAGCGGCGGAAGATATGCCGAACCCGGTCGGCTTCCTCCGCGACGACGATCAGCTTGCGGTCATCAACACGGTAGCCGAGTGGAACAACCCCGCCCATCCACATACCCCGCGCCTTGGACGCGGCGATCTTGTCGCGGATACGCTCTCCCGTCACCTCACGCTCAAACTGGGCAAAAGACAGCAGCACATTGAGGGTCAGCCGTCCCATGCTGCTGGTGGTGTTGAACGCCTGCGTCACACTGACGAACGAGGCTTTGTGCTTGTCCAGCACCTCGATGATCTTGGCGAAGTCGGCCAGGCTGCGGGTGAGGCGATCGACCTTGTAAACGACGATGACATCCACCTTACCGGCGGCAATATCCTCCATCAACTGCACCAGCCCCGGCCGGTTCATCGATCCGCCTGAATAGCCGCCATCATCATAATGGTCGGGCATAGCCTGCCAGCCTTCATGACATTGGCTGAGGATATAGGCCGAACAGGCTTCGCGCTGCGCGTCGAGACTGTTGAACGCCTGCTCCAGCCCCTCCTCGGTCGACTTGCGGGTGTAGATCGCGCAGCGCAGGACCTTGGTAGCAGCGCTAGCCTTCATGCGCAGTCCCCACGGACTTGCGCGCTGCCAATCCGAAGAAGCGCGGTCCCGACCATGCCGCGCCGGTGATGTGGCGGGCGATGGGGGTCAGCGAGGCATAGTGCCGGTTCTCGAACTCAAAGCCTTCGTCGAGCGCTGTCACCACATAGGCCTTGCCCTGCCATTCGCGGACCAGCCGGCTGCCCGGCTTGAGTTGTCGCTGCTTTTCAAGGTCAAGCTCGCCGCTTGTCTCCAGCTGTTTGGCCAGCTTGTTCAGCTCCCGCACCCGCGCTGACGGCAAGCTTCCCAGCGCCTTCTCCTGCCATCGCCAGGCGATGCAGCGCGCGAGCATGTCGGCACTCATATCCTCCAGCAGAGGTTGCCCGCGATGCAGCGTGCGCCACTCGGCCCGCAGCCGGGCGGGCGACATCGTCGCCAGCCCGGCCAGCCGGTCCTTGATCCCCACCATCAACGATCGATCCGCCAGCAGGTCTCGCCGCCTGCGCGCGCTTCCTTCAAAAGCTCGACACCCTTCTTGCGCAGGCCGGTGAGGAAAGCGCGAGTGCTGTGCGGCTGCCAATGGGTGGCTACCATCATCTCCGCCAGCGTTGCGCCCTTGTTACGTGACAACAGTTTCTGCACGATCGCGGACTTGGTAGGGCCGGAGCGCACGGGAGCAATATCTGCCTGCATGGCAGAATCCATCATGGTCGTATTGGTGGCAGTCATTTTCGGTCTCCATGGCACCTGCATGATGCGGGGCCCACGACCTTAAGCCCGGACTATCATTCGCCCGAGCGCGCGGCGCTCAGCTGCGCCGCTCACAACAGCAATGCTCCGTTCCAGCGTGAAGTCGAGTGCAATGCGCCGATGGCGCCCAAATAGTCGTACAGAGTCTGATTTTTGGCCGTAAGTGGGACTTATACGAACCCGCTGGCGCGGGATATACTCACCGGGTCGCGATATCGAACTGGCGTCTCCTGGCCTTTGACGGTGCTAGCGTTACCCTTGGCTACAAGGATTATCGCAAGGACGGCGCCGACCGCCAACGTGTCATGACGATCTCTGCCGATGAGTTTATCCGCCGGTTCCTGCTCCACGTCCTTCCGCGCGGCTTCCACCGCATCCGGCATTATGGCCTGCTCGCGAGCTCTGCCCGCAAGGCCAACCTCGCCCTCGTCCGCCAGATGCTCGACGTCACGACCGAACCCGGTGAGCACAGTGCCGAAGATCCGGTCGATCCGCGCCCGCCATGCCCATGCTGCGGCGGCCACATGATCATCATCGAGACCTGCGAGCGGTGGCGGCAGCCCCGCGCTCCACCGATGGCGATCTACCTGCCCGGGAGCCTGTGTCATGACCTGGTATGACCCATCCGTCATCTCCCCCGCGAGACAGCCCTCACGGGACATGATCACCCCTGTGCCCATCGCCATCTCCGACGGGCAAGGACGATTACGACCATGCGGAATCTGGCATCTATTGACTAGATTCATATGCTCGCCACAACTGTCGTCCAGACCCGCCCTGCCCCCAACCTCGCCGCGCTGCTCGACAGCCACGCCGCCAAGGCCGGGATCACCCGCGCCGAGGTCGTGCGCGTCCTGCTGGAGACCGCGCTCAATTGCCCATCGCCGGCCCCCGCCATGGTGGCGGGCAACCCGCTGCTCGCCGAGATCGCCGAGGAAATGGGCGCGCTCATCTCCCGCGTCGAAGCCTGCGAGGCGAGCGCGCGCAGCGCCCATGCCGCTGCGCGCCTCGGCGCACTGATGCTGCTCCCGCAGACGAGCTGGGATTCGACGAGACCGCGCGCCGCGCCATGGTGAGGCAGGCGGAGGCCCGCGCCGCTGACCGGCCCCATCTCGGCACCATCCAGCGTATCGCCGCAGCCGACAGGGCCGTGGCGTTCGCCGCCGCCAAGCTCTCTGAGCGCGAGGCCGTGTTCACCGCCGCCACGCTGGAGCGCGAAGCGGGCGATGCCGCACGCGGGACTGCCACCCATGCCGATGTCATCGCCGCCATCGTCTGCGCCGAGCGCCGTCAGGCGCTGATCGTCCGTGCCGCGCCCCGCATGGCAGAGGGGACCGTGGGCTACACCACCCGCAAGGCGGTGGAGATCGAGCAGGCCATGCTCGCCCTGGAAGCCGTAGGACGCGGGACATAGGCCCCGCTCATGAAGCCGATCAGAGCGGAGGCGACCATTGCGGCGGCCAGGTTGCGTTCGGTCCATCCCTGGACCAAAGGCCAGCAGCAGGCGGCCCGCCAGTTGCTCCTGTCGCCCAACGCCATCAAGGGCCTTCAGGGCCATGCAGGCACCGCCAAGACCGCGACCGTCCTCAAGACCGTCGCCGACGCGGCGCGCCGCCAGAAGCGCACGGTGCGCGCGCTCGCCCCCACGGCTACGGCCGCCGATGTGCTGGGCCGCGCCATCGGGGCGGAGCCGGAGACGGTCGCCAGGATGCTGGCACAGGAGAGCGAGCCGTGCATCCCCGGCAGCGAAGTCTGGATCGTGGACGAGGCCTCCATGCTGTCCGCCCGCGATGCGCAGCGGCGGATCGCCCGCGCCCGTCATGCCAGGTCAGGCTGATCCTGGTCGGCGATGTCGAGCAACTCGGCAGCGTCGAGCCAGGGCGTGCGTTGGGGCAACTCCGCGAGGCGGGCATGGCGACCGCCGTGCTCGACGAGATCGTGCGCCAGACCAACGCCCGGACCCGCGAGGCGGTGGAGGCCTGCTGGCAGGTGATGCCGCCGCCGCGTTGGACGCGCTCGACAAGGGTGGCGGGCACATCGTCGAACATGCCAAGGATGATGTGCGCCATGCCCTCATCGCGCGGGATTTTGCGAAGCTGTTCCCCGATGAGCGCGCCGCCACGCTGGTCCTGGACCCCACGTGTGGGGACGGCAGCGACTCACCGATTCCATCCGGCTCGCCCTGGTCCGCGACGGCATCTTGGAGAGGAGGCCATGGTTGCCACCGTGCTGGAGCCGGTGGGCCTCACCCGCGTCGAGGCGCGTAGCGCCGCCAGCTATGAGCCGGGGCAGATCGTCACGTTCCGCAAGGGCAGCGGAAAGGGGCAGCCGCGTCTCGGCATCGGCTACCGGGTCGATGCTGTCAATGCCGAGGCCGGAACCGTGCGGCTCTTAGGCCAAAGGACAAGCCGCTCATCTGGTCGCCCGCAGCGTCAGGCGGGGATCAGGCCGAGGCATTCTCGGAGGTGAGCCAAGAGTTTCGCGCCGGGGACCGCATCCAGTTCACCCGCAACAACTATGCCGCCAAGCGCCTCAACGGCCACACCGGCACCATGGTCGAGCTGGACGCCACCAGCGGCACCATGCTGTTCGAGCGGCAGCAGGATGGGCAGCGCCAGCGGCTCGACATGCGCAAGCTCGCCGACCGCCACATCCGTCCCGGTTGGGTGCAGACCATCCACGCCGCACAGGGCGCGACGGCGGACAGGGCGATGGCGCACATGGAGAGATTCCGCGCCAACACCGTCGATACCCGCACCGCCTATGTCGCCATCAGCCGCTCGCGGTCCCATGCCGCCCTCTACACCTATAGCCGCTCCCGCCTCGCCGAGGCCCTCGGCCTGCGCGACGGAGCACAGGTCGGGGCCATCGACGAGATTATAAGCTATGACTTAGCAAAATGATTAAAAATCCCTTCAAAGCGGACTATAGTCATATGCAGATTTTATTTTTCCATCTTTGGATATTGAATAAACAACTTCAACGTCAGTTATATTTTCCAAAATAAAGAAATAATAACTGTCAATACCATCCAAGGTCATCGATTCGGAAAAATGTAATTTTTGCAATTTTCCACGGTAAGGGAATCGAGAAAAGCAATTATTTATTTTTAAAATTATACTATCCCGATCCCTATCATGGATAGGTTTCATCAATGGGATTTTCGGATCGATCCGCCCATAATCCCCCCTAAACGCTTCGCACTGATCATGATTACATGATTGTAAAATCAATATAAATGACAGAAATGCCAAACATGTAGAAATTTTTATCAGTGAATCCGATGATACTTCCATCATTTCATCTGCACTCCGTAGAGTTATCTACACACATTCTCGGATTACCGACAGCGCGATTTCCGTAATTTTCTCTCGTTTGCTCCCCCGATGCATTACGGAATACATTTTCCATCCTAACCGCACTTTCCTCCCGCACTTGAACTCTGGACTGCTCATTAAAGACATGTGCAGGAGCTTGGGCTCCACGATCTGCCTCGACGCTGTGTCCGAAGAGTTCATGGGCGATGATGTCACCAACACTTGACGGCACTCCAGTCGGTGATTTTAATTTCCCCATTTCAATCTTCGCCGTCGTTCCAGTGCCAAAACCATTTGTCGCATTTACAAATGGTCGCTGCGCTTCACTTTCAGACCGCTCCGTCGGGCTTGCAGGCCTTACCGTATGCACATTATCTGATCTGATCAGTTCCTTAAAACGCGCCATCAACATCGGATCGGAACGCGCAACCGTCCTAGTCCAGTCCCTCAAGAATGCCGCCTGTTCGGGCGTTCCTTTATATACGATCCTCTGTCCAGTTGGATCGCTAGCATTAACCGGGTCGTTTGCGACATAGGCATAGAGGTTGATCTGGTCATCATATCCGATCGGATCGGTCTGGAGGAACCTGCCGAGGGTGGGCGAGTAAAAGCGCGCCTTGTAGTAGTACATGCCGAGCTCGGTTTGCCAGGCTTGACCGGTATATTGAAAGCGGCCGACATTCTGGCTGCCGGGGATGCCATAGTCGTCATATGTGTTCGCCGCATGGACAAGGCTGCCGGCGCTGTCGGTGACAAGCGCGATGCTGCCCTGCCAATCGGGCCGTAACTGCCGCTCGTTCGAGGCACCGAAGGCAGAACCTTCATACCAGGCGATGGGATCGTCGGCTGCAATGTCGGCGCCATGGGCATAGCGGCGCAGCAGATTGCCGGTGGCGTCGTACTCAGCAACCAGCGCGTCTCCGTCGTATAGGAAGCGGGTCGTGCCGGTGGGACTTGCGACCTCATAGAGGCGGCCTAAGGAATCATAGCGCAGCACCGCATTGCGACCCCCGCCCGCTCCTACCAACCGGTTCTCGATATCGTAGAGAAAGCTCGTCGAACCATCGCTGGTGAGGTTGCCATTGGCATCGTAAGAGAAGCTCGCCGATCCGGCGGCGGTATATTGGTTGAGGCCATTGGTCGTGTAGGCCCGGTTCACATTGTAGGTGCCCGCAAACACGAAGGCGTTGTTGCTCTTGGTGAGCTGGGTGATCTGGCTCGCCGGATTATAGCTGAAGCTGTAGCTGTTGACATAAGCACCGTTGGTGCTGGGCGTGCTGCTCAACGAACTCAGCCGCCCGATGCCATCATAGCTATAGCTTGTGGTGATGCCGCTGTTGAAGCCGGCGCGCTGGCCTGCGGCATTATAACTGTAGCTGGCAATCGTGGCACTGCCCGACCGCAGGATCGTGGAAGGGCGATCAAGGCCGTCATAGGTGTAGTCGATGTAGTTGGTATCGGGAAACGTGACCCGCTTGCGGTTGCCGTTTGCGTCGAACTGATAGGAAGTCGCGCGCGCTGGCCTGCTGCCGGTTTGGCGGACACCGAGATAGGCTCAATTAGGCTACACCAGCTTCCCGTTCGAAATCTATGGGGCTGAGATAGCCAAGGGTCGAGTGCCGCCGTGTCGGGTTGTAGAAGCATTCGATATAGTCGAAC
>DASVMZ010000097.1:0-3781 GCA_036384115.1 Sphingobium sp.
CGTCAGCGGCCCCTGCGACGTATAGATCGCCCAGAATCCGCCATCCAGCCCGCCCTTCTTCATGCGCGGCAGGTCGACCTGCGTGAAATCGGCATGCACGTCATGCTCCGCCTCGATGGACCAGCCGGGCAGGTCGAGCGACGCGGGCGTATCGAGATGGGTGTCGAGCGTCAGCAGCTTCTGGTGCATCTTCATCACCGCCGGAGGCACATCCTGCGCCGAACCGGCGGCCGGGAGCAGCGCGATAAGTGCTGCCCCCCACATGGCCTTCTTCATGCTCAAATTTCCCCAGAGATCGTCAGTTGGAAAGTGCGCGGCGACAGTGGCCGGAACGCGCCGTCGCCCGTCACCGCTGTCGAGATGAAGGACAGCACATCCTTGTCGAAGATATTGTCGACGTTGACTCGCAGCTTGGCGCTCTTGATCGGGCCGAGGCTGAAGCCGTCGCCAATGTCCACATAGGCACTGAACACCGCGAAGCCGGGCACGCTTGATCCCGGCGCATTGACGAAGGTGGACCAGCGGCGGCTGGTATATTTGCCGCTGATATTGCCGACCAGCCAACTTGCCGGCTCCACTGTCACGCCGCCCGAAACGATCCATTTCGCGCTGTCCGGCACGAACTTGCCCGCGATGGGGATGACCGCCGAACCAAGGATGTCGTCCTTGAACTTGGCATGATTATAGGTGACGTTGATATTGCCATAGGCGAGGCCGTGCAGGAACAACGGCTTGTAGGTGCCGCTATATTCCACGCCATAGGACTCCACCCGGCCGACATTCTGGAAGAATGTCTCGGTCGATGCGCCGCCACCCGGCACGAAGCTGGTGATCGACTGGATGCGGTTCTTGAAGAAGGTATAGTAGACGGCCAGCGACGCATAAAGCTGCCCTTGGTTGGTGCGGATGCCCAGTTCCGCATTCTGCGACCGTTCGGGCGCGGGGGCGGGGACCAGTGCAGACGTGCCGGGCCGCGTGATCGCATAGATGTCGTCCATACCCTTGGGCAGCGCCATATTCTCCGCATAGGAGGCAAAGGCCTGCGTCCGGCCGTCGAATTTGTAGAGCAGGCCGGCCATGGGCAGGAACAGGTCCCTGTAATGGGCGCTGTTGGTCTGCGGTCCCCAGCCCGGCACGCCGACCCCGCCGACGACCCGATAATAATCGTCGAAGTCCCGATATCCCCGCTGGCGATAATCGAGCACCAGTCCCTTGAAGCCCAAGTCGATGGTCAGCTTCTCGTCGAGCAGCTTCAGCGTGTCGCGCGCGAAGATTTGCAGCGTGTCGCGCTTCGACCGATAATCGCGGCGCAGATAGACCAGTTCGTTGAGATTGGGTGCGCCGTCGGGCGATCCATCCACCGTGTTGTAGCGTGCCTGTGTGCGGTGATATTTGTCCACCTCCGCCCATACGCCGCCCTCGACCGTGTTCCACCCCATGTCCCAATGGACGATGGAGGTGATGCCATAGCGGTCGCCGCCGACACCCGACCGGCCATATTGCACGCCCTTGGGTGCGGTGACGGCCAGCCCCGCCAGCAACTGTGGCGTATAGCGGCTCAGCGAATTGGCATAGCCGTCCGGCGAGACGCCATAGCCGTCCTTATTCTCATAATAGAGGGTCGATTCCGCCCAGATGCCGTCCGCGATGCCGGCATGGAAGGTGCCGGCATAGAGCCGGTCCTTGCGCACGTTAATCGCGAGATTATAGACATTGGTGTAGGCGGCGTTGGAATAATAGATGCTTGCCGGACTGGGCGCGAAGCCTGCCGCCGTATTCGGCCGGGTGGCGATATAGGCATAGTCGCGCCCGCACAGCCCGTCGGCATTCTTCACGGTGCAATTATATTGCGCCCGCGTGATCGTCGGCGAGTCATAGTCGAAGAAGTCGTTGGAAATGAACTTCAACCGCGCCCAGCTGTCCCCGCCCAGGTCCGCGTGGATCATCCCTTCCCAATGCTCGCGGTCCACCGTGCCGGGGCCGCGCCACAGGTTGCTGTTGAGCTTGGTGCGGCTGACGAACGCCTTGAACGGCCCGATCTGTCCGGTGCTGGCCCGGATGAAGGTGCGCCGGAGGTTGAAGTCGCCGAAGCTCTGCGAGACGAACAGGCCCAACTCGTCCTGTGGCACGATGCTGTTGTACTGGATGATGGGGCCGAGCGAGGAATAGCTCGGCAGGCTGACGTCGCCCGCGCCCACCGACGCCACGACCGCGCCCAGATTTTCATTGTCGACATAGCGGAACACGGGGCTGCCGCCGAAAGCATCGCTGCGCCCCGTGGGCACGCCATCGACCACAAAGCCGATCTGGTCGAGGTTGAAGGCGCGCGTCTGCACGCTGTTACCGAATTCATAGAGGCCCAGCGCACCATCGGTCTGCACGTTGAAGCCGGGCAACTGCTCCAGCATCTTGAGGCCAGAAATGCCCGACGGCGCGGACAGCAGCGCCTCGCGCGTAATCGCGACGACGGCGCTGACCTTATTCTCGCCGATGGCTTCGGACGATTGGGAGATGCGGCGACCGGTGACAGTGATGCTCTGCTCGTCATTTTCTTCGGCGGTCGGTGCCTGTGCATGGGCGGCGGACAGTGCCGATCCACAGCAAGTAAGGAGAAGCGCCCCGCGAAGAGCATGTGAAAGCGATTGATGTAGCATTGAACGGGCTCCCTGTTCTTGCCTTTGCAGGCATTTTGCGAGCCATTCAGGATGCGCCTGTTACTTCCCGAGCATGACGCCATTCCCCTCCTCATGCCGACCAGTTTGCTGGCCCGGAACTCGGTACGCCCTCCCAGGAATACGAGTTTCGATCGGAAACTTTTCATTGGAGAGATGCGTTGTCCAGCGCGTTTTTATCATAGGCGAATGAGTGCTGACGCGGCTGCCCAACTTCCTCCACCGATAAGTAAAGGTCGATGTTATTATGGTGCCCGTCCAAGCAAAATTGCACACGCTGGCGGCTCGAAGTCCTTGGAAAAGCAAATCCATACTCTTGGCCACCATATATAGTGGGCTGTTGGCGACGGATTTGCCAAGTCAACGGACCGTCCACTTCCGGAGGAAGGATTTTGGTCGTTGAGCGTCCTACATGGTTTGAACCCAGGCCTCAAAGCCGTTCCAGTTGACTGATTATCTGCGCTTAATCCACGCTGCGCTGGTGCGGCAAGGTGTCACCCGGTCGCATGCAGCGGCGCAATATCATCCATCAAACGTCCAAATCGAAGTGGCGGAGAAGTGCCTGACGATTTGCATCATCATCGTTGTATAGCGCCAGTCAGCGGAATTCCGCTATCATTCGTATGAGACGCATTTCCATGCATGGGTGCCGTGATTGGTATGGATAGCCGGCCCCTTTTCCCTAGGCGCGAAAGCTCATAAAACTGTGAGACAAAGAGCGATGCAATCGCCCCCAAAATCTCACCTAAACCATTGGGATATATGGTTTGGTGAGCCCTGCTGGATTCGAACCAGCGACCTACTGATTAAAAGTCAGTTGCTCTACCGACTGAGCTAAGGGCCCGGCAGTGTCCTTCGACGCCGTGAGGCGCGTCCCTATCCGGTGGACCGGGTGGGGTCAACCGGCTTTGGCCGTTCGAGGCGTGTTCGGAGATGGTTGATGCGCAATCCGGTGGCCGGATCGCGCCAGCGCGGGGCGATTGCGCTGAGCGGGCGCAGGACGAATTCGCGCATCGCATAGGCCGGATGGGGCACGATCAGGCGCGGTGTCCGGCAGGCGCCGCCTTCCCACAGGATGATGTCGAGGTCGAGCGTGCGCGCGCCCCAGC
>DASVMZ010000098.1:0-8780 GCA_036384115.1 Sphingobium sp.
TTGGCGCCCTTCAGGCTCTCGAAGCTTTTCTCGATCAGGTCGCGGCGCGCCTGTGTCAGCACCTGGATCAGCACGTCGTCGGGAATGCGTCCCGACTGGACGAGGCCGGAAATGAAATCGAACTCGGTCGCGCCCGCGGACGGAAAGCCGACCTCGATCTCCTTGATGCCGATGCGGGTCAGCAACTCGAAGAAACGCGTCTTCTTCTCCGTATCCATCGGGTCGATCAGCGCCTGATTGCCGTCGCGCATGTCGGTCGACAGCCAGCGGGGCGGGGCGGTGATCGTGCGGCTGGGCCATTGGCGGTCAGGCAGGTCGACCTGCGGGAAGGGCCGATATTTGCGGCTGGGATCAATGAGCATCATGGGAAAAATTCTTCTGCAAAGCGATGATGGTGCGCGTATGACCATGGAATCGCGATTGACGGTGAGCGGTGAAATGGTCCCTTAGGCGGATGGCGCATCCCTCGTCAGATGGAGGGGCGCAGCCGGTATCGCACGCCTAAGGGCGTGTAAGTCGCGCTGTCCGCAGAAGTAGGGCGTTGCCAATCATAGCACTGCCTTTATGCCTGTAACCGGCCATACGGTCCAGAGAATATTTGCCCGGTGCCGGAACGGACTAGCTTCACTGGCTAATCCTACCGGCATATCAGGCCGCCATTCCGGCCGGTGTACCAAGATTTTTCCGGCTTCCCCCCAAGTTGCCGGACCGCTCCGACCTGGCCCGACCGTAACGACCTACCGTAATATCCGCCGGAACCCACCCTCATTCCCTTTCCACACTCCCGAAACCGTAACTTTTCCCCTTGCATTTCTCCGAATCCAGCGCACTATGTTGCAATGCACAAACAAACGGGGGCATAGGCGGTCTGAATGGCGTTTTACGAGATGCTGGACCGAAACGGGTCGGTGCGAGAATGTTATGCGCCAGTGCAGCATTGGGTCGAACAGACCGGCATAGGCGGGCTTAACCGCCGCCTGGAGGAAGCCGAGGCGATCTTTCGACGGATCGGCATCACCTTCGCTGTCTATGGCGAGGGTGGCGACCCGGAACGGCTGATCCCCTTCGACCTGCTGCCACGGATATTCACCGCGCTGGAATGGCGCACGCTGGATGCAGGCATCCGGCAGAGGGCGCGGGCGCTGAACGCCTTTCTCTATGACGTCTATCATCGCGGCGAGATCATCCGTGCGGGCATCATGCCAGCCGACATCATCTACAAAAATGCGGCCTATAAGCCGGAGATGGCGGGCTTCACGCCGCCGGGCCGGGTGTATAGCCATATCGTCGGCGTCGACATCGTGCGTACGGGGCCGGACAAGTTCCAGGTGCTGGAGGATAATTGCCGCACGCCATCGGGTGTCTCCTATATGCTGGAGAACCGCGAGATCATGACCCGCATGTTCCCCGACCTGTTCGGTCAGGGCATGGTTGCGCCCGTCGATCATTATCCCGACGACCTGCTGAAAAGCCTCAAGGAAGTCGCGCCGCCCGCCTGCAAGGACGACCCCATCGTCGTCGTGCTCACGCCGGGCGCGCTCAACAGCGCCTATTATGAGCATAGCTTCCTTGCCGACCTGATGGGCGTGGAACTGGTCGAGCCTGCCGACCTCTATGCCGACGACGGGCTGGTCTATATGAAGACGACCTATGGCCCGCGCCGGGTGGACGTCATCTATCGCCGCATCGACGATGACTATATCGACCCGCTGGTCTTCCGCCCCGACAGCCTGCTGGGCGTGCCGGGCCTGTTCGACGCCTACCGAAGGGGCGGTGTGACGCTGGCCTCCGCACCGGGCGCGGGCGTGGCGGACGACAAGGCCGTCTATACCTATGTGCCGGACATGATCCGCTTTTACCTGGGTGAGAGCGCGATCCTGGAAAATATCCCGACCTGGAATTGCGCCAAGCCGGACGAGTGCGCCTATGTCCTCGACAATCTGCACGAGCTGGTCGCCAAGGAAGTGCATGGCTCGGGCGGTTATGGCATGTTGATCGGGCCGCAGGCGACCAAGGACGAGGTGGCCGCCTATGCCGCGCGCATCCGCGCAAATCCGGCCGAGTTCATCGCGCAGCCGACGCTGGCGCTCTCGACCGTACCGACACTGGGCGAGACCGGCATCGTCGAACGGCATGCGGATTTTCGGCCCTATTGCCTGGTCGGCACGCAATTGCGGCTGGTGCCGGGCGGCCTGACGCGGGTCGCGCTGACCGAGGGATCGCTGGTCGTCAATTCCAGCCAGGGGGGCGGCGTAAAGGATACATGGGTGTTGCAGATATGACGGGGTGGTCGGTGACAGAAACGACGTCTCGGGGAAGGGCGCAACCATGCTGAGCAGGACCGCTGAAAATCTATTCTGGCTCGCACGCTATCTGGAGCGGGCAGAGGCCACCGCCCGGCTCATCACCATGGGGCAACGCATGGCGATCCTGCCCGGCGCCCACCACCGGGAGGAATGGAAGTCCATCATCCGCGTGACAGGCAGCCAGCATCTTTTCGACAAGGATGCGGTGATCCGGGAAAGCGACGTGGTCGAGCATCTCGTCCTCAACGGCGATAATCCGGTGTCGATCCGCTCCTGCCTGATGAAGGCGCGGGCAAACGGCAAGTCGGTCCGTACCGCGCTGACGCAGGATATGTGGGAGGCGTTGAACGAAGGCTGGCGCAACCTCGAAAGCTATGACGTGCCGCAGGCGCGGGCGCAACTCGCGACGATCCTGGACTGGGTCAAGCAACGCGCCATGATCTTTCGCGGCGCGACCGAGAGCGGGCATCTGCGCGACGAACGGCACGACTTCATCCGCGCGGGCTGCGCGCTGGAGCGAGCGCAGTCGGTGCTGCGGCTGCTCGACGTCAAATATTATGTGCTGCTGCCGGAGACGGACGTGGTGGGGGGCAATCGCGACCATTATCAATGGCAGTCGGTGCTCTATGCCCTGTCCGGCAACCGCGCCTATCATCATGTCTATGGCGGGGTGTACTCGCCCTGGCAGATCACCGACTTCCTGATGCTCAACCGGCGTTTTCCGCGCAGCGTGCTCTATTGCTACGACCAGCTATCCTATCGTCTCGGCCGCCTGGCACAATGGCATGGACAAAGACGCGAGTGCCATGACAGTGTGGAAGCCATGGTGACGGGACTTGCCGCCAAGACCAGCGGGGACATCTTCCGCTATGGCCTGCACGAGACGGTTCAGCGGACCCTGTCGGACAGCAATCGCGTCGGCATCGAAATCGCCGAAGCCTATCATTTCGCCTAGGACTGACCCATGCGCCTCTCGATCCGCCATGAAACCCGCTATCTCTACGAGGGCACCGCGCAGGGGGCAACCATGCGGCTGCGGCTCAAGCCCATGAACAGCCCGGTACAGCAGGTCGAGGACTGGACGATCACCGTCAACGGCGAGCCGGTCGAGAGCTATACGCTCAACAGCTATGGTGTGCCGGAGTCCCTGTGGCGCACCGGTCAGCGGATCAGCGAGGCGGTGGTCGTGGCCGAAGGAACGGTGGAGACATCGGATCGTGCGGGCATCATCGGCTTCCCGGAGGAGGCCGCCAGTCCGCGCATCTTCCTGCGGCAGGGCGATTTCACCAAGGCAAGCCCCGCGCTGGTCGCCATCGCGCAGGAATCCCTGACGACGGACGGGCCGCTGGCCAGCCTGCACAATCTTTCCCGCTTGGTTCATGAGCGGATGGTCTATCGCAAGGACACCACCGACAGCGAGACCACGGCGTCACAGGCGCTGGAGATGGGACATGGCGTCTGCCAGGACTTTGCCCATGTCTTCATCTCCTCCGCGCGGGAAATGGGCGTGCCGACCCGCTATGTCGCAGGCTATGTCTATGACGAGGAAGGCGATTTGGACACGGAGGAACTGGGCCAGAGCCATGGCTGGGCCGAAGCCTTTGTCGAGGGGCTGGGCTGGATCGGCTTCGATCCCACCCGCAAGATCTGCGTCACCGACCAATATGTGCGCCTCTCCTGGGGCGTCGATGCCTTTGATTCGGCGCCGTTGCGCGGGGTGGCCGCGCTCAGCGGCATCATCGGCATGAATGTCGATGTACAGGTCGCCACCGCCCCGATCCTGGCCCGCAAGCAGGCGCAATCCCAGCAGCAATGATGGCAATCCCATGACATTAGTGCCATTGTCCGCGAATCGCTGAGCCGGGGGGCGTAAAACCAAAGTGACTTATTGTGTTGCCGTCCGGGTCGATGCCGGCCTTGTCCTGTTGTCCGATACACGAACCAATGCGGGTGTCGATAACATCGGCCGTTTCCGCAAGACCTTCACCTATGAAAGCCCCGGCGAGCGGGCGATCGCCATCATGTGTTCGGGGAACCTCTCCGTGACGCAGGAGGTGAAGACCACGATCAGCCGCGCCATCAAGGATAATATGGAGGGCGTCGATTGCGAGACACTGCTCAACTGCAAGACCATGCATCGCGCCGCACAGATCGTGGGCGACACGATGAAGGCGGTGCAGACGCGCATGCAGCAGAAGCTGGGCATGTCGAGCAGCAGCCTGTCGTCCAACATGATCCTGTGTGGCCAGCGCAAGAACGGCAAGTTGCGCCTCTATCTCATCTATTCCGACGGTAATTTCATCGAGGCGACGGCCGACACGCCCTTCTTTCAAATCGGCGAGCATAAATATGGCAAGCCGATCCTCGACCGGATCATCCATCCCGAAACCTCGCTGGAGGATGCGGCCAAGGCAGTATGCGTGTCGATGGACTCGACGCTGCGTTCCAACCTGTCGGTTGGCATGCCGCTCGACCTTACAGTGATCTCGAAAGATGACCTGACCTTTCGCCTGCGCCGCCGCATCTACCCGGAGGATGAGGAGTTCGGTCGGATTTCCGCGCATTGGGGTGAGACGCTGCGCCGGGGGTTTGAAACCCTGCCTAGTGTGCTTGATTGAAAATCTGCGCGTCCGACAGGACGGGAATGGCTTTGCGTATGCGTATGCAATCCTTATGTAGCCATCAGAATTTGCAGTAAGGGCACCCTATGACCGCTACCCATTCCACACGCATGCTCATCCTCGGTTCCGGCCCCGCCGGGCTGAGCGCCGCCATCTATGCCGCCCGTGCGGGCATGGCGCCGATCGTGGTGCAGGGTATGCAGCCGGGTGGCCAGTTGACCATCACCACGGATGTGGAGAATTATCCGGGCTTCCGCGACGTCATCCAGGGACCATGGCTCATGGAGCAGATGCAGGCACAGGCGGAGCATGTCGGTGCGCAGATGATGTATGACCAGATCGTCGACGTTGACCTGTCCGAGCGTCCCTTCCGGCTCCGGGGCGATGGCGGCACCGTCTATGTCGCGGACACGCTGGTCATCTCGACTGGTGCTGCGGCGAAGTGGCTGGGGCTGGAGAGCGAGCATCTGTTGCAGGGCAAGGGCGTATCGGCCTGCGCGACCTGCGACGGTTTCTTCTATCGCGGCAAGAAGGTGGTGGTGATCGGCGGCGGCAATACGGCGGTCGAGGAGGCACTCTACCTCACCAACCACAGCCATGACGTCACCCTGATCCATCGCCGCGACAGCCTGCGCGCGGAGAAGATCCTGCAAGAGCGCCTGTTCGCCCATCCAAAGATCAAGGTGCTGTGGAACAAGGGTATCGAGCGGTTCGTCGGCGGCGGTGATCCCGAGGGTCTGGTCGGTGTCGACCTGATCGACACAGTGACGGGCGAGAAGAGCCATATCGCCACCGACGGCGCATTCGTCGCCATCGGCCACAAGCCATCGACGGAATTGTTCGAGGGCAAGCTGGAACTGGACGAGGGCTATCTGGTGGTCGAGAAGGGCACCAGTCGCACCGCCATTCCCGGCGTCTTTGCGGCAGGCGACGTCACCGACAAACTATACCGTCAGGCCGTGACGGCGGCGGGCATGGGCTGCATGGCTGCGCTGGATGCGGAGCGTTTCCTGGCCGAAGCGGATTTCGAAGCGATTGCCGCCGAGTAAGGGCCGAGAGCCGCTCAGGGTGGCTTTCGCTTGTCTCGCTGATGATGCTCAGTTCGGGCTGAGCGAAGTCGAAGCGTTCTGCCGAGCGGAGCGAGGCAAGCGTTCTGCGCTCCGCCTGCATGGCGATCGGACTCAGCACTAATCAGCCGTTCGCATCCAGTTTCCCCTGGGCGAACGCAACCAGATTACCAAATGTTTCAAAGACTTCTGCATCGATGTCGTCATCATCTATCAGGATGTCCAGCTTGTCCTCCATCTCGGTAAGGACGGTGGCGACGGCCATGGAATCCAGCTCCGGCAGGGCGCCGAACAACGGTGTATCCGCGTCGAAGGCGGCGACTCGCTCGGGCGAAATGCCCAGTGCGTCGACCAATACCGATCGCATGGCGGATTCTGCGGAAAGCGTATGATCTGGCATGAAAACAGCGGACCCGATTCGTTGCGGAAGCCCGCGTAGCGGCTGGTTTCCGGCGGTACAAGTGCGGAAACGATACGCCATTTGCGTAAAGCGACCGTTGCCAATAGACGCGGACCCATGGCCATCGACAGTCGCCCTCTCGACCATCTCCCGCTCGCAGGTGCGCTTGCCGATCCGGCGCTCGTCATCCCGCGCGGCGAAAGCATCGACTTTGCCGGGCTGGAGGCGCGCACCGCACGTCTTGCCGCATGGTTGCAGGGCCAGTGCCCGGATGCAGGCGCCCGTATGGCGAGTTGGCTGCCCAAGGGCGCATTGACCTCCATCCTGCCGCTGGCGGCGGCGCGCGCGGGCCTGGTCTATGTCCCGGTAAATCCGTTGCTCAAGCGCGCGCAGGTCGGTCATATTCTTGCTGACAGTGGCGCGGCGCTGCTCATCACGCAGGCCAGTCGGGCAAAGCTGCTCGAACCCGGCGACCTGCCCCACGGCGTGCACCTGGTCGAGGAGGACGTCCCGGTCGCGGCGATGGCGGACGACCGCCAGCCCGGCCTCCCGCCCTCCGTTGCCCACCCCGCTACCCTGTGCGAGATTCTCTATACCAGCGGCTCCACCGGGCGACCCAAGGGGGTGATGCTCAGCCACGCCAACCTCGCACTGGGGGCAGAGGCGGTTGCCCATTATCTCGACATTCGTCCGCACGACCGCACCCTGTGCGTGCTGCCGTTCAGCTTCGACTACGGCCAGAACCAGCTTTTCTCAACCTGGGCCGGCGGGGGATGCGCGGTGCCGTTCGACTATCTCCTCCCCCGCGACGTGGCAAAGGCGGTCGCGGCCTTTGGCATCACCACACTGGCCGGGGTGCCGCCGCTCTGGGTGCAACTGCTCGACGTGGAGTGGCCAGCCGAGGCCGCCGCCAGCCTTCGCCGCCTCACCAACAGCGGCGGCGCGCTCACCCGCCCGCTGGTCCGCCGCCTGCGCGAGCGGTTCGCCCATGCCGACCTTTATGCGATGTACGGCCTGACGGAGGCGTTCCGCTCCACCTATCTGCCGCCTGCCCTGATCGACAGCCAGCCGGACAGCATGGGCCGCGCCATCCCCCATGCGGAGATTCTGGTGGTCCGCCCCGACGGCAGCCCGACCGACGCGGACGAACCTGGCGAACTGGTGCATTGCGGGCCGCTGGTCGCGCAAGGCTATTGGCGTGATGCGGAGCGCACCGCCCAACGCTTTCGCCCGGCGCCAGCAGCCTCGGCCTATGGCGGAACCGCCGTCTGGTCCGGTGACACGGTGCGGCGGGACGGGGCGGGGCTGCTCTTCTTCGTCGGCCGCGACGATGCCATGATAAAAAGCGCGGGCAACCGCATCAGCCCCACCGAAATAGAGGAAGCCGCCGCATCCGTGCCCGGCGTGGTCGAGGCAGTCGCGCTCGGCCTCCCCGACGAGCGTCTCGGGCAGGCGATCCGCCTCTATATCCGCACGACCGGGGAGGAGGACGCCGTGATCGCCACCCTTCAGGCATCCTTGCGCCGCGACCTGCCCAATTTCATGCAACCGCGCGAGGTCATCGCCTTGCCTGACCTGCCCCATAATCCCAATGGCAAGATCGACCGTGTCGCGCTGGCCCAGATGGTGACGTCATGACCCTGAAATCCAAAGTTATGGGGAAATCCAAAGTCATGGGGAAATTCAAAGCCATGGGCGCCATTCCGCTCGCCTATATGGGCGAGGAGGCCATGCTCCTGATCGGTGGCCGGGGCGCCGCCGCCCTTGCGGACGAGGCGGGGGACACGCCGCTGTTCGCCTATGACGCCGCGATGCTGGACGCGCGGGTCGCGTCGCTGGTCGCCGTCCTGCCGGATCGCTGCCATCTTCATTATGCGATGAAGGCCAATCCCTTCGCACCCCTGCTCCGCCACATGGCCGGGCTGGTCGACGGGTTCGACATCGCGTCGGCGGGAGAGCTGGACATGGCGCTGGCCGCTGGCATGGACCCGGCGCGGATCAGTTTCGCCGGGCCGGGCAAGCGCGACAGGGAGCTGGCCACCGCGCTCGACCATGGTGTCACCATCCATCTGGAGTCCGAAGGGGAGGCGCGCCGCCTCCTCGCCCTTGCCGACGCCACGGGTATCACGCCGCGTGTCGCCGTGCGCGTGAACCCGGACTTCGACCTCAAGGGGTCCGGCATGCGGATGGGCGGGGGGGGCAAGCCCTTCGGCGTCGATGCCGCGCTCGCTGCCCCGCTGGCCCGCACCATGATCGCGGCAGGCGCGGACTGGCGCGGCTGGCACATCTTCGCCGGGTCGCAGTCGCTGGACGGCGCGGCGATCATCGCCATGCAGGCGGAGGGCATCGCGCTGGCCGCCTGTTTGTCGGAGGAGGTGGGGGAGGC
>DASVMZ010000099.1:0-16832 GCA_036384115.1 Sphingobium sp.
GTTACAGGGTGTAACGTCAGATGGATGTAGCAAATGATATTGCTCCGTGGAATAGGCAATATGGATGCGCCGCTGTTTTGGTCATGCCCTATCCTCGCATCCGCATCCTGTGTCTGTCAGGCGGCATGCGAAAACCTTGAAGCAGGAATTGTAAGGCCCCACTGGCCTCAGCCCACTTACGCCGTACCTCGGGGTGCCGCCTTGGTGGGACTGGCCCGCATCACCGACCGTCTCTGGGCCGGACTGGAATCCTGATATACGTGCGCCATGTGCATTGCATATAAAAAGCTGTTGCCCTATTGCGACATACAAGATGTATGTCGGTGTGAGTGTGCCCTTTGCCACCGGGATTACGACAGGAGAGAGACATGATCCTCACGGCAGAAGAGATGAGCCGGCAGTTCGTCGAACATGGCTTTTGCATTTTCCCGTCCGTGCTCTCGGCGGACGAACTTGTCCGGGCGCGCGATGCGCTCGATCGCGGCGTGGAACATACGCGTCAGATCATGGGATCGACCCATCTCAAGATGCTCGACCCGAATGACGCCAATATTCGGGTCAACAATCTTCCGGCTATCGATCCGGTGTTTATTGAACTGCTGACCCGCAAGGATGCCTTGCTGGCGGTCGCGGCCCTGCTTGGCCCACATTTCCTCGTTTCGAACTTCACTGCCAACATCGCGCTCCCTGGTTCGGGGTCGATGAACATCCATTCCGATCAGGCGCTGGTGATGCCCGCGCCCTGGCCGCACGTCTTTGCAATGAATGTCATCTGGTGCCTCGACGATGTGCATGAGGCGAATGGCGCGACCCGCTATCTGCCGGGCAGTCATCGTTACCAGTCCGCTGACGAGGTTCCTGCTGACGCTTTGGACCGGACCTTGCCGTTCGAGGCGCCTGCCGGATCGTTCATCGCCATGGAGGGGCGGTTGTGGCACACATCGGGCTGCAATGTGACGAACGACGAGCGGCGGCGCATGATGTTCGCCTATTATTCCAGCGACTTCATTCGCCAGCAGATCAACTGGGCCTTCACGCTTCCTGAGGATGTCCAGGCCGGAATGGATAAGGCGACGCGCGACCTGTTTGGCCTGGTGCCCGCCGGTAATACCCGGATCGGCGCCGCGATGACCGCACTGGCGCCCGCGAGTTAACGGGCAGGTTTAGGTTCTCGCGCCCCAATCATAATGGGGTTTGCTCCGCCGAACCATGGATGCACGGCGTCGCACCGGTCGCGCGCGCGTACTGGCGAAGAGTGCCAGTCAATCTCCCGCACAATATGAACGAGGCGGGGGCGCCGCCCTGCGGCAGTCATGCGTCAGGGACGAACGCCCCGGCGCGGTCGATATATTCGTCCAGCCGTTCGATCAGTCCGTCGCGCATGGTAACGACGACGCAGATGGGCCACGCCATGGCCCGGCCGCCCGCGCTGCGGACCGTCATCACATGCTGTTGTACAAATCCCGTCGGGGTCACCTGACGTCGTACATCGATGACGCGGCGGTCGGAGAAGTGGGCGATGAAGCTCTCCCAGCCTGCGACGGCGGTCGCGCGGTCCTGTTCCACTCGATCGTAGCCATGCCAGATGATGCCGTCGTCGGTCAGGCATGCGGCAGCCGCCCCGACGTTCCCCGCGCTCAGCGCGCTGAACAGGCGGTCGAGGATATTGTCTGTCTGCTCACCCATATCAGAGCCTTTCCTGCCCGTTGACGCGGCCCAGTACCTGGGGCCGGAAACCGAATAATGTCTGCAACGTCTCCGATCCGAACTGCCGGACGGCAGGGTCGATCGAGAGCGACCAATTTTCCTGCGGCATCAACCAGGGCAGGGTATAGACGGCAAACAGACCCGCCCGGCCAGCGCCGCTCCGGTTCACGCCATTGGTATGATGGGTGCGACCGTCCAGAACGAACAGCGACCCGGCAGGCGCGATCGCCGGAATCATCTGCTCCGCCGCGCCATCCGGTAGCGGGCCGTCGAGAAGATGGGAGCCGGGCGCGATCAGCGTGGCGCCATTCTCCGCCGTGAAATCATCTATGCACCAGGCAAGATTATAGACCCAGGGCCGGTCAAGCTGGCCCGGCAGATAGCCCTGGTCGGTATGCAGAATCATGCTGGCGCCGCCGTCATTGGCAATATTGGCGGACATGCTCGACAGGGTGGCGGGCCACCCCAAAGTGCGCTTGACAATTTCGATGGCCACAGGATGCTCGGCCAGTTCACAGAACACGGGATCCCGGCTGGGAAGGTTCCAGATGCGCTGATTGACATGATCGTCCGCGCCATATTGGTAATGTTGTGCCCAGCCATATTTACGCTCGTTGCGGGCGACGCGATAGGTCGCCTCGTGCGCGATATCGAGGAGGTCCGGCGACAGGACGCCGGTGATGATACATGCGCCGTGGAGCGCCAACTCCTCCAGTCCGGCGTCGATGGTTTCGACCGATCTGGGGCCGCTCGTCATCCAGTCAAATGTCATGGCAAGTGCGACTCCTGAAAGTTCGCGCGAATCCGGTGATCAATTGTCAAGGCGGGTCAGGCTTTCACCGACGGCGGCGTCGCGACTTTCCAGTCGCTGGCATTGGCCGCCACGATTTCGGCGGCTCTCTCGAAATAGGCCGCGCCTTTGGCCAAATTGACGAAATTGAAAGTGCCCGAGTGACGGAATTCCAGAACCTCGACGCCATCGGGACCCGGCTTATAGGTATAGGGCACATTGGCGGGAACGAAAAAACTATCGCGCGCTCCCAATTCTTCGGTGCCGATCTTCAGACTGCCGGCAACGACATAATAGAGGCAGTCGGAATCATGCGTGTGCAGCATCAGCGGGTAGGATTTCTTGAGCCACGCATGAGCGAGGCTAAAGCCGGGGATGTCGACAAGTACTTTGACCTCGTCGCCTTCCAGATATCCCGCCTCGACCATCTTTCTGAGACCTGACCGCTGGACTTCGCTGATCGGCTCGATTGTCATCGCGCCCGTCGCCATCAGTTCCTGCGCATCTTTGGCGCGATAAATCTTGAAGCCGCTGGTGGGTGTGTCGTCGTTTGCCATGGGTCTCTCCATTTTATCATCCCGCGCTACCAGATCGTAGGAATCGAAAAACACGGTGTATGTCGTGGACTGGTAGTCCTTCTCGTGCGATTGGGCAAGGCGGAAGCATTTCAGGAACAGGGTTTGTCGTCATGGACGCAGTCAGGTCCGTCAGGGGAGGATCGCGCGAATCTCAGCGGAAGCGGGCGGTGGAGACGCGTGCTGCGCTCGTCGCGGCGGCGCGGGCGGTTTTTGCGGACGAAGGGTTCCATGCGGCCCGTGCGATCGACATCGTCAAGTCGGCATCGCTCACGCGAGGGGCACTCTATCATCATTTCGCCGACAAGGAGGCCTTGTTCGAGGAAGTATTCCGTGCCGTCGCCAGTGAATTGAACGGGCGGACAGCGCATGCAGTCGTTCCGCTTCGCGGCGACCTTTGGGCACAGGTGCGCGAGGCGTTCCGGACCTATCTGGAACTGGTTGCATCGACCGGGGAGTTTCAGCGGGTCCTGCTGATCGATGGCCCTGCTGTATTGGGGTGGCAACGGTGGCGCGAAATCCAGTCGGATTATGTGGCGAGGGGCACGGCGGATGCGCTGACCAAATTGATGGATCAGGGCATCGTGGCCCGGCGACCCGCACAGCCGCTGGCCAATCTGATCCAGGCCGCGCTGAACGACGTCGCCCTGTCGGTTGCCCATCCGGCACCAAGAGATGATGCGCGAGCCTTGCTGGATGCGTTCTTCTTTTTCCTGGAGCGCATTCGCGATTGAAAACGGAGGCCTGCCCTTTCCGGCCGGACCGCGCTCGCCTGCGCTCAGTTCCCGCTTTTCCGGGTCGCCGCGAAGGCTTGTACCGCTGCGCGATTGGCGGGGGTGCCGATCAATCCCGCGATCGTTTCGCCCTCCAATATACGCGCGGCGCGCATCGCAGGAAGGTGAGCCTGCAGCATAAGTGCTTTGGTGGCGATAAGGGATTGCAACGGTGCCTGGGCGAGCCTGTGCGCCAGTGCTAGCGCCGCATCCATCAGGTCGGCGTCTTCCACAACCTCCTGCGCCAGACCACAGGCGACGACCTCCTCCGCGCTGAACCAGTCGCCCAGCATGAGGGCGCGCGCCGCCGCGCGCCATCCCATGCGTAGCGGGAAAAGATAGCTGCTCGATGCCTCTGGCGAGAGGCCCAACTGGCTAAACGGGGTGCGCAGGCGCGCGCTCTTTGCGAGCAGCGCGAAATCGCAATAGCCCAGGAAGGTGAAGCCAAATCCGACGCCGAGGCCGTTTATCGTACCGATCAGTGGCTTGGGAAAAGTCTCCAGTGTCGCCTGCAAATCCTCGAACAATTGCTTGCCGGGACGCGGGCCGTCGATCATCTCGTCATGGGATTGCGCCATTTCGGCAAGGTCCGCGCCCACGGAGAAAGCGCGTCCGGCACCCGTCACCACGGTTACATGCACGGTATCGTCTGCGGCGGCCTGCACGATGGCCTGTCGGAAGGCAGTCAGTAGTTCTATGTTGAAAGCGTTGAGTTTTTCCGGCCGGTGGAGTGTGATGACACGTACACCCTCCCGATCGTCGATAAGGATGGTGTCGGATGTCGAGGCGCTCACGACCCTAAACGCTGTCGTGCGGCGCGTCCGGGACGCAGGCCAATGTCATGCCTTGACCGGCGGCCAGCTCTGATCGCCATCATCCTCGATAACGAAGATGATCCGCTCCGGGCAGGCGCGCGCGCCGTTGCGGGCTGTCTTTTCGTCTCCGTCGGTCACGTCGAAACCGTCCGTGTCGATATAGCCGTCGTCGTCCAGAGGATAGAGTTCCTCTGAAATGGCGTGGCATCGCGCATTGCCCACACATTGCGCCCGCTCGATTCTTATCTTCATATCATCCGTCCAGTTGCCGGGCTGGGGCCGTTACCGCTCTGATGAAAGTACGACCGCCAACCTGTGCGATAGAATGGTGCGATCGCCTTTAGCAACAGAGTGTATATCGTATATCGTGTGCGCGGTATTGCAATAACAAGGTACTTGCTTCCGCGGAGTTTTGTCTCGAAATCCATCGAACGCATTGCATTTTGATTCCCGGCGCGGGGATGGCGGCCTATGATGTGGTGGCCCGATGACGAGAAGGACGAATTTGCATGAACGCTCTTAGCCCGGTCTCTCCAAAGCCAGACCATGTGGCGGAAGAAGCCGTCTATGATTTCGACATGTTTCTGGATGATGCGCTGCTCACCGATCCGCATGAGCGCGTGCGCCAGATCTTGCGCGATGCGCCGCCTGTCTTCTGGACGCCGCGCAATGGTGGCCATTGGATCATCATGGGTCATAGGGAAAATTACGAGGCCTCCCGCGATACCGAGACATTCTCCAGCGAATTGTTCCCCAGCGAGATATTGCCTGGCATTCTCGCCGCCATGCCGGGCGCGACGCACCTGCCGCTCCCGACGCCGATCAACCTCGATCCACCAAGCCACACCCGCTTCCGCGCGCCGCTCAACCCGGCTTTTTCGCCCAAGGCGATGATCGCGCGCAAGGAGGAAATCCGGGCGTTGACCAACAGCTTGATCGACGCCGTGATCGAGCAGGGGCATTGCGATGTCATCCCCGCGATTGCCGAACCGCTGCCCGTGCAGGTCTTCCTCAAGATGATGGGCCTGCCTATTGAGCGTTCGGCGGAGTTCCGCGATCTGGTACATGAATTTCTCTCGCCGGCGACGTCGATGCTCGATCCCTTCCTGCGCATGCGCAAGGTTGCCGACGCCATGAAGGGCGAGATCGAGGCGCGTCGTACCGATCCGAGGGATGATCTGCTCAGCCTGTTGTGGAAGACGGAAATCGATGGCGAGCCCATGACGCACGAGACGATGGAGGACTTTGCCGTCCTGCTGTTTATCGCGGGTCTGGATACGGTCATCAACGGCATCGGCTATGGTATTCGCCATCTTGCCCGTAATCCCGACCTTCAGGAGCAGATTCGCGAGAATCCGAAGCTGATCGTGGAAGCGGCCGAGGAGATATTGCGGCGCTACACCTTCACCGTGCCAACCCGCCGCATTGCGAAGGATGTGGAATTCGGCGGCTGGCAGATGAAGGAAGGTGACAAGCTGATGCTGTACCTGCCCGGCGCCGACCTGGACGAACGCGAATTCGCCAACCCGGAGGCCTATGATCTGGGCCGCGAGAATAAGGTGCACATTGCCTTTGGGGTCGGTCCGCATCGCTGTCTCGGTTCGCACCTCGCTCGTGTCGAGCTACAGGTCGTCTACGAACAGATGGTCGCGCGCCTGCCCAATTTCCGACTGGATGCCGACAAGCCGGCCAAATTTCACGGCGGCAATATCATCGCTATCGACTCGCTCCCGATCCGGTGGGATTGATTCCTTGACCGTGCCCCGCATGTTGCCCCAACTCGGGCCGGACAATCGCTTCTTCTGGACCAGTGGTGCGGATGGTGTGCTGCGTTTCCTGCAATGCCAGGAGTGCGCGACTTTCATTCATCCTCCACGGCCAGTCTGTCCCGATTGCCTGTCCGAAACGGTGGCGCCTGCCGCCGTGGAGGGCACGGGCGTTGTCCACAGCTACACTATCAATCGCCAGAAATGGCATCCGGCGATGGAAGTGCCCTTTGTCATCGCGCGTGTCGCGATCGACGGGGCGCCGGGCGTGATCCTGACCACCAACATCGTCGGATCGCCAGTGGAGGCCGTCGATATCGGGGACCGGGTGGCGGTCGTATTCGAGCAGCAGGATGACGTCTGGCTCCCCCTTTTCGAGAAGATCGACTGACGTGGCAGTTCCCGAAGCCTATATCACCGGCATCGGTCAGTCGGAGATTTCTGTCCGCACCGACCGCCATCCGCTGCTGTTGACGCTCGATGCCCTGCGCGAGGCGCTGGACGACGCCGGTCTTGCCCTGTCGGACATCGACGGCATCTCTACTTATCCGGGCAGATCGAGCATGCCGCCCGGCTACTCGCCCGTGGGGACGGACGATCTGATCGACGGCCTGCGTATGAAGGTCCGCTGGTTCGCGGGCGGGCACGAAATATCCTCGCAGCTTGGTGCCATCGTGGAGGCGGCCAATGCGGTCCGTTCGGGGCAGGCCCGTCATGTGCTATGTTATCGCACCGTCTATGAGGGCGCGGCGTTGTCCCGGCCACAGGACTATCCGATGCCAAAGGGCGGCGACAGGTTGGAAGGCTTTCCACAATGGACCATGCCGTTCAATGCCCTGTCCGCCTCCACATGGGTCGCACAATATGCGATGCGGCATGTGAAGCTATATGGGTTGAAGCGTGAGCAACTGGCGCAGATTGCCTTGACCGACCGGGCCAATGCGCTGCTCAATCCCCGCGCGCTGGTCCGCGAGCCGCTGACGCTTGACGAGTATATGGGCGCACGCATGATCTCCGATCCGCTGTGCTTGTACGATTGCGACCGCTTCACCAACGCATCGACCGCGCTGATCGTGTCGGCCGGTGACGCGTTGGGCGATGTGAAGTGCGCGCCTGTCCGCATCGCTGCGATGTCCTACGCATCCGACCGGCATAGCTGGGATCAGCCGGAGCGCATGGCGTCCTATGCCACGGGTGCGGCGCTGTGGGATCGGACCGATTATCGGCCCAAGGATGTGGACACCGTCCAGCTTTATGACGGGTTTAGTTTCCTGGCGTTGACCTGGCTGGAGGGATTAGGCTTCTGCAAGCCGGGTGAGGGGGGTGAATTCATCGAGGGGGGAGAGCGTATCGCGCTCACTGGCGAACTTCCGCTCAATACTTTTGGCGGTCAGATTGGTGCGGGCCGACTCCATGGCTTTGGCTATGCACATGAATCGGTGGTGCAACTGCGGGGCATCGGTGGCGAGCGGCAGATCGCGGGCGCTCCCAAGGTGGCGGTTGCGACCTCTGGCGGTGGTCCGCTAGCCACCGCTTTGCTGTTGGCAAAGGACGCATGAGCTATCCTGCGCATCATGGCGGCTTTCGACGGCGCATCCTGATCGAGCCAGCGACGCGGCATGTGACTGCTGAACTTGAGGATGATTATCACCGCATGGTCGTGACGCTCCACCATGCGGACGGTATTGTCAGCCAGGTCGATGCGGAGATGAAGCGCGCGCCCTGGACGCTATGTCCGGGGGCGATAGCGCAATTGGCGGCGACTTTTAGCGGCGAGCCGTTGGCCGACTTTGCAAGGCGGGGCGAGAAGACCCAAAATTGCACCCACCTTCACGACCTTGCGCTGTTCGCGGCGGCGCACGCGGATCGGCAGGCGGCTACTTCCTATGAAATCTATGTGACGGACGCGGTGGAGAAACGGCGCAGCACCAAGTTGTGGCGCAACGGTACGCTGGTTTTCGACTGGCATCTGGATGGTGACCTGTTCCGCTCCCCTGGCGATATGGCGGGGCTGAATATGGGGGAACTGAACCCGTGGATCGGCACGCTCGACCCGGCCGGTAAAGAGGCCGCACGTATTCTGCGCTGGGCGTCGATCCTGGCGCTGGGGCGGGGCATGTCGATTCCGGTGGGCCTTTCCGCCACTGCCTTTCCGAGCGGTTCCTGCTATAATTTCCAGCCGGGGAGGGCGTCAAAATCGACGCGTCGGCCGGATGCAGATGTGGATTTCAGTGTGCCGGGTCTCGCGCCCATGGCCGACCGGGGCGACGCATTCTGTCCCGTTATTTTCGATCCTGTAAGTTCCGACGCCCACTGACAGAGCGTCCAACGATAAGCGGGAAGCGCAAGAGGAGATAGTTATGAAGATGGAAGACATGGTGCTGATCAGTGTCGACGATCACATCACCGAGCCGGGTGATATTTTCGACCGCCAACTGACCGGCGATTTGCTCGCCAGCGCGCCCAAGTTGCAGGTCAAATCTGATGGAACCAATTATTGGGAATATCAGGGGATGAAAATCCCTTCTGTTGCGCTCAACGCCGTCGTCGGTCGCCCGCGCGAGGAATATGGCATGGAACCGACCTCACTCGACCAGCTTCGTCCCGGTTGTTATGACGTGCATGCCCGCATCGACGACATGAACGTCAACGGGATCGCCGCCAGCCTCAATTTCCCGAGCTTTGCCGGCATCGATGGCAGCCTGTTCGTGGGAGCGGCGGACAAGGCACTCGCGATCCGTCATCTTCAGGCCTATAATGACTGGCATGTCGATGAATGGTGCGGCGCCTATCCGGGCCGCCTGATCCCCTGCGGCATCATTCCTCTGTGGGATCCCGAGGCCGCCGCCGCCGAAATCCATCGCCTGACGGCCAAGGGCTGCCATTCCATCAGCTTCAACGATAATCCGACTAAACGTGGCCTTCCCAGTATTCACAATGAATTCTGGGAACCGTTGTGGAAGGCCGTTGCCGAAACGGACATGACAATCAACTTGCACATTGGTGTCGGCAACACGTCTCCGCACCCGTCGATGGAATCGCCGATTGAGGTCAATATCTCGACTATGCCGATGGCAGTAGCGTTCGGAGCGGCGGACTGGCTCAACCTCGCTGCGCTCAGCCGCTATCCGACTATGAAGATAGCTTTGTCGGAAAGCGGTATCGGCTGGATTCCTTATCTGCTGGAACGCGCGGACTATGCCAATGAACAACATCGCGCCTGGACGCACAGCGACACCTATCTGGGAACCAGCAAGCCGAGCGATGTGTACAAGCGCCATTTCGCCAGTTGCTTCATCGACGACGCCTATGGCCTGCGCAACATCGACCTCATCGGAGAGGACAGCATCTGCTACGAGGTCGATTATCCGCACAGCGACACGCCATGGCCAAACGCGCCCGAAGTGTTGTGGAAGTCGGCACAGAAACTGACAGATGTGCAGATCGACAAGATCACGCATCTCAATGCGATGCGCCTCTATAACTTCGATCCTTTCAAGTATCACGCCAAGTCGGACCTGACCGTTGCTGGCCTGCGTGCGCAGGCTGCGGCCAAGGGTGTCGATGTGTCGGTCAAATCGGTTTCAGGCGGTGCCGCGCCACTGGCCGCTGGTGCGGCGCGGCGGCCCGTCACGTCAGGCGACATCATCGAAATGTTTCAGAAGCATGGCGAGGCAGCCTGATCTTCATGGATGGTAAATAGAAGAGGGGAGGCATGCCGTATGGCATACCTCCCTTTTTATGTCCGGCGGAGCGCCGCAACCACCCGCCGCGATGGTCGGCATATCGCGATGCCTGTAATTGTGGAGCCTCGCAAGACCACATAGGGGCGGTTTTCGCGCCCGCGGTTGTCGACCGGCTTATCCTCCTGTTGCCCGAACAGCGACCGAGTTTCTGGAAAGGGGCTGGTCACGATTTGGCCATGACCGTCCTTAAAATGGCATCATCGCCCAATGCCTGAGATGGCTTTATGGAATGCATCATGGGCATGGCAAAAGCATCGCTCGGACGGTGTTGCGCCCGTTCGGCTGGCGGGACAAGACCGGCTCAATTACCCATGACTCAACTTATCCGGTCGTCACAATGATGACGGCGGCAGAAAAATCGATGGGGACGATGGCCACAGCAACAGCCCGACAGGAATGGAACGCCATGTGGCCGCTGCCGTTTGTGGCGATGCTGGGCGTGGTGGGTTCCGCGACCTTCGCCTATTCCAGCGGCGTGTTCATGGAAGCCATGACGACCGAATTCGGCTGGTCCCGGTCGCAATTCTCCTCCGCCTTTGCCGTACAGATGGTCGTCGGCCTTCTCGTCCTCCCGCTAGTGGGTCGCTTCGTCGATCGCGTCGGGCCGCGTCGCATCGCCCTGTCCGGCATATTTGTCTATATGCTTGTCTTTTCGAGCCTCGGCCTTGCCAATGGTTCCCCTGGGCAGTGGCTACTATTGGGCGGGGTACAGGCCCTGGGCGTGGCGATGGTCTCCCCCCCTGTCTGGGTGAGCGCACTGGTTCCCCGGTTCCGAGTTTCGCGCGGAATGGCGCTGGCGATTGCGCTGGCCGGTGTCGGCGTAGCGACAGCGATCTGGCCGATCATTGCCGCGCTCGGCGTGGAGACGTTCGGCTGGCGGGCGACTTTCCCCGCGCTGGCGATAGGATGGGGTGCCATCATGTTGCCTCTCGCCTGGTTCTTTCTGCCCGATCCTCCCGCAGAAGCGCGAGAGAATCCGGGGCTGCGTGAATCGGGAAGTCTCTCCTACGGAGCGGCCTTGCGATCGAGCGATTTCATTCTGATAACGCTGGCGGGCGGCATCTTCGCCACCGTCTCCTATGGCATGACCCTCCATATCGTACCAATCCTGCATGATCGGGGCCTTTCTCTCGCGGCGGCGGCGGGGTTGGCGGGCCTCATGGGGATTTGTTCGATCACGGGTCGGCTGGGCACAGGCTTTCTTCTCGACAAACTGCCGACGCGTCCGCTGGCGCTGGTCGCGTTCCTGTTGCCCGTTGTGGTCAGCCTATTGCTGCTGAAAGGTGATGGCAATTGGCTGGAGGCAACGATAGCCGTTGCCATACTGGGACTTTCGGCGGGCGCGGAGACGGATATTGTCGTCTACACCCTGTCGCGGCGGTTCGGGCAGACGATGTTCGCCTCTGTCTATGCGATCATCAGTGCCCTGTTTGCTCTGTTCGCGAGCATGGGGCCGTTGCTTGGGTCGATCCTCTTCGACCGCAGCGGCAATTATAATCTCTATTTGACGCTTGCCATTCCGCTGGTCGCGCTTGCCGCCCTTTTGATGTGGATTGTCCTGTCTCCGCGTTCCGGGCGAAAGGCGGGCGGTCTATCCTATTCCGGCGGAACGAAGCCGACATGATGCCAGCCGTTAGCGCACTATGCCGGATCTAAACTCCCCTGACGGGATATGGGGCAATGGTCCCTCGCTCTTTTGAATGCCTGAAGCCAAGCCAGGGAACAGCTTTATGTCCGATCCATCAACTATTCCGTCGCCAGTCCTTTATGAAGAACTGTCGCCCCACATAGCCCTCGTCACGCTCAACCGTCCGGAAAAGCGCAACGCGGTCAGCCCGGAACTCGCTATCGCGCTGGAGGCTGCCGTCCGCAAGTCGGAAGCCGATGCGAACATTCGTGCTGTCATCCTGACATCCAGCGTCGACAAGGTCTTTTGTGCGGGCGCCGACCTTCAGGCGATCGCCGAGGGACGGGGTGCCGCCATGGACACGCCGCTCAGTGGTTTCGCAGGCTTCGTCTACGCGTTGCGCCACAAGCCTTGGATCGCAGCGGTCGAGGGTATGGCGCTGGGCGGCGGGTTCGAGATCATATTGGCCTGCGATATGATAGTCGCCTCGGAACAGGCGCAGTTCGGCCTGCCGGAGGTGAAGCGGGGCCTGATCGCGGGTGCGGGCGGCACGCACCGCATTGCGACCGTCCTGCCACGCAATATCGCCAATGAGATGATGGCGACGGGCGAGCCTATGACGGCGTCGCGCGCTCATCATTTTGGGCTGGTCAATCGGGTCGCGCCCGTGGGCAGCGCACTGTCTGCCGCGCGCGAACTGGCAGACATCATCGCCCTGAACGCGCCGGTAGCAGTGAAATATGCGCTTCAGGCGGCGCGTCAGTCGGCCGCCCAGCCTGATGGTTTCGGCCGCACTATAGTAGCGGAAAGACTGGGCGCGCTGAAACTCACCGAAGATTTTTATGAAGGTCCGCGCGCCTTTGTCGAAAAGCGTGCGCCCGTCTGGACGGGCCGGTGAGCCAAGCGTCGGGCAGACTGGACGGGAGACGCATTCTCGTTACCGGCGCGGCGAGCGGCATGGGCCGGGCCATCGCGGAGGGTTTCGTGCGCGAAGGTGCGCGGGTCGCGCTGTTGGACCGAAATGCGGAGGGCGTCGGGCAGGTTGCGGCGGCGCTGGGTGCTTGGTCTTCTGGCTGCGACGTTGCAGACCGCGCGATGGTGGATGAGGCGGTGGCACGAGCGGGCGGCGCGCTGGGCGGACTGGATGGCGTTGTCAACGGCGCGGGCATTCTCGATATCACGCCCATCGGCGAACTCGCTCCCGAAAGCTGGGACCGGATGATCGCGGTCAACCTCACCGGACCCTATAATATCGTTCGAGCCGCCTTGCCGTTCCTGCGCGCGGCGCCGATGGCGACCATCGTCAACATCGCCTCGGTCAGCGCGCTGATGCCTATGCCGGGGACAGGCGGCTATTCGGCCAGCAAGGCGGGCGTATTGATGCTCACTCGCTGTCTGGGCATGGACCTTGGCCCCACGATCCGCGCCAATGCGATCTGCCCCGGTGTCATCAAGACCGAGATGACCCGCTATCTCTGGGAAGATGCCAAGCATACGGCCGCCGCTGCGGAGCGGGTCGCACTGAAACGGCTGGGCGAGACTGAAGATATATTCCGTGCCGCTCTTTTCCTGACCTGCGAGGACAGCGCCTTTTCGACGGGTGTAGCACTGCCTGTCGATGGCGGCTTCTCCTGGCGCTGACTTGATCCATGGGAGAATGAAATGCTGGACTTGAAACTTCTTTGCACCGTCGATGTCGAGGTTGCACCCCCGCTGGCGGTGGGCAAGACGCCGGGCGGCAACCGCAGCATCAGCGAATTGCGCAGCGTCACCGTCACGAGCGAGCGGGTGAACGCCAGGCTGGCGGGTGCAGCCGCCGCCGACTGGATTCTCGTCAAGGGCAAGGTCGGGGACGTGGACGTTCGCATGACCGTGCGCACGGATGACGACGCCCTGATCTATGTCACTTACACCGGCAAACTCGATCTCGCGCGGGCGGGCGGGCCGGTCGTCACCGTCGCCCCGACTTTCGAGACAGGCGACGAACGCTATGCCTGGCTGAACGACATTCAGGCAATCGGTCGCGGTATCCTGACAGTTGGGGCCGGGGGCAGCGCGCGTATCGACTACACATTCTACGAAGTCCTCTGACCGGAGCCGATCTATGTTGACGAAGGCGGACGACTATCCAATCCATCAAACGCCGGAGCCGATTGCCTTTTCCGGTTCGGACCGCAATTTCTACGACCGCTATTTCTTCAATGGCTACAGCCTGGGTGGAGATATGTTCTTCGCGGCGGCACTGGGCGTGTATCCGCACCTCAACATAATGGATGCCGCCTTCGCGGTGCGGATCGGGGATCGGCAATATAATATCCGGGGCTCGCGCCACCTGAACATGGAGCGGATGGACACCCATGTCGGTCCGATCCGTATCGAGGTGGTGGAGCCGTTGAAAAAGCTGCGCATCATTGTCGAGGACAATGAGCATGGCATTGCGGCGGACGTACTGTTCGAGGGACGCTCTGCCCCTGTGGAGGAGCCACGCTCGATCCGCCGCAACGGTCCGCGCGTAATCATGGACATCACCCGCATGACGCAGCTTGGTCATTACTCCGGCTGGATTCATGCAGGTGGGCAGGAGGTACGGCTGGAAAGCGCCAATGTCCAGGGGGTGCGCGACCGCAGCTGGGGCGTGCGCCATGTGGGTGCGCGCGATCCCCAGGCGATGGTGCCGGCGCAGGATCACCAGTTCCACTGGCTGTGGGTTCCGGCCCAGTTGGAGGATCGCGGTTTCCTTTTCTACGTGAACGAGGACCGCCATGGCGAGGCGTGGAATTATGGCATGGTCATCGTCCATGATGACGGCCGGGTGGAGCATCTGCCCGGTGCAGAGATCGATGTGATGTATCAGCCCGGCACGCGCTGGCCGACGCACGGGACCATAACGACCCCCGGAGGTATCCGCGTCGACATCGAACCGGAGGCGCGCTTCTTCATGACCGGTATTGGCTATCTCGATCCAGAATGGGCGCATGGTATTAACAAGGGCCCCCTTGTCATCGGTTATGACGAGATCGATCCAAAGGAAGTCAGCTATGTCCCGCCTCATATCTATACGCAGGCATTTGCCCGACTGAAGATGACATTGCCCGACGGCAGCGTGCAGCGCGGTTTTGGAACGTTCGAGGCTCTGAGCATGGGGCCGCATGCCCGGCTCGGCTTTAAAGGGATGCACGGCGGACAATGAGTGACATGGAAACCCGTCTGGCCGCCTATCTGGCGCATCGCATGCCGGATGCGCAGGGGATCGTCGTGGACCAGTTCGCCCGCATTCCGGGCGGAAGCAGCCAGGAAACGTCGAAATTCCGTGCGGTTTGGGATGGCGTGGAACGCTGGCTGATCGCCCGGCGCGCGCCCGAAAAAGGACTGGTCGAAGCGGAACGCGATCTGGAATATACCGTCTACAGCGCGCTCGCGGATAGCGACGTGCCGGTGCCGCGCGTTCATTTCCTGGAGCTGGACCCGATATGGCTGGATCGGCCATTCTTCATCATGGAGATGGCTCCGGGCAAGCCGGGGCATTTCTATCTGTCCGACGATCCCTATGAAGGACAGGCGGCGCAAGTCGGCGCGCGCTTCTGGCGGCACCTGGGAGAGTTGGCAGCGATCGACCATCGGGCGGTTGGGCTGGCAGGGTTGCGCAACGGTGAGCTATCAGGTGGCCTCTGGTCCGCCGAACTGAACCATTGGGAAGCGGTACTCGACGCCAAGGAGCATATGGTCGAACCGGTGCCGCGCGGCGCGATCCGCTGGTTGCGCCGCAATCCGCCGCTCGAAGCGCCCAAATCCGCTATCGTTCACGGCGATTATCGTGTCGGCAATTTCCTGTTCACCGGCGAGGGTGCGATCAGTGCCGTATTGGACTGGGAGATGTGTCATATCGGCGATCCGCTGGAGGATGTCGCTTGGGCGCTAAACGCCATGTGGCCGATGACCCGCTATTTCCCGCTGGAGGATGGGCTCGCCCTGTGGGAAGCGGCGAGCGGAATGCGGATCGACCGTGCGTCGCTCGACTGGTGGCGTTTGTTCGCTGCGGTGAAGGCTTGCGCAATCTGGGCAACGGGCGAGCATTCCTTCGCCAGTGGCGAGAGCAGGGATATGACCGTCGCGATGACTGCCGTGCGCGCGCAGAGTTTTCACCGGACCGAGATCATCGGTATCATGGCAGCAAAGGGAGCGATGGGATGAGCCTGTCCATCGAAACGGCCGTACGCGGCGTGGCCGATTCCCTGCGCGACAGGATCGCACCCGCGCTTGACGACAGCTTCGCGATTGAGGTGAGCCGACTGTCCGGCATCCTGTTGACCATCATGGCTAATGCGGCGGACGACGCGGTGCCGCTGCGCGTCGAGGAGAATGGCGCGATCCGCGCATTGCTGCGCGACGGCGCTGCTCTGATACTGGATGCGGACCTTGCCGCGCGCTTGACCGAAGCAGCGGTGTCGGTCGATCCGGGGCTCCGGATAAGTGAACTGGACGGCGAGACGGATCGACTGCGCCGGTTGCTGATCGCTCTGCAAATACGCCTGGAGGAAAGCAGTGGCTCTGCGGCACAGGCCATGAACCAGCGCATCTGGCGCTTGCTCCGCGATATCGAAGCAAACCGGGCGCCGCGTATTTGAGGTTTATCCGCCGGGCTGGCCCGCTGTCAGCCACCGCTGTCATCCAGATGGATGTGCTACTCCTGCGCCTTGGTCGAACCTTACAATCTTGATCCTTACGATTGTTTATGTGGCAGGCCGAATCCCGGTCCCGTTTCGGCCGTCCGGCATGGCGCGGTGTTCAGCGGAAAATGCAATGGTATGATGCCAAAATTATATATTTTGGCTGAATCGTGATAAATAATCATGATTATTCAAAATGTTATGAAATATTTATCTTATGTTTTTCTGTAAATGCATCGCCCGCAAACATCGAATGCCTCTTTACCCGCAGCGAGGATCACGATAGAAAAATTTCAATATGTCAGTTATCGGGAGATGAGCGATGCAGCTTGAAGATATGATCATTGTCAGCGTGGATGACCATAT
>DASVMZ010000100.1:0-31450 GCA_036384115.1 Sphingobium sp.
CTGTCGATTCGGCGGGCATCGTCCGGGTGGAGAATGCCGATCTGTCGGACACCCTCGTCGCCATCCAGCATGTGAACAGCGAGACGGGCGTTATCCAGCCGGTTGCCGCCATCGGTGCGGCGATTCGGGGCGCGGGTGGCCTGTGGCTGTGCGATTGCGCGCAAAGTGCGGGCAAGCTCGCCCTGCCGGACGCGGATTTCATCGCCATCGGTGCGCACAAGCTGGGCGGGCCGGTCGGCGTCGGCGCGCTGCTGGTCCGCGATCTGGCCACGCTGCATGCGGTGGGGGGACAGGAGCTTGGCTATCGCGGCGGCACGGAAAATCTGCCCGCGATATTGGGCATGGCGGCGGCTCTGGAAGCGCCGCGAGCCTGGCAGGCAGAGGCGGAGGCCCTGCGCGCCCGTCTCGATGCGGCGATCGTCGCCATGGGTGGGGAAATAGTGTCGGCAACCGGACCGCGTATCGCGACCATCGCCTCCTACCGCATGCCGGGCGTCAGCGCGCGGGCGCAACTGATCCGTTTCGATGGCGCGGGGATCGCCGTGTCGGCAGGCAGCGCCTGTTCGTCCGGCACACTCAAGAGCAGCCCGGTGCTCGCCGCGATGGGATGGGATGCCATCGCGGCGGGGGAAGTGGTGCGGGTCAGCTTCGGCTGGACCACCACCGGGCAGGACGTGGACGGCTTCATCACCCAGTGGCGCCGAATTGCCGCGCGATGACGAACGGATTCTGATAGGATGAACGCCGTACCCATGGCCCCGATGCGATGATCTATCTCGACTATCAGGCGACGACGCCGCTGGCGCCCGAAGTGATTGCCGCCATGACCGACGGGCTGCACCGCCATGGCAATCCGCACAGCGCCCATGCGATGGGACGGCAGGCCGCGGCAGAGGTGGAACTGGCGCGCGACCGTATCATGGCCACGCTGGCTCTGCCTGATGCCCCCCTGTCTGACGGTCGCCTGTCTGACGGTCGCCTGTCAGGTGGCAGCCTGATCTTCACCAGCGGCGCGACCGAGGCTCTCAATACCGCCATCCATGGCGTGGCGCAGGGCGCAGCGGCCCGGGGCCGGACCCGCATCGTCACCATCGCGACCGAACATGCTGCCGTGATCGACACGGCGCTGGCCTGTGCGCGACTGGATATGGAGGCGGTGTTCCTGCCGGTGGGCGCCGATGGGCTGGTCGATCTGGACCGGGCAGAGGATGCGATCGACGTGCGGACCGCGCTGGTCGTCGTCATGCAGGTGAATAACGAAATTGGCGTCATTCAGCCGCTGGTGGCGCTGGGCGATCTGGCCGCGCGGGTCGGCGCGCCCTTGCTGTGCGACGCGGTGCAGGCTTTCGGGCGTATGACCCTGCCCCTGACGCCGGACATGGTGGCGATCAGCGCGCACAAGATTCATGGGCCAAAGGGGATTGGCGCCCTGTGGGTGCGCGATGGCATCGCCCTGCCGCCCCTGATGCATGGTGGCGGGCAGGAAGGCGGGGTGCGTTCCGGCACGCTCTCGCCGCTGTTGTGCGCCGGTTTTGGCGTGGCGGCTAAGATCGCGGCGGAAAAGCGGGTCGAGGATGCCGCCCATGTCGCGGCGCTGTGGGAGACGGCGCGGCGACTGTTCGCGGGCTGGACGATCAACGGCAGCATGACTCACCGTTACAAGGGCAATCTCAACATCCGCCGCGACGGGGTGGACGCCGCGCGCATCCTCTCCTCCTGCCGCCGGGTCGGCATGTCGCTGGGGTCGGCGTGCGCCAGCGGATCGGGCCGGACCAGTCATGTGCTGCGCGCCATCGGCCTGAGCGACCAGCAGGCCCGATCCTCGATCAGGCTTGGTTTCGGGCGCTATACCACTATGTCCGATCTGGAGGAGGCGGCGCTCCTCATCCTTGAAAGCGCCAGCGAGCAGGAAGGTTTTGCATGAGTGGACTCGGGAAATGAGCAAGACTGCCGGAATTGCCGTTCGCTTTATCAGCGCGGATGGAGAGCATGTGCAGGACGTGCAGGCGCGCGAAGGTGACAATCTCCTCGACGTGGGGCAGGCGGCGGGGCAGCCGCTGGAGGGGACGTGCGAGGGGCAGATGGCCTGTTCCACCTGCCATGTCATCGTGGCGGCGGAGGATTTCCCCAAATTGCCGCGCGCCAGCGAGGCGGAGGAGGATATGATCGACCTCGCCGCCGCCGCGACCCGCACCAGCCGCCTGGCATGCCAGATCATCCTCAAGGCCGGGATGAAGGGGCTGACAGTGCGGATACCCGGCGAGAGCCACAATATGCAGGGATTGTGAGGGAGAGGTCGCGGTGGGTGCGATGTCGCTTGAAATATAGATGCGATCCCGCCATATGCGCTCCTGGAAGTCGGGCGGGCGTAGTCTTCGCCAACCTGGTCAGATCCTGACGGAAGCAGCCACAACGAATTTGCTGCGGGTCGTTCCGGCTTCCACCCTGTCTCCCGGCTCCCCACACCATTCCCGCCATTCTCCTGTTGTCTTGCGACCTTGGGTAAGGGCAGGGATGGCCTCTGCCTTCGACAGGCGCGCTTCGACCCGTTAAGAGGGTGCCCATGTCCGATTCCCCGCAGCCTTATCGCGTTCTCGCGCGCAAATACCGGCCGCAGACCTTTTCCGAGCTGATCGGCCAGGAGGCGATGGTCCAGACGCTGGGCAATGCGATCAAGCGCGGGCGGCTGGCGCATGCGTTCGTGATGACCGGCGTGCGCGGGGTGGGCAAGACCTCGACCGCGCGGCTGGTGGCCAAGGCGCTCAACTGTGTTGGACCCGACGGGCAGGGCGAGGCGACCATAGACCCGTGCGGAATGTGTGAACCGTGCAAAGCCATCGCCGAAGGCCGCCACATCGACGTGGTAGAAATGGACGCCGCCAGCCACACCGGCGTCGACGACGTGCGGGAGATCATCGAGGCCGTGCGCTATGCCGCCGTCTCGGCACGTTACAAGATCTACATCATCGACGAAGTTCACATGCTCTCCAAGAACGCCTTCAACGCTTTGTTGAAGACGCTGGAGGAGCCGCCCGCCCATGTGAAATTCCTGTTCGCCACCACCGAGGTGAACAAGATTCCCGTCACCATCCTGTCCCGCTGCCAGCGGTTCGACCTGCGCCGTATTCCGGGCGACAAACTGATCGAGAATTTCGCCTATATCTGCCAGGAGGAAGGCGTCGACGCCGACCCCGAGGCGCTGGCGCTCATCGCGGCGGCGGCGGAAGGCTCCGCGCGCGACGGCCAGTCGATCCTGGATCAGGCGATCGCCCATGCCGAATTGACCGGCGATGAAAAGGCGCATGTCACTGCCGATCAGGTGCGCGACATGCTTGGCCTGGCGGATCGCGGCAACATCCGGCGGTTGCTCGGCCATGTGCTGCTGGGCGATCCGGGTGCGGTGCTGGACGGGCTGGCCGGGCAATATCAGATGGGGGTCGATCCAGGCGGGATCATCGCCAATCTGCTCGATCTTGTCCATGCTGTCACCCTGACCAAGTCGGGGCGGCAGGATGATGATCCGGCGCGGTCCGAGGAAGAGCGGCTGGTGCTGGCCGAATGGGCGAAGAAGCTGGGCTTCGCCGACCTTCACCGGCTGTGGCAGTTGCTGTTCAAAGGGCATGCCGAAGTCGTGGCTGCGGTTAATCCGCGCGATGCGTGCGACATGATCCTGCTGCGGGTGGTGCATGCCGCGACCATGCCCGATCCGTCGGAACTGGCGCGGTTGCTGGCGGGCGGTACTCCCAAGGGGGCCGACGTGGGAGCGCCGGTCTCCGTGCCTCCGCCGTTTGCCACGCAAATAGGCCAAGTTCATGTTGCCGAACCCGATGTCGCAGGAACCTCTTTCCCACCGAACTTCCCCTCGTTGGTGGAACAATTATTTGCAAAGCACGCGGGTCTCGCGAGCGATCTGCACGATTGCGTCGGATTGGTGGCCTATGCGCCGCCGCTCCTCGATGTGCGATTGATGCGGCCGCTCTCCGCGAACTTCGGGCGGGATCTGGGCGAGGCGCTCAAGGGATTGTCCGGCCAGAGCTGGACCGTCAGGTTGAGCGACGGCAATGCCCAGCCGACATTACTGGAACAGGAAAGATCTGCGATACAGGCGCGCGAGCATGCCGTCTGGTCTTCGCCGGTCGGGCAGGCGATCCGGGAAAACTTTCCCAACGCCGAACTCGCCGGTATCGAGGCCCGCAAAAATGGGAGCATGAGTGCATGAAGGATCTGAACGACATTCTCGGCATGGCCAGCCGGGTGCAGGAAGAACTGGCCAAGGCGCAGGCCGGTCTCGACATCATCGAGGTCGAGGGCAAGTCCGGCGGCGGCCTCGTCACGGTCCGCGCCAGTGCCAAGGGCCGCATCATCGGCCTGTCGGTTGACGACAGCCTGATCGACGTGGCGGACAAGGGCGTGATGGAAGACCTGATCGTCGCGGCATTTAACGACGCGCGCAAGAAGGCGGACGAGGCCAGCGGGACGGAAATGGCCAAACTGACCGCAGGGTTGCCGCTGCCCCCGGGTTTCAAACTGCCTTTCTAACGCTGTTTTTTGCCGTCGGGATTCAGCTGTTGCTCATGTTTGTGGCGGTAATCATTCCGTACAACTGTCGCGTAACGATTGAATCCTGCCGCGGCGCACCGATATTCCGTGGCAAGACGGCCATGAACAAGGCCGATATGGAGCCAGAATGACCCAGACCCTTCCCTTGCTGCCCCTGCGTGACATCGTGGTTTTTCCGCAGATGATCGTGCCGCTCTTCGTTGGTCGCGACAAAAGCGTCGTCGCTCTCGAAAAAGCGATGGAGGCCGACAAGGACATATTTCTCGTCACCCAGCTCGACCCGGCGCAGGATGATCCTGCGCGCGATGACCTGTATGACATCGGCGTCGTCGCAACGGTGCTCCAGATGCTCAAGCTCCCCGATGGTACTGTGCGGGTATTGGTCGAAGGGCGGAACCGCGCTACCCTGGCATCGGTCGAGGAGGCTGATGGCTATCTTTCCGCCCAAGTGGAGGAGCATGTCGATGTCGATGTGAAGGGCAACGAGATCGAAGCGATGATGCGCTCGGTCGCGGACCAGTTCGAGGGGTACGCCAAGCTCAACAAGAAGCTGCCGGCCGAAACGCCGGTGCAGTTGCGCGAGATTGAGGAGCCGGGCCGCCTGGCGGACTTCGTCGCCGCCAATATCAGCGTGAAGGTCTCCGACAAGCAGTCGCTGCTGGTCGAGTCCGATCCGATGAAGCGGTTGGAGATGGTGTTCGCCTTCATGGAGGGCGAACTGGGCGTCTTGCAGGTCGAGAAGAAGATTCGTGGCCGCGTGAAGCGCCAGATGGAGAAGACCCAGCGCGAATATTATCTGAACGAACAGCTCAAGGCGATCCAGCGCGAACTGGGAAATGGCGAGGGCGAGGATGCCGACGAACTGGCGGAACTGACCGCCAGGATCGCCAAGCTGAAACTTAGCAAGGAAGCGCGTACCAAGGCCAATGCGGAGCTGAAGAAGCTGAAGGGCATGCAGCCCATGTCGGCCGAAGCGACGGTCGTGCGCAACTATCTCGACGCGCTGCTGGGCCTGCCCTGGGGCAAGAAGAGCAAGCTGAAAAAGGATTTGGTGCAGGCGCAGGAGGTGCTGGACGCCGATCACTTCGCGCTGGACAAGGTCAAGGACCGGATCATCGAATATCTGGCCGTGCAGGCGCGGTCGGACAAGTTGAAGGGACCGATCCTGTGCCTCGTCGGTCCTCCGGGCGTGGGTAAGACGTCGCTGGGCCGTTCGATCGCAAAGGCATGCGGCCGCGAGTTCATCCGCCAGTCGCTGGGCGGCGTGCGCGATGAGGCAGAGATCAGGGGGCACCGCCGGACCTATATCGGTTCCATGCCCGGCAAGATCGCGTCCAACCTGAAAAAGGCAGGGACGATGAACCCGTTGTTCCTGCTCGACGAGATCGACAAGCTGGGACAGGATTTCCGCGGCGATCCGGCTTCGGCATTGCTGGAGGTGCTCGACCCGGAGCAGAACAGCAAGTTCCAGGACCATTATCTGGAGGTCGACGTCGACCTCTCGGACATCATGTTCGTCACCACCGCCAACTCGCTGAACCTGCCGCAGGCGCTGCTCGACCGGATGGAGATCATCCGTCTCGAAGGCTATACCGAGGATGAGAAGGTTGAAATTGCCGAACGTCATCTGATGGCCAAGCAGGTCGAGGCGCATGGCCTGAAGCCGGACGAGTTCTCCGTCACGCAGGGCGCCGTCCGCGACCTCATCCGCTATTACACGCGGGAAGCGGGCGTCCGCACGCTGGAGCGGGAGATTGCGCGGCTGGCGCGCAAGGCACTGCGCCGCATCGTCGAGGGCAAGGCGCAGAGCGTTACGGTTACGGAGGACAATCTCTCCGACTTTGCCGGTGTGCGGAAATTCCGTTATGGTATGGGCGAGGAAGAGCATCAGATCGGCGCCGTCACCGGGCTTGCCTGGACGGAAGTGGGCGGCGAATTGCTGACTATCGAATCCGTCACCGTACCGGGCAAGGGCATGGTGAAGACCACCGGCAAGCTGGGCGAGGTAATGACCGAGTCGATCCAGGCGGCCTTCTCCTATGTGAAGGCGCGCTCACCGGCCTATGGCATCAAACCGAGCATCTTCCAGCGCAAGGACATCCATATCCATCTGCCCGAGGGCGCGGTGCCAAAGGATGGTCCATCGGCGGGCATCGGCATGGTGACTTCCATCGTATCGACGCTGACTGGCATAGCGGTAAACCGCGAGGTCGCAATGACAGGCGAAGTTACGCTGCGGGGCCGTGTGCTGCCTATCGGTGGCCTGAAGGAGAAGCTGCTCGCTGCCTTGCGGGGCGGTATCAGGACCGTGCTGATACCGGCGGAAAATGAAAAGGATCTCGCTGAAATTCCGGCCAATGTGAAAGAGGGGCTGGAAATCGTCCCTGTCTCCCATGTGGATGAGGTATTGGCGCGCGCTTTGGTGGCGCCGCTGTCTCCGATCGACTGGTCGGAGGCTGATGATCTGGCCGCCCAGCCGCCTGTTGGTGGTGGTACGGAGGGCGAGGTTCCGATCCGGCATTAGGCTCGGCTTGGCGATTGTCTGTCAGACCTTTCCATCCATGGGCCAATACGGATGGGAGGTCGGCAGAATACGCTAGATCGATTTACATCCAGCGTTAATTTTGGCGGGAGAGCATCTAGTCACCATGTCTGTTTTGTCCTAAAGAGAATGGCAACACATTTCAGTACCCCGAAATTACCGGAGCTTGCGCGATTTTGCTTTGACTCGTGTAAAAAGCTGCGCCTTATTGCGCTTCCTTACAGAGCGATTCCCGGTAAGCACAAAAGAGGGGGGTTCCAAGGCATGAATAAGCAAGATCTTATCAGCACGGTAGCGGAGGTGAGTAGCCTCACCAAGACTGACGCGAGCAAGGCCGTTGAATCTGTGTTCGAGTCCATCACGGGTGCCCTGAAAGCAGGTGATGAAGTACGTCTGGTCGGTTTCGGAACCTTCTCCGTTTCCCAGCGCAAGGCGTCAACAGGTCGTAATCCGCGTACTGGTGAAGCGATGACGATCAAAGCGTCGAGTCAACCGAAGTTCAAGGCTGGCAAGGGCCTGAAGGATGCGGTTAACTAACAGCAGGCCGCCGTCGGGCGAAGCAACACCCGGGTGAGCAATATAGGAGAGGGAAGCAGCAAAACTGCTTCCCTTTTTTCGTTTTGGCACGGCAGCGGGCATGCCGCGCACGGCTTTTTCAAAACTTGTCCGCTTTTCCGCAGAGAACTGGCTTGACGGTGGGGCAGAACGCACCCTATGAGCCGCGCTCTGACGCTTCGTGCGTCTATGGCGATCGTAGCTCAGTTGGTTAGAGCGCCGGTTTGTGGTACCGGAGGTCGGGAGTTCAAGCCTCCTCGGTCGCCCCATTTTCCCCACATCTGCCAGGCAATTGCTTGCGCATGATCTGCTTTCTCTACAGGGGGCCAGTCCGTCATGACGTCGCTTTGGTCACTGCCGGATTATGACGCCCATGAGGGCGTGCATCTCTTTCATGATCGGGCGAGCGGACTGCGCGCCATAATAGCTGTCCACAGCACGCATCTTGGCCCTGGCGCCGGCGGCGTTCGTTTCTGGCACTATGCCCGGGACGAAGATGCGGTCACTGACGCGCTGCGCCTGTCGCGGGGCATGAGCTATAAGAATGCGATGGCCGGATTGCCGATGGGCGGCGGCAAGGGCGTGATCCTTGCCGGTCCCGAACGGATAAAGACACCGGAATTGCTAATGGCTTTCGGAGATGCGATCGCATCGGTGGGCGGTCGCTATGTGACGGCCGAAGATGTCGGTATCGCTGAGGCGGACATGCTCCATATTGCGGAGCGCACCGACTATGTCTCCGGTCTGCCTGTTGCAGACGGCGAGGCTGGCGGCGATCCGGGGCCAGTGACCGCTCACGGCGTGTATCTGGGTATCAAGGCTGTTGCAGGTCAGATGGGCGGCAGTGAGGATATGCGCGGCGTACGAGTGGCCATGCAAGGCGTAGGCAGCGTTGGCGGCGGCGTGGCGCGGCTGTTGGCGGCTGAGGGCGCGGTGCTCACGCTCGCCGATGCTGATACCAGTAAGGTGGCCGCACTGGCAGGAGAACTGGGCGCGGCGTTCGTCGGTCCGGGCGAGATCATGGGCGTCGAGGCCGATATCTTCAGTCCGAATGCGCTGGGTGCGATCCTGAACGAAAACAGCATTGGCGCACTGCGGGTGAGGGCGGTCGCAGGCGGGGCGAACAACCAGCTTGCCACACCGGACGATGCCGCCCGCCTGCATGAGCGGGGCATCATTTATGCGCCGGATTATGTCATCAACGCAGGCGGCATCATCAATGTCGCGCTGGCTTATCTGGCCCCGGTGACTCGCGCGGAGATTTTTGCACGCGTGGATCAGATACCGGGTCGGTTGCGAACGATATGGGCGGAAAGCGGCAAGAGCGGCCTGCCCCCGTCGGTCGTTGCCGACCGCATCGCCCAGGGACTGATCGGGCGGGGGTGATGCGTCACGCAGGCCAATCTTATTGGCTCTTTTCCCCGCACCGCCCCCCTCCTATAGCAGGGTATGACAGATGCACGCGACGAGGGCCTCATCCTCGACCCGAAATATGATCGCGATGGCCTCATTACCGCCGTCGTGACGGATTCTACAACCGGCGATATGCTGATGCTCGCGCATATGAATGCCGAGGCACTGGCGCTGACGGTGGAGACGCGTATCGCGCATTTCTGGTCGCGTAGCCGTCAGGCCCTGTGGAAGAAGGGCGATACGTCAGGATATTTCCTACATGTTCAGGACATTCGCATCGACTGTGATCAGGATGCTGTCTGGTTGATCTGCCAACCGGACGGCCCTTCCTGCCATACCGGACGCCGTGATTGTTTTTACCGGCGTATCGTAGACAAAGGCCTGGAATGGGTAAGCCCGATTGAGGGGTGATGGCGCCCACCGGTGCACAGTCGCAGCGATGCTCGTCCTACTCTCCGCCTGTGGGGGGTCTTCTTCGGTGCCCGAAAATCGGGCGGAAGTATCGTCAGCGATGCGGAGTAACGATGCCGCCAACGCGCTGGAGGCACTGGCGGCGGAGAGCGGCGTTATTGGGGAGGATATCACTGCTAACCCGGTGGGCAGCTATGGCCGCACCTATGACGGCGGAGAGGATCGGTTGTGCGTGTTGTCTAGCCTTGCCGCTGAAAAATCCCATCAGTTCGGTATAGAAATCCGTATTGGCGAGGAGGAATATTGCCGAGGTAAGGGCGCCATGAAACGCGCTGGCGACTTGATGATCTTCCGCTTTGCTGGTGGACGATGCACCATCACCGCTCGTTACGAGGGTGACCGGATCATCATGCCCGGAGCGGTCGACAGCGGTTGTGCCAGTCTGTGCAGCGCCCGGGGCTCTTTCGCGGGGGTCAGTTTTCCACGGGTAGGGCAGGATGCCGACGCGGCGTATAATGTGATGGGAAGCGACGGTCAGGCGCTTTGTGGCTGATCCGCCCGAATGATAGTCTCTTTCTGGGGCCATTGGCCTTTGTCCGGCGTTCTGGAATAAGGGGCCTTCCCGAACCGGTAAACCGGGTGGGACAGGAGAGAGATATGCCGTCCTATATAGCCCCCGTCAAAGACACCCGCTTCGTGCTCGACAACCTGCTGGGGCTGGATGCACTCGCGGGTAGACTAGCTGCCTTTGCCGGTGCCACCTCCGATGTGGTTGGCGCGGTGCTGGAGGAGGCGGGGCGTTTTGCGGCGGAGCGCCTGCTGCCGTTAAACCAGGTTGGCGACGTCCAGGGTTGTACGCGCCATGATGATGGAAGTGTCACCACGCCTGATGGCTTTCGGGATGTCTATGCGGAGATGGTCGCTGGCGGCTGGACTACGCTCGGTGCGCCAGAGGAGTTTGGAGGGCAAGGCCTGCCCGCGGTGATTGCAATGGCGGTGAATGAATATCTGAACACCGCAAATCAAAGCTTTGCCATGTATGCCGGGCTGACGGCGGGCGCTGTAGAAGCGATACTCTCGACAGGCGATCCTGCGCAAAAAGCGCTTTACGTACCGCCGATGGTGGCTGGTCGTTGGACGGGCACAATGAACCTGACAGAGCCGCAATGCGGCACCGACCTGGGCCTCATCCGCACAAGGGCCGAGCCAAAGAGCGACGGTAGCCATGCGATCACGGGGACCAAGATCTTCATTTCGGCGGGTGAGCATGATTTGGCGGAGAATGTCATCCACCTTGTCCTGGCTCGCACAGTCGGCGCACCGGAAGGCAGCAAGGGCCTCTCCCTGTTTATCGTGCCCAAATTCCTTGTTGCAGAGGGCGGTGCTCTGGGAGAGCGCAATGCTGTTTCCTGCGGCGCGGTGGAGCATAAAATGGGCATCCATGGCAATGCGACCTGCGTCATGAATTATGACGGCGCAACCGGCTGGCTCCTGGGTGAGGAGCATAGCGGGTTGGCGGGCATGTTCGTGATGATGAATGCCGCGCGGCTCGATGTCGGCCTGCAAGGGTTGGCGCAGGCAGAGATCGCCTATCAGAATGCCGCGCTTTATGCAGTTGAGCGGCGGCAGGGGCGTGCGCTTTCCGGAGCTGCCGAACCGGATCAGCCTGCCGATCCTCTGATCGTGCATCCCGATGTACGGCGCATGTTGATGGAGGCAAAGGCCCTGACCGAGGGGTTGCGTGCATTGTGCCTGTGGGCCGCTTTGCAGGGGGACATCGCGCATCATGGAGCGAGTGATAAGGAAAGGCAGGACGCCCTCGACCTACTATCGCTTCTGACCCCGGTGATAAAGGGCTATGGCACCGATCAGGGTTTCCATGTCACCGTAATCGCCCAACAGATATGGGGCGGGCATGGCTACATCGCCGAAAATGGCATGGAGCAATATGTGCGAGATGCGCGGATCGCCATGATCTATGAAGGGGCAAATGGTGTGCAGGCCATGGATCTGGTCGGCCGCAAATTGGCACAGAATGGCGGGCGGGCGGTGCAATTCCTGTTCGCTACCATCGCGACTGAGGTGGCGGCTGCGCGTGCGGTAGGCGGTGGACTTGTTCCGTTGGCGGATGCGCTAGAGAATGCCACGGCTCAGATGCAGGCTGCGACGCTGTGGCTGATGCAGAATGGGTTGGTGCGACCAGACAATGTGGGTGCGGCGGCTACGGCTTATATGCACCTCACCGGCATTGTGGCATTGGGCCTCATGTGGCTGCGTATGGCGAGTGCCGCTGCGGAATCGATAGTTGAGGGTGAAGGTGATACGGCCTTTCTCGAAGCGAAGGGTGCGACGGCACGTTTCTTTGCTGAGCGATTGATGCCGCGTGCCGGTGCCCTGCGGCAGGAGATAGAAGGCGGGGCGGATGCGCTTATGGCATTGCCAGCCGAGGCATTTCTCCCAAAGGCCTGATTCACAGTGCGAATCACTCTATTGTCGCATTTTTCAAAGGCGTACAGTGAGGATGAAAAGCTAGTGGCGTCATAACGGGCCGAGTGCCGAAGTTACGCGCTGGAACGATTGAAGGGCAGTGGCGCCCAGAAGGATTATTGCCCAGCAGGCCGCCCATTGATAGAGCACCCTGCTGGGAGCATTGTTTCATTATAGCGGCGGTGTCGATGACAAGTTGCCTCTACTCCGGCAGAAAGTCGGGAACGGAGAGATAGCGTTCGCCGGTGTCATAGTTGAAGCCCAGGATGCGGGCATTGGCAGGCAGGTCGGGTAGTTTCTGGGCGATCGCGGCCAGTGTGGCGCCTGAGGAAATGCCGACGAGTAGCCCTTCTTCCCGCGCGCTACGGCGAGCATATTCCTTGGCGTCATTGGGATCGACCTGAATGACACCATCGATATGCTGAGTCTGGAGATTGGCGGGGATGAAGCCAGCGCCAATTCCCTGAATAGGATGCGGACCTGGCGCACCGCCGGAGATCACCGGCGAAAGGGTCGGCTCTACCGCATAGGCTTTCAGGTTCGGCCAAACCTGCTTCAGCACCTTTGCAGTGCCGGTCAGATGTCCACCCGTGCCAACACCCGTAATCAATATATCGATCGGGCTATCGCGAAAGTCTTCGAGAATTTCCTGTGCAGTTGTAGTTACATGGGCTTCTATGTTTGCAGGATTTTCAAACTGTTGAGGCATCCAGCTGTTGGGTGTCTGACCGATTAGCTCGATAGCGCGCTCGATGGCACCCTTCATACCCTTTTCCCGAGGGGTGAGATCGAAACTCGCACCATAGGACAGCATGACCCGCCGCCGCTCTATCGACATGCTTTCGGGCATGACAAGGATGAGCTTATATCCCTTGACGGCTGCGACCATCGCTAGGCCGATACCGGTGTTGCCCGATGTCGGCTCGATAATTGTGCCACCGGGCTGTAACTGGCCACTGATTTCCGCCGCCTCGATCATGGCGAGTGCGATGCGGTCCTTGATGGAGCCGCCGGGGTTAGCTCGCTCGCTCTTTACCCAAACTTCGGCGTTGGGGAAGAGGCGGGATAGGCGGACATGGGGGGTGCCACCGATGGTTTCCAGAATTGAAGATGCACGCATACGGTCGGTTCCTTTGCTTCTTCAGCTTTTCGCTACATCGGGTGGATCGAAGCTGCGCGCAAGTCGCAGTTCGGGGTAAAGGCGCGACCAGAGCAATGTTACGACGATAGCACCTACCCCGCCCAGGAGAACGGCCGACACCGGACCGATCAGCGCCGCGAGAAAACCAGATTCCGCTTCGCCCAGTTCATTGGAGGCGGAAATGGTCAATTGCGAGACGCTGCTTACCCGGCCGCGCATCTCATCGGGCGTATGGAGTTGGACGAGCGACTGTCGCACAAAGACGGAGACCATATCCGCGGCGCCCCACACCACCATTGCGGCTAGCGCAACCGGCATCTGGATGAGCGCAGGCATGAATGCAGTCGCGCCGAAAGTCACGGTCGCCGCGCCGAAGATCATGACAGCGGCCAGCATCTTGACGCCGACGTTATGGGTCATTGGGAAAATGGAGAAAAACAGGGCCATGACCGCAGCGCCCATGCCCGGTGCGGCAGCGAGATGGCCAAGGCCCTTTGATCCCACATGCAATATGTCACGCGCGTAGACAGGCAGGAGAGCAGTTGTTCCTGCCAGCAGGACAGCGAAGAGATCCAGCGTGATTGTCGCCTGTACCAGCCGGTTATGCTTCACATAGGCCAAGCCATCGACGATCTGGCGCAGAGGGTGACGTTTGCGATCCGGGACAGCCTGTCGCACCGGTCCCATGAGCAAGAGCATCAGGAGTGCGCCCAAGAATAGCAGGGAACTGGCACCATAGGCATAATAGGGCTTCAGCGCATAAGCATAGCCACTGATCGCGGGGCCGATGATGGTGCCGGACTGCCAGGCGATGCTGCTGAGTGCGAAGGCCCGGGGGAGAAGATGTGCAGGCACCAGGTTCGCTGTCAGCGTGCCCAGCGATGGTCCTTGAAACGCGCGGCAAACACCCATGAGCGCCGCTAGGCCAAAAATGAGGGGCAGGCTGATCCAGCCCTCATAACTGGACACCAGAAGGATCGTGGCACTGGTCAATTGTCCGCCAATAGTCAGCATGGCGATATGGCGCCGGTTGAACCTGTCCGCCATCAAGCCGGAAAGCGGTGTCATCAGAAAGAGCGCGACGAACTGGATGAGGCCTATCAACCCCAATTGCGCCACGGCAACCGGCGCACTCATGGAAAGCCGCGCAATATTATAGGCTTGCCAGGCGATAATGAGGGTCATGCCCTGCTGCGCGATGATCGTCGCGAACCGGACGATCAAATAAGCGCGGAATGCGGGAATGCGTAAAGGGTGCGGCGGATGGGTTCCATCCGGCAATTGTGCGGCCTGCTCCATGGGTTCCCCTTGGCCCAACAGAGGACAGGGGGTAAACAAACTTCTGATTGGAGCGCGACAAATTCCCATTTCTTGCGAATTGGTAGACAATGAGGCTGGCGCGCGCATTCGCCTGTTTTTCCAGGCCGAAAGGTAAATACATGACACCTGTCCGCGCTGTCTCCTTATTTTCTGTGATAGGCTTTACCTTGTCATGCTGTGCTGTAATGCCGCCCGGCCCGCACGGGGTCTATTCTGCGGCCGCCATCGAGCCGCATCAGGCGTCGGCAGCTCAAAATTAGGCGGCGTTCCGCACAGGCTTCGTGGAAGGGCTGTTTCGTCAGGACCCCTATTTTGCGGTGTATCAAGGACGTCATGACTTCGACGGACAACTGCCCGACTGGAGTGAGGCGGGTCTGGCAATGCAAGCGAATTTCCTGCGCGACTCTATCGCAAAGGCGCGAACTTTCTCCGATACCGTGTTGGCGCCGGACGACCGCTTTGAAAGAGATTATCTTATCGCCGTGGCGCGTGGACGATTGTTCTGGCTGGCCGATGCAGACCAACCGCATGCCAATCCGGCTTACTACATTAACGGCGGGCTGGACCCCAACGTCTATGTCACGCGGCCGTACGCCGATGCGGAGACACGGATGAGGGCCTTCATCACCTTTGCCCGCGCTGTACCAAGTGCTGCCGCGCAGATTCGGACGAATCTCAAAATGCCCATGCCGTTGAGCTTCATCGACTATGGCAAGGCCGGTTTTCAGGGAATGGCGGACTATTATGTAGGGGATGCGAAGGCAGCGTTCGCTTCGGTGAAGAACCCCGCATTACAGGCCGAGTTTGATGTCGCAGCTGGGCAGGCATCGCATGCTTTGGCAGGAGTGGCCACATGGTTGGAGGAGAACCGGGCGACGGCAACAAGCGATTTCGCGCTGGGAGAAGCCCGTTTCACTCGCATGCTGGATGCGACAGAAATGGTGACGACGCCACTTGATGAACTGGAGGCGATAGGGCGGGCGGACCTGCGCCGAAACCAGAAGGCTCTTTCACAGGCCTGTGCGCGCTTTTCACCAACGCAATCCATTGATGGATGCATGAATAAACTTAACAATCATAAACCTATAGGATCGATTGTTGAGGCAGCAAATACACAGTTAACAGTGCTTAAGGATTTCGTTGCCAAGTCAGATATTGTGACCATTCCCGGTAAGGAACAGGCAAAGGTCGCTGAGTCCCCGCCGTATAATCGACAGAATTTCGCGTACATTGACATCCCCGGACCATATGAGCGCGGCTTGGCGTCCGTCTATTATATTTCCCCTCCAGATCCGGGATGGTCGAGAGCGGTGCGCGAAAGTTACCTACCGGGAGAGAAAGACCTTCTGTTCACCTCCGTTCATGAGGTTTGGCCTGGGCATTTCCTGGGCTTCCTGCATTCCAATCGTGCAACCTCTCCCCTTGGCAGAGTTTTCGTGGGCTATGCCTTCGCCGAGGGTTGGGCGCATTATGCTGAGGAGATGGTATGGGACGCCGGGCTGGGGAAGGGCGACCCCGAAACCCATATCGGCCAGCTTTCCAACGCACTGCTCCGGGATTGTCGGCTGTTGTCGGCGATTGGCTTGCACGCGCGCGGGATGACGCAGGCTCAATCCCTGCGGATGTTCAAGGAGGAATGCCATCAGGACGAGGGCAATGCGCGGCAACAGGCCGCGCGGGGGACATATGACCCGGCCTATCTCAACTATACGATGGGCAAGTTGATGATCCGCAAGCTGCGGGAAGATTGGACCGCCAGCCGTGGCGGACGTGCAGGGTGGAAGGCTTTTCACGATCAGTTTCTGGGGCAGGGCGGGCCGCCCATTCCACTGGTCAGGCAGCGGATGATGGGAAATGGTGACAAGGGTTCGCTTTTCTGATCCGCTTTTCCCGATCAGGACGGATCATAGCGCGTCCTGAAGGATATTAAGCCAGCTTCAGGCGGATTTCTGCTATCAGACCGCTTCCTGACGTTCGGTTGGAGAGGGTCAGTTCACCCCCTTCCGCCCGCATCACGACGCGCACGAGGGCGAGGCCGAGGCCAGATCCGCCGGTCTCGCGATTGCGCGATTGCTCCAGCCGGGTGAACGGTTCCAGCATTTCAGGGATACGTGCGGGATCGATGCCGGGGCCGTTGTCGATTACGCGTAAGAGGGCGTGGCCATTCTGGGTGATAACCGAAACCCGTGCAGACTGGCCATATTTGATGGCGTTGTCGATCAGGTTGCGAACTGCGCGCTTTATTGCGGGAGCATGGATACAGACGATGGCACGTTCCGAATCCTCGAAACGGCTATCCGAACCCATTGCCTCGAAATCCTCCGCTACCGCTTCCGCCAAAGCGGTGAGATCTACCCGCTGCGGCGGCTGACGATCCGCGCCGGCGCGGGCCAGTGAGAGAATGTCTTCCAGCATCTGGTTCATGTCTTCGATGGTGGCTGCCATTTGTTCGCGTTCTTCCGCATCTTCGCACGATTCCACCCGGACGCGCAGCGACGCCAGTGGGGTACGAAGGTCATGGCCGATGGCGCCGAGCATATGGTCCTTCTCTGCCAGCATCGCTGCAATGCGCGTATGCATGTCGTTGAAAGCCCGGGTAAGTTCGCGTACATCTTCAGGGCCGCGTTCCGCAAGGGGGCTGCTTTCCCGGTGAGGGCTATAATCCCTTGCTGCTGTGGTAAGGGCGCCCAGTGGCGCGGACAGGCGCCGCGCGATCAATAGCAGGGGCAGCAGGACTGCCGCATAAATCAGTAACGTTTGCCATATGACGAGGCGGGCGAGGGGTGGACCGCCGTCGCGCACGCGGCTGATGGCGGTGATCCAGCGATGGTCCTGTGTCTGTACGGTAAGATGCAGGGTACGGCCGTGCTGCCTCTCTTGCTGTCCCAGGCCGCCCCGGTCTCGGGAATGAATGATGCTGGCCATCCGCGAGGGCTGTCGGGGCTGTCTTGAGGCAATGTCGTCGACATAGGCCACAACATGGCGCACCTTAATTCCTGCATTCTCGAACATCTCCGCCGCACGCTCCGCGATGGCCGGTTCGGCCTGGCCGGCGGATACAGGTGCGTGGTTGCCGATGATGATCCGACCGCGCAGCTGGTAAGCACGCGACCGTTCTTCCTTATCGCCGCCCTCTATAGTGTCGATGATCCTAAGGGCCGCTGGGGCTGCGCTTACGGTGATCCACTGATGGCGGTTTTCCCTTACCAGCAAAGCAAAGCTTATCAGTTGCGCGATGAGCAGCAGCAAAGCCGCGACCACGACGAGGCGGGACGCGAGCGTGTTTGGCAGGAAGCGGGTAAGCGAGAACTTCATGCGCGTGTCACATCCGCAGAAAGCATATAGCCGCCACCCCAAACCGTTTTGATGAGGCTGGGCGACTTGGGGTCGGGTTCGATCTTCCGGCGCAGGCGGCTGATCTGGTTGTCGATGGCACGATCAAAGGGATTGGCTTCGCGCCCTTGCGTCAGGTCGAGGAGTTGGTCGCGGGTCAGCACCTGGCGCGGCCGCTCCAGAAAAGCGATGAGGAGGCGGTAATCAGCCGTGCTGAGCGGTATGGCGACGCCGTCCGGCCCGGTCAGTGTCCAGTCATCCATGTTGAGCGCCCATTCGCCAAATAGGAAGGCCCGGGCTGGCGGCGCGGAGTCACGTGCGGCACCCGCGCCCGCACGGCGCAATATGGTCTTGATCCGCGCAACCAGTTCACGTGGGGAAAAGGGCTTTACGACATAATCATCGGCTCCCATCTCCAACCCGACGATACGGTCGGTTTCTTCCGACCGGGCGGTCAGCAGGATGATAGGCAGTTCACCCTTCTCGCGCACATGCCGACAAAGGCTGAGGCCATCCTCCCCGGGCATCATGATGTCGAGGATAAGCAGGTCTATGGCGTTAGCACCCAATGCCTTGCGCGCCGCATCGGCATCCCCGGCTGCGGTTACCCGATAGCCATTCTTCTGTAAAAAGGATGTCAGCGGATCGCGGATCGATCGCTCGTCATCGATCAGAAGAATATGCGGCTTTTGCGTCATGAAATTCCTCGAACCTTTTTTGCGATCTGTTCGCAGATCCTTTTGCCGCCGCCACGCCCCGGAGCGCAAGTCCGGTGCTTGGCGCAGCAGAGGTAAAGCGTTAGCTTTTGGGGCCATCTGTATGATGGCCGCCGTCCGGGTTGCCGGAGAAATCACGATGATTAGGCGCCGCGTCACGCTCGGCCGCGGTGATCTTGCCATCGTCATTGCTGTCGAGCAGGTCGAAAATCGCTAACGTGCGCTTGGAAAAGGCTTCTTTGGTCAATGGAGTGATTTCGGAGGCACTATTCCCCCTGTTGCGGCTTACGCTCTCAGGGGTGTTGCCGGGGCCATATTTCCACCCACCATGCCCTCTGCCGCCGAAAGTTAGTGCATCGCTAAAGGCTAGTCCGCGCGGGGGGCGACTGTCGGTGTCACGATCGCGGCCGACCCTTCGGTCGTCTGCAGCGCGCAATTCCACAGGATTGAGCTGACCATTATGGTCGGTGTCCAGAGCAGCGAATCGCTCGGCGAATCTTCTGTCGCGTTGTGCCTGGCGATGAGCCTGACGTTCGGCCTGACTGATGATGCCATCCTGGTTGATGTCGAGCGCGGCGAACCGTCTATCAAGCACCGCAGTAACTTCGGCCCGGGTCACGACTCCGTCCTTGTTGCTGTCCATTTCGTCGAAGAAAGAATGGCCTGCGGCTGGAGAGGGAGGAGGTGCGGCAGGCACTTGGGCTAAAACAGCAGCGCTGTTTGCGAATAGCGTTCCAGCGGCCAGCGCAGAGAGAAGACGACGATTCATTATCCTCAACATCCTTTCCTGAATCAGGGGATTTCCCAAGACCGGAGGGGCGCGGGCGAGTGCGCCGCTGTGAGGTTTACCTTAAAGCTCGATTGTATCAGGCGATTGTCGCTGGATCGCGAATTTGTCGCAAAATGTAGGATGCCTGATTTGCAGGGCGAGGCAGTTGGAGCGGGTAGCGGGGATCGAACCCGCATCACAAGCTTGGAAGGCTAGTGCTCTACCATTGAGCTATACCCGCTGACGCCATCAGCGTGGCGCTCCTTGCCACCGGGGGAGGCTCCGCGTCAATCAGCTTTTGGCTGCGACAGCGCGACTAGGCTCATCTTGCCCTGCACGGACGCGCGCCCTATGGCTTGGCTATGGAACGCCCGACCCTGCGTCAGCTTGAAATCTTAGCGGAGGTCGCACGCGCGGGCACCTTTCGCGGCGCCGCACGCCACCTTGGCCTGTCGCAGGTCGCGGTCAGCGATCATATCCGCCAGTTGGAAAGCCGGTTGGGATGCGCGTTGTTTGTCCGCAATGCAGGCGGTAAGCCGACGCTGTCGCCCTCTGGCAAGATCGTGCTGGAGCATGGCCGCAACGTGTTGTTCGCCTGCGACGCGCTGATCTCGGCGGCGCGCGTTGCGGCGGACGGAGTTGTGGCGCCTGTCGTTATGATTGCCGAACCGGAATTGCCACCAGTCTTGCTTGATTATGCTGCGGATTTGGACGGATTGGCAGTTGTAGAACCCGATGGCGAATTAGGCGCGACAGAACCTCCGGGAATCGAGGCTGCTCAAGACGAAGTCAGTGATGTTTCGACTGCTACCAGCGCAAATGTCGTGGTAGCTCCCCATGGTGGACCAGTGCCAGCAGTCGAATTTGTGCCCGTCAGCCTGCTGAACGTCATGAGAAATACTGCGTTGGAAAAAGAGGGCGGTGCTCTCGCACCGGAGTTGGCTCCTGCGGTACAAATTAGCGTTCCAGAATCCGTCCTTCCAAGCATCGGAACCCGGTCTGCCCAGACCGAAACCGTTAGTGAAAAACATATAACCGTTGCGTCTCATCCTGCCATTTTGTCGCGATTTCAGGACAAGTTGGCCGCAGCGCAAGAAGCGTTTCCCGATCGCCCTATCGCAGTTGATTTTGCTCGCTTTACACCGGAGGCGGTGGTTGGTCTGCTGGCGGCAGGTCAGGTGGACATCGCGCTTTTCTATGCGTTAGGTGAAGTTGCCGGCATGCCATCCGAATATTTGTGGAGTGAAAGCTGGTCGCTATTCGCTCGGGCAGATCATCCACTGGCGCAGGCTGACATGCTGCGGCTGGTGGATTGTGTGGATATGCCGATGATCCTCTTCGAGGAAGTCAATCCACTTCGTGCTTTGTCTGAGGCCTGTCTTGTGAAAGCCGGATTGTGGCCATCGCCCACCGTGCTGGAAACCGATGACTTTGCGGCGATCGCAACGGAGTTGCTTGAATATGGCGAGGCGGTGTTTCCAGCTTTTGGCGTCACTGCGGCGCAATTCGCGGCAAAGCAGGGATTGAAGCGCCTGGCGCTTGTCGAACCGCTGCCCGGCGTACAGGTTCGGCGCGCTATCGCACTGATCGCCGAAGATGACCCGACCATCGCCGCACTCGCAGGCCTGCTTGGATAAGCCGGGGCACGCCATCCTGGGGCATGGCGTGCGGATTAATTGAAACCGGCGCGCGGCTGGTCTATGGATGCGCCTCAGTAGCCCCGGGCCCGCTGATCCACTGCGATTCGCGTCTCCGGGGCATTGTTTTTCCTCCTGATCGAGTAGGCACAATATGGCGCGCCGCCGGCAGATTTACGAAGGCAAGGCCAAGATTCTCTATGAGGGTCCAGAGCCAGGCACCATCATCCAGTATTTCAAGGATGATGCTACCGCCTTCAACGCGCAGAAGAAGGGCACCATCTCTGGCAAGGGTGTTCTCAATAACCGCATTTCGGAACATGTCTTCACTCTGCTCGCTCATATCGGCGTGCCGACGCACTTCATACGGCGTCTCAATATGCGCGAACAACTTGTTCGACAGTGTGAAATTATTCCGATCGAAGTAGTGGTGCGTAACGTCGTTGCAGGGTCTTTGGCCAAGCGGCTGGGCATTGAGGAGGGAACACAACTTCCCCGCACGCTCATCGAATATTATTATAAGGACGATGCGCTGGGTGACCCGATGGTCACAGAAGAGCATATCGCCTGCTTCGGCTGGGCCAGCCAGGAAGAGATGCATGACATTGCCGATATGGCGATTCGTGTGAATGACTTCATGAGCGGCATGTTCGCGGCAATCGGCATTCGCCTTGTCGACTTCAAGCTGGAATTTGGCCGGGTGTGGGATGGTGACTTCGCACGGGTGATCCTGGCGGACGAGATCAGCCCCGATGGTTGCCGTCTGTGGGACATCGAGACTGGCGAGAAGCTCGACAAAGACCGCTTTCGCCGTGATCTCGGTGGTGAAGTCGAAGCATATCAGGAAGTTGCGCGCCGACTTGGCCTGCTTCCTGAAGGTCTGGACACGGATGTTCTGGATCTTGAGACGCATCGCAAAAAGCGCGGTAAGTAGGGATAAGCGGTGCTTGCGGTTCGGTGCTGTCGCTTCTAAGGCGTGGCGCATCGAACCGCATCATCTGGCACACCCATTGGTAGGCCACGCAAGCTAGGGACCAGTATCGCCATGAAGGCCCGGATTTTCGTCACGTTGAAGCCCGGTGTGCTCGACCCGCAGGGTAAGGCCATCCATCATGCGCTTGCCGGACTCGGTTTTGAAGGCGTGAACGATGTGCGGGCGGGCAAGGTGATCGAGCTGGATCTGGCGGACAATTTGGAAGACGCCGTGATCGAGGACATGTGCCGTAAACTGCTTGCCAACACGGTGATCGAAAATTACCGTATCGAGCGGCTGGGCTGATCGCCATGAAGAGTGCGGTCATCGTCTTTCCTGGCTCCAATTGCGACCGTGATCTTGCTGTCGCCTTTCGGGAAATCAGCGGGCACGAACCAGCGATGGTCTGGCATGGCGACACAGTCCTGCCGGATAATCTGGATGTTATTGGTGTCCCGGGTGGCTTTTCCTATGGCGATTATTTGCGCTCTGGCGCAATGGCGGCCCGATCGCCGATCATGCGCGCAGTTGCAGATGCTGCGGCACGCGGTGTTGCTGTCATCGGTGTTTGCAACGGATTCCAGATTTTGACCGAAGCGGGCCTGCTTCCTGGTGCGCTGATGCGTAATGCGGGCATCAATTTTGTATGCCGCAGCGTACAGTTGGGCGTCACCAATAATCAGACGCTTTTCACGTCTGCCTATGATGCGGGAGAGGCGATCAATATTCCGGTTGCCCATCATGACGGCAATTATCAGGCCGACGTTGAAACGCTCGATCGCTTGGAGGGCGAGGGGCGCATTGCCCTGCGTTATCTCGAGGCTGTGAACGGCTCAGCGCGCGATATTGCCGGTATCGTCAACGAGACAGGCAATGTGATCGGCATGATGCCGCATCCCGAGCGAGCCATCGACCAGCGTCATGGAGGAACAGATGGCCGCCGTCTGTTCGACAGCATCCTGTCGAGCTTTGCTACGGCCTGACTGCCGCACGACTTGCGTAAAGAAGGGATTAATTCCCTATAAACCACGCTAATATCTGGGTTAATATGTTCTTGCTATGGATCAGACGCCGGTCTTGAACGGCGAAAAATCGGTTTGTTCATCGAAGATATCGAGACCTTCACGGCGCTTCAAGCCGTTGACGACCATATAGGTGACCGGAGTCAACAGTGCCTCCCACGCGGTTTTCAGGAAGAACTGCGATATGACGACCTGCCACAATTGGTCCACCGGCCACCCTGCCAGCCCATAAAAGGCGAGGGGGTAAAAGATCAGACTATCCAGGCCCTGGCCAACAATGGTGGAGCCGATCGTTCGCATCCACAAAAAGCGCCCGGCTGTCAGCGACTTCATTCGTGCGAGGACAAAGCTGTTGGCGAACTCTCCCACCCAAAAGGCGGTGATGGAGGCAAGTACGATGCGCCAACTATTTCCGAACACGCTTTCATAGGCAGCCTGGCCTGGCCAGCCTTGCGCGGGTGGCAAAGAGACGACGACCCAACTCATGAAAGCCATGAAGATGAGTGCGGAAAAGCCGACCCAGATCACCCGACGTGCGCGCGCGTAGCCATAAACCTCGGTCAACACGTCGCCGACAATATAGCTGATCGGAAAGAACATGACGCCCGCGCCGAACGACCATTCACCGATCCACGGCAGGTCGAGAACCGCGCGCTTCGACGCTCCAATAATGTTGGACAATAGCAGGATCGCGACAAAAGTTGCCATGACGACATCATAATAGCGTAATGGCCGTCCTTCGAGGCTGGCGGCATCGACATGTGCCAGGCCATTGGCAGGTAGCTCGGTCGGAAGGGGGGCGGGGCTGTTATTCATGTCCTGCTGCATATCGCACGATCCCGACTTTGCAAACGAGCCGTAACGAATGACAGTGAAAGCCGTTTGCTGCCTGCGGCGAATCCTCTATGAGCGGAATGGCATGCGCCCGTAGCTCAGCTGGATAGAGCACTCGCCTTCTAAGCGAGCGGTCACTGGTTCGAATCCAGTCGGGCGCACCAATTTCAAAGAAGATGGTCGCCCTGCTTCTAAAGGGCAGTTCGAACTTTGTTCGAACGGGCGCACCATTGCCTGTGTTTGGTGGAGAACTGCCCGCCTTGCCGGGATATAAATGGCTCTTGCGCTCATCCCAGGAGGTCGCGATTTTCCAGCCTCAAAAGATATTGCTTGGCAGAAATACCGCCCGCGAAGCCTGTCATTGTCCCATTGGACCCGATTACCCTATGGCATGGCGCGACGATGGAGATTGGATTCCGGCCGTTGGCCGCTCCAACCGCCCGGCTCGCATTCGGCTTGCCCAAGGTCCGTGCGATTTCGCCATAGCTGCGTGTCTCTCCATAGGGGATGGTGAGGAGGGCGGACCAGACGCTCTTTTGAAAATCGGTGCCACGAAAATCCAGTGGAAGATCGAATTGGTGGCGGTGGCCCGCGAAATATTCGCTGAGTTGTTGCCGGGTTTCCACCAAAATGCATTGGTTGCATATCTCAGCGCAGGGGGGGAGGCGGACGCGGCCCGGGGTGTCGTTCTCCCACAGGATGGCGACGAGGCCGGTTTCGCTGGCGACAAGGGTCAGCGTGCCGACCGGGGAGGCCATCAGGCTGGTTGCGAGGGTCATCATGGTCTCCTGTCGGTCAGGAAGCCCAGATAGGCGCTTTCGGGTTGGCTGGCTTCCCGTCTCTTGCGGTCAAAGCCAATAGCTTATCAATATTTGTCGAGAATAATGATATAAGATACTGTTATATAATAATATAACTAAAAATATTATGTGGCGGCCGAATCCGCTTTCAGTCAGGCGATGGCTTCGTCCACGTCGATGAAGGTCGCATATTGGACGCGGGCGGTCAGGCGGTGCACCCGCATCTTGACGATGGCGCTGCTTACGACCACCGCGGTGCGGTTCATGGTCGGCCAGGTCGCCGTCCACCGCAATGTGCTTGCCGAGCCACTCGCTGGCCCACTGGCTCTGCACGGTGCCTCTGCGGGCCTCGACCCGGTGCAGGAAGCGCCCGGTCCGCGCCCGTTCCCGCAGCCGCCGGAGTTCCGGCACATAGATTTCCAGTCCTCGGGCGGCGTCATGCCGTTGGAGACCGAACGGATGATACCGATATGTTCGCGGTCGATCGGGCGGCGGATCAGGCCGCGCGGGCCATACCGCCCTGACGACGAACCGGGCCGCTCTCCACCTGGAACCGGCCGATGGCCTGCGACAGGCGCTGCGCCTCTTCCGCCATGGTGCGGGCAGCGGCGGTGCTTTCCTCGACCATCGCGGCGTTCTGCTGCGTCGTGCGATTCATGTCGGCGACGGCGCCGTTGATCTGCTTGAGATTCTCGCTCTGCGCGACACTGCTGTTGGAGATCTGCTCGGCCACGGTGCTGCTCTCACCGACCTGCGACAGGATGGCATTCAACGCCTGACCGACCTCACCGACGAGGCGCACGCCATTTTCCACCTCGACAAGGCTGCTCTGGATGAGCTTGCGGATTTCCTCCGCCGCCTCCGAAGAACGCTGCGCCAGCGAGCGCACCTCGTTGGCGACCACGGCAAAGCCCTTGCCATGCTCGCCCACACGCGCTGCCTCGACACCGGCATTGAGCGCCAGCAGGTTGGTCTGGAAGGCGATGCCGTCGATCAGGGTGATGATGTTGCCGATCGCGCCCGAGCTTTTCTCGATCTCGGTCATGGCGGACATGGCGCTGCGGACGACTTCGCCGCCGTCGATGGCCTGACGATGCGTCTGGGCGATGCTGGCGTTGAGATTGCCCATCGCCTGCGTCGTGTCGGTAATCATGCTGGTCAGCTCGTTCATCGCGGCCGAGCTTTCCTCCAGACTGGCGGCCTGTTGTTCCGTGCGCTGCGACAGGTCAGTCGAGGCGGAGCGGATTTCGGCAGCGCCGGTGGAGATGGACCGTGCGCCCTCGGTCACGCCGGACAATGTGTCGCCCAGACCCGAAATGGCGGAGTTGAAATCATCCTGAAGCTGGGCATATTCCTGCGGAAGCCCGGCAAGCCGGACGGTCAGGTCGCCACTGGACATGGCGGCCAGCGCGTTGCCGATCTTCTGGATCGCGGCGGTACGCCGTTCCTGCTCCGCCGCCGTATAGGTGGCGAGCGCAATGTCCATGTCGAGCAGCGCCAGCTTGACGAACTTACCAACTGTGCGGGCGGCGGCGCGGCGGGCAGGCAACAGGGCGGCGGGACCATGGGCGATCATCTTGCCGACGACATGCTCCATGACGCGGGCATAGCCGCCGATATACCATTCCGGGCCAAGGCCGATGGTGGCGTGGATGCGGCCGATGCGGTTGGCGCTTTCGACATAGCGGTCGGTGACGCCATCGGCGAACAGCCGGACCCAATGGTCCTTTTGCGCGCGGCGCGCCTTGTCCATGGCTGCGCGATCGGGGAAGAAGCGGGCGGCGTCGGGCGTGCCCTCTACCGTCTTGTAAAATCCGGCCAGCGCAGCATCGGCATATCTGGCGACAGCCCTGCCAATGGCGCGATAGTCCGAATCCTGCGCCTCGATGCCATAGAAAGTCAGTCGTGTGCCGACCGATTTCGATGCGTTGCCCGTCATTCTCATTCTCCCCGCGTTGCAGGGTGAATGGATGAAATTGGTTAACATGGCATTAGCCCGGGGGCGTTAATCCCCCGGGATCACAGGGCGATCAGGCCTTTCCGCCACCGCGCGGCGTCACCATGCCGGGGGTGATGAAGCCGATGGGATCGGCGGAGCGCGCCTTTTGCATCAGCGTGGCCTCCATCGCCTCATATTCCCGCTCCACCTCCTCGGTGACGGAGGCGCGGGTATCGTTCAGCGCCTTCTCGAAATGCTCGGCCTTCACCTGCGTGACGTTGAGCGATTCCCGCAGGGCATGGAGACCGGCACGGCGCACCAGATCCTCCAGATCGGCGCCGGTAAAGCGCAGCGCACGATCAGCGATGCTGTCCAGATCGACATCCGGCGCCAGCGGCATCTTGCCGGTGTGGATGCCAAGGATGTGCCGCCGCCCGTCCCGGTCCGGCACGCTGACATAGACCAGTTCATCGAAGCGGCCGGGGCGCAGCAGGGCAGGATCGATGAGATTGGGACGGTTGGTCGCGCCGATGACGACGACCGACTGCAACTCCTCCAGCCCGTCCATCTCCGCAAGGATGGTGTTGACCACCCGTTCCGTCACCTGCGGCTCGCCCTGTCCACCGCCGCGCGCGGGGACGAGGCTGTCCAACTCGTCGATGAACAACACGGTCGGCGCAACCTGCCGCGCACGGGCAAAGAGGCGCGCGATCTGCTGCTCGCTCTCGCCATACCATTTGGAGAGGAGGTCGCTGGACTTGGTCGCGATGAAGTTCGCCTGCGCCTCCCGCGCGACCGCCTTGGCCAGCAGGGTCTTGCCGGTGCCGGGCGGGCCGTAGAGCAGGAAGCCCTTGGCTGCGCGGATGCCGATGCGGCGAAACGCCTCCGGGTCTTTCAGCGGGAGTTCGATGCCCTCCTGCAACCGCTGGCGCGCCTGATCCAGCCCGCCGATGTCGCCCCAGCCGATGTTGGGCGCCTGCACCATCACCTCACGCATGGCCGATGGCTGGACGCGCTTGATGGCGGACAGGAAATCCTCGCGCGTGACACTCAGTTCGTCCAGCACGTCCTGTGGGATCGTGCCTTCCTCCAGGTTGAGGCGGGGCATGAAGCGGCGCACCGTTTCAATGGCGGCCTCACGGGTGAGGGCGGCAAGGTCCGCGCCCACAAAGCCATAGGTGGTGCGCGCCAGTTCGCCCAGATCGACATTCTCGGCCAGCGGCATGCCGCGCGTGTGGATGCCCAGGATTTCGCGGCGTCCGCGCTCGTCCGGCACGCCGACGATGATCTCCCGGTCGAAGCGGCCGGGACGGCGCAGCGCCTCGTCAATCGCCTCTGGCCGGTTGGTGGCGGCGATGACGACGAGGTTGGCGCGTGCCTCCAGACCGTCCATCAGCGTCAGCAGTTGCGCGACGAGGCGCTTCTCCGTCTCGCCCTGGACCTGCCCCCGTTTCGGGGCGATACTGTCGATTTCGTCGATGAACAGAATGCTGGGCTGGGCCTTGGTGGCTGCTTCGAAAATCTCGCGCAGCCGCTTCTCGCTCTCGCCATAGGCCGATCCCATGATCTCCGGCCCGTTGATGAGGAAGAATTCGGCGTTGCTCTCGTTGGCGACCGCGCGGGCGAGGCGGGTCTTGCCGGTTCCCGGCGGGCCGTGGAGCAGGACGCCGCGCGGCGGATCGACGCCCAGCCGCTGGAACAGTTCGGGATAGCGCAGGGGCAGCTCGACCATCTCGCGCAGCTGGTCGATGGTCTCCGACATGCCGCCCACATCGTCATAGGTGACGTCGGCGCGGCGGGATTCCTTGGCTTCCTCATATTCGGCACGCAGCTCGATCTCTGTCGCGGCGTCGATATGGACGAAGCCGCGCGGCGTGGTCGACACGACGATCAGGCGGATTTCCTGCAAGGCATAGGCAGGCGCGTTGAACATGCGGCGCAGCTGGGGCGGCATATTGTCGCGGTCGACCTGTTGCTGCCCCGCCGTCGCCACCACGTCTCCCGCCGCGAGCGGACGCCCGGCGAACACGCGCTTCAACGCATCGGGATTGCCCTGGAGGCGCAGATTCTCTTGCGCCGGGGCCAACACGACGCGCTGGGCAGGGCGGGTCTCGGCCTTGGCGATCTCGATGAAATCGCCCGATCCGACGCCAGCATTGGCGCGCTGGAGACCGTCGAGGCGGAGCAGGTCCAGCCCCTCGTCCTCGCGATAGGACAGGACGGCGCGGGACGGGGTTGACCGCTTGCCGATGATCTCGACGATGTCGCCCTCGGTCAGGCCCAGTTCCTGCATCACGCCCGCAGGGATGCGCGCGAGGCCGCTGCCGCTATCCTCCGGCCGGGCGTTGGCGACCTGTATCCGGCGCCCTTTCGTCAGGGTATCGCTCATCGCTGGTCGCTCCTTGGTGGTTCAGCGGATAAATGGATCGTTCAGGGTAGAGATAGGAAGTCGTTTCCATAACGCAAATATCGGGCCTGGGGTCCGTAACCGCATAACATCGTAACAAAGCGGGCGACACTGACCCACTTTGGTTATATTTGTGCGGTGCAGCGTAACGGAGAATCGGGAAACAATAGACAAATGCGCCGCCTGCCACCGCTCACTGCGCTTGAGGCGTTCATCCAGGTCGCGCGGACAGGCTCCGTGAAGGGGGCCGCGGCTGAACTCGCCCTGTCTACGCCCGCGCTCAGCCGCCGCGTCCAGGCGCTGGAGCGCTATCTCGGCATGATGCTGTTCGACCGCAAGCATCAGCATATGGAATTGAACCCCGACGGTCAGAAGCTGATGGCGGAGATCGCGCCGGTGCTCGACGCACTGGGGCTGGCGATCGACACCGTGCTGAAGGGGCGACGCGAACTGCGCCTGCGCCTTGGCGTGCTGGCCCTGTTCGCCAGTCAGAGCCTGCTGCCGCGCATGGGCGAACTGCGCCGCCTGTACCCGGAATTCCATGTCGAGATCGACACCAGCCCGCTCGCCCTGTCGCGTCTGGGCGACAGCCTCGATGCCGCGATCATCCTGACCAAGGATGTCGACATGTCCATCTATTTCAACGAACTGGGCCGGGACGACATCTATCTGATCGCACCCAAGGAGCGCACGGAGGGCGCGCATGCTATCAAGGCCCCCATCGACCTCGCGAAGGAAACCATATTGGTCCATCGCGACATGTCGACACTCTATGACGACTGGCGCAGGGCCATCGGCCAGCCCGACCTGGAACCACGCTCCATCGAGCAATATGATTCAGGCCAGCTGATGCTGGAGGCCGTGGCGCAGGGCTTTGGCATAGCCGTGATGTTCGGGCGGCATTTCGAGTCCGCCCATGACCCCCGTCTCGCCCGCCTTTTCGAGCAGAAGGTGGAAAGCCCCTACCGCTATTATTTCGTGTGTCGGCACCGGGCGCTGGAAAACAAGGCGGTCCGCATCTTTCACGACTGGCTGTTTTCCGCCGAAATTTAAAGCCGCACCGGCTTTCTTCCCATCCCTGATCCCACGTTAACCGCTTTTTTCCACCTTCCGCCGCAGGAAGGGGAAGGAGTTAAGGGAGCGGTGCCTGAAAGCGACAGCCAATGTCGCGCCGGGCCTTTGTTGACGCGAGGGATCAAGTGAACATCAAGAAGCAAACGCAGCTCGGTGCAGGGATACTCGTCGGCACATTGGCCGTCGCGATGCTGGTCTCTGGTTATGGCATCAACCAGATCAGGATCGGCGGGGCTATCGACGCCCAGAACCAGCTCATGGATGATCTGAAAAACGACATCTCCACGCCCGCGCTCTACGTCGTGGAGCCATGGCTCAAGGTCAATCTGATCATGCAGCGCGACGGCTCCGAGAGCGAGCATGTCGACGCGCTGAAGCAGATGGAAGCCCAGTTCAAGAAGAGCGAGGCCTATTTCTCCCGGCAGGATCTGTCGCCCGATACCAAGAAGAACCTGGATGCCACCACCGCGTCGGCGAAGCAGTTCTGGTCGGTGATCGACGGCCGCTTCCTCCCCGCACTGTCCCGCAAGGATTTCGTCGGACAAATGGATGCCTATGGCGTCCTGTCGCAAAGCTATCATGCCCAGAAGGCGTCGGTGGCAGCGCTCACGGCGAGCGCGACGAAGGAGGCCGATGCGTTCAGGTCCAGCTCGACCACGATACTGGCCACCACCATCGCCATCCTCTGTCTGGTCATGGCGAGCCTGGTCGGGCTGTTGATCGCAGCGGTGACGATGCTGAACCGCCGGGTGGTCAAGCCCTTGTCGAACTCCGCCGATGTCATGAACCGCATGGCGGGCGGCGATTATGCGGTCGCCATCGTCGGACAGGATCGGGTCGACGAGATCGGCGCCATGGCCCAGGCGATGGACGTGTTCCGCGCCGCAGGCCTTGAAAAGAATGAATCGCAGGCACGGCAAGAGCATGTCGTGCGCGCGCTGGGCACGGGGCTGGAGGCGGTTGCCGCCGGCGACATGACCTATCAGATCAACGAGCCGTTCGCGGGCCATTATGACAGCCTGCGCCTGACCTTCAACAGCACGATCGCCGGTCTGGAGCGCAGCCTGAGCCAGGTCGCCGGGTCCGCGCAGAGCGTGCATGCCGGTTCCACCGAAATCCGCGCAGCATCCGAGGATCTTTCCCGCCGGACCGAGCAACAGGCGGCTTCCCTGGAGGAAACCACCGCCGCAATGGATCAGGTGACGGGTATGGTCGGCGATACGGCACGCGGCGCCGCCGAAGTGCGCGGATCGATCAACGCAGCGCACAAGGATGCGACCGAGGGCGGCCATGTGGTCAGCGAGGCCGTCTCCGCCATGGACGCCATCGAGAAAAGCAGCCAGGAAATCGGCCAGATCATCACGGTGATCGACAGCATCGCCTTCCAGACCAACCTGCTGGCGCTCAACGCCGGTGTCGAGGCGGCACGCGCTGGCGACGCGGGCAAAGGTTTTGCGGTCGTCGCCAACGAGGTGCGGGCGCTGGCCCAGCGGTCGGCGGATGCGGCCAAGGACATC
>DASVMZ010000101.1:0-42163 GCA_036384115.1 Sphingobium sp.
CGCGCTGGCGGGCTGCGCCGTGGTGCCAAAGCCGGACCGTGCGCCGCCGCCGCCGCCGCCAGCCGCGTCCGGGACGGACGTCATCGCGCCGCTCCCAACCGACAACCAGCGGCACCGTGTCGCGCTGCTCGTACCACTGAGCGGCGGCAATGCGGGCGTGGGCCGTTCCATCGCCAATGCGACCACCATGGCGCTGTTCGACACTCGCACGGAAAAGGTCCGCATCACCACCTATGACACGGCGGCAGCGGGCGGTGTCGCCGCCGCGACGCGCAAGGCGCTGGCGGAGGGAAATCGCCTGATCCTCGGCCCGCTGACCGCCGACGATGTGCGCGCCGCCGCGCCGCTGACCCGTACGGCAGGCGTGCCGATGCTCAGCTTCTCCAACGATGCCAGCGTTTCGGCGCAGGGCACCTATCTGATGGGTTATATCCCCGCGCAGGCGGTCGACCGCGTGGTCGGCTATGCGCGCGGCCGGGGCATCAGCAATTTCGCGGCGCTGGTGCCCAAGGGCATCTATGGCGAGCGGGCAGGCAATGCCTTCCTGAACGCTGTGCGGAGCAAGGGCGGCACGGTAGTCGCGCTGGAGAGCTTCGATCGCTCGCCGGGGTCGGTGGCGGCAGCGGTGAAGCGGCTGTCGACCGCCTCCAGCTATGACGCGCTGCTGATCGCGGACATCGGCCGGGTGGCGATGCAGGTCGCACCGCTGGTCCGCGCCGATGGCGGGGCAAAGACCCGGCTGCTCGGCACGGAATTGTGGAACACCGATCAGACCATCCTGGGCAGCCCCGCGATGAAGGGCGCATGGTTCGCCAGTGTCAGCGACCATCTCTACCGGCAATTCTCGACCAAATATCGGGCGCGCTATCAGGCAGCACCCTATCGACTCGCCTCGCTGGGCTATGACGCGGTGCTGCTGACCGTCCGCATCGCACAGGAGTGGAAGGTTGGCACGCCCTTTCCCGCCACCCGCCTGAACGACGATGAGGGTTTTGCGGGTCTCGACGGCGCGTTCCGCTTTGGCGAGAGCGGCGTTGCGGAACGGGCGCTGGAAGTGTCGGAAGTGGGCGCGGGGACGGTCGGCGTCGTGGATGCGGCGCCGCGCGGGTTCGGGAAATAGGATAGTACGGCTGGCGCGCGGTGGGGATCATCGCGCGCTGGCGGGAGGCCGGAGCGGCAGGCCCCTGCGCTCGTGATCACGGGAATGACGATGTTCATCCTGTCCGCCGATCCTCGCCAATCGCGACGAGCGGCGAGCCGTCCGGCTTACCCCGCCTTTCCCGTCACCGGTACGCCTAACCGCTCCAGCCATGCCCGCGCCTGCTTCGGCTCACCGGCGGCGCTCGGCGCGACGGGGCCGCGCGATTTCTCGAACTCGGCGTGCAAGGCAAAGGGGTCCAGCCCCAGTTGCTCGCGCATCGCGTCGATCTCGCCGCCCAGATCGCACAATGCCTCGACGACGGGTGCTGCCTTGGCGCGCGCGGCCTTGTCCTTCATATGGTCGAACAGGCCCCATTGCCCCGCCGCGGTACTTTGCAGCGCCGCGATCAGGGCTTCGCGATATTCATCCTCCAGCTCCGCCCGGCGGGTGTCGAGACGTTCGAGGCGGTCGGCTCTCGCCATATCAGAGGGCCACCATCACAGAATGGGGGATTGCATGATGGCCAATCACAAGATGGATTGCCCGGTCTTCGCCCAGTCCGCCTCGAACTGCGCCAGGCCCTTTTCGGTCAGCACATGGTTGAACAGCGACTTGATGACGGCGGGCGGCGCGGTGATGACGTCCGCACCGATCTTGGCGCACTCGAAAATATGCGACGTATTGCGGAGTGATGCCGCCAGGATTTCCGTCTCAAACCCGTAATTGTCGTAGATCAGGCGGATGTCCTCGATCAGTTGCATGCCGTCCGCGCCATTGTCGTCAAGGCGGCCGACAAAGGGCGAGATGAAGGACGCGCCCGCCTTTGCCGCCAGCAGCGCCTGATTGGCCGAGAAGCAGAGCGTGACATTGACCATGCAGTCATCCTCGGTCAGCGCCTTGCAGGTCTTCAGCCCATCGATGGTCAGCGGCACCTTGATGCAGACATTGGGCGCGATCTTCCGCAGGACGGCGGCTTCCCTCATCATCGTCGCATGGTCGAGCGCCACGACCTCTGCGGAGACGGGGCCGTCCACCAGTCCGCAGATTTCCGCGACCACTTCCAGGAACTGGCGGCCCGACTTGGCGATCAGCGAAGGGTTGGTGGTGACGCCGTCGAGCAGGCCGGTGGCGGCCAGATCGCGGATTTCGGTGGTGTCGGCGGTGTCGACGAAGAATTTCATGGCTGCTTTCCCTGTGCAGCGCCCAGCGGCGCCGGTTGATTCGGTGCAGCGCCTATAGCGCGGGGACGGTGCGAGCGGTAGCGCGCGGCGACGGCGCAGGCTAAGGCCCTTGCATGAGCCGAGTTCGCGTGATTACCCTCAATGCCGCACTGGGGCCGCTCGACTATCGCCTGCCCCATGGCATGATTGCCGGACCGGGCAGCATCGTCGTCGCGCCGCTCGGTCCCCGGCAGGTGATCGGGGTGGTGTGGGACGAGGAATCCTTCCCCGATACGGAAACCGTCGGCGACAACCGCCTGCGCCCGCTGCTGTCCGTAGTGGATACGCCGCCGCTGCCCGCGCCGCTGCGCCGCCTGATCGAGTGGACCGCCGACTATTATTGCGCGCCGCCCGCCGCCGTGCTGCGGATGGCCATCGCGTCCCTCTCCGCGCTGGAGGGCGCGCGGTCGGTGATCGAATATCGCGCCACAGGCCGCGAGCCGCTCCGCAACACGCCCAAGCGGCAACAGGCGCTGGAGCGCATCGGCGAGCGGCAGGGGCTGGTGCGCGAGCTGGCGATGATCGGCGGCGTGTCCGACGCGGTGATCCGCGGCCTCGTCAAGGATGGCGCGATGGAGGGGGTGGAAGTCAGCATGGACACGCCCTTTGCCGAACCCGACCCCGCCTTTGCGCCCGTGGACCTGTCGCCCGAGCAGACCGCCGCCGCCGACCGCCTGATCGAACTGGTGCGCGCGGAAGCCTTCCGGCCGCTGCTGCTCGATGGCGTCACCGGGTCGGGAAAGACGGAAGTCTATTTCGAGGCGATTGCCGAGACGATCCGCATGGGCAAGCAGGCTGTCGTCCTCCTCCCCGAAATCGCGCTGACCGAGCCGTTCCTCGGCCGCTTCGCCAAGCGGTTCGGGCATGAGCCGGTGGCCTGGCATTCGGGCCTGCGCCAGACCGAGCGGCGCCGGGCATGGCGCGCCATCGCGGACGGCAGCGCCAGGGTGGTGATCGGCGCGCGGTCGGCGCTGTTCCTGCCCTATGCCAGGCTCGGCATCATCGTGGTGGACGAGGCGCATGAGACCAGCTTCAAGCAGGAGGATGGCGTGCGCTATCATGCGCGCGACGTCGCGGTGATGCGCGGGATGATGGAGCCATGCCCCGTCCTTCTCGCCTCCGCCACGCCCGCCATCGAGACCCGACATCAGGTGGCGCTGGGGCGGTATGAGGAGATACGCCTGCCCGCCCGCTATGGCGGCGCGGTGATGCCGGAGATCATCGGTATCAACCTGATCGAGACCCCACCCGAGCGCGGGCGCTGGATCGCGCCGCCGCTGGTCAAGGCGATGGAAGAGGTGCTGGAGAAGGGCGAGCAGTCGCTGCTTTTCCTCAACCGGCGGGGCTATGCGCCGCTAACGCTGTGCCGCCATTGCGGACATCGGTTCCAGTGCCCCAATTGCACGGCGTGGATGGTCGAGCATCGGCTGACCCACCGGCTGGCCTGCCACCATTGCGGCCATGTGGTGCCCTCGCCCAAGGAATGCCCGGAGTGCCATGCCGACGACAGCCTGGTCGCCTGCGGTCCCGGCGTGGAGCGCATCGCGGACGAGGCCGCCGCCCTGTTCCCGCAGGCGCGCACCGCCATCGTCACCTCCGACACGCTCTGGTCGCCCGCCAAGGCCGCCGAGTTCGTGCGCGACGTGTCGGGCGGCGCGGTGGACATCATCATCGGCACGCAACTCGTCACCAAGGGCTATCATTTCCCCAACCTGACGCTGGTGGGGGTGATCGACGCCGACCTGGGCCTGGAAGGCGGCGACCTGCGCGCGTCGGAGCGGACCTTCCAGCAGATCGTGCAGGTGTCGGGCCGTGCGGGCCGGGGCGAGAAGCCGGGCCGGGTCTTCATCCAGACGCATATGCCCGATGCGCCCGTCATCAAGGCGCTGCTCTCCGGCGACAGCGCCAAATTCTACGCGATGGAGACGGAGGGGCGGCGCATCGCCCATGCCCCACCCTTCGGACGCTTTGCCGCGATCATCGTGTCGGACACCGACGCGCATGAGGCACAGGCGGCCGCCCGGCGGATCGGCGACGGGCGACCAAAGGTGGATGGTGTCGAAATCTATGGTCCCGCCCCTGCCCCGCTCGCGGTGTTGCGCGGCCGCTACCGGCACCGCATATTGATCCATGCCCGCCGCCAGATCGACGTGCAGGATGTGATCCGCGACTGGCTGGGCAAAGTGGAGTGGAAAAGCTCCACGCGTGTTGCGGTCGACGTCGATCCCTATAGTTTCGTCTGACGAGGAAAGAAGCGCATGACCGGATGGACGACCGCTGACATGCCTTCCCAGACCGGCAAGCATTTCGTCATCACGGGCGCAACCGGCGGCCTGGGACTGGAGACGGCGAAGGCGCTCGCGGGGGCAGGCGGGACGGTATTGCTGACCGGTCGTGACCGATCCAAGGGTATTTCCGCGATCGCCGCCATCCATGCCTTACATCCCGGTGCGCGCGTCGCCTTCGGACTATGCGACGTGGCCAGCATCGCATCCGTCAATGCGTTCGCCGACCGGATGATTGCGCACGGATGGCCCATCGACGTCCTGATCAACAATGCGGGCGTCATGGCCATCCCGACCCGCGAGCGGACGGTAGATGGGTTCGAGGCGCAGTTCGGCACCAATGTCATCGGCCATTATCTGTTGACCGCGCGCCTCCTGCCCCTGCTGCAAGCCACGCCCGCACCCCGTACAGTGCAACTGGCCAGCCTCGCCCATTTGCGCGGTCGCATCTTCCTCGACGACCTTGATGCCAGCCGCAGCTATAATCCCTGGACCCGTTACCAGCAGTCGAAACTGGCCATGCTGCTCTTCGCGCTGGAGCTGCAACGCCATAGCGACGTAGGCGGATGGGGCATCACCAGCCTGGCCGCACATCCCGGCATCGCCTCGACCAACCTGTTCCGACGCGGCCCGACCGAAAGTGTCTATGCCCGTCTGCGGACCGCCGCCATCGACCTGTTCTGCCAGAGCAGCGCGGCGGGTGCATGGCCCATCCTGATGGCGGCCACTGCCCCGGACATAACGCCGGGCGGCTATTATGGCCCGACCGGCTTCATGGAAGCGCGGGGCAAGGCCGGCCCTGCCCGCATCGGCCCCAGCGCCCGCGACGATGCCATGGCAGCCCAGCTGTGGGACAGACTGGCAGAAATTTCTGGTGCTGTCTGGCCGGGCCAGTAAGGGTCTGCAATCCCATGCAACAGGTGAGGCGACCATGATTCTCGAACGAGTGGAACTGACGGCGAAGGACGGTCATGAAGATGCGTTCGCGGCGGTATTCGATGCCGATACGCTGGCACTGATCAGCGGGGCGCCCGGATGCCTCGGCGCGCGCGTGGGACGCGGCGTGGAGAATCCGGGCAAGATGATCCTGTTGGTCGAATGGGAAACGCTGGACGCCCACACGGCCTTTACGGGCAGTCCGCCGCATGGAGCATTCGGCAAGGCGATAGGGCCATATATCGCAGGCGGCGCGATGGAGCATTTCAGCTTCGATTGACGGAGTGAACCGTGGCTCCATCTCGCTGGCATTAAGCAGGCGGGGCGCACTCCGGGATCAATCAGGCCGAACGATGCACCTTGCGCCATGCGGTCGGTGTCATGCCCAGCCGTTCCCGCGCATCCGCATAGGCGCGGCTGGGCGCTTCATAGCCCGCGCGATAGATGGCCTCAGTCACGCTGCCGCCGCCGTCGCACAGCGCCACCGCAAGGCGCTCAGCCCGCAGGCTGCGTGCATAGGCGGCGGGCGTCACTCCGGTATCGCGCTTGAACAGGCGGTGGAAATGGTGCGGGGCATAGCCGACCGCGCGGGCGATCCCGTCCAGCGACAGCCGCTCCACGCTATCCTCGATCAGGCGGATCGCGGCGCGCACCGCTTCCCCATCGCGCGCGGCGTCGTCGGGGCGGCACCGCAGGCAGGGGCGATATCCCCCCGCCCTCGCCCGGTCGCCATCTGCATAGAAGCAGATATTTTCCCGCCGGGGGCGGCGCGCGGGGCAACTGGGCTTGCAGTAGATGCGGGTGGTACGCACCGCGACGACAAAGGCGCCATCGCTCGCCCTGTCCCGCGCCGTGAACGCGGCATAGGCGCGATCTTCATCCAGTGGCGCTTCGCTCATCGGCTCCCTGACTGTCATCGACCTGTACTTCACATGGCGAATGTGCGCCCTATGTGGGCGCCGGACAAGGGGATCGCATCCCGTTTCTTGCGATCGAACAGCTGCTATCGCTGACGAACGGCCGCAACCGAGAATTTCGGCACGAGCGCGCAGTCGCGCGGGGCAGTGCCAAAGGCAGCCCGGTCCAGACAATTGGCGGCGGACGCGAAATTCGCCGCGATCGCTGCGCGCAATATGCCCTTGTCCCGCATCGACGCGTCGACGCCTCCACCATTTGCGGACGTGACGATCTCCCGATCGAACAGCTGCTGGCCATTGTCGATGCGCACCAGCCGATAGTGCAGGGTCGCCCTGGCCGCATTGCGGCTGACCATGAAGCGCAATGGCGTGTCTGTGCCGCGCCAGGTGACGGTCAGGCGAGTACGCGCGCCCGTGCTTTCGGTAGCGAGCAGATTCATGCGTCTGAGCGTCTCGCGCAATGCCTCGTTGACGCTCGATCCCTTTGCGGCGGCAAAGATGTTCAGCGCGGAGGTGCGAACCGCCGACGGGAGATCGCCAATCTCCCCCACCTCGATGCGATGATAAAGCGGATGGGTGGGAGCGACGGGCGTCGGCGTCTCTGGCGAGAAGGGCAGGCCGATGATCACCAACGGTATATCCTCCTTTCCCGCAACAGCCGGTGTCGTCGTCAGGGCGAGAAGGAGGACAGGCAGGATACGCATGGCCATGGCGCTATCGCTCAATCTTCATCATCGGGTTAACATTCATCATGCGGCTAATAAGGACCATGCCGACGCACAGCCGGTCAATGTCCTGCTCCTGCGCGCTGCCCATCCATTTTTTGTGTCGTTCCAGCGCGGCAGCCGATATGGATCGCGCCATGAGATTGCGCCTGTTCCCCCACGCCCTGTTCCTGATGCTCCTTGCCCTGTTCGCAGGTGCGCGTCCCGCCCTTGCCGACAGCCAGGACATCGCCGCCGCCGCACGCAGCGTGGTGCGTGTCGCGCTGATCGCGACCAAGGGCGACGGCGCCTATTTCGTGGGCCATGGCAGCGGCATCGTGGTCGCGCCCAACAAGGTGCTGACCAACGCCCATGTGGTCGAACTGGTCCGCGACGAACCCAATATCGTGATCGGCGTTGTCCCGCCCGAGGGCAAGCGCAGCTATGGCGCGAAGATCATCGCCTTCTCGCCGGGCAACGACCTTGCCCTGCTGGAGATCACCGGCGGCACGTTGCCGTCCGCCACTTTCTTCGCCAGCGCCACGCAGGATGGGCAAGGCGTAGTGGCCATCGGCTATCCTGGCAATGTCGACCGGGCGCAGGGCATGGTGCTGGCCGACATCATCCAGCCGATGACGCCCGTCAAGACGCAGGGGACCATCTCCACTGGCCGCTCGTCCAAGCAATATGACACCGTCCTCCACACCGCGCCGATGGCGGCAGGCAACAGCGGCGGACCGCTGGTCGATGCCTGCGGCCGCGTGCTGGGCGTGAACAGCTTCGGCTCCATATCCGACGGCAATGACGCCGAATACGGCTTTGCCGTGTCGAACCGCGAAGTCTCCTCCTTCCTGCGCCAGGCCGGCGTACAGCCGCTCCGCACTATAATCCCGTGCCGCTCGCTGGCGGAGATTGACGCGGCGGAGAAGAACGCCACCGAAAAGACGCGGCTGGAGGCGGAGGCCCGCGCCGCCGCCGATGCCGACAGCACGCGCGAACGGGCGATCCGGGCGCGGCAGGATGCCGAGCAGTCCATCATCGCCACGCGCGAGAATTTCATCGCGGTCGCCGCGGTCCTGCTCGCCCTGTCACTGGTGTGCGCAGGCGGAGCAGGCATCGCAAAAGTGCAGGACCAGCCCAAACAGCTCCGCAATTTCGCGATCGGCGCGGCGATTCTGCTGGCGGGCGCGCTCGCCGCCTTCTTCCTGCGCCCCAGCTTTGGCGAAGTGGATGACCGCGCCGCCGCCATCGTCAAGCAACTGGCGGATCAGGACAAGGGCAATGCTAGCGGCGCGACACTGGTCAGCGGCGATGCGCTGGGCGCCGAGAATATATGCCGAATCGATCTGGACCGCAGCCGCGTGACCGTGTCGGACACGGCGGACGTAGCGCTGGGCTGGACGCGCGAGGGCTGTATCAACGGCAAGACCCAACTCGTTCCCAATGGCACGACATGGAGCCGCGTCCTCGTCCCCACCGACGAGCCGTCCGCCTCCATCCGCACCATCGATCCGGCCACCGGCACCTATCGCTCGGAAAATTATGCGCTCGATGCGGCGACGGCCGAGGCAGCCCGCAAGGTCCGCTCTTCAGTCGAGTTTGCGGGTTGTTCAGCGGAACCCGCCAAGCTGGAGGCGCTCACCCGGATGGAGGCGGACATCCGGGCGCTCCTGCCCCCCGAGCCGAATGAACGGCTGGTCTATCGCTGCACGCCGGGCCGGGCGCCTGCCGCGCCCTGATTACCGGCCTTCGCTGTGCCGGAAGGACACGTCGAACTGGAGACCGACGAGCAATGTCTCCGACGCCTCCGTCGTCACCGGGCCGATGGACAGGTGATTCCAGAACGGCCGTCCATCCTTGCGATAATTGAGGATATCCCCGTCGAAACGCCTGCGCGCGGCGACCGCCTCGCGAATCGCGGCGACGGTGCGGCGGTCGGTGTCCGGCCCTTGCAGGAAACGGCAATTGCGCCCCACAATCTCCGCTGCCGCATAGCCGGTCAGGGTCGTGAAGCCGCGAGTGGCAAAGATAACGGGATTGTCCGCCTGCCCGCTGTCGGTGAGGAGCAGCCCCTGGGTCCAGGCCGGCATGCCTATGACGTCCAGTCCGAGAATATGAGCAGCTTCTTCTTCTGACAGCACCGCAATCTTCTCCGCCAAGCACAACGGCGACGCCCAAGACGAAAAATCATGAAATGTCAAAGATATACCGCCATATCATTTCCCTTATCGGAACGATATGGCGGCGGCATTATATGACGGCATATGACGGCGTGCCAAACTGCCCCGGCGGACCCGACGACGGCACGACGGAAACGGGAAAGGCCGGGGCCAGAGGGCGCGGCGGAGGGTTATCCGCCACTATCGTCACAGCTTCCAGTTCATCTGGGCCGTAAAGGAGCGCTGCGGAAAGGGGTGGAAGAGGAAATATTTGTCGTTGTTGAGATTGTCGATGCCAATGGCGAAATCGACCTGCGAGGTCACATGGAAGAGCGCGCGGACGTCGACCACGAAATATTTGTCGAACCCCTGATAGGTGTTGCCGTTGACGTCCAGATTGTTGAGCTGGCCATAGTTGCGGCTGGTCATGCGCGCGGCGGTGGTGAGCGAGACGATGGGCACGGGCCGCCATGTCACCACCGCCGTCGCCTTCCAGCGCGGCACGCTGGGCAGCAGTTTGCCGATGGTGGCCGGATCGCTGTTTGCGCGGGTGGTGGCATCGGCGTAGGTCACGCTGCCCGACAGATCCCAGTTAGGCAGCAGGTCGCGCTGATCGACGGCGAACTCCACGCCCCGCGCGCGGGTGCGGTCGACATTCTGGACGAAGCTGGTGCTGCTCAGGACCGGTGCACCGCCGCCCGATGGGACCACGCTGACCGTGCCCGTCTGGGAGATCAGCGCATTCGCTACCGATTCGTTGAAGAGTGACAGGCGGACACTGCCATGCTTGTCCCGCCGCTCAATCGCCAGTTCCTCCGACCGGGCGCGTTCGGGCAGCAGGCCCGGATTGGGATTGGTGAGGGTCGTCCCCACCGTGACCGCCTGATACAGTTCGCCCACCGTCGGGAAGCGGAAGGCCTGCCCCGCCGACAGCCGAACCGACCAGAGGGGATCGACGCGCCACTCCACCGACGCCTTGGGCGAGAAACCATGGGCGATCCGTGTCGGCTGGACGATGGGCAGCGGCGCCGTCGCGGCGAGGTTATAGCCGTCATAGGCGCGCCACCACTCGAAGCGTCCACCCAGCGTCAGCGTCACGTCCGGCAGAATCGCCCATGCATCCTGCGCCCAGATGGCATAATTACTGGTCTTGCCGCGCGAGACAGCGCTCAAAGCACCCTGTGCCTGCGTCGTCCAGTCACTCGTCGCATAACTGTACGCGCCCAGCGTGTAGCGGTCGAAATGCGCGCCGATGCTCAGGATATGGCTGTCATCGCCATGAATACGCCACGCCGCCCTGGCATCCAGCGTGACCCAACCATTGCCGTCCTGCCGCTGAACGATGCCCGCGCCGCCTGTGAACGCGTTGGGCAACAAGCCAGTCGCCTTCGTACCGTCCGGCCCGCGCTGGATGTCATGACCATAGTCATAGAGCGTTCCCACGATCTGCCAGTTCACCGTCTTGCTCTCCCCCTGCACCGTCAGGGCGTGCGACCAATGCTCGGCATCGCGGGTGTAGACACCGGAGGAAAAACCGCTGGTGTAGGGCGTCGTCGGTGCCGACAGGGGCGACAGATAGCTTTGCACCGTACCCCGGCTGTCGTCCCGCCAGAGGCCCAGCACATAGATGGCGCGAACCGAATCGCCAAGGTCCAGCGCCGCCTTAAGCTTGAAGCTGTCCTGGACATGATGTTCGATGCCGCCCGCACCGAGAACGAAGATGTCGGCGCCCGTGCGATTCTTTGCGGGGATGGCTCCGCTGCTGTTCGCTGGCTGGCTCGTCGCCGTGACATAGGAGATGGGCTGGCCGTTGCTAATCGTCCGCGCCACGCTGGCGAACAGGGCGAGCGGGCCAAAGCGATCGCCCATGGAGCCGGAGAACTGCCATGTCGGCAGGATCTGCCTGGTGCCGTAAAGATCATAGGTCTGGACATTGGTCAGCACCGTCGCCCGCGCCTCCAGCGTATCCGGCAGGCGCGTGGTGATATTGACCACCGCGCCGATGCTGTTGCCGGAATAAGCGGCGGAGAAGGGGCCATAAAGGACATCAACCCGCGCCACTTCCTCCGGCGTGACCAGGTTCCAGCGCGGACTGCCATTGCCATTATTGTTGGCGATGAGCGCGGAAAGCAGCGCACCGTCGGCGTAGATCAGGCTGCGTGCGCTCGACCCTAGGCCGGATGTGCGGGTCGCGATCGGCGCGAAATTATCGCCGATATGGCGCTTACGCACGACGAGGCTGGGCAGATATTTGATCGTGTCCTCGACGCTGACGGCATTGACCGTCTCGGCGATGCGCGCCTCGTCCACCGACGCGCGGGTGGAGGGGGCATTGTCGATAGTGGTGGATTGCTGCTGCGCGACCACGAGGATGTCGGGCGTGGTATCGGCCTCAGTTGCATGGGCGGTGATGGGGATAATCAGCGAGGAACCGCACAGCAGGGCTGCGCGCGAAAAGCCGGAAAGATACATGGATACACCTGTGAATGAAGAAGGCCGGGCGCGATCGAGCGCACAACCGGAAAGAGCTTCAGTCGAGGGTGGCTGGCGGTCCCGATGACGGGGGTGGCGGGGCAGCGAGGCGCGCGATCCAGCCCGTCTTGAGCGCAAAGGCGATCGGCCCGGTGGGCAGGTGCCAGACCGGCAGGATCGCGACTATATCCTGCGCCGGGAAGGCAGGCAGCGCAGCGGTCCCGGCGAAGGGGCAATGGTCGTTGGTGAGGTCGTTGGGGGAACCACTACCATCATCATGGCTGCCGTCACCCCTGTCGATGCGACCTTCGGGCAGGCGGCTCTCAGGCGAAAGGTCGCGCGCGACCATCACCCGCACAGCGCCCTGACCCGTGCAGAGCGTCACCATGACGCCCTGACTGGTCATCACCGGCATGAAACCGCTGGGCGCAAGCAGCCGGGTCAGCAGGACGAGCGCCACCAGCACGCCGAACAGCGCCCGCAGCCCCCTTTGCTGCCGCCAATCCTGACCGATAGCCCCCGTCATGGCCGGGGCCTTTACGCGTATCCGGCGGGCCTGTCACCCGTCAGCGATGGCGCAGCCCGGATTATCGTCTACCAGCGGCACCCGCAGCATGTTCTGCTGCAACGCCAGCCGGGCGTCAGTGCCATCTTGTGTCACAGCGGTCGCCAGTAGGGCGAACAATCTGCCAGCCTATCCTCGCTGTCGGGTGGCAGGAAACCCTTATGCAATCGTCACAATGGAGTTGGTCACGAACAGCATAAAGCCCCATCCGGTGATGCGCCGCCTCATGTCCAAGGCTATGATCAGTGCAGCCAGCGTCGCCAGCGCCGCACCATAATATCGCAATGCGTCGAGCATGGACTTCTTCCCGCTCCTTCTTGTCTCAGTCCTTGCGGCTGCGCCATAAGTGACCGCAACGGGCGAAGTTGCACGCGCCGCTGCTTGTGCGTGCAGGCCGGAACGCCTAGGCTGCCCGCATGGCACGAGCCGCACATAGTCATCACCACCATGTCGAACCCGCTGGACACGATCTGGCCGATGCCGCGCGCGCCGCGCTCGAGGCACGGGGCGAGCAATGGACGGAGATGCGCGCTGCGATCTTCGACGTCCTTGCCGCTGAGCAGGACCGTCCCAGCTCCGCCTATGACATCGCCGACAAACTCTCCCGCGCCCGCGACAAGCGCGTCGCACCCAACAGCGTCTATCGCATCCTTGACCTTTTCGTGGCCAGTAATCTGGCGTTGCGGATCGAAAGCGCCAATGCATTCGTTGTTAACGCGCACCCCGGTTGCCGCCACGACTGCATCTTTTTGGTGTGCAGGGGATGCGGGGAGACGACTCATGTCGATGACGATGCGCTGACCACCAACGTCCGTGCGATGGCGGATCGTGCAGGCTTCATCGCTGAGCGGCCGGTGATCGAAATATTGGGCCGCTGCGCCAAATGTGCCTGAAAGCGCATGGTTAGACACAGGCGCCAAGGCTGCTAAGGGAACGCCATGACCGACCCGATCGCGACTCCACTTCTGGACACCGTAAATCTCCCCGCCGACCTGCGCCGCCTCGCGCCCGCGCAACTGGCGCAGGTGGCAGATGAATTGCGCCGGGAGACAATTGCGGCGGTTGGCGTGACCGGTGGCCATCTTGGCTCCGGCCTGGGCGTGGTCGAGCTGACCGTGGCGATACATTATGTGTTCAACACGCCCGAAGACAAGCTGATCTGGGACGTCGGCCACCAATGCTATCCCCACAAGATTTTAACGGGACGGCGCGACCGCATCCGCACCCTCCGGCAGGGCGGTGGCCTGTCCGGCTTCACCAAGCGGTCCGAGAGTGAATATGACCCGTTCGGCGCGGCGCACAGCAGCACCAGCATCTCGGCCGCGCTGGGCTTCGCAGTCGCCTCCAAGCTGTCCGGCACGGCTGGTAAGGGCATCGCGGTCATCGGCGATGGCGCCATGTCGGCTGGCATGGCCTATGAGGCGATGAACAATGCGGAGGCGGCGGGCAATCGCCTTGTCGTCATCCTCAACGACAATGACATGTCGATCGCGCCCCCGGTCGGTGGCCTCTCCGCCTATCTGTCACGCATCGTGTCCAGCCGTGAATTCCTGGGCCTGCGCGACCTTGCCAAGCGCCTTGCGCGCCGCCTGCCCAAGCCGCTCCACAATGCGGCACGCAAGACGGACGAGTTCGCGCGCGGCATGGCGATGGGCGGCACCCTGTTCGAGGAACTGGGCTTTTATTATGTCGGCCCCATCGACGGTCATAATCTCGACCAGCTCATCCCCGTGCTGGAGAATGTGCGCGACAATGCCGAAGGGCCGGTACTGGTCCATGTCGTCACCCAGAAGGGCAAGGGCTATGCCCCGGCCGAAGCCCGGGCCGACAAGCTGCACGCCACGCAGAAATTCGACGTCATCACTGGCGAGCAGGCGAAAACCCCGCCCGGCCCGCCACAATATCAGAACGTCTTCGGCGAGACATTGGCCAGGCTCGCGGAAACGGACAAACGCATCGTCGGCATCACCGCCGCCATGCCGTCCGGCACCGGCATCGACAAATTCGCCGCCGCACATCCCGACCGCACCTTCGACGTCGGCATTGCGGAGCAGCATGCCGTGACATTTGCCGCAGGCCTCGCCGCACAGGGCATGCGGCCCTTCTGCGCCATCTACTCGACCTTCCTGCAACGCGCCTATGACCAGGTCGTGCATGACGTGGCGATCCAGAACCTGCCCGTGCGCTTCGCCATCGACCGGGCGGGCCTCGTCGGTGCGGACGGCAGCACCCATGCGGGCAGTTTCGACATCACCTATCTCGCCACATTGCCCAACATGGTGGTGATGGCAGCCGCGGACGAGGCGGAACTGGTCCATATGACCTATACCGCCGCCGAACATGACAGTGGTCCCATCGCCCTGCGCTACCCGCGCGGCAACGGTGTGGGCGTGACCCTGCCCGCCATCCCGGAACGGCTGGAGATCGGCAAGGGGCGTATCGTGCGCGAAGGCAAGAAGGTGGCGATTCTGTCGCTGGGCACCCGTCTGGCGGAAGCATTGAAAGCCGCCGACATCCTCGACGCCAAGGGACTGCCGACCAGCGTGATCGACCTGCGCTTCGTCAAGCCGCTCGACACCGCCCTTATCAAGCGCGCGCTGGCAGACCATGAGGTGTGCGTGACCATCGAGGAAGGCGCGATCGGCGGTCTGGGCGCGCATGTGCTGACGCTGGCGAGCGACGAAGGTCTGATCGACGGCGGCCTGAAACTCCGCACCCTGCGCCTGCCGGACGTCTTTCAGGACCAGGACAAGCCTGAGACGCAATATGCCGAAGCGGGACTGGATGCCGCAGGGATCGTGGACGCGGTGTTGAAGGCGCTGCGGCATAACAGTGTGGGCATGGAGGAAGCGGGCGCACGGGCATGACCGTCGGCGCCATCCATCCCGCCCCGATTCGCACCGGCATCGGCGGCTGGACGTTCGAGCCATGGCGCGGCACCTTTTTCCCCGATGGCCTGCCCCACGCCCGCGAACTGGAACATGCGGCCAGCAAACTTGGCACGATCGAGATCAACAGCACCTATTATCGCAGCCAGACCCCCGCCACCTTCGCCAAGTGGCGCAAGGCCGTGCCGGACGGCTTCCTCTTCTCGGTAAAGGCGATCCGCTACGCCACGATGAAGAAGAAGCTGGCGGAGGCAGGCGAGTCGGTAGAAAAATTTATCGTGTCGGGCATTGCGGTACTGGGGGACGCGCTCGGCCCCATCGTGTGGCAAATGCTGCCCACGCGAAAATATGATGCGGAGGATATAGGCGCGTTCCTCGCTCTGCTTCCATCCCAGGTGGATGGGTTGCCACTGCGCCATGTGCTGGAGGTACGGCATGAGAGCTTTGCCTGCCCGGAATTTATAACGCTAGCCCGTAAACATAATGTCGCGATCACGGTCGCAGACCATGCCGAGCATCCGCTGATCGCCGACGTCACCGCCGACTTCATCTACGCCCGGTTGATGCGAGGGGAGGATGCCATCCCCACCGCCTATGACGAGGTGGGGCTGGATCGGTGGGCGGGCATCATGCGAAACTGGGCGGCTGGATGCGATCCGGGCCTGCCCCTCCTGACACAGGCCCCGGCGGCAAAACCACGTGAGGTGTTTGCCTACATCATCCACGAGGGGAAGATCAGGGCGCCGCAAGGGGCGATGGCGCTGGCGGAGCGGATCGCGGCATAGAGAGGATTTGTGCCGGTCCTCGTGAGGCAGTCTCGACGATCCCGGGCCATCTCACCGGGCTTGCTTCGGGATTTTTCAGCGGCGTCAGACCCTCTCGCCACGCCATCTTCCTTGCGCCACGAGTGCTGAAGTCAGCTCGACATGACGGCTGTGGAGCGATGGTCGGCCTGCGCCTCTTGCGGGCAAACCGCCAGATGTCTCTCGCCTGCAAAAAAGCAACCCGGCGCTATTGGGTGCAGTCCTTATCACGCCGGGTTGCCATTTAATCGCATCGTTCGGCGGAGAGGGTCACTGCCCTGTCGCCGCCCGCGCGCTCTGGCCGTCACCTTCCGGCGCCGCGATGATGGTGCGCGTCACCGCGCCCTTGTTCACGACTTTGGTATTCGGATCGCCCACGTTGGAGCGGATGCCGATCGCGGCGAGGTCACGCCCTGCGGCGTTCAGCGCGGATGTCTCACCGGGGCTGCGCGCTGCGGGGCCGCCGAACAGCGCGTCGAGCGCCTGCTTCTGGATGTCCGTGTTCTGCGCCTCGGCCGAACCGGACTCGGGCGGCACCAGGTTGAATTCGGGCGGGATCACCAATGGAGGCTTGCGCGATACAGCCATCTCGTCCGGCGCGTCGCGGTTGAACAGGCCGCCGCCGCCGCCACAGCCCGACAGGGTGAGCGCCGTCAGGGCAAGGGCAGGCAGGAAAATGCTGGTACGCATGGATCAGATAGTCTCCGTCACCAGAGCATTTCGGGACAGGGCGAAGCTAGGCTCCGCCCGAAATGCGCCGTCATTAATATCTCGTCACAGGTCCGGGCCAACTGAGGCAACGCCCCGCCCGGAAAATCTCACGCCGCCTTGTCGCGCAGCAGGATCGCGCGCGCAAGCAGGATCAGCACACCGATGGTGATCGCCGCGTCGGCCAGGTTGAAAATCAGGAAGGGCCGCCAGCTTCCGATATGCAGATCGGCATAGTCCACGACATAGCCCAGCCGCACACGGTCGACGATATTGCCCGCCGCCCCGCCCAGCACCAGGCCCAGCGCGACGACATCGTCCCGCGCCTTCTCCCGCCACATCCACACCGCCACAAAGACGGAGATGGCGATGGTCATCGCCACCAGCGCCCAGCGCATCGTCACCGAGTCGGCATGGAAGAAGCCCATCGACACGCCAAAATTCTGCGTGAAGGTCAGATTGAAGAAAGGCGTGATCTCGATCCCATAGCCGCCGCGCTCCGGCAGGTGGAGAATGTCCGTCACCCCATATTTCAGGAGCTGGTCGATGATCGCGACCAGCAGCGCGGCGATAGCGCCATAGCGGCGGATGCCCGACGGCGCGGGTGCGGGCATTGCCGCATGTGCAGGCGTGGGCGCGACGGGCACCGCCTCGGGAGCAATCTCGCTCATTGGCCGATCACCTTTTCGCCCACGACTGCCTCGCAACGCCCGCACAGCGCGGCGTCTTCCACCACGTCGGGCAGATGGCGCCAGCAGCGGCCGCATTTATGATGGTCGGTCGGGGTGACGGTGATGCCCTCGCCCTCCTCCTTCACATCCGCGACGATGCAGACTTCCGCGAAATCCACATGCTGGGGGACGAGGTACATCGTCACTTCGGCTTCGAGGCTGGAGCGGACGATCTTTTCGCGGCGCAGCGGTTCGATCGCCTCGTTCACCTGGATGCGGGACTCGCGGATACCCGCCCAGCGTTCGCCCAGCGACGCGTCGAGCCAGGCCGAATCGACTTCCGGCCATTCCAGCAAGTGCACACTTTGCACATCTGGATAGCGGCTGCCCCAGACCTCCTCGGCGGTGAAGGGGATGATCGGGGCGGCGTAGCGGATCAGGGCGTGGAAGAGCGTATCCAACACCGTGCGATAGGCGCGGCGCTTGTCCGTCTGCGCGCCAGTCGTTACGTTTACGTCACAATAAAGGCAGTCCTTGCGGATGTCGAAGAAGAAGGCCGACAGGTCGATATTGGCGAAATCGTTGAGCGCGCGGCTGTAGCGGCCGAACTCCAGCCAGTTCTCGCCCGCCTTGTCCGCCACGACGGAGCGCAATTCCGCGTCCAGTTGCGCGACGCGGTGGAGCATATAGCGTTCCAGTTCCGGCATGTCGGCGACCGGCACCTTCTCCGCCTCCGTAAACCCGGCCAGCGCGCCGAGCAGGTAACGGAAGGTGTTGCGCAGCTTGCGATAGGCGTCCGACGATCCGGCCAGCACTTCCTTGCCGATGCGGACATCATCGAAATAGTCGGTGGAGGCGACCCACATGCGCAATATGTCCGCGCCGCTCTCGTTCATCACCTTCAACGGATCGACGGTGTTGCCGAGGCTCTTGGACATTTTGCGCCCCTGCCCGTCCAGCGCGAAGCCGTGGGTGAGGACCGCACCATAAGGCGCGCGCCCGCGCGTGCCGCAGCTTTCCAGCAGCGAGGACTGGAACCAGCCGCGATGCTGGTCCGACCCTTCGAGATAGAGGTCGGCGCGCACGCCCTCTCCATACCGCTGCTCCACGACGAAGCTGTGGGTCGAGCCGCTGTCGAACCATACGTCGAGGATGTCGTTGATGACCTCATAGTCGTCGAGGGCATAGTCCGCGCCCAGCAGCGCCTGATGGTCAGCGCCGAACCATGCATCCGCACCGCCCAGCTTGAAGGCGTCCACGATGCGCGCGTTGACCGCCGGATCATTGAGATAGTCGCCGCTCTGGCGGTTGACGTAGAGGGCGATGGGCACGCCCCATGCGCGCTGGCGGCTGATGACCCAGTCCGGGCGTCCCTCCACCATCGAGCGGATGCGGTTTGTCGAGCGTTCCGGCACCCAGCGTGTCTGACCGATGGCGTCGAGTGCGATTTCTCGCAGGGTGGGGCCGTTGCTCTTGACGCCCTCCCCCTCGGGGGGGAGGGTTGGGAGAGGGGGTTGCGCTGCGGTAGAAGGGGACAGCGCGGCTTCGCCCCGCTCCCCCTCTCCCAACCCTCTCCCCGCCGGGGAGAGGGCTTTATCCGTTGGCCGATCCATCGGGATGAACCATTGCGGCGTGCAGCGATAGATCAACGGCGCCTTGGAACGCCAGCTATGCGGGTAGCTGTGGCGGGTGCTCTCGTCATTCTTTGCCGACAGGAGCGCGCCTGCTTCGCGCAGGTCCGAGCAGATCGGGCCGTCTGGCGCGAGCAGCTTTTTGTTGATGACGGACAGCGACTTGTCGGCGGGCCATGCCCAGTCGTCGCGATAGGTGCCGTCGCCCTGCACCGCGAAGACGGGGCGCAGCGGCAGCGCGGCGGTGCCGAGTTCCGGTGCGAATTGCTTGCATAGCTCAAAGTCGTCCTCGCCATGGTCGGGCGCCATATGGACGAGGCCGGTTCCAGCTTCGGCAGTGACAAAACTGCCGGGCATGAAGGGGCGCGGTTCGGCGTAGAAGCCGCCGAGATGGTGCATGGGGTGGCGGGCTTGGGCTTCTTTAAATGCAGTCCCCCCAATGATCCTTGTGCCTGACGGCTTCACCCAACGAAGATTAGGATTATCGACACGACTTGCCTCTGCTCGCGCAAGAAAAGCCTCAACCAAGTCGATAGCAACGACATAACGCGCGCCATCTAGGTCAATCACCGTGTAAACAATCTCTTCCCCATAGGCCAAACCCTGATTGGTCGGGATCGTCCAAGGCGTCGTCGTCCAGATCACCGCATGCGCGCCGACCAGTTCAGGCGCATTGGGCGCGCTCAGAATCTCGAACGCCACGTCGATCTGCGTCGACGTCACATCCTCATATTCCACCTCGGCTTCGGCCAAGGCAGTCTTCTCGACCGGCGACCACATCACTGGCTTGGCGCCGCGATACAGCTGGCCGCTCTCCGCGAATTTCAGCAGTTCGCCGACGATGGCGGCCTCCGCGTCATACTTCATGGTGAGGTAGGGGTCTTCCCAGTCGCCCAGGATGCCCAGCCGCTTGAACTGCTCCTTCTGCACACCCACCCAGCGGTCGGCGTATGCGCGGCACTGGGCGCGGAATTCCTGCGCCGGAACCTCGTCCTTATTCTGCTTCTTCTTGCGATACTCCTCCTCGATCTTCCATTCGATGGGGAGGCCGTGGCAGTCCCAGCCGGGCACATAGGGCGCGTCCTTGCCCAGCAGGCTCTGCGAGCGGACGATGATGTCCTTGAGCACCTTGTTCATCGCATGGCCCATGTGGATGTCGCCATTCGCATAGGGCGGGCCATCATGCAGGATGAAGCGTTCGCGCCCGGCGCGCGCCCGGCGAATCTGGCCGTAAAGATCCTCCGCCGCCCATTTCGCGGCGATGGCCGGTTCCTTCGTCGCCAGCCCCGCCTTCATCGGGAAGTCGGTGACGGGCAGGAAGACGGTGGACTTGTAATCCGGGGTATCTTTGGCAGGGGTATCGGTCATCTATTTCACAGTCACTATGCCGTTCGTCCCGAGTGGCCATAGAGCCTGTACTCAGGGCGAACGGAGGCTGGGGATATGGTCGTGCGGCCCTACGCCAGCCGGGGCCGGTCCGCAAGAATTTGGCCAGCAAGAATATGGCGCGCGGTGTCGCAATCGCGGGCGATCTGCGCCATCAGCGCGTCCAGCCCCTCGAACTTCGCCTCGCCCCGGATGCGTTCGATCAGTTCGACCTCGATATGCTGGCCATAGAGATTTTCGGAGAAATCGAAGAAATAGGGCTCCAGCAATTCCTTGGGCGGGTCGAACTGCGGCCGGATGCCGAGGTTGGCCGCCCCGTCCAGCACGCGCCCGTCGGGCAGGCGCCCACGCACCGCATAAATGCCATAGGCGGGGCGCAGATAGGCGCCGATGTCGACATTGGCGGTGGGAAAGCCCAGTTGCCGCCCCACCTTGTCGCCATGCAGCACCTCGCCCTCTATGGCGAAAGGTCGGGTGAGGAGCCGGGTCGCGGTGGCGCAATCGCCCGCCTGCAATGCGGCGCGGATGCGGCTGGAGGAGACGACCTGGCCGTCCGCATCCGTGACCGGATCGACCGCCCTGACAGTGAAACCCATCGCCGCGCCCAGTTCCGTCAGGCTGGCGACCGATCCGCCCCGCGCCTTGCCAAAGGTGAAGTCGGCGCCGGTCACGACACCGACCGCGCCCATATCCTCCACCAGCAGGCGGACGAAATCCTGCGCGCCGGTCGCCGCCATCTGGGCGTCGAAGCGGAAGACCAGCATGGCACTGGCCCCGGCGGCGGCGAACAATCGCTCGCGCTGGTCGAGCGAGGTCAGGCGAAAGGGGGTGGCGTCGGGGCGGAAAAAGCGGGCCGGGTGCGGATCGAAGGTGGCGACGATGACCGGCCGCCCCTCGATCGCCGCGCGCTCGACCGCACGCCCGACCACCGCCTGATGCCCGAGATGGAATCCATCGAAATTGCCGAGCGCGATAATCGCCCCGCGCAGGTGCGCCGGTATCGCCTCGTCGCTGTAAAGCCGCTCCATGCGCCCGGCTATAGGGGGCACATCGCGCTGGCGCAACAAAGCGCGGAAGGCTGTGTCAGGGCGATGGCCGCGATGGATGGCGGCGTCATGAGAGTTTGCGATTCGCCGCTTGCGACAGGGCCTGCATGGCCGCCTTGCGCTCCCGCTCCCGTGCCTGCCAGCGGGTCCAGCGTTGGCGGCGCCATGTGGCGAGCAGATAAAGGGCGGTGGGCCAGAACAGGGTCAGGGCGATGTCGGCGGAGGTATCCTCCCAGCGCCAGCTGCCATAATAGGCTCGCTCGACGATCTCGTTGACCAGTTCCGCACCGATCACCGCCTGAAGCGCGATGCCCGATGCGCGCCGGGTGCGCAGGAGGAACTGCACCGACAGATAGATGGCCAGCCCGGCATGCACATGCGCCATCGGATGGGTCATGCCCGCCCAGCGCAGCAGGCTTTCGCAGGAGGAGACATAAAGGCTGAACGGGTCCATGGACTACAAACAGCAAAAATTAATTAATATCAGCCAAATACTGAAATTATTATCTATTACTTTTTAATTATTGATTTTAAAGTAACTGAGGACTTAAAAACGTCCCTTTACTCCAATGCTTTCGTTTCACTGAGGGCTTTCGGATAGAATCAACTTTTCCTTGATATTGGGCAATAACTGCATTCCGCCATAAACGTAGCTCCTCCGGCCGGCGATGAAGTACCTCAAAAACCTCAAATTCAGCATCATCCCGCTCAGGATGCCACTTAATATGATCAAGTTTATTCCAAACCCAATCCACCTCATTATCAAGTAAAGAATCGTCAAAAAAAGCATCTGCCCCAGAAACTTCTTTCTGTACAATCGTTATTAGATAGCGATCTACAAACGGACCAAACTGCAAATAAGTTGAAGCCCCGCCAATAATAAACGCCTCCCCTGAAGAAAACTGATCAGCGGAGAAGAGTGCTTCATCTATCGTGGTCACGACCTCTCTCTCGCTAGTTTCTTCAAACAAAACTGCATTATGCGAGAGCACTATATTATGACGTTTAGGCAGACTGGAACCAATCGAATCCCAAGTCTTACGACCCATGATTACAACATTGTTAATGGTTTGAGAGCGGAAAAATTTCATGTCCGTTCCCAACCGCCATGGCAGTTCATTTTGACAGCCGATTGCCCCCTGCAGGTTCAGCGCTACGATTGATGTCAAACGTTCCATAACAATCCAGAATTCCAATAAAGCTCATGCTACGCAATGAACGCTCGCAGGGAAAGAAGTTGCTCCTCGTTTTGCGTGGATCGCTTCGATTTTTACCGTGAGCCATTCTGTGCATAACATGTGGAAAACCCATACCATCCACTTCACAGGATCAGGCGCGTCACATGGCCCATCTTGCGGCCCGGCCGGGCCTCACGCTTGCCATAGAGGTGGAGGTGGTTGGCGGGATCGGTGAGAATCTCCCGCCATGCGTCGGCGTCATGCCCGATCAGGTTCCGCATCTCCACCCCGGTCGCGGCCAGCGCGGTGTCGCCCAGCGGCAGGCCGCAGATGGCGCGCACATGATTCTCGAACTGGCTGGTGACGGCCCCCTCGATGGTCCAGTGGCCGCTGTTGTGGACGCGCGGCGCCATCTCGTTGAACACCGGGCCATCGGCGCTGGCGAAGAACTCCAGCGTCAGCACGCCGACATAGTCGAGCGCATCGGCCACCTGACGGGCCAGCGCCCGCGCCTCCTCCACCTGCGCCGCGACGGCCGGGCCGCCGGGCACGGTCGAGGTGGCGAGAATGCCGTCATGATGCACATTGACCGCCGAATCCCAGAAACGGACCTCGCCATCCTCACCGCGCACGACGATGACGGAAAATTCGAATCCGAAACGGACGAAACCTTCGAGGATGCTGGGCTGTCGCCCCACCGCGCCCCATGCGCCGACCGCATCGCCGGGCGAGGATATGCGCGCCTGCCCCTTGCCATCATAGCCGAAGCGGTTGGTCTTGAGGATCGCCTCGCTGCCGATCCGGCCGATCGCCTCCTCCAGATCATCCAGGCTGTCGACCGGCGCAAAGGGCGCGGTGCGCCCGCCAAGGCCGGCCACGAACCGCTTTTCCACCAGACGATCCTGCGCGATGCCCAGCGCCCGCGCATTGGGGCGTACATGGCCCAGCCCCGCCAGCTGCTCGATACTGGGCGCAGGGACATTCTCGAACTCATAGGTGACGAGATCAACCGCCGCGGCAAAGCCCGCCAGCGCCGCCGAATCGAGATAGTCCGCATGCGTCCATGTCGGCGAGACGTCGGCGGCGGGGCCGCTGGCCTCCGGCGCGAAGATATGGGTGCGATAGCCCAGTTGCGCCGCCGCGATGGCGATCATCCGGCCAAGCTGGCCGCCGCCCAATATGCCGATGGTCGCGCCCGGCGCGATGCTGGTCATGCTGCTGGTCCGTTCATTCCGACGGCGACTCCGTGACGGCGGCGGTCTGGTCGCTGCGCCACTTGTCCAGCCGCACCGCCAGTTCGGGGTCGTTGAGGGCAAGGATGCTGGCGGCCAGCAGGCCCGCGTTGATCGCGCCCGGCTTACCGATGGCCAGCGTGCCGACGGGGATGCCGCCGGGCATCTGGACGATGGACAACAGGCTGTCCATGCCGTTGAGCGCAGCCGACTGTACCGGCACGCCCAGCACGGGCAGGCGGGTCATGGAGGCGACCATGCCGGGCAGATGCGCCGCGCCGCCAGCGCCCGCGATGATGGCATGCAGGCCGCGTCCCACCGCGTTCTTGGCATAGTCGACCAGCCGGTCCGGCGTGCGGTGCGCGGACACGACGCGGCACTCATGCACCACGCCGAGCGCGGTCAGCGTCTCGGAGGCATGGCGCATGGTTTCCCAGTCGGACCGCGATCCCATGATAATGCCGATGCGGACTGTTTCCGCTGCACCTGCGCTGCCGCTCATAACCTCCCCTTGCCCCTTGCCTGCACCGTCAGGCCTGAAATTGCGCGCCGATGCGAAACGCACGCCATAACGGCCCGTCCGCTGCCCGACAACCCGCCGTATAAGAGACTCCCCCTGTCGACGTGCATTGGCCCGTTAACGAAAAATTAACGGTTTCCGCCGCATCACCGATTGATAAACGCTCGCAACTAACGGGGTCGCGATCGGAGGAATTTGTGGTGGGGACATTGTCCTGCGGTGACTCCCGAACGGGAACGGACCGCGAGCAGGAAGATCTGGAACGCGAACTCGGCGTGCTGCGCAAGGAGATTGCGATGCTGCGCCTGGTGAATGCGGAGCTGGAGCGGGTGGTCGTGCGCGATACGCTGACCCCGCTCTACAACCGTCGCTATTATATTTCGGCGCTCAACGAGCGCATCTCGCGCGCCAGTCGCTATGCGGCCCATTCGGTCGCGATCATCGTCGACGTCGACCATATGAAGAGGATCAACGATGCCCATGGCCATCCCGCCGGGGACTTTGCCCTGATGCATCTGGCCGAACTCCTCTCCCGCGCGGTCCGCACCTGCGACGTGGCGGCGCGCATCGGCGGCGATGAATTCGCCCTGATCCTCGACGAACTGGACGAGGTGCAGGCGGCGGCCAAGATCGCCGCGCTGGAGGCGATGATCCGCGACACGCCCTGCCGTTTCGGCAGCGCGACTCTGCCGGTCAGCGCCTCCTTCGGCTGCGCCGTGATTGGCGCCGACGATAGCGATGCCGACATCATCGCCCGCGCCGACGACGCCATGTACGAGCAGAAGCGGCTGCGGCGTTTCGCCCGTTAGGCCGCCCGCGCCTCCGTCCGTATCCGCATCGTCGGCGCGGCGCGCCTGAACTGGCCATCGAACAGAAAGGACAGGAGGGGCGAACGCTCGACCAGCAGCCAGACGCCATAGGACAGGCCCAGCCCCAGCAGCATCACCGCCACCGCCTTGACCCCGACCGGCACCGCGACAGTTTGGCCCAGCCAGATCAGCGTCACGATGATCGGCATGTGGAACAGGTAAATGACGAAAGAGGCGGACACCAGCCGTTGGACCAACGGGATAGGCCGGTCGAGGAAAGCTCGCGCGCCCGCGAAAACCATCTGTGCCAGCGCGGTTCCGGCGACGGTGCCGACGAACCGCCCCATCGGCGGCGATAGCTGGCCAAGCGTCCACAGGCTGACGCCCGTCGCCACGACCGCCACCATGGCGACGGCCCGGGACGGCCTGGTCATCCGCTCCAGCGTCGCGGGCGCTCGCTGGATCAGGCAGCCCAGCAGGAACCAGGGCGCGAACATGATGAGTTCGTCAAGGCGCAGCACCTGTTGCGGCAGGTTGGTGGCCAGCCCGGCCTTGTAGAAAAGCTCGACAGCGCCTGCCTCCCACAGGCCCAGCAGGATGGCCATGGCCAGCAACACGACGGGGAAGTTGCGGGCGATCCAGCCGTCGAGGCGCGGCCCGACCAGCGCGGTCCGCAGCGCCGAACGCCGCCATGCGACCGTGGCGGCAGCGATGCTGCAATAAAGAAGGATGATGATGAACCACAGGTGGCGCACCCAATAGCCGCCGGATGTCGCGCTGTTATGCTGAAAGGAGGCCACCGCCTGCGTCAAAGGAAGATTGGAAAGCTCCGTCACGAAATTCATGAGCGGCACCAGCAGCAGCATCGCCGCGACCAGAGGCACGGATAGCCGCACCAGCCGCGCGCGCAGCCAGACGTCCGGCTCGCGCCGCGCCAGCAGCAATGCGGCGAAATAGCCCGCGATCATGAAGAAGGCGGGCATGCGGAAGAGGTGGATGAACTCGGACAGATAGGTGAAGAAGGACGCGCCCTCCCCGGACACGACGATCCATTCCTGCCCCGGCTTGTACGCGAGGGCGGCATGATAGGGGATGCCGAGCAGCATCAGCAGGGCGCGCGCGGAATCCCAATAATGGTCCCGCCGATCCGTCCTGCCCGCGCCGCGATCCCTTGCCGCGCCATGATCCCCCTTCGCACCCATGCCGTCTCCGATCCTGTGATCGCAGGACTAACGGAGCAGGGCGGCTGAACGCCTCGTGAAGGGCAAAGGAGACGATGCCGCTCGTCCCGTGCCCGGAACGGCCCGTCAGGAATCGGCCGCATTCGGGGGACGGATCGCGTCGAAATTTGATGACGGGGTCCAGTCATCCCCTCGTCGTCCCGGATCGGCTCCGGGATGACGATAGGAAGAGCAATGGAGGGACAGGCCTCACCGCTCGGAAAGATAATAGCGGTCCTTCGCCGTCAGATCGTCCGCCAGATCATAGACGATGGGCTGGCCGGTCGGGAGTTCCAGGTCGGTGATCTCGTCGTCGGGGAAGTTGGACAGATGCTTGACCAGCGCGCGCAGGCTGTTGCCATGGGCGGAGATCAGCACGCGCTTGCCCGCCTTGAGTTCCGGCGCGATGCGGCTTTCCCAATAGGGCAGCACGCGGGCGATCGTGTCCTTCAGGCTCTCGGTCGAGGGGATGGGGATGCCGTCGTAGCGGCGGTCCTTGGCGAGGTCGAACTCGCTGCCCGCCTCCAGCACCGGCGGCGGGATGTCGAAGCTGCGGCGCCAGATCTTGACCTGATCGTCGCCATGCCTGGCCGCAGTCTCCGCCTTGTCGAGGCCGGTCAGGCCACCATAGTGGCGCTCGTTGAGGCGCCAGTCCTTCTCGACCGGCAACCACAAGCGGCCCATCGCCTCCAGCGCGAGGTTCAGCGTCTTGATCGCGCGCGTCTGGTAGCTGGTGAAACAGGCATCGAAATCCAGACCCTTGTCGCGCAGCAGCTCACCCGCGGCCCAGGCCTCCTTCGCGCCCTTCTCCGTCACATCGACGTCCCACCATCCGGTGAAGCGATTTTCCAGGTTCCAGTGCGACTGGCCATGGCGGATGAGGACGAGTGTAGGCATGCGGCGGACTTCCTTTGACGTGTGCGGCCCTGGCGGATGCGGTGGCGGGTCGGCGGACGCCGTTTTCATATCAACTAAATCTTGGTGCGCAACTTGGCGGACCGCCCGCTTTGTGGAAAACCCCACTCCAACGACATACCCAACCCCCTTTGCAGGAGATTCGACGATGGCCATTGAACGGCAGGTGCGCGTATATGAGGCGCCCGGCGGCACCTATGAATCCGTCGCGGTCTATGACCCCCAGGCTGGCGAGCAGCCGGGCCTCCTCCTCTTCCCCAACTTCCTGGGCACCAAGGAATGGGATTTCGCCAAGGGCGAGAAGCTGGCGGCGCTGGGCTTCAAGGTGCTGGTCGTGGACTTTTACGGTCAGGGCAAGCGCGGCACCGACATGGCGAGCGGCGCGGCGCTGATGCAGGGCCTGTCCGCCGACCGTGCCGCGATGCGCGACGCGCTTCAGGGCCATCTGGCCGAACTGCGCAAGCTGCCCGGCGTCAAGGCGGGCACCGTCGCGGCCATCGGCTTCTGCTTTGGCGGCAAGTGCGTCCTCGACCTCGCCCGGTCGGGCGCGGACATTGTTGGCGTGGTGAACCATGGCGTCTATGATGCGCCGTCCTTTCCCAATGCGCCGATGGTGGCCAAGCTGCTGATCTGCCACGGCTGGAACGACGATTATTGCCCGCCCGAGGCGACCGTCGCGCTGGCGCAGGAACTGACCGGGTCGGGCGTGGACTGGCAGTTTATCGCCTACAGCAAGACCGGGCACGCCTTCACCGCCAACGACGTGCCGCAAAATGCCGAGCAGAGCTTCGGCTTCCAGCCCGACACCGATCGCCGCAGCTGGCAGGCGGCGGTGAATTTCTACGAAGAGACATTTGGCTGAAAGACGGAGTAAGCGGGCGGCCGTATCAGGTCGCCCGCCACCCGACGATATGCGCCGATGCGAAATGGGCATCGAGCGCCGCGCGATCCCCCCATGATTCCCGGACATGGATCAGGCCGGGATCAAGCACATCCTCGGCCCAACACGCCTCGACATAACAATAGTCCATGCAGCCATCCTCCGCCCGGCTGCTCGCCACCATGTGTGCCATGGCGGAGATGGCGCGCGGCACATCCCCGGGCGGCAGGCGCACCGTGCCGACGGCCAGCAGCATGGAGCGTGGCCTAGGCCAGCGCGTCCGCCTCCTGCACCACCGGGCGGCTCTCCCGCGTGCCGTGCATGCGGCTGTTCGGGTCGTTCACGTCCGCGCTGATGATGACATGATCGTCATGCACCTCCAGCAGCGTACCCGCGAAGGGAAAGCCCTCCAGCGAGCCGGTCACGCGATAGCTGACCACCTCGCCGACCTTGAAGGTCGCTTCATCGAAGTTGAACTCGAAGGGACAGGCTTCGCCGTCCGTGCCTCCCATATTCTGCATGTCAGTCTCCTATCCGGGCATCTGCCGCTCTGTTGATGGCACTATAGCGACAAGAACGCCGCCCTCAAATATCCCCGATCAGTTCGGCCAGCACCGCCATGCAATCCCGGCCCAGCGCGCGCGAGCGCCCCGGCGACCAGCCATTCACGGGATCGGGCAGGTCGTCATTATCCTTGAACGGCATTTCCAGCGTCATGGCGACCGCACCGAACCGCTCCGCCAGTTGGGCCGTGGACATGGTGAGGTTCGCGCGGCCCGGCGCGGCGGTGGGATAGCCCCTCCTGACCTGAAAGTCCGGCGAGCGGATGGCCAGCGTATCCTGATAGCGGCGATAGAGCGCCAGTTGCCGGTCGGTCAGCGACGGTATCCCCTCGAACCCCGCCAGGAACACGGCGGGGATCGCCTCGTCGCCATGCACGTCCATGGCGAAGGCGACGCCCGTCTCCTCCATCGCGGAGCGCGCGGCCAGCACCTCGGGGCTGCGCTGCGCCGTGGGGGCATGCCATTCGCGGTTCAGGTTCACGCCCACCGCATTGGTGCGCAGATGCCCCCGGGAACTGCCGTCGGGATTCATGTTGGGGATGATGTGGAAACGCGCCTGTTGCCGCAGCAGCCGCCCCTGCGGGCTGGCCGGATCGGTGAGCAGGTCCAGCGCTCCCTCCATCCAATATTCCGCCATCGTCTCGCCGGGATGCTGGCGCGCATAGAGCCAGACATGCCGGTCCCCCTCGCCCAGTTCCAGACAGTCGATCGGCTGCCCGTCGAGGCTGTAGCCGAGGCAGCGATAGGACACGCCGGGCCGCGCGGCGATGCGCGCGATCAGGTCATGGTGCCGCTCCATCGAATAGGGCGCGAAATAGGCGACCCACAGGATGCCGCTTTGCGTGGTGTGGCGGATCGTCATCCGCCCGCCGTCCTCGCCCGGCTCCAGCACGGTGTCGGCGCGGACCCAATGTTCCCGGTCTTCCGACACGCAGGCGCTGTAGCCCGGCCATCCGTCCGGGTAGGCACTGCCCCCCAGACCGATGATATGCAGGGCCAGCGCGTCGCCCGGCCGCGCGGCCACGCGAAAATGGAACCATTGGTAGAATTCGCTGTCCTGATCCTTGCGGATGGTCAGGGTCGCGCTGGTCCCCGCGATGCTCTGGACGACGATATTGCCGCCATCGAATGCGGCGGTGATGGAGATCGGCCCGGATGCGGGCAATGCGTCTTCGGTCATTTGACCGTGATAGTCGCTCCCGATTGGCCGGGATAGTCCCTGAACAGCGCATCGGCCAGCTTTCCGGCCGCTATGCCGGGTTGCGCGCCGGGCGTGCCCTCCCGCGCGCGCGTTTCCGCACGGCCTTCCCACAGCGCCTCGCCGGAGGGACCGCGCTGGAGCCGCACTGCCAGCCGCGCGCCGATCACCGCCTTGGGCGGACCGGACAGGTTGATGCCGATACCGACACCGAGGCCACCACCATAGCTGCCCGTCGATCCGCCGACGCCGACGCTGACCGGCTTGCCCCGCGTGTCGAAAGGCCGGTCGATGGAGGTGGCATAATCGATGCTGGCGACCAGCGGCGCGGGCGCGCCTGCATCCACCACCGTAAATCCGCTGCGGGTCAGGGCGGCGCGCACCGCATTGGCATAGGTGCGATATTCGATGCTGCTGCCATCCGCCCCCGGCGCCGCGACCACCGCGACATTTTCCGCCTGCGGCACGGTGGGACCGTGAAAGCGCGTCACGTCGATCGGCGCCATGGATGTGGCGCAGCCGCCCAGCAGGGCAAGAGCAGCGACGAGCGGCGCAATCCCAAGCGGCCGAATGACAAGCGAAGGAGCGCGACGGGACATGATGTGGTGGATCGTCATATATCCTCTCCCTCGCAGCCCCTGTATGGACTCAGGCTGAACAATCAGCCCTTCTGATTTGGGGTGTGGCGGGCCTGCTGGCAAGGGCGCAAAAAGCCCGCCGCATGCCTTGACTTTGACCATGCCCCACCATAGAGGCACGCCTTCGCATTTTGACCCGAACCAAGATTCTGGAAGCCAAGCCGATGAAGATCCGCAACTCCCTGAAGTCGCTCAAGGGCCGTCACCGGGACAACCGCGTGATCCGTCGCCGTGGGCGCACCTATGTCATCAACAAGACCAATCGCCGTTTCAAGGCACGCCAGGGCTGAATCCAGCCCGGCCGGGGGTTAAACTCCCCGCCGCTTTGATCCGTTCGCAAAAACGCCCGGCCGCTTTGGCAGCCGGGCGTTTTTTCGCGTGCCTTATCCTCTGCGATATCTGCTTGCGCTGAATTTGCCCTCCTCGCGAATCGCCCTGCCTCGAATTGACCTGTTCCGAATCGGCTGACGCCATCGGTCCGCTTCCCGGCGACGTTGCCGTTCAGGAACATCGCACGTCCTCGAATCGCGCTATGCGACGTCCCTGTGTAAGTAGCAGGGCAGAACCAATCGGCCCGGACCCGGAAACCAGACAGGAGAGACCGCATGGACATCCAGGAAATTACCGCCCGAATCGCCATTGCCGAGGTCAAGGCCCGTTACTGCCTGACCCTGGATACTAAAGACTGGGCGGGTTATGCCGATTGCTTCACCGAGGATCTGGAACTGGACACGCGTCCGTCGGGTGGCTCCCTGACCACCACGCGCGACGAGGCACTGGCCATCGTGCGCCAGGCTGTCGAGACCGCCCACACCTGTCACCATGTCCATTCGCCGATCATGACCTTCAACGCCGATGGTTCGGCGGATGTCATCTGGGCGATGCAGGACCGGGTGGTATGGGGACCGGACCGCCAGTTCGCGCCGGGCCTGACCGGCCACACCGGCTTTGGCCATTATCATGAACATTATGTGCAGCAGTCCGACGGCCGCTGGCGAATCGCCCGGCAGAAGCTGACCCGCCTCTACAGTGACAATCATTTCGAGGATGGCGTGACGCGCCCCGCACCCAACCCGGCACCCGCCTGACCCGGACGGAATGTAAACCCTCATGAAGGATTGCGGCGGCTCCAGACAGCCTGATTTTCATGAATTAGTCCACGAAACGTCCGAAAACCGTGATGAATTGAAATATCTAATCGATTAATTGTTCGTTATTCTGCTCAAATTAGAGCAGGAGGCATGCTTTGCTAAAGCATTATTACTTCATCATTTGCTCACACTTAATAATGGGTAAACCATATTTACTGAGACTGATCGTCCAAAGAGGCGATTGTGATGGATTTTTCGATCATCATTTTGAATATGGCGCCAGCAGGCACGATAGCCTGGCATTGGGGGAAAGCATCTGGTCGACCGATCCCGATGTCCTCCTCGACCATATGCCACAAGGTGAGCAGTTTCACGCCAGCATGGACATTCGCCTGTTCCTCAGGACGGATTTCGAGGATGCGCTCAACGGTTCGCTCATGACCGACGACTTCGAGATCGTACTGGCTGGACATGCACCGCTCCTGCCCGGCCGTGCGGCGGTAGCGGGCGTCATCGGCAGCTGAGCCTATGAGGCGCAGGCCAGGTGACGGGCGCTTTTCGCCGTTCCCGCGAAGGCAGAAATCCAGCGTCTGGAGAAGCCGCCTGTTGTGCGACCCCGGATTCTTACCTTTGCGGGAATGACGGGTCGGGGACTATATCCCGCGCCTACCCCTCCCCGTGCGCCTTCAGCTCATCGCCGCGAATCATCGCGACATGCAGCACATTGGTCGACCCCGGTGTCCCGAACGGCACGCCCGCCAGCACGATGACCTTGTCGCCTGCATGGGCAAAATGGTGGCGCAGCGCCATGCGGCGCGCCTTGGCGATCATCTCCTCGAAACTGCCGATGTCCTTGGTGCGGATGGCATGCACGCCCCACACGATGCCCAGCCGCCGCGCGGTCTGGAACTTGGGCGTCAGCGCCAGGATCGGCGCCACCGGCCGCTCGCGCGCCACGCGCCGCACGGTGCTGCCCGATGCGGTGAAGCAGATGACCGCCTTGGCCGAGAGGGTCGCGATGATCTGCTGGCTCGCCTCCGCCAGCGCATCCGCCGTCGTCGCGTCGGGCAAAGTCTCGGTATAACGCAGGCGGCCGAGATAGCCGGGATCGCTCTCCACCGACACGGCGATGCTGTTCATCATCGCCACCGCCTGCTCCGGCCAGTCGCCCGCCGCCGTCTCCGCGGACAGCATCACCGCGTCCGCCCCGTCATAGACCGCCGTCGCCACGTCGGACACTTCGGCGCGGGTGGGCGTCGGCGCCTTGATCATGGATTCCAGCATCTGCGTCGCCACGACCACCGGCTTGCCCAGCCGCCGCGCGGTCTCCACGATCCGCTTTTGCAGCGGCGGCACGCTATAGGGCGGCAGTTCGACGCCCAGATCGCCGCGCGCCACCATGGCGGCATCGGCCACCTCCAATATCTCCTCCAGCCGGTCGACGGCGGCAGGCTTCTCGATCTTGGCCATCAGCGCGCCATAGCCGCCCATCAGGCGCCGCGCCTCCGCCACATCCTCGGGCCGCTGCACGAAGGACAGGGCGACCCAGTCCACCTCCTGCTCGATCGCAAAGGCCAGGTCGCGCCGGTCCTTGTCGGTCAGAGCGGCGAGCGGCAGCACCACGTCGGGCACATTGACGCCCTTGCGCTCCGACAGGAAGCCACCGACCATGACCCGCGTCTCGATCCGCTCCGGCGTGACAGCCTCGACGCGCAGCACCAGCTTGCCATCGTCGAGCAGCAACCGGCTGCCCGTCACCAGCGCCTGGAAAATCTCCGGGTGGGGCAGGTTCACCCGGTTGATGTTGCCGGGCGTCGGATCGCGGTCGAGGACGAACATCGCCCCTGCCTCCAGCACCACCGGCCCGGCGGCGAAGGTGCCGACGCGCAGCTTTGGCCCCTGCAAGTCCGCCATGATCGTGGTCGGGCGATGAAACTCCTTTTCCAGCGCACGGATGGCGGCGACATTGGCGGCATGGGTCTCATGCGCGCCATGGCTCATGTTCAGGCGAAAGGCGTCCGCCCCTGCCCTGAACAATCGCCGGATCATGTCCGGGTTGCTGCTGGCCGGGCCGAGCGTCGCGATGATCCGCACCTTGCGGGATCGGGGAGGAAGCTGTTTTATCCGCATCTTTCTGGAAAATCGCCGGCAGTGCCGCCGCCCTCTCGATGGTTTGTCGTGGCTATGGATCACCCCAGCCAACAGGCTTGTCACCGGGGCGCATGACGGGCACCAACCGTTGCACAGGAGATGTGAACGATGGATGACATACTAAACGATGACAGGGTGGCCGCAACCGCATTCCGGCGGCTGGTCGCGCATTTTCGCCATCGCACCGACGTACAGAATGTCGATCTGATGGGCCTCGCCGGTTTTTGCCGCAATTGCCTGGGCGACTGGGTGGCCGAAGCGGATGGCGCCATATCGAAGGAAGACGCCCGTGCCGCCATCTATGGCATGCCACAATCCGAGTGGAAAGCGACGCACCAGACGGAGGCCTCCCCGGAACAGCTCCAGCGGATGCAGGAAATCGTGGCCAAGAATCGATCTGGTCATTAGAGGGACCGGCTCATTCGATTCACACCAGTTTCAAGGGGACCATCATGAGCGAGGTCAATGTAGCAGCGGACCAGCTTCGCCTGCTCATCGAGCGCATCGAGCGTTTGGAAGAAGAAAAGCGCGGCATCTCGGACGACATCAAAGATGTCTATCTGGAGGCCAAGGCGACTGGCTATGACGTCAAGACCATCCGCGCCGTCGTGCGCCTGCGGAAGCTGGAAAAGCATGTCCGCCAGGAGGCCGAGGCGCTGCTGGAAACCTACAAGAATGCGCTCGGCCTGGAGTGATCCGCCGGTCATGATCGGCCCGGCCGCCGCTTTTTCGATGAAGGAGAGACAAGATGGCATCTTCCCCCTGGAGCGAAAATGGCGGCCGTGACGGCACCGCCGCAGACATGGGCACGGGCGCGAGCGGCAGGGGCGGATCAGGCACCGGCGGCAATCACAACGCTCCCACCGACTTCATCGTCACCACCACCAACGGCATCGACGGGCGTCCGGTCCAGACATATCTGGGCGTGGTGACGGGCGAGGTGATCGTGGGCGCCAACCTGTTCCGCGACCTGTTCGCCAGCATCCGCGACATCGTCGGCGGACGGTCGGCAGCCTATGAGGAGGTGCTCGGCCGCGCGCGGGAACAGGCGCTGGGCGAAATGCGTCAGCGCGCGGCGGCGCTGGGCGCCAATGCGGTGATCGGCGTCGATCTCGATTATGAGGCGCTGGGATCCAAGGGATCCATGCTGATGGTGTCGGCGACCGGGACGGCGGTCTACGCCTGACGATCCTCGCCGCGCAGGGCCGTCTCCGAATCCGGGTCGGCATGCTCGCGGGGGATGTATTCGTCGGGATCTGGACCGGACATATCATCCTCGACCAGCCCAGTGCCCTGCGTGGCCGCCAGATGCCGCTGCTCACGCTTGAGCGCCAATCCGCCTTCGGCGCGCCACACCAGCGCCGCCTTCGCCGCAATATCCCGGACATTAGGCAGGGTCGCGCTGGCCGCCTTGTCGAGATGAGCCTTCTCCTGAAGGCTGCAAAATTCGGATGACAACTGCATGGGCGGTCCTTTCTCGTAAAGGAAGCAGCGCCGGCCGCTGGCCCCTTTCATCAACCGGGAGCCAAGGCGCTCTCTGTCACAGTCATGGTCGATGGCATCGTAAGTGTGCCGATGTGATAGTCTCTCATAGCATGGATATGGCCGCAGGGACAGCGCCGTGCCGTCACTCCCTCTGAAGTTCAGTTCAGCGGCACCCCGCCCGGCTCCGCCACGAATATCTGGCGCAGCACCATGGCGGGATAGTCATAGGCCGCATGGTCGAGACCCTGCACGGTCATGGCTTCCTCATCTCCTGTTCGCCCGCGTGCCTTGTCCCGGCAGCTCTTGTCCCGGCCCGTCTTGCCACTCGTCCGGCGCGGGGCTAGAGAGCGCGACACTTTCTGTAAACTGACAAGTCAGGAGCCCGCCCGTGGCAGGCCATAGCAAATTCAAGAATATCATGCACCGCAAGGGCGCGCAGGACAAGAAACGCTCTGCGATGTTCTCCAAGCTGAGCCGCGAAATCACCGTCGCGGCCAAGATGGGTGCGGCCGATCCCGACATGAACCCGCGCCTGCGGCTGGCGATCAACGCGGCCAAGGCGCAGTCGATGCCCAAGGATAATATCCAGCGCGCCGTGGACAAGGCGAGCAAGGGCGACGCGGAAAATTACGAGGAAGTCCGCTATGAGGGCTATGGTCCAGGCGGCGTGGCGATCATCGTCGAGGCGCTGACCGACAACCGCAACCGCACCGCGACCAACGTCCGCACCGCCTTCGCCAAGAATGGCGGCAATCTGGGTGCGTCGGGCGCGGTCAGCCATGGCTTCGACCGCATGGGCCTCATCACCTATCCCGCAGGCGCGGGCGATGCGGAGGCAATCTTCGAGGCGGCGCTGGAAGCCGGTGCGGAGGATGTGACGTCCAACGAGGACGAGCATGAGATCTGGACCGCGATGGACAATCTGCACGAGGTATCCAGGGCGCTCGAAGCCAGCCTCGGTGCGGCGGACGCGGCCAAGCTGGCCTGGCGCCCGCAGGTCACGGTCGAGCTGGACGAAGGCAATGCCGCGACCCTGCTCAAGCTGGTCGACACGCTGGACGACGATGACGACGTGCAGACGGTGTGGGGCAATTATGAAGTGTCCGACGCGGTGATGGAGAAGCTGGGCTGAGCCGCCCCCGATGATCCTCCTCGGCCTCGACCCCGGACTCGGCACCACAGGCTGGGGCGTCATCGCGGCGGATGGCAACCGGCTGTCCCATATAGCCAACGGCCAGATCAGGACCGATGCGAAGCAGCCGCTGGCCAGCCGCCTGCTCATGCTCGATGCCGCGCTGACCGACCTCATCCTGGAATATCAGCCGGCCGGGGCGGCGGTGGAGGAGGTGTTCGTCAACTCCAACCCCCAGTCCACGCTGAAACTGGGGCAGGCGCGCGGGGTCGTGCTGCTGGGTGCGGCGCGGGCGGGGTTCGAGGTCGGCGAATATGCCGCCCGCCTCATCAAGAAGAGCGTCGTGGGTGTCGGCAACGCCTCCAAGGATCAGGTACATGCCATGATCGGCCACCTGCTGCCCGGCGCAAAGATCGCGGGTGCGGACGCGGCGGATGCGCTCGCCGTCGCGATCACCCATGCCCATCATGTCGCCACCGCGCGCCGGATACCGACGCGTTAGGAGTCTTTCGCGGGTGCTCCGTCGACGTTCAGGCCTTGCCCCAGAACATGAATCCCACCGCCGCCATGATGCAGCCGAAGGCGGCAAGATGCCGCCAGTGCAGTGGCTCGCCCAGAAACGTCACCATGAACACCCCGAACACGACCAGCGCGATCGCCTCCTGCGCCACCTTGAGCTGCCCCGCGCTCCACCCGCCCGCATAGCCGATGCGGTTGGCGGGCACGGCAAGGCAATATTCGACCAGCGCGATGCCCCAACTGATAAGGATCACGGTGAGCAGCGGCTTGCCCATCCCGCCTTTGAGATGCCAGTACCAGGCGATCGTCATGAAGATATTGGAGAGCAGCAGCAGGGCAAGGGTCGGCATGGCCACCTTCCTGCCACAGAACAGCGTCCCTGTACCAGCACGCGTATTGGACTGGCGCTCCGCGCAAGAGCCGCTAAAGAACATATCATGATCGCGCATCTCAAAGGCCTGCTGGTCTCCACCGGCATCGACAGCGCCGTGATAGAGGTTCAGGGCGTCGGCTATCTGGTCGGCATGTCCTCCCGCACCCTGTCCGCGCTTGGCCGGACGGGCGAGGCCGTCATGGTTCATACCGAAATGCTGGTGGGCGAGGATTTCCTGCGCCTCGTCGGTTTTGCGAACGGTGAGGAGCGCGACTGGTTCCGCCTGCTGACCGGTGTGCAGGGCGTGGGTGCGCGCGTGGCGCTGGCCATCCTGTCCGCCCTCGAAACCCCCGACCTGCATAGGGCGGTGGCGATGCAGGACAAGGCGATGGTAGCGCGCGCCAACGGCGTCGGCCCCAAGCTCGCCGAACGCATCGTGCGTGAACTGAAGGACAAGGTGGGCGCGGCCCCGGTCGGCAGCGCGCTGGCCGCGGGCAGCGTGACCCTGCCCACCGGCACGCTGGCACAGGACGCGATGAGCGCGCTGGGCAATCTGGGCTTCAAGCCGGTGGAAGCCAGCGCGGCGGTGTCGGCGGCGGAGGCCGAACTGGGCGGGGATGCGACGCTGGATACGCTGGTGCGGCTGGCCTTGCGGAAGGCGGCGAAGTGACGGCGCTCCTCACCTCCCCTCCTCATGCTGAACCTGTTTCAGTGTCCATCGCGAGGCAAGCACCAAATCCCTGTGTGTCACCATGGATGCCGAAACAGGTTCAGCATGACGAGGGGCTGTGGTCATGACCACCCCCCTCCTCTCCCCCCAGCGCAAGCCGGAGGATGTCGACGCGGCCCTGCGTCCCAAATCCCTCGACGAATTCGTCGGCCAGGCGCAGGCGCGCGAAAACCTCCGCATCTTCATCCAGGCCGCACGGGCGCGCGGCGATGCGCTCGACCATGTCTTGTTCTTCGGTCCCCCTGGTCTCGGCAAGACCACGCTGGCGCAGATCATGGCGCGGGAAATGGGCGTCGGGTTCAAGGCGACATCCGGCCCTGTCATCGCCAAGTCGGGCGACCTCGCCGCGCTCCTCACCAACCTCGACGAGGGCGATGTATTGTTCGTGGACGAGATCCATCGGCTCAACCCGGCGGTGGAGGAAATCCTCTATCCCGCGATGGAGGACCGGGCGCTCGACCTGATGATCGGCGAGGGACCGTCCGCCCGCTCCGTCCGCATCGACCTGCCGCCCTTCACCCTCGTGGGTGCGACCACGCGGCAGGGGCTGCTCTCGACGCCACTGCGCGACCGCTTCGGCATCCCCATCCGCCTGATCTTCTATACGGTGGAGGAACTGGAACTGGTCGTCACCCGCGCCGCCGGTCTGCTCGCCCTGCCCATCGCCCCCGATGGCGCGCGGGAGATCGCCAGGCGGTCGCGCGGCACGCCCCGCATCGCCGGACGCCTGCTGCGCCGGGTGCGTGACTTCGCCCATGCGGCGGGACATGCCATCGTGGACCGGGTCGCGGCCGACAATGCGCTGCGGCGGCTGGAGGTCGACGCGGCGGGTCTCGACGCGATGGACAGGCGCTATCTCACCATGATCGCGGACATCTACAAGGGCGGGCCGGTCGGCGTGGAAACGCTGGCCGCGGGTCTCTCCGAACCGCGCGACACGATCGAGGAAGTGATCGAACCCTATCTCATCCAGATGGGCCTCATCTCCCGCACCGCGCGTGGGCGCTGCCTCAATGCCGGCGGCTGGAAGCATCTGGGACTCGTCCCGCCGGAGGATATTCAGGACGGCCTGTTCTGACGGCCCTGACAGGGGCACACACGCCAAAAAACATATAATCCTGAATATTGCGATGAAATCACTATATCGATGGGCAATATCATAGTCGTAAGTCGCAATGTGATAGCGACGGCCGATAAACATATCTTCAGCATGTCTCCATAAAATGACTTCCAGCGGCAAACTATAGTGTCGTCATGGGAGGCCATCATGGCACGATGCAGCTTGTATTACGCAAAATACATAATTCTCCCGCTCTGTCTATTGGGCGCCACGCAGGCACAGGCGCAGACGATCAACCTGATCGGCACGGTCATCAACCTGTGCGTCCTGACCGTCGCGACACCCGGATCGCTGGCTATCGCATCCAGCGGCCTTGAACTCTCGACCGCCCATGGCGGCCTTCCCGCCTCGCTGACCGTGGTGGCGACCGGGTCCAACCCCACCATCACCTTCTCCACGCCCTCCGTCAGCGGCCCCTCGTCCGGCGGCAGCACCACCGAAATCTCCTATTCGTCGCCCGGCGGCGCGAACCGTGCCTATGATGTCGCGGGCTACAGCTATCCGATGAACCGGCTGCTCGACACCATCACCGTCAATGGCCGCGCGACGAACGCCAGCGGCTTCCGCTCGGGCGTCTATACGGTCAGCGCCACGGCGACCTGCTCGCAATGAAGCGTCCCCTGCTTGCGACGGCCCTTGCCGCCATGGCCATCGCCACGCCGCTGGGCGCGGTCGGCCTTGGCCCCCTGTCGGAGGAGGGGGTGATCGACGGACCTCGCAAGGCGTTCAGCCTCACCCTCTACAACCCCTATGGCGAAAGCACGGCCTTCCGCGCCTATGCCATCGGCGCGGACGACAGCGACGAGACGCCGCAACTGCGCGTCACCATCCTGCCGGCGGAGAGCCTGCTCGGTTCGCTGCAATCGCGCCGCCTGCTGGTGATCGCCAACGACCTGCAACCCGGCGAAACCTATCGCTTCCGCCTCTGCGCGGAACGCGCCGCCCCCACCACCGGAGTCATCATCCATGCACGGGTCTGCTCGAAACTCTCTGCTCGCCGCCTTGGCTAGCTGCCCCATGCGGGTGGCTATGCTGGGGGCTATGCTGATCCCGGTCACGGGGCATGCGGGCACCAGCGGCGTCTATCTGCCTTCTGCCCCCGGCGGTTCGGGCGGCGAGGACAGCATCGAGACCAGCAGCGGCACCCGCTGCCGCCAGAGCATGAACAACAACGGCACCTATCTGGATGTCGGCATGACCGGCTCCGCCGCATCGCCCAACCGCATGTCGGGCTTCAGCTACAACGACAGCCGCGACAAGGAGGCGATGGCCTATGTCCGCATGACCATCCCCATCGGGCGCAAGCCGGACCGGATCGACTGTTCCAAGATCTACGAGCTGGAACTGGACAAGCTGCGCCGCGAGGTCGAGCTGCTGCGGATGGGCGTCAAATAGGGTTTGGTTGGCAGGTTCGGGCGCCGCACACTCTCCGGCGCGCGCTGCCAACCGTCAACTGGTGCGGACATGCCCCCTTGCCATGCCCCCGGCAACGGGCATGTCCGCACCACCTTTTTCATCCCATCGCCTCCCCACACCCGATTCCATCGACCGTCAGCCCCGATCGCGCGGCGATTGGGGATTCCCAATGAGTCGGCAGGGCGCTAGACCCGGTGCGATGGCAGGCCAGACCCTCCCCCTTCCTGCAAATGGCCATTTCAGCGGCGGTTCGCACCATTTCCCGGTTCGTGTCTATTTCGAGGACACGGACCTGTCGGGCGTCGTCTATCACGCCAATTACCTGCGCTTCATGGAGCGCGCCCGGTCCGACATGCTGCGGCAGGCGGGCATCGACCAGCGCGGCACCCATGCGTCGGGCGGCGGCTATTATGCCATCGCCGACCTTGCGCTGCGCTATCTGCGCCCGGCCACGCTGGACGACGATCTGGTCGTCATCAGCGCCATGCGCACCATCCGCGCCGCGAGCTGCGTTATCGACCAGAGCATCTGGCGCGGGACGGAGCAGGTGACGAACGGACAGGTGACGGCGGCTTTCCTGTCCGCTACCGGCCGACCGCAGCGCCAGCCCGCCCACTGGATTTCCGCCTTTCACCGTATCGCGTCCGGAGAAGACCCCCGATCATGATCCTTTCCATCCTCGCCGCCGCCGCGCCGCCGTCCGGCGCCGCCATCTCCCTCTCTCCAGTGACGCTGTTCCTTCAGGCGGACATCATCGTAAAGGGGGTCATGCTCGGCCTGCTGCTGGCCAGCGTCCTGAGCTGGGCGGTCATCATCACCATCTGGCTGAAACTGGGGCGTACGAGCAGCGCCAGCCGACGCTATGAAAATGCTTTCTGGCAGGCAGGCGACATAGAGAAATTCTATCGCGACCGGGGCAAGGAGGAGGTGCCCAGCGCGCAGGTGCTCAGCGCCGGTATCCAGGAGTGGCAAGCCTCCGCCGCCAAGCGCAAGATCGACCTTGCGGGCACGCGCGACCGCCTCTCCACCGCGATGAGTTCGTCCGTCTCGGCGGCGGTGGACCGGGTCGCGGACCGGCTCAACATCCTCGCCACCATCGGCAGCGTGTCGCCCTTCGTCGGCCTGTTCGGCACGGTATGGGGCATCATGCGCAGCTTCACCGCCATCGCGGGCGAGCAGAACACCAGCCTCGCCGTCGTCGCGCCGGGCATTGCGGAGGCGCTGTTCGCCACCGCCATCGGCCTGTTCGCCGCCATCCCGGCCGTCATCGCCTATAATCGTTTCAGCCATGGCGTGAACCGGATGGAGGCACGCCTGATGCGCTTCGCCGACAAGCTCTACACGACCTTCAGCCGGGAGCTTGAGGAATGATGGGCATGCATTCCTCGGGCGGCGGGCGCCGTGGTGGCGGACGCCGCCGCTCGCCCATGGCGGAGATCAACGTGACGCCGCTGGTCGACG
>DASVMZ010000102.1:0-16406 GCA_036384115.1 Sphingobium sp.
GCGCAACAGCAACACCCCGCTCACGGACCAATCTTACCGCCTCAAGCTTGAACTCGCAGCTGAACTTCCTTCTCTGCATTCCTGCTCTCCGATAGGTGAAAACACCTTATCTCGGTGTCCACCAAACCGGCAGCAGGCCACAAGCCCGAAATTGATGGCGACACAGATCGCGATCCAACCAAATATCTCTGCAAAGGCGCGCCATCCCGTTGGCCCCAAGCCATCGGTCAGTGCCGCGAGACCAATGAAGGCAGCAGGTAGTATCGCAGCGCAACCAAACCCTGTGCCGATAGAAGTTTTCTGCACTCTATTCCCCGACCGATCCATCGCCCGCATATCGCGAAAAATGTTAGCTTACGATCACTGATCGCCAAAAGCGGTCTGTCGGCTAACCACCCATGCCGGACATGAAAGTAACAAAGGCTAGGACATAATGCCCAGCCCCCATATCTTCTTGATCCGCGTTTACTCCGCTGAAACCGCGACCTTGAGCTTAGCCCGCCCCTTAGGGGCAACCTTCGCCACGACCGCCCCGGCTTTACTGCCCAAACCGATCTTCAACGCCAATTCCTTCCGCTGTTGGGCATAATTTGGGGAAACCATCGGGTAATCGGATGGAAGATTCCATTTCGCCCGATAGTCGGCAGGGGTCATCTGGTAATGGGTCATCAAGTGACGTTTGAGCATTTTTAGCTTTTTGCCGTCTTCCAAGCAGATAATGTAATCCGGCTTAACCGAGGACCGAACAGAAACAGCAGGCTCCTGCTTCTCTACAGGGATAACCTTGTCAACTGAAAGGCCAGCAAGAGCGCCATGAACATTGGCGATCATCCCGGCAATCTCACTAATACCGATACTATTGTTTGCTACGTGGGCCGAAACGATATCGGCAGTAAGGGTGACGAGTAAATCATCACCATGGACTTCTGTAAATTCGGTCATAGCTAAGGCCTTAATGAATTTGGTCTGCCATATATAGGCGCGGACCGTTCATTATTCACCATGTGAGCTACCTCGAAAAATTTCAGCCCAAAAATCTGCAAAGAATCCTGAATGCCTTAGCCGTTACTAGTAGGACTTCGACTTTCATTTCTAAGTCCACTAGGAGCAGAAGTTGTACCTTCCGCACCTATCACCACATGGACTGAACGCTGGTGTAAGCGATAAGCCGGGCGTCAGACAGCCCGGCTCATTATCCTTGAATATCGTTCAAGCCAAACCTTGCGCCATACGCTTTTCGATCCGCTGAATAGCGGGGCGGGAAACGCCATATTCTTTTGCCAACACGCCCAAGGAGACACCTTCCGCCCTCTTGGCAGCAATTACCCTCTGCTGGTCATTAGATAGCGCCTGTGGTCTTCCTAAAGCCTTTCCTGCTGCCTTTGCCCGTGCCAGTCCCGATTGCGTTCGCTCTATAAGAAGGTCGCGTTCAAACTCCGCTACTGCAGCGATCACACCCATAGTCATCTTACCCGCCGCGCTGGTGAGGTCCACACCGCCAAGGGCTAGGCAGTGAACCCTTACCCCTTCTTTCTCCAGTCGCTCTACGGTTGTCCGAAGGTCCATGGCATTACGGCCTAGGCGGTCCAACTTTGTAACTATGAGAATGTCGCCGAACTCAAGGCGGTCCATCAGCTTGGCAAAGCCCTTGCGCTCCATGGCGGCAACGGAGCCGGATACTGTTTCTACGATGATCCGCTTGGGATCGATGGTGAAACCCGCCCCTTCAATTTCCCTAACCTGATTGTCGGTGGTCTGGTCGCCAGTGCTAACCCGGCAGTATGCAAAAGTGCGGCTCATTTCCGTTACCTTGTATCGAATCTGTGTAACGGAAGTAGCACTGTATCGAACTAATGCCTAGTCTAATTTAAGATACACCTAGCGAATGTGTATCGGAACCGGTCGGTTAAGATACGTTCGAGCCAAATTGTATAGGAGCCTGCTATTGCTTTGCAAATGACCGATGATTATCGATCAAAGCAGAAAGCTATGGAGGATGCTTGTTAGATTGGCCTTTTCAGTCCGCGTCCACATTAGCCGTACAAGGCCTTGGCTTTTGGTTGGCAATTTTTGGGCTTCTCATATCGGTGGTCGGTTTTTGGGTTACGTTAGCCCAACTGGCACGCACAAGAAGGGCGACCACTGCCGTGTCCGCCGAGGTCGCGAGAATACAGTTTGCCGTATCAAGATATGACGCCACCATAGAGGCATCTCGAGCAGAGGCACTTCTACTAAGCGTCCGCAAGGCGATTAAGGCGGCAGATTGGGATCAAGTTAGCGACGCAGTGGAAGCCTTCGCTCGCTCCCTGCATACGTTACATGCACTGAAAGTGGCGCAAATATCCATTCATCAAACTGATCTGGAAGGCGCGATGGCGCATGCTAATCGCCTCTGTGAGCGCCTTGATAAAGCTGGTCGGTCTGGACTACCGGAGACGGAAACGATCAAAACTCTAACTAGCATGCGAGAAAACGGGCTTTTGCTTACATCAATTCGCATTGCTCTCGGAAGGAGCACTATTAGTGACTGATTCTTTGCAAAGGTTCGCTAGGCTTGTTGATACTCTACTCTACAAAACAAAAGAGGGCAAACTGTCGTGGGAATACAATCACGCCAAGGATGAAATTTCCGTTTGGAATGGCGACGTCGTTTTACTTATGGTAAAAAGCCGAGACGAAAATTATGAAGATTTGTATCATATCTCTCTTGTAAATAGATCGGGATTTATACTCGAGAGATTTTCGGACGTTACCATATCTGAATTAGTTTCTCCAGACGGAACGAAAAACTACTTCACGAGGATGGGTGAGCTATTTGAAACAGCGGTCCGTAGGTATACTGGAGCCGATAAAGCTCTAGACGAATTCATGTCCGCACTTGAAGAAGACAGGCTGGACGACATTCCTTTTTAGATGTGGTCCCTGACGACCATTGGCGACCTATACAGCTCAAACACTTCTTCACTCCTTAGAAGCACTGCCTCCCGATACCTAGAGCATGTCTGCTCAAAAAATAATGCAAATTATTATCGACATTGCCTCATATAACCCTTTAAAGGCGCGTACAGCGTATATTTACCCTCTGACCCTAGCTCAGTACCTAAAGCTATTCAGAACGCTTCTACGGGGCGTTTTAAGCTATGCTATACAGGTGCTGGCACTAATTGCGTTGTCGATGGTGATACGCTTTGGATCGACGGCGAAAAGATCAGGGTTGCCGACATTGATGCCCCCGAAACTCATCCTCCCCGTTGCGCCTATGAAGAGGATTTAGGCAACAAGGCCACCAGCCGTCTGTATGCCTTGGTGAATGAAGGCAGCTTCACCGTCGTTCAATATGGTGGTCGGGACGTTGATCGCTACGGACGCAAGCTAAGGGCACTGAGCGGGGTGGACAGTCCCTAGGCAGTATCCTTGTGCAGGAGGGGTTGGCGCGCTCTTGGACTGGATCAAGACAACCTTGGTGCTGATTAATCCAACACAATCTTGTCACAATGAGCCTCTTGCCACGCCAAGAAATGTGTCGCAGATAGCGGCTACAGAGTGAACGAAACGGCGGTTTTCCGTTAGTTTTCTAGTTGGGCTTTCATGGTTGCGGTGTTCAGCACGAATTGACATCGCAGGGGTCGCAAGTTCAATCCTTGCTACGCCCACCATGGAAAGCCCCGCTAGGTCAATGACTTGGCGGGGCTTTTCTGTATGGCGACGTCCATAGCGGCGTCAGGACAGGAAGTGCCTCGTCTCCACGCCATCCATCCCTGTTACCGCACGAGCATAGCGTCTGGCGAGGCGCGGAGATCGGCCTCGCCATCTTTCGGTTTGCGCTGCCCCGCCCCCACGCCCTAAGCTGGCCCTCTTTCAAGGAATTTCCCCTGCCCGCCAGCAACGACGCCTCGACCATCGGTACGCCTCTTAATCCGCGCGATGCCTTGCGCGCCGCGACTCGCGATTCTCATGCCATCGTGGATGAGGCGTTTGGCCGCTTCGATCTGGCGGAAGAGGCCAGCTATCGCGCGTTCCTGACCGCCCATGCCCGCGTCGTTCCCTCGGTCGAGGCATGGCTGGACGCGCACCAGCCCGCCGATATGCATGGATGGATGGCCGCACGCCGCTGGCCCGTGCTCAAGGCTGATCTTGCAGCATTGGGGATAGAGCCGCCCGCACCCGTGCCCTTCACCATGGCTGCCGATATCGCCTCGGCCTGCGGCGTCACCTATGTTCTGGAGGGATCGCGCATGGGCGGCGCCCTCCTGTCGCGCCGGGTCGCGCCCGGCCTGCCCGCCGCCTATCTCGGTGCACCCTCGCAGGTCGCGCTGTGGCGGGAATTCTTCGCCAGCCTCGACCGGCACCTTCCCACGCAGGACGCCGTCGATCATGCCTGCCGGGCAGCGATACAGACCTTCTCCCTATTCCAGGCAGCCGGAGCCCTCCCGACCGAAGCATGAGGCAGGCGCACGACACCGCCGACCGGCACGTGCCAACCACTTTAATCGCCCACCCACAACTTTCGCCGTCCGCACCGCATCGCAGCATTGGACATCGTGCCGCGATAGGCTAGCCTCCGCAGCCATGACCAAAGGGCAACAGGACGCAGGCACCGGCCTGCAAAGCGCGACGGTCGCCGTCTATTCCCTGAAGGGCGGCGTGGGAAAGACGACCTTCGCTGTCAATCTCGCCTGGGCGTCCGCGCGCGTTTCCCGCCGCCGCACCCTGTTGTGGGATCTCGACCCGCAGGCCGCCTCCACCTGGCTGCTGACCGAAGGGACCAGCGCCACGTCGGACGCGCAATCCGTCTTTTCCAAGTCGGTCGATGCCCGCAGCCTGTGCCAGCCCTCCCGCTTCGAGGGGATCGACGTGCTGGCCGCTGACACGTCGCTGCGCGGGCTGGACCGGATGCTGTTCGACATCGGCAAGAAAAAGCGTCTCGCCCGCCTGATCGACGGCCTGTCGAGCGATTATGACCGCATCATCCTCGATTGTCCGCCCGGCCTGACCGAGACGGCCGAGCAAGTATTGCAGGCCGCCGACCTCGTCATCGTGCCGGTCATCCCCTCCCCCCTCTCCCAACGCGCGCTGGGCGAGGTCGCACGTTTTTTAGTGCAGAAGGGTGGCCGCCACCCGCCGATCCTGCCCGTCTTCTCCATGGTCGACCGCCGCCGCAGCCTGCACGGCAAGGCCATGCAGGACCAGCCCGACTGGCCGGTCATCGCCATGGCCAGCGCCATCGAGCAAATGACGGTTAAGCGCGCGCCACTAGGCGAGTTCGCGCCCTCCAGTCCGGCGGCGGGCAGCTATGCCAGCCTGTGGACGGCCATCGAGCGGCGGTTGCAGAAATAGGGCTAACGACGCCGTTTCTGCCGCGCGGTTTGCAGGGATGAGTGGAGAGGGGACAGGCAGGTTTGAAATCGTGTACGGCTAAAGCTGTCACCAGGCACGATCAAGCATTTGCCCCTTGCGAGCTATAAATTTCTAGGGTCGTCGAATCTCGAAATAAGTCTTCCCGTCGCGCTCGAACCCCGCGCCCTCGTAAAATTTCAAGGTTGGCTCTCTTTTGGACCCAGTCGCCAACAGGACTTTATAGCAATTCGCCGCCCATGACTTATCCAATGGGGCGTAAAGGATTGTGCGACCCAGCCCGGTTCGGCGATAATTTGCATCTGTCACAACATTTTCGATCACAGCGTAGGAGCGCGCGCCTCGCGAGAGATTGGGAACAATTGCAAGCGTACAAGATGAAATGAGAACCCCTGCATGATCGGCAACAAAGACGGTCGTTAGCCCGCACTAAAGAAGAGCCGACCATGCGGCGCCGGCTACGTTGTGGTCAAGAACAGGATCGCCAGGGTGTAGCTGGCGATATAAAGCCAAAACTCCAGATAGATCGCCAGATATCGCCGGACGGATTTTAATCTCGGTCATGATTTAGAATAATCATCTGCTAGCCATGCCCGCAATTGAGATTATCCAATATCCGCTATCGAGAGGCGATTCGGCTCCTGACAGACAATAACTGCTCGAAACCGCCCGTCCTCTCACGCCGCCCTGACAAACAGCCGCCGCACATCGTCGGTCCGCATAGCCCGGCCGATATAATAGCCCTGAAGGCGCAGGCAGCCGCTGCGGCGGATCATCTCCAGTTCCTGCTCCGTCTCCACCCCTTCGGCGACGGTCGCGATGTCCAGGCTGGTGGCCAATGCCACCACCGCGTTGATGATCGCCACGCACTCCGCCTTGCCCACCGCCGCGCCGGTCACGAAGCTGCGGTCGATCTTGATCGTGCGGAAACGAATGCGCGAAAGATAGCCGAAGGAAGAGTAGCCAGTCCCGAAATCGTCGAGCGCAAGGCCCACGCCCAGGGCCGTGATCTGCTCCAGCCGCTTCACCGCCTCGCTGCCCTCGCGCATGAAGATGCTCTCGGTGATCTCCAGTTCCAGCCGGTGCGGTTCCAGCCCGCTGATCGCCAGCACCGCCTCCAGCGTGCGGATGATGTCCGGGTCGGAAAGCTGCTCGGCCGACAGGTTGACCGACAGGCCGACCGGGCCGGGCCAGCGTGCCGCCTCCGTGCAGGCCGTCTCCAATATCCACGCGCCGAGCGGGGCGATCAGCCGCGCCTCCTCCGCCAACCGAATGAATTTCGACGGCGGTACTTCACCGAAATCGGGATGATGCCAGCGCACCAGCGATTCAAAACTGTACAGCTCGCCCGTCTGGCTATCGACCACCGGCTGATATTCCAGACGCAGTTCGCCATTGTCGATGGCGCAGCGCAGCGCCATCTCCATCTTGCGGCGCACCTCCGCATCGGCATGCAGCGTGGCGACATAGGCGAAATGACGCCCCCCGCCCTCATCCTTTGCGCGGTACATGGCCAGGTCCGCGCTGCGGATCAGCGTGTCAGCGGTGCGACCGTCATTCGGCCCCGTGGCCGACCCCACGCTCGCGCCGATAAACAAGGTGTGCTGTTCCACCGCATAGGGTTGCGACAGGCGGGCGATGATGTCTGCGGACAGTCGCTCCAGATGGCTCGCCGCGCCCAGTTCCGGGACGAGTACGGCAAATTCGTCGCCGCCCAGCCGCCCGCAGAAAGCCCCATCGGCGCACACCAGCCGCAGCCGCTCCGCCACCTGTGCCAGCAACAGATCACCTATGTGGTGGCCCAGCGTATCGTTGATCGCCTTGAACCGGTCCAGGTCGATCATCAGGAAGGCGCAGCGGATATTCCACTGCGTCATCGCCTCGACCGCCTTGCCCAGTTCCTCGGTCAGGTGGAGGCGATTGGGCAGGCCGGTCAACGGGTCGAACATGGCAAGCTGCGTGATGCGCTCTGCCGTTTCCTTCTCCGCCGTCACATCCGACCCGACGCCGCGAAAGCCGGTGAAGGCGCCGCGCTCATCCTGCCGGGGCGAGGCGGACAACTCCCACCAACGGCGCTCCCCATTGATCTCCACCGGCAGGACGAGATTGGCAAAGGCCTCCCGCCCCTTCAATCGCGCTGCCAACGTGTGGAGAACGGGATAAAAATCGCCCGTCTCCCAGCCGGGACCGGCCAGTATCTCCAGCACGGAGCGCCCCTCCAGCGCAGCTGGATCGACGTTCAGCATGCGCGCAAAATGGGGCGTTACCCCGGACAGGCGGCGGGACATGTCGGTCTGCCACAGCCAGTCCCGGCGCGAATCATCATATTCGCGCAGCAGCATGCTGACCGTTTCCTGCTTTTCGGTCAGTTCCGCCGAGGTCGCGACATCGCGGCCGAACATGCGCGCCTGCCGCAGCGCGGCGAGCAGCATCAACAAGCCGAAGCTGCCGACGGTCAGGGCCAGCGCGCCGCTGCCCGCGCGCCACATCATCTGCATGCTGCCACCACCGACGACCAGCAGAAAGGCTATCGCCGAGAGGGGCGTCGGGTAGAAGCCCATGGCGACCGCCGCGATCAGGCAACTTGTCATCGTCCAGAGCGAGGCGACCTCCAGCAGTCCACCCGGCGCGGCCAGCATCACCATAGGGCCGACCCAGACCAGCCCCTGCGCGGCGATCCCTGCGGCATGCCACCACAAATCCCTGCGCGACAGGGCCTCATAGCCAAGGGCGTTGCGCGCGCGATAGGCCCGGAACGGCACCGCGATGCTGACGGCGGCGGTCAGCGCCCAACTGGCCAGCATCCACACCGGCGCCAGATCCCAGGAGATGAGCAGGACGAAGGCAACGCTGATTATCCCCAGCACCACCCGCATCGCCAGCATGCGGTCCACCGCCCGGAACTGCGCGCCGATAAACTGTTCGGCGACCGCCGCGGGCAGGCTGGCAAGGCCCATCAACGCGGTCAGCGATGGCGCGCCTGCGGTTCCGGTGTCATCCCTGCGGGTCGTTTCCTGTATCACCCTGCCTGCATAGCGCCGCAAGGTTAGCAAGCCGTAACTCCGGGATGGAGGAGAGCAGCGGAGGGAGCTGTCCGATGATCGGGAGGTCGCTGCTACGCGGCAGTCGTCGGCCGCCTCTGACATCGAGGCGAGTGTTACGTGCTCCTGCGAAAGCTGGAGTATAAGGTCGGGAAATACCCGGCTATCATACGCTCTCGCTCTCGCAGGCATAGAGTATTGCCTGAAACCGGACAACCCCTTCCCATTCCGGCCCTGCCCATTCCGGCAAAGCAGAGGCGACCAAGGAAACGCCTACCGCTCTAGAACCGCCAGAACAACCCTCAGGCAGCGATGTCGTAAGGTACGATCCCGCCCGACAGATAGAGATTGCGCGCCTTCGACCGGCTGAGCTTCCCGCTGCTGGTGCGCGGCAGGGTGCGCGGCGGCACCAGTTCCACGACACAATGCATGCCGGTGATGGCACGAACCCGCTCACGGATGTCGTCACGCAGGCGCGTACGCTCGGCATCGTCCGACGTGCGGCAATGGACCAGCACGGCAGGCGCCTCTTCGCCGCCCGGCGTGGTGATCGCGAACGCGGCGATGTCGCCCTGCTTGAAGCCTGGAAGCTGCTCCACCGCCCATTCAATGTCCTGCGGCCAGTGGTTCTTGCCGTTGATGATGATCATGTCCTTGGCGCGGCCGACGATGTAGAGATAGCCGTCAGACATATAGCCCATGTCGCCGGTATCCAGCCAGCCGTCGAACATGCAGGCGTCGGTCGCCTCCTGGTCGCGGAAATAGCCGGTCATCAGCGAGGTGCCGGTCGTCCAGACCTTACCAATCTGCTTCTCGGTCAGGATACCGCCATCCTCGTCGCGGATCTCAACAATCATGCCCTGCACGGGCTTGCCGCAGTTGACGATGGCACGGAACCGCTGCGGACGCTCGCCATTGACCTCGCCGCCGCTCAGGTCGGTTTCCTCGACCAGTTCCACGACGATACCCTCGCCCGGCGGCATGATCGTCACCGCCAGCGTGGTTTCGGCAAGGCCATAGCTGGGCAGGAACGCAGATGGGCTGAAACCGGCCTCGGCAAAGGCGTCGACGAAGCTCTGCATTACGTCGGGGCGGATCATGTCCGCGCCATTGCCCGCGATGCGCCAGCGCGACAGATCGAAGCGGTCCGACGCCTTGGTCTGGCTCGACATGCGGCGCGCGCAGATGTCATAACCAAAGGTCGGCGAATAACTGCAACTCGTGCCCTCATGGCGACTGATCATGTCCAGCCATGCGAGCGGCCGACGGGCGAAATCCTCGGTCTTGAGATAGTCGGTCGAAATCTGGTTCGCGACCATCGATAACAGGCACCCGACCAGCCCCATGTCATGATACCAGGGCAGCCAGCTGATGCAGCGGTCCGTCTCGATGATATTCATCGCGTGGCTGTGCGCGGCAAGGTTGGCGAGCAGCGCCTCATGCGTCACGGCGATGCCGTGCGGAAAGCGGGTCGAGCCACTGCTATACTGGAGATAGCAAATCTCGTCGGGGTTCGCCTGCGGCAGGTCGCCCGGCACCACTTCCCGAGCGAGGAAACTCGTATAATCGACACCCTCGACACCGCATGCACGCCCGGCTTCGCCAGCCATCTCGGACAATTCCGTCGGATAGATGAGCATTAGCGGCTCGCTGCTCTGCAATTGCACCGAAAGCTGGTCGATGTAGCTTTCCTTGCCGCCAAAGCTGGTCGGCAGCGGCAGGGGCACCGGCCATGCCCCCGCGTAAATGGCGCCGAAGAAAGCCTGCGCGAACTGCTCGCCCGTCTCCGCGACCAGCGCGATGCGGTCGCCCGGCTTGACACCATGGGCGATCAGGCGATGGGCACAGGCAATCGCATCCTCGCGCATTTCGGAGAAAGGATAGGTCCGGCACAGATTGCCGCGCGGATCATGGAAGTTCAGCCCGCGTTGTCCCTGCGCCGCATAGTCCATTGCCTCGCCCAGCGTGCCGAAATCGGCGAAGCGGCGCGGCAAACTATCGTGGGTAGGCGTCGGCAACATTCATTTATCCTTATGGAATCCATCGCCCGCCCCCAATGCGACCGGGGCGGAATACGACCCCTGCACATATAAGGCCGAAAGTGGCATAAAGATGGCGCATGCCTCCAAACCGTCAAAAACCTGTCCCAAAGCCAATCGACTCCCGGCGACTCGAGGAGATGGCGCTGCATTATGCGGCCCGCTACGCCACCAGCCGGTCCAAGCTGGCCAGCTATCTCCAGCGCAAGCTGCGCGAACGTGGCTGGGCGGAAGACAATCCACCGGACATTCCGGCGTTGGTCGAGCGGCTGGCGGACCTGCGCTATGTGGATGACGAGGCATTTGCGGCGATGCGCGGAACGACATTGACCCGGCGCGGCTATGGCACGCGGCGGATCACGGCTGCGCTGGACGAGGCGGGCATCGGGCAGGAAGACCGCAGCGGGGCAATCGCCCATGCCGTCGATGAAAGCTGGCAGGCTGCCAATATCTTCGCCCGGCGCAAGCGGCTTGGCCCCTATGCAAAGGCGCGCGTGGCGCGGGAGGACCGGCAGAAGCAGATCGCCGCCTTCATTCGCGCTGGCCATAGCTTTGCGACGGCGGCGCTATGGATCGATGCGGCACCGGGCGAATTGCCACCCGGCGGAGAGGATGAGGCGCTGGATTAAGACCGTTCTTCATCCAAACTCAGGCGAACAGCGATGCCGAGAAACGCGCTACCTGCCGGGCCTGCGACAATTCCAGCTGCCGCAACCGTCGCCGTGCCTCGGCGATCTGCCGTGACGACATCGCCTGCGCGATCTGCGCCCGATATTTACCGGCGAGCGCATATCCGCCCGATACGGCCAGATCGAACCATTTATAGGCCTCGACACAGTTCAACTGCGCTGCCGTGCCGCAACTATGCGCGATACCCAAGTCGAAACAGGCACCAGCGTCGCCTTCCAAGGCGTCCCGCATGCGGCTTTCAATGAGAATATCCATACGCATGGCCATGCTGGCCTCCTTGATAATCCCCTGTTTTCCCGACGAATATTATCCGCCTCCCAGAGCTAAGAGATGGTTAACGCCATCGAAGCATAGTTACCATCCGCGACTAAAGTCGCAGGGCTTGGTAAGAGCGCCGCCATGCGCGCGCTTCCTCTGCTAACCCTCGCCCTGACCCTCGTTCTGGACGGCTGCAAAGCCTCGCCACCCTCGCAGGACACCACGAACAGCGCCCGCCCCGCCGTTCTTTCCATCGCTCCCCTGCGCGTCACGACCGCTCGCGGTATCAAGGCGCTCACCATGGAGGTCGCCATTTCACCGGAGGAGCAGGAGCGCGGCCTGATGCATCGCACCAGCCTGCGCCCCGGCCATGGCATGCTTTTTCCCTTCACCCTGCCGCAAACCGCGAGTTTCTGGATGAAGGACACGCTGATCCCCCTCGATCTTTTGTTCGTCCGGCCCAACGGTTCCATTGCGGCGATCCTGCATGGCCAGCCGAAAGACCTGCACCCCCTCTCGGCGGGCGAGCCAGTGAGCGCGGTGGTCGAGATCGGCGGCGGCGAGGCGCAGCGGCTGGGCATCGTGGCGGAGGACCGGCTGGAGTGGGGCGACTGCCGGGAGGGACGGCAGCAGCCCGGCGTGCCGATCACCACCCCCCTCGCCTTCTGCCCCACCGCGCCCTGAACGCAACCACTCCCTCCTCCCATATCATCTTGCCAATCCCCCCTGCTTGGCGCTAAGCGCTTGGGCCATGGGAATCCTCGGCAAGATCTTCACCTGGTGGGACGGCGCCACCATCGGCACGTCGCTTTTCAGCTCCAGAAATGGCAGCAAGGTGGGCGAGGACCATCAGGGCAATGTCTATTTTACAGGCGGCAAGGACGTCCACGGCAATCCACGCCGCTGGGTGATCTACAATGGCGCGAACGATGCGAGCCGCGTACCTGCCGAATGGCATGGCTGGCTGCACGGTACTCTCGACGGTACACCGGAGAGCAACCTGCCGCCCGCGCGCATCTGGGAAACCGAATTCACGCCCAACCAGACCGGCACGGACCAGGCGTATCGTCCGTCCGGTGCGCTGGAACAGGGTGGCCGACGTCAGGCAGCGACTGGCGATTATGAGGCATGGGCACCCGACGCCCAATGACCTTGCGCCTTTCGGCCGGTGCAGCCGGGGCGGTGCTCGCGCTCGCCTCGCTCGGTGCCCTGCTCAGCAGCTGCGGCGAGAAGGCCGACCCCCTCGACAATGGCAGTTCCGCCAACAAGGTCACGGCCGTCCGGTCGAGCCTTCCGACTGCCACCGCCGACTCGCTGCCCGGCACGCCGATGGCGGAGCGCGTGGCGATCATCGGCTTGCTCAACAAGCGCAACGGCCTGACCCACGATTTCACCATGAAGCCGGGGCAGGCGATGCGACTCGGCTCTGCCATCGTCCGCCTGCGCGCCTGCGAACAGACCGCGCCATGGGAAGACCCGCCGGAGACCGGCGCCTTTGTGCAACTCGACGTGCAGGAAAGCCGCGACAATAAATGGCACCGGGTTTTTTCGGGCTGGCTGTTCAGGGAACGGCCCGACCGCAATGCCGTGCAGCACCCGATCTATGATGTCTGGGTCAAAAGCTGTGCGATGACATGGCCGGAAACTGGCCCGGACACCGTCAAGACCTCGGGCGAGGGCAAGGCGTCTGGCGATGGCAAGTCTGGCAATAACAAAGCGGGCGGCAAATCTGCGGCCATATCGGACGGAACCGATTCCAGTCGGTCAAGCGCGGAGAAATCCCCCGCGCCGACATCCGGCAACCCCGGCACCGCCCCGGCAACCGCGGGTGCCAGCAACCCGGAATAGGCTTTACCGTTGATCTCCCGCGCGCCCATGGTCGCGAGATGATCGGTCATGAACTGGCAATCGAGTAAGCGGAAGCCGCCGACCTTCAACCGCGCGACCAGCCATGCCAACGCCACCTTCGACGCATCCGTCCGCCGGGAGAACATGCTTTCCCCGAAAAAGGCGCGGCCCAGCGATATGCCATAGAGACCGCCGACCAGTTCATCGCCTTCCCAGCATTCGATGCTGTGCGCGTGCCCCATGGCGTAAAGGCGGCGGCACGCCTCGAAGATCGGCTCGTTGATCCAGGTGTCCTGCCGATCTTCCACCAGTTCGGCGCAGCCGCGCACCACATCGGCGAAGGCCGCGTCAGCCGTCACGCGAAAGCGATCCGCGCGGATCGTCTTGCGGAGTGACCGGGAGACATGCATCCGGTCCAGCGGCAATATGGCGCGGCGGCGCGGCTCGACCCAGAAAATATCGGGATCGTCGGCCGAGTTGGACATCGGGAAAATCCCGACACCATAGGCTCTCAGGAGCATGATGGGATCTATGACGGTGTGATGCACGGCAATGAGAGGCTAGCGGGACATTGCCAGGGCCGCAATGGACCGGCATGCAATGTCTCCGACTATCATTGAACCTCGCCCATTGAACCTCGCCACCCCCACTCCGCAATCCGCTAGACACCCTCAAGATCATCACACGCGACGAAGCGACGACCACTGAGTCGAAACTCTGTCATACCAACCCGCCCGCTCCTATCCGCTATCCGCCTATTGCTACTTTCCCACTCCCCTCTTGCACCAACGCCACGCTGTCGCTAATGCGCCCTCGTCGGCCGAAGGAGTGTAGCTCAGCTGGTAGAGCGTCGGTCTCCAAAACCGAATGCCGTGGGTTCGAGTCCCTCCACTCCTGCCAGACCTTGCGCCCTGTTGTGTTCCCGCGTAAGGGGCGACTTCAATTTCAGACGGATCCTATGGGCTGGTCCGGCCGGAGCCGGAAACGGCCTGTTGATTCGTCCATTCGTGATTTCTGACGTGGTTCTTTTTGTAAGGTGCAGGGCATCGTGGCGAAGACATCCCCCGGCGAGTTCGTCCGGCAGGTTCAGACCGAGGCGAAGAAGATCGTCTGGCCGTCAAATCGGGAAACCGTGATGACGACGGTGATGGTGGTCATCATGACGACCACGCTCTCGCTGTTCTTCTTCGGGATCGACAGCGTCTTCGGCTGGATCGTCAAGGGTCTTCTCAAGCTGGCCACGGGTCAATAATCCGACCCGAAAGTCGGTTATCATTTGGAGTTGCAGGGACAATAATGGCGCGCTGGTACATCATCCACGCCTATTCAGGCTTCGAGAACAAGGTGCGTGACTCGATCACGTCCGAGGCTACCCGTCTGGGTCTCGACCAGCTTGTCGAGGCCGTCGAGGTTCCGACCGAGACCGTCACCGAGGTGCGGCGCGGCAAGAAGGTACAGTCGGAGCGGAAATTCTTCCCCGGCTACGTCCTTGCCAAGCTGAGCATGAACGACGACGTCTATCACCTCGTCAAGAACACGCCGAAGGTGACAGGCTTCCTCGGTTCCTCCGGCAAGCCGCAGGCGATTACCGAGGCAGAGGCTGCGCGCATCCTCAATACCAAGGAAGAGGCCGCCGCCGCGCCCCGCCACAAGGTCAATGTGGATTATGAGATCGGCGATTCGGTCAAGGTTCTGGGCGGCCCGTTCGCCAGCTTCGTCGGCACGGTCGAGGAACTGGATTTCGAGAAGAGCAAGGTCAAGGTGTCGGTGTCGATCTTCGGCCGTGCCACCCCGGTCGAGCTGGACTTCGAGGAAGTCGAACTGTCCAAGTAACAAGATTCCCCGGTCCTACGGGGATATACGCGCGGGAGGGTGTCTTCGGATGCCTGCTTGACCGCTAAACTTGAAACGGACCGCAACTGAAAATGCGGTGGTCCATCTATAGAGTGAGTGACAATGGCCAAGAAGATTACCGGCTATATCAAGCTCCAGGTCCCGGCTGGAGCCGCCAACCCATCGCCGCCGATCGGCCCTGCCCTGGGTCAGCGCGGCGTGAACATCATGGAATTCTGCAAGGCGTTCAACGCGCAGACCGGTGAGATCGAAAAGGGTACGCCCCTGCCGACCGTCATCACCGTTTATGCGGATCGCAGCTTCTCATTCGCGACCAAGACACCGCCTGCCACCTTCCTCATCAAGAAAGCGATCGGCCTGAAGTCCGGTTCCAAGGAACCCGGCAAGATCAGCGCCGGAGAGATCAAGCGTTCGGCACTCAGCGCCATCGCCGAGACGAAGATGAAGGATCTGAACGCCAACGATATCGAGGCAGCGACCAAGATCATCGAAGGCAGCGCCCGCGCAATGGGCCTCACCGTGGTGGAGGGCTAACACATGGCCAAGCAGAGCAAGAAGGCGAAAGCCCTGTCCGCAGCCGTGGACTCGAACAAGCTGCATGGCGTTGACGAGGCGATCGCCCTCATCAAGACCCATGCGACCGCCAAGTTCGACGAGACCGTCGAAGTCGCGCTGAACCTGGGCGTCGATCCCCGTCACGCCGACCAGATGGTTCGCGGCGTCGTCACCCTTCCTGCCGGCACCGGCAAGGACGTGCGCGTCGCCGTTTTCGCCCGTAACGAAAAGGCTGCCGAGGCCACTGCCGCCGGCGCAGAGATCGTCGGTGCGGAAGACCTGCTGGAGAGCATCCAGAACGGCAATTTCGACTTCGACCGCGTCATCGCGACGCCGGACATGATGGGCCTTGTTGGCCGCCTCGGTAAGGTTCTGGGTCCGAAGGGCCTGATGCCGAACCCGAAGCTGGGCACCGTGACCCCGAACGTCGCGGACGCCGTGAAGGCAGCCAAGGGCGGCCAGATCGAGTTCCGCGTCGAAAAGGCAGGCATCATCCACGCCGGCCTCGGCAAGTCGAGCTTCTCGTCGGAAGACCTCCGCAAGAATTTCGACGCTTTCGTCGATGCGATCGTCAAGGCGAAGCCCACCGGCTCCAAGGGCAAATATGTCCGCAAGATCGCCCTGTCGTCCTCGATGGGTCCGGGCGTGAAGGTCGATGTGTCGGAAGTCACCGCCTCCTGAATGGGGTGCGCCGTTCGGCCTGAACGGACAAAGATAGCAAAGCCCCCGCGCGGTTCGCCTCGCGGGGGCTTTTCGTTGGGCGTAG
>DASVMZ010000103.1:0-6835 GCA_036384115.1 Sphingobium sp.
GACGGGGTCGCGCTCCACGATGGCGGGCATGGTGAAATCACACAGGTCGGGCCGGTCGACGACATTGAGCAGGATGCCGCGTGCGCGCAGGCGGACGACGGCGGCCTCCTTTTCGGCCATGTCGTCGCAGGCGATGATGGCGATGCGGGCGGAGACGGGGCCGGGCGTCGAGGCCGTGGTGGAGCCGGGGAGGGGGCCGGGGAGGGGGCCGGGGAGGGGGATCGTCGCCGCTTCCTCGCCGACGATCAGCGCGCCTGCCCGTTCCAGCAGGCGGCGCTTGGCACCTGCGGCCTCGCCCTTGCCGAGCAGGATGACCGGGCGGCCGGTCAGGCGAAGGAAGAGGGGGAGGCTGTGCATGGTGGCGCCACTATAGCCGCATCGGGAGCGGATGTCTGGTCCCGGTGGATGGGCGTTCCGCTTTCTGGCGCTCCCACATTTGGGGAAGCGGGAAATCCTGGGTGCTTTCACACTCCGCGGCTCCAGACTCCTGTTTTCACAGGGCGCGCCTGCTTACCCCACCGTCCCGCACGGTTCATCGCAAACTTCCGGATCGTTCATATTCCGGCCATGTAGCCAGTCCTAGTGAAACGACATGCTTGATCGAGATCAAAGGATGGAGATCAAAGCATGACAGGGGTAGTTTGATGAAGGCTGCAAGGACAGAGACACGCTGAACTAGACAAGGCCCCTATCCCCACCACCAATGCCATGGAAAATCCCGAAGCATGATCTTCATGCCACGGAGACATGTGCCCATTATATTGAGGTTAGTCATGAAAACTGCGATTTTCGCGGCGATAGCTGCTGCCGTCATTGCCACTCCGGCTTTGGCTCAGGATGACGCGGGTTCCTTTACCGGGCCGCGCCTGGGCGTGACCACCGGCTATGACAAGATACAGAATCAGGACGGCGTGACCTATGGCGTCGCCGCCGGATATGACATCGCCGTGGCGCCCAGGATCCGTGCCGGTGTCGAGGTCGGCTTGGCCGACTCCACCGCGGGCGGCAAGAGCTTCGACGCCAGCCGCGACCTGTCCGCCTCCGCGCGGGTCGGTTATGTCGTGACGCCCAAGATCATGGGCTTCGGCAAGGTCGGCTATACCTCGTCGCGCTTCGAGGCGGTCGACACCACCATCGGATCGGCGACCGAGGGCGTGCGCTATGGCGGCGGCCTGGAATATGCCGCGACGCCCAAGACCTATGTTTCGGCCGAATATCAGCGGACGGAATATGGCGACAATATCGGCGGCCGCGATGCCGCGATGGTCGGCGTCGGCGTGCGCTTCTGATCCCGCCTTTGCGATGATCGAGGTGAGGGCGGCGAGCGATCGTCGCCCTCGCTTTTCGGCCTCTTCCCGGCATCGGGACGCCAGACGGACCGGGATTCACGCTGAAATGGATGCAAATCGGTGCGCATGATCCCCGGTGGTGCCTGTCACAGCTTGTCACAGGGGCATGAGACGACTAGCGCAGCAAGATGAAAAGCTGCCCGGAAGGGTTTGACGGTCGGGGGATCGGACGGCAGCAAAAATTGGCGTAGCGGTGGAAAAAGCACAAACAGGTTCGCATAGGTCGGGTAGGACGCAATGGATCGGGCAGGACATGCCCATCCCTTTGTCCTGCATCGTGTCCGCGGTTATGGCCAGCCTCGTCCTGCTGGCGCTGCTGATGATGCGGATGGACCTTCGGATCGCGCTCAATGGCGGTTGCGCCGGATTCGGCACCGCCGTCATCATGCTGTTGCTGCTGCGTCATTTGTTCCGCGCCACCGGACCCCGCCCGCGACAGGCGGTCAGCGACTGTGCGGAGGACGTCCTGCTCTTCATGACCATGGCGCTGGCCGGGGCCACCGCCAGCTATGCGGTCGCCGCCTGCACGCAGGGATGGGTGGACCATGCCATGGTGCGCCTCGACCATGCGATGGGCTTCGACTGGCGAGACCTTTATGCCGTGACCGCGGCGCATCCGGCGCTCCAGATCAGCGGCCGGATCGCCTATGCCAGCATCTTTGCCTCCCCCGCCATCCTGCTGCTGGGCTTTGCACGGGCCGGCCAGCGGGTGGAGGCGCGGCTCTTCCTGGCGACTTTCTGGGTGGCGGCGGTGCTGTCGCTCTGCCTCTTCCTCTTCATGCCGACGCTGGGACCGCTGTCCTACATGTGGCAGGGGCCGATCAGCTATATGCCGACCAGCGGCGTCTATCAGGCCGAACTGATCCCGCTGCTGCGTGAGCATCATCTCAAGCTCATCGACCTGGGCGCGCTGCGCGGTCTCGTCGGCCCGCCCAGCTTCCATGCCTGTTGCGCCATGCTCTACATCATCACCGCGCGGAACAGCGGGGCACTGCGCGCGCCGCTCACCTTGCTGAACGTGGCGATGCTGTTCGCGATCCCGGTCGAGGGCACCCATTATGTGACCGATATCATCGGCGGCGTGGCCGTGGCGCTGGCGGCCCATGGCGCCGTCACGCTCCTCGCCCGCTCTCTGCGTCCGCTGCCCGAGGCCGGTATCGACACGGCCCTGTATGGCGTGGGTGCGCCTGCGCCGGAAGCGGCCTCCTAAAACCCTGCCCGCATCAGTTGCGCGCGCAGATTGGCCAGCTGCCGCTCCGACAGACGGGGCCGGTCCCGCGCGGGCTTTCCCTCGCGCAGCCGCCGCCGGTCGTCCTCCGACGGATTGGCGATCCGCACCCGTACCGCCGCATGGCCCTGCCCCCGCATGCCCAGCTGCTCCGCCGCGCCCTTCGACAGGTCGATGATGCGTGCGCGCCCCGCAAACGGTCCCCGGTCGTTGATACGGACCAGGATCGTCCGCCCCGTGTCGAGCGCCGTCACCTCGACATAGCTGGGCAGCGGCAGGGTGGTGTGGGCGGCCGTGACCCAGCCGGGCCGGAAATGCTCGCCATTGGCGGTCCTGTTGCCGGATTCCGATCCATACCAGCTTGCATAGCCCAGATAATCATAGGCGGGGTCGGCGGCGGGGGCATAGGCCTGTCCCCCGACCCGGTAGGGCGGACCGATCCGCACCGGCACGTCGCTGACCGGGCGATAGCTGCCCCCGGCGCATGCCGACAGCGCCAGCAATCCCGCCGTGGCGGCCGCGACGCGCGCCCTTCCCTGTCCCCATAAGCCCATGCCATGCTTTAGCCGGTTGCACGGCGGGCCGTCCATGTCCTCTTTGCGAGGTCCGACGAGAGAGGCCGGAATCGGGGCCGAAGAGAGCATAATTGCGCCCCACGTCCTGCGCGCCCCGAGCGGCAGAATGGGAGCCACGCACCGGTGCGGGGCATCCGGCACGGAAAAGCGTCCCTTTTGCGCTCCGGACTCACCGGAGGCGCGGATATTTTACCCAAGATTAATGATGTCTACCTACCAGTGAATCATACCCGCTATCCGGGGAGCCGATCATGGGACCGGTCTTCCGCGGACGTGGCGATGTTTATCATTCTGACGATCCCTGTACGCAAATATGCAGTCTGGCGGGGATGGTGCCGAACGGGGGAGGCACATCATTCCGCTGCGGGCGCCCCCTTCGTCGCTCCGCCCTGATGGCCAAGCGGCACAACCGCCGGCCCGGATGACCGGAATTTTCGTTTGGGTCTGCAACTTGCGCCGAAAGATTATGCACAATGAACATGATGGCGAAAATCGGTAATGCGGAGCTGCTGCATCAGGCCAAAGTCACGCGCGCGCTGGGCTCACCGTTCGTTGCTGCCGTGCTGGAGGCTGCCCAGCGGCAGATCGACCGCGCGCCGCGCACCGCCGCGCTGATCGCCAACTGGCCGGGCAATCCGGCCGCCGCCGCCATCGCCATGCGGTTCAACGGCGCCATCCACGCGCTGGCCCGGCAGGGCAAGCTGCCCCGGCTGCACGCCCTCTACCAGCGCGAACATGATGATTATGACGGTGCGATCGGCGATGCGCTGGCCGCCGAGGATGGCTTCATCGCCACCTGGATGCTCGATCCGCCGCAGACCAACGAGGTCGGCCGGTCCGCCGGGATCATTGCCGCGCTGATGGTGGCACGGCAGGAGACGGGCTGCGCGTTCGACCTGCTGGAACTGGGGTCGAGCTGTGGCCTCAACCTCAATCTGGCGCGCTATGCCTATGATCTGGGCGGCACGGCGGCAGGTGCCACCGATTCGCCGGTCTTCATCGCGCCGGGCTGGCGCGGGCCGGCTCCTGCATTCGCGCCGGTGGATGTGGTGCGGGCACGGGGCGTCGACCTCAGCCCGCTCGATCCCAAAGACGCTGCGACGCGCGAGCGGCTGCTTTCCTTCATCTGGGCCGACCAGCGCGAGCGGGCCAACCGGCTGGAGCAGGCGCTCGACCTGGCGCTTCGCCATCCACCGCGCGTCGATCGCGCCAATGCGGTGACATGGCTGGCTGCGCAGTTGCAGACCCCTCAGCGAAAGGGCGTCTGTCGCACTATTTTCCACTCCATGGTCCTGCAATATCTCAACGAGACGGACCGCCTGATCGTGGAGGGCATGATTCGCCGGGCAGGCGAACAGGCGACCGCCGAGCATCCGCTGGCATGGATCAGCTTTGAATGGACGCCGACGCGCAGCGAAGTGCATCTGCTGCTGACCTGCTGGCCCAATGGTACGACACGCCATCTTGCAACCTGCCATCCCTATGGCGACTGGGTCGAATGGCACGGTTGATCGCTGGTGGACGAGCGCGCCGGGGCCGCTCGCGGAGCATCTTGCGTGGCAAATCGCCCTTTGGAGCGCCGTCCCTGCCGGGACAATGATCCTGTCCTTATTCTGTGCAATTTCCGGGAATGACCCGGGCCGCGCCCGATGCGCCGCCGAATCGCGGCAGGGACAATCGGGCCGGCAGGCATCCAGCGCCTCAATCTTCCAGCCGAAAAGACCCTGCGCACCGGGCCGATCGCCGCCACTCCTGCATAAAATTCAGTAAAATACGGACTTTGAGCCGGTCCGTGCCTTCTCGTTCCACCTTGGTAAGGTCTTATTTAACCATTCACGCCTAGTGCTTCTCCCATCTTGGGAACGCATGAAAAAAATGGGGAAACAGGGGCTGAAATGAAGGTATCTTATCTGTTGATAAGCACCGCACCGGCGGCAAGGACATGAACGGCGATGGCGTGATCATGCCGGGCGGCCCGGAAACGCGCGTCGCCTACCTCTCGCTGAGAGCGCCCACACTCTTTGCCCGTTACAGCCGTGGTGCGCGCGCCAACCCGGACCGGACCCTGTTGTCGGTGAACTGCGACAATCCGTTCAACATGTTCGGTCTGGTGGAACGCGATCAGGCAACGATCCCGACGACCAGCGTCGTGACGCCCGCGCGGTCGATGGCCGCACGGTATCCGCCTCGGCCCGGTTCAATTTCTAACTACGCCCCGGTCCGGGCATCGTCGGCGTGACGATGCCCGGACCGGACATACGCAAGCCCTTTATGCGAAAGCGAATCCAATGTTCAAATCTATGAACATTCCCCGGAAGTTGGGTCTGTCCTTCTTCGTGATTTGTGCCTCGGCGGCCGTGATGATGATCGTATTCTTCGTGAATATGACGATGATCCGATCCTCCACCGAAGGCAATAATCTCAGCCAGTCGATCCATGCCAAGGCACTGGCGCTCGACACGGCGATCCTGCGGCAGAACAGCCAGTTGCGAGGCTATCTCGTCACCGGGGATGCGAGCTACCTCAAATCCTATGACGAAGGGCGCGAGGAATATGACAAGACTTCGGCCGAACTGGAGGCTTTGCTGACCGATCCGGCCCGCAAGGCGCTTGTGCTGGATTCGCGTCGGGAAACACTCGCATGGCGCAAGAACTGGGGCGACAGGCTGATCGCGCAGGTCCGCAGCGGCCAGCGCGACGAGGCACAGGAAGCCGTCCGCAACGCGGGCAAGGCCGTCCTGGTCAGCGCCGCGGTCCTGCCGCTGCGCGATATTCGCGATGTCGAGACCAAGGCGATCGAACAGAATAGCGAACGCCAGGAAACCGCGATCACTACGGCCATGGTCACTCTGGTCATCGGCGGCATCGTCCTGATCGGCATCGCCGTCACCCTGGCCATGATGCTCAGCCGCATGATCGCACGCCCGATCAGTGGCCTCACCAATGCGATGGCGAAGCTGGCGGCGGGCCATAACGCCATCTCGCTGCCCGATGCCGACCGCGCCGACGAACTGGGCGACATGGCGCGCGCAGTGCTCATCTTCCGGGACGCGGCCGTCGCCAAGTCCAAGGCGGACACGGAGCAGGAGCATGTCGTCGAGGCACTGGGCACCGGGCTTGAAGCCCTGGCGTCGGGCGACATGACCTATACCATCAACCAGCCGTTCGCGGGTGACTATGACCGGCTGCGCCAGTCGTTCAACCGGACCGTCGAGGGACTGGAGGAGAGCCTGTCGCGTGTCGCGGGTTCGGCGCAGAGCGTTCACTCCGGTTCGACCGAGATTCGTTCGGCATCCGAGGATCTGTCCCGCCGGACCGAGCAACAGGCGGCCAGCCTTGAGGAAACCACCGCTGCTATGGGTCAGGTCACGACCATGGTCGCCGACACGGCCCGCAGTGCGGCCGAAGTGCGCGGCGCCATCGTCTCCGCCCACAAGGATGCGACCGAGGGCGGCTCCGTCGTCACCAAGGCGGTCAACGCCATGGACGCGATCGAGAAAAGCAGCCAGGAAATCGGCCAGATCATCACGGTGATCGACGGTATCGCCTTCCAGACCAACCTGCTGGCGCTCAACGCCGGTGTCGAGGCGGCACGCGCTGGCGACGCGGGCAAAGGTTTTGCGGTCGTCGCCAACGAGGTGCGGGCGCTGGCCCAGCGGTCGGCGGATGCGGCCAAGGACATC
>DASVMZ010000104.1:0-18354 GCA_036384115.1 Sphingobium sp.
CCTCGGCGCCCTGCCGCAGGAGGAGGAGCGCGGCCTTGGTGGCTGGCAGGCGGAGGGACCGGTCCTTGCTGACCTCTTCCTCATCGCATCGGGCGCAGCATCCGCCATGGCGAACGTGGCCGAAGGACTGGAGGTCGACGAGGCGGCCATCGCCCGCAACCTCGCCGCCGCCGGACAGGGCAGCGACATCGGCGAGAGCGAGGCGATCATCGCCGCCATCCTGAACCATCGTCATAAAGGATAAGTCATGCCCTTCACCACGCGCGAAGGCGTCCGCCTCTACTGGCGGCTGGATGGAGCCGCCGATCGGCCCGCGCTGGTGCTGCTGAACAGCATCGGCACCGACATGGGCCTGTGGGATGCCGCGATCCCGCACCTTCTCCCCGCCTTCCGCCTGCTGCGCATCGACGCGCGCGGCCATGGCGCGTCCGACGCACCCACCGGCGACTATAGCCTCCCGATGCTGGCGCTGGATGTCGCTGCCATCATGCACGATGCGGGGATCGCCCAGGCCGCAATCGCGGGCGTGTCGCTGGGCGGCATGGTCGCGATGCAACTCGCGCTGGATCATCCCTACCGGGTTTCCGCGCTCGCGCTCATCTGCACCTCCGCTACCATGGACAGCGCAAGCTGGACCGCGCGCATCGACACGGTCCGGACGCAGGGAACGGGCGCCATCGCCGACATGGCGGTAGGCCGGTTCCTCTCTTCCCCCTTCGTCGCGCGTCACCCGGAAATCGCGGACGGCCTGAAACATGCCATCGCCGCCCAGTCGGACGATGGCTATGCGGGCGCGGGCGCGGCCATCCGCGACATGGCGCTGGCCGACCGTATCGGCGGGATCGCGGTGCCGACGCTGGTCGTGACCGGCGCGGTCGACATCTCGACCCCCTATGCGGGCCATGGCGAGCATCTGGTCGCGGGCATCGGCGGCGCACGCCATGCCTCCGTCGCTGGCGCGCATCTCCCGCCGATCGAGGCGCCCGCCCCGCTGGCGGCAGCGCTGCGTGGCTTCCTGCTGGGTAAGGCGGATGTGACCGATGCCGCCGACACCTTGTTCGAGGCGGGCCTGCTCAACCGTCGGCGTGTGCTGGGCGATGCATGGGTGGACCGCTCGCTCGCCAACCGCACCGAATTCAACAGCGACTTTCAGGCAATGATCACCCGCATCGCCTGGGCTGAAATCTGGGGCCGGCCCGGCCTCGACGACCGCACCCGGCGTCTGCTGGTGCTGGCGATCACGGCCAGCCTCGGCCGCTGGGAGGAGTTCGCGCTTCATGTCCGCGCAGGCCTGACAAGGGGCGGCTTCACGAAGGACGAACTCAAGGAAGTGCTGATGCAGACCGCCATTTACGGCGGAGTGCCAGCCGCCAATACGGGCTTCGCCGAAGCCCAGAAAATCATAGCCGAGATTGATGAGGACGCAGCGTGACTGAGGCCTTTATCTGCGATGCCATTCGCACACCCGTTGGCCGCCTGAACGGTTCGCTCTCAACGGTTCGCGCCGACGACCTTGCCGCCGTTCCGATCCGGGCGCTGGCCGAACGCAATCCGTCCGTTGACTGGGGCGCAGTGGACGATGCGATCCTCGGCTGCGCCAATCAGGCGGGTGAGGATAATCGCAACGTCGCGCGCATGGCGGTGCTGCTGGCGGGCCTGCCTGAAGCGGTGCCCGGAACGACAGTCAACCGGCTGTGCGGCTCTGGGCTCAATGCCATCGGCATCGCCGCGCAGGCGATCCGGTCTGGCGACGCGGACCTCATCATCGCAGGCGGTGTCGAGAGCATGACCCGCGCACCCTATGTATTGGGCAAGGCAGGCAGCGCCTTCGGCAGGGACCAGAAGATCGAGGACACGACGCTGGGCTGGCGCTTCATCAACCCCGCCATGAAGGTCGCCTATGGCGTCGATACCATGCCGCAAACCGGCGAAAATGTTGCGGAGCAATGGCAGGTCAGCCGCGAGGAGCAGGATCTGTTCGCCTTGCGCAGCCAGGAAAAAGCGGCGGCCGCCCAGGCCTTGGGCCGCTTCGATGCGGAGATCGTGCCCGTCGCCATTCCGCAGAAGAAGGGCGACCCCGTCATATTCTCGGCGGACGAGCACCCGCGCGCCACCAGCCTTGAGGCTCTGGCGAAATTGAAACCCGTGGTGAAGGCGGACGGCACGGTGACGGCAGGCAATGCCTCGGGCCTCAACGACGGCGCCGCCGCACTGCTGATCGCGTCGGAGGCTGCCGTGAAGGCCCATGGCCTGATAGCCCGCGCCCGCATCCTTGCCATGGCGGCGGCGGGCGTCGCCCCGCGCATCATGGGCGTCGGTCCCATCGAGGCCGCGAAGCGCCTGTTCGCCCGCACCGGCCTTACCATCGAGCAGATGGACGTGATCGAGCTGAACGAGGCGTTCGCGTCGCAGGCGATAGCGACCCTGCGCGATCTGGGCGTCGATCCCGCGGATCCGCGCGTCAATCCCAATGGCGGAGCCATTGCGCTGGGCCATCCGCTCGGCATGTCGGGCGCGCGCATCGCCATGACAGCGGTCGAGCAATTGCAGCGCACAGGCGGTCGATATGCGCTTGCCTTCATGTGCATCGGCGTGGGACAGGGTATCGGTCTGATTGTCGAGCGCGTCTGATCGACGGATGGCAAGCGGAACGAGCAACGGCGCCGAGGTTTCGCTGCTCGTTCCATTCGGCAGGCCAGCAGGAGCGCCCCGCAAAGCTGCTCACTGGTCCGCCCGAGGGCTGCGCGACCTTCGCCACCGATTGATGCCAGCTCAATCGGAACGACAGAAATTAGTTTGTGGACTTCCCATATACGGTCTAAATTCAGCGTCTCGGTGGCGGGCCAAGCGGCTGCTCGTCAGGACGGTGACGCATTGAAATTCGGGAAGATCGCTCCAGTGGCCGAAGACTGACAACAAGTCAGCAGCTGGCGCGAGACCGAAAAGGAGAGGTTTATGGCGACAGTATATTCCGCGATCGATCCCACAACGAGACTCGAAATCCACGATCTCCTCGCCCGCTTTTGCCACGACCTTGACCACGGTGACGTGGAATCCTGGGACAGCCTCTTCACGCGCGGCGCGATTTTCACATCCGATATGTTCGGTACGTTCGAGGATCCGCAGGGCATCAGGCTCATTCCCGAACTGGTGCATTCGCTCGGAAATGGCCTTTGGCGGTTCCACTTCCTCAACACGGTACTCAGCCCAGTTAACCGCAGACATGTCATTGCAAAATCGACCCTCGCCACGCTGGACTGCGACTCCGGCCTCGCTTCCCGCCGCGTGTATGACTGTGTGGTAGAATTGAAGCTGGGAAGATGGTGGCAGATCGCAAGGGTGAATGCGATCAGCGTACAGAAGTCGATTTCCCCGGAAATGGCGATGTTCAGTCCCGATATTCTCGCGCCCCTCACTCCCTATATGTCAGCGCAAGCTTTCTAGAATTGCCCTTCGAGACAGACGTGACGACGATGGCGCCTCCTGGCCCGGAGCAGGATTTTATTCGACATGCAAGCAACGAGGCGCAGTGCCCCCTGACGCGCCTTCTAATCCAGTTCGCTTTCCTGGATGATGATCGTGGCATTCGGAAATGCCGAGTTTCCGCCCGAATGATCGGCGTGGAGATGGGAGGCTATGATCCAGCGGACATCTGCTGGGTCCACGCCGATGCCGCGCAACCGAACATCCATGGTTCCACCGGCCTCAAGGTCGATGAAACTTTCGAGCGCCGCTCCGACCGGCCGTTCGAAACGAGGCCCAAGCCCGGTGTCAAAAAGGGCCAGGCCTTTGGGATGGTCGATCAGAAACGCCGTGACCGGCGCTCTCACAACACCGTCCTCCCCGTCGATGAAGAAGGACATCGGCATGTTGACGTGGCCGATCGTAAATCCAAAAAGCTGGATGCCGGTATCGGTCGCGCGCGCCCCGACACGGCTCTCAGCGGCGCTCACGAAATTTCTCCAACGCCATGTTTCTTCACCCTCTCACGTCATAGCCCGAAGACGGGCCTTTGAGAGCAAAATCAGACACCCTCGCCCATGCTGTCAATTGATAACAGCGCGCCTGCCTTTCCTCCAGCTCAACCGAGCTCTGCCTCGCATAGCCCCCGGGAAACATCTCTCTTAAGAGATTGCGCGAGCCTAATATTTTTAGGTTTAGCGCCGATTTTCACCTGTCCATCCGAGAATGCCAAAGCCTCGAACGGCACGTTACGCGCAGGACATAGTCCCGACACCCGTGCCCTTGCGCTACGGCTCATACCACCCTGCACATCCCGTCAGGGCTGGCGGACCAGCCGTCACAACCGTTGCTGCCGGGCAATGATTTGTTACAAACTCGCCCGTCGGCCGAAACAATCGACTGCCATTTCACCCTTCATGCTTACAATGAATGGAGGTTTCCCTTGTCTCTCAAACTGATGTTCGTCCCTGCCCTGCTGCTTTCCGCTGCCCCCGCCACCCTGGTCGCGGCTCCCCAGCCCCAGACGCACGAGATTGTGCGGATGCCCCCGGGCAAGACCGTAATGGCCTGGCGCGAAGTGAACCGCCGGACTTCCGCCACGATCACCTGCCATCCCGATCCGACCAAGTCCGTCCACTGTAACGGCCGCGCCGCCGAGCTGCGGGATGCCGCCGCCAGCGCCCGGCCCGAGCAGTTGAGCGAACGCTGAGCAGGCCGGCACGGACCGTGACGCTCTTCCTTGGGCGAAGCGGTCCGCACCCGTTCTTACCCCATGGACCCGACAAACGGAGGCCAGGTACGACAGGGGAGGGCCGGCACAGGCGCACGGTTCAGAAGTAAGACATTGCCCCTGCCCGCCGCATGCCCCTACAAACGTCCCTTCCCATCCCGGATGACGGAACCGCCCGCAACATGGACCATTGAGACTTTGCGTCCAATGACTATCTAGTCACCACTGCCAACACGAAATCAAAAGAACCATGACCGCTCAAACGATCGTTTTGGTGGAGGACGATCCCAGCCTCCGCATGCTCACGGCCCGCCTGTTGCAGGAAAATGGCTATACCGTCCGCACGGCGGCGACCGCGCCGGAATTGTGGATCGCAATGGAGGGTGGCCCAGTCGACATGATCGTGCTCGACCTGATGCTGCCCGGCACCAACGGCATCGACCTGTGCCGCCAGATCAGGCGGACCAGCGACATCCCCATCATCTTCATCAGCGCGCGCGGCAGCGAGGAGGACCGTGTCCTCGGCCTGGAACTGGGCGCGGACGACTATCTCGCCAAGCCATTCAGCACGCGCGAACTGATCGCCCGCATCCGCGCCGTACTGCGTCGTGGCCCGATCACGGAGACGGACGGCACCAACCGTCGGCACGAGGTCCGCTTCGAGGGATGGATCGTCAACCTTTCCCGCCGTGAACTCCGCTCGCCCGCCGGGTCGATCATCGAGCTGACCGGCGCGGAGTTCGACCTGCTGGGCACTTTCCTGGATCAGCCCCAGCGGATCATAGGCCGGGAGCGGCTGATCGAACTGTCGCGCACCCGCGTGGGCGACAGCAGCGACCGCAGCATCGACGTGCTGGTCAGCCGCCTGCGCCGCAAGATCACTGCGGCGGGCGGCCAGCCCCCGATCGTGACCGTGCGGGGCGTCGGCTATATGTTCAATTCGGCGGTAGCGCGCAGTTGAGGCAGGGATTACGATGAAGGAAGTAGCGTCGTGAAAGGACGGGTCACGTGAAAGGCGTGGCGTCCCTTGGGCTTCTCGGTCGGATCTTGCTCATCCTCGCCCTTGTCATGGCGACCGAATTTGCCGCCACCACCTATATTTTCGAGCGCGCCAGCCAGTTCGCCCTGCGCGATGACGAGGCGCAGCGCATGGCCGAGCATCTGGTCGTCGCCCGCCGCGTACTCGACCGCACGGCGCTGTCCGAACGCTATACGGTCGCACGGGAATTGAGCACCAACCATTTCGCGGTCAGATGGGCCCCCCGCGCGGATACGGCGTCCGGCCATTTCGCGCTCCGCAACCTTCAGGACCAGATCCTCCATCTTGAGCCGGAACTGCTCCGCTCCAACCTGAAGCTGTACCTGCGGCCGCTGCGGCAGGGCGGGAATATCGCGGGCAGTGTGGAACTGCCGGATCGCTCGGTCCTGTCCTTCCATAGTATTCAGGGCGAGCAGCTCTGGTCATTGACCTTCGGGCGCATCCTGACCTGGATATTGCCGACGCTGGTGCTGGTCGTGCTGGGCGCCCTGATGATCCGCGTCACCCTGCGCCCCTTCCGCATGCTGATGCGCGCCACCCGCCAGGTCGGCACCGAGACCATACCGATCCCCGTGGTGGAACAGGGACCGTCCGAGATACGTGCGCTCATCCAAGCGTTCAATACGATGCAGCACCGCATCCACCGCCTGATCGCCAGCCGCACACAGGCGCTCGCCGCCGTTGGTCATGACCTCCGCACCCCGCTCGCCCGGCTCCAGCTCCGGCTGGATGGCGCCGGGATCGAGCGGGAAGCGCACCGGGCGATGAGTCAGGACATAGAGGAGATGACCGATCTCCTGCACTCGCTGCAAATCTATCTCAGCGGCGAAAGCGCCTCTCTCCCGCGCGAGCGCATCGACATCGCCAGCATGGTCCACACCCTCATCGACGCCGCGCGCGATGCCGGGAAGGATGCCTTCTACCTCGGTCCCGACAGTTTCGACATTGTGGCCCGGCCGGTTCCCATCCGCCGGTCGCTGTCCAACCTGATCGACAACGCCTTGCACCATGGCGGCAATGTCCGCGTCTGGTTTCAGGAAGAGGGCGAGACCATTGCCATCATGATCGACGACGATGGGCCGGGCATCGCGGCGGATCGCCTTGCCGACGTGATGCAGCCCTTTGTCCGGCTGGACGATGCGCGCAGCCGCAATACGCGCGGCATGGGGCTTGGCCTCGCCATCGTGAATGACGCGGTCCGTACCGAGGGCGGCACATTCTCGCTGGAGAATCGGCCGGAGGGCGGCCTGCGCGCCATCATCCGCCTGCCGCGCATGGCAGGCTGACGCGCCCTCACGCGATGCTGCACAGCAACATTTTCTTACAGACCCGTCCCGCGCCAGAAAAGCACAGCCTCTAAATCGTCGGCATCCTGGCGGGTTCCTTAAGCCCGTCGCAATCGGAGGCCATGACGATGAACGAACTGATCGGTCGCGTTTTCAGTTTCGAGAAGACGGTGTTTCCCGGCAGCAGCGCCCTATATGGCAAGCTTGCTACCGATGGACAATTTCCCAAGGCGCTGATGATCTCCTGCGCCGACAGCCGCGTCGTGCCGGAGCATATCATGCAGGCACAGCCCGGCGACCTGTTCGTCTGCCGCAACGCGGGCAATATCGTACCCCCCTATGCCACGCAGAATGGCGGCGTGTCCTCGACCGTAGAATATGCCGTCATGGCGCTGGGGGTGCGCGACATCATCGTGTGCGGCCATAGCGGCTGCGGCGCGATGAAGGCCGTGGCCGACCCCACGGGCCTGGAGGCCATGCCCAATGTCGCGGCATGGCTGCGCCACAGCACGGCGGCGCAGACCGTCGTGAACAAAAGCTATGGCCATCTTGAGGGCGAGGATCGCGTGCGCGCGATCAGCCTGGAGAATGTCGTGACCCAGCTTGCCCACCTGCGGACCCATCCGTCCGTCGCGGCGGCGATCGCGGCGGGCGAAATGGCGCTGCATGGCTGGTACGTGGACATTCATGCAGGCCAGATACTGGGACTGGACGGCGGGACGGGCCGCTTCACCGCGCTGCGCGAAGACGAGCCGCTGCCCGTCGCCGTGCCCGCCGCGGAACGCCGCGCGGCGCACTTCCCCTTCTCGGAGGCGGCTGAATGATCACCCTCAAGGGCATGACGAGCCAGGTGCTGGCGCGGGATTTCACCGCGTCCATCGTCGTCTTCCTCGTCGCCATGCCCCTGTGCATGGGCATCGCCATCGCGTCCGGCGTGCCCCCTGAAAAGGGTCTTATCACCGGCATCATCGGTGGTCTGGTCGTCGGCCTGTTCGCCGGATCGCCATTGCAGGTCAGCGGCCCGGCCGCGGGCCTCGCCGTCATCGTGTTCGAGCTGGTGCGCGACCATGGCCTCAGCGCCCTCGGTCCCATCCTCGTACTCGCGGGCCTGCTCCAGCTTGTCGCCGGCATGCTCCGCCTGGGCGGCCTGTTTCGCTCCATCTCGCCTGCCGTGGTGCATGGCATGCTGGCAGGCATCGGCGCACTGATCGTCATCGGCCAGTTCCATATCCTCTTCGACAGCAAGCCGCTCTCCAGCGGCCTGGCCAATCTCGCCGCCATGCCCGGGCGCGTGCTTGGCCTGTCACTCGACCTTCAGCAGACCGAGTTCGCGCTGATGGTCGGCCTCGTCACCATCGCGATGATGCTGGCATGGGAGAAATTCCGCCCGGCCAGCCTGCGCCTGGTCCCCGGTGCGCTGATCGGCGTCACCGCCGCAACCATCATCGCCTGGGCGACCCAGCTCGACATCGCCCGCGTGGACGTGCCCGCCTCCCTGATCGGCGCCATCGAGGCGCCCGGCACCGGCTTCTTCGCATCGCTGGGCAACCCCGCGATCATCGCGACCGCCCTCGCCATCGCCTTCATCGCCAGCGCCGAGACGCTGCTGTCCGCCGCTGCCGTGGACCGCATGCATGACGGTGTGCGTACCGATTACAACAAGGAATTGCGGGCGCAGGGCATCGGCAACCTGCTCTGCGGCTTCGCCGGTGCGCTCCCCATGACCGGCGTCATCGTGCGCTCCTCCGCCAATGTGCAGGCGGGCGCCACTACCCGCCTTTCCACCATCCTGCACGGCGTCTGGATCCTGGGCTTCGTCGCCCTGCTCCCCTGGCTGCTGCGCGAGATACCGATGGCTGCGCTGGGCGGAATCCTCGTCGTCACCGGCTGGCGTCTGGTCAGCGTCACCCATGTCACTCACCTCTTCCACCGCTATGGCGTGCTGCCCGCCGCGACATGGGCCGTCACCTTCCTGCTGGTGGTGTTCACCGACCTGCTGACCGGCGTGCTGGCGGGCCTTGCCCTCTCGCTGATCGAACTCATCCCCCATCGCAAGACATTGCGCCTGCGCGTGGAGGAGGATCATGGCGCGGATGCCAGCCGCGTCCAGTTGCACGGTTCGGCAACATTCGTTTCGCTGTCAAAGCTCACTGACGTACTGGAAGGCCTGCCCGCAGGCCGCCCGGTCCACCTCGATCTCCATGCTCTCAAGGGGATCGACCATACCAGCGCAGAGCGTGTCCGCGAGTGGGCGGCCCTGCGAAAGGGCGCTGGCCATCCGGTGCAGTTCAGCGGCCCCGCCCCCCTCCTCGCCAGCCTTGCTGCGGCGCACTGAGGCATTTGTGCAACAGCGAGATAGCGGAAACATTTTGTCGCAGAGCAGCAAGTTTCCAGCGAAACGCCCCGCCTAATTTCTCTTCAGCCACGGGACGGAGCGCCGGTCCATCTACGGATCGAGACGCAATGCCCGTGGACCGCTGGACGGAACAGGACAGCAACTCAAGGGGTGTTTTCATGAAGACTAAACTGCTTGCCGCAGTCGGCCTGATGCTGACCGCTACACCTGCCTTCGCGCAGGACGAGACCGGACCTTTCACCTTCTCCGGCTCGGTCGGCCTCGTCACCGAATATCGTTTTCGCGGCGTGTCGCAGAGCGACGAGAAGATGGCGATCCAGGGTGGCATCACCGTCACACACGAAACCGGCCTGTACGGCGGCGTCTGGGCGTCCAACCTTGCTGGCTGGGGCACCTTTGGCGGTTCCAACACCGAACTGGACCTGATCGCAGGCTATAAGCTGCCAGTGGCCGAGGGCGTCAGCCTGGACGTCGGCGCGACCTGGTACATGTATCCGGGCGGCTACAACAACACGGATTTCATTGAGGGCTATGCGAAACTCAGCGGCTCGATCGGCCCGGCATCGGCCACGCTTGGCGTCGCTTATGCGCCCAAGCAGGAAGCCCTCGGCCCGGCCTATCTGTCGAGCGCGGACATCGCCGCCAACTTCCCCAACCCGACGCAGCCGGGCGCCAAGGACGACAATCTGTACATCTACGCCGATGTCGCAGGCGCGATCCCCAGCACGCCGGTCACGCTGAAGGCTCACCTCGGCCATTCGAGCGGCAACCGCGGCTTGGGCGTATTCGGCACCAGCGTATCGCCGACCGGCGAATATTGGGACTGGAGTGTAGGTGCCGATCTGGCTGTCGGCCCGGTCGTGCTGGGCGTTGCCTGGGTCGATACAGACATCGGCGCGGCCGAGAGCGCCTATATCGGCGGCAACCTGGTCAACACGGTCAACGGCGGCTCGATCGCTGGCAGCAAGATCATCGGTTCGCTCACCGCGTCCTTCTGATCCGATCTCCTGAACGAATGAAGGGCGCGGGTGTCAATGCCTCCCGCGCCCTTTTCTGTGAGCGGCCAGCGGTTGCGAGTTGCTGAAGGTCGGGCTTGAGCGAGCAGCGGACTGTCCGGTTTCAATCACTGGCCTGTGCCTGCGAAAGCAGGAGCACATGACACTCACCTTACCACCCGCAAACCTTCCCCATGTTCTGCGCGTCCAGCCACATCTTCAACGGCGCGAAGTAGCGGATCAGCGCCTTGCCCGACATTTCCCGGCTGCCGGTGAACTGCTCCAGCGCGTCCGGCCATGGCTTCGACGCGCCCAGCGTGAGCATCGCGTTCAACTTCGCGCCGACCTTTTTATCGCCGTAGAAGGAGCAGCGATGCAGCGGCCCCTTCCAACCCGACAGCTTGCACGCCGCCTCATAGAATTGAAACTGGAGTACCCGCGCAAGGAAGTAGCGCATATAGGGCACGTTGGCGGGGATATGATATTTCGCGCCGGGATCGAACGCCTCCGGCCCCCGCTCCACCGGCGGCACGATGCCCTGATAGCTCAGACGCATGTCGTTCCATGCCTTGGTATAATCGGCAGGCCTGATCGACCCGTCGAACACACCCCAGCGCCAGCGATCGACCATCAGGCCAAAGGGCAGGAAAGCCACCTTGTCCATCGCCTGGCGCAGCAGCAGGCCGATGTCCTTGTCGGCGCTCGGCACCTGTCGCTTGTCCAGCAGGCCGATGTCGACCAGATATTGCGGCGTGATCGACAGGGCGATGAAGTCACCTATCGCCTCGTGAAAGCCGTCGTTCGCGCCATTCAGATGCAGCGGCGACTGGGCCTGATAGGCGCGCTGGTAATAATTATGGCCAAGCTCATGGTGGATGGTGGTGAAGTCGTCGCCATTGACCTTGGTACACATTTTGATGCGGACATCGTCCTTATTATCGATGTCCCATGCGGAGGCATGGCAGACCACCTCCCGGTCGGCAGGCTTCACGAACATCGACCGCTCCCAGAATGTCCTGGGCAGCGGGTCAAAGCCCAGCGAGGAATAAAATGCCTCGCCCTGCTTCACCATCTTTATCGGGTCGTAACTCTTCGCCTTGAGCAGCGCGGTGACGTCATAGCCCAAGTCGCCCGATCCCGGCGGCGCGACCAGATCATAGATATTGCCCCATTCCTGCGCCCACATATTACCGAGCAGGTCGGCGCGGATCGGTCCCTTGGCTGGCTGCACCGCCTCGCCATATTTCTCGTTCAACCTGGTGCGGGTATAACAATGCAGGCTGTCGTAGAGCGGCTTGACTTCCTGCCAGATCTTCTCGGTCAAGGCGGCAAACTCTTCCGGCGGCATGTCATAGGCGGAGCGCCACATCGCGCCGACATCGACAAAGCCCAGTTCGGCTGCGCCTGCATTGGCGATGGCGACTTCCCGGGTGAAGTCCGCCTTCATCGGTGCGCCGACCTGGGTATGCCAGCTTGTCCACATCTCCTGATATTCGGCGGGGGTGTGCGGCTTGCCCATCTCCTCCTCTATATCGCTGCCGTTGATCGGCTTGCCGCCCAGCGTCCCCTTGCCCCTGCCATAGGCGGACTGGAGTCTGGTTGCGATCTGGTTCAGCTCTGTCGCCGAGCCGGGCGTGGTGGGCGCAGGCAAGGTGATACCCGTCCGCAATATGGTGAGTTTGCGGCTGATTTCTGGCGAGAGGCCCGGCACATTAAGCTGATATTTCGCGGCCTGGAGCGCGAGGCGAACCGATAATTTTGTGCCCTTGGCACCGACCTGTGCTGCGAGCGAGTCGGTATCCTCTGTGATGTAAGTGGCGTTCACCCACTGCATCCGGCTCGCTTCGACACTATAGTCGAACGTCTCCTTCTCCGCTTCCGCGACGAACCTCTCAACGTTCTTCGCCGTTGGTCGATAGCGTTCCGCCATGGCTGCCTCCGCTCCGAACGATGCGAAAAATGACGCGCCGATCAACAGGGACAAATGTCTTTTCGTCACAAGCGGTTCCCATGACTGTTGGATGTGGGAACGAAGGTGACGCCCGCTTGCTATCCGGTCAAGTGGCCGGAGCCATCAAAGCAATCCAGGCCACCGCCTGTCCGGCCAGCAAGCCCCCTTCTTCAGTCCCCCAGAAACGCCAGAATCGCGCGGCCGAAATCGGGTTTGGTGACACAGCTCATATGGTTGCCCGGAATATCCGCGACGCTGCCGCGCGGGAGGGCCGCCGCCAGCGTTTCGGGGGCGCCATTGTCGCGATCCTCGGTGCCGGTCAGGACCAGCGTCGGCATGGCGATGCCTGTCAGCCGGGCGGGGTCGAGGTCACCAAAGCTGCCCACGACATGGCGCACCACCTCCGGGTTGATGCCGGTCGTCCGCATAAACTGCACCGCCATATAGCCGGTGTCGCCCCGCTTCAGCATATCGGCATTGTCGATGACGCCGGTGAAATAATCGCGCCGTTGACCCCAGTCGACCAGTCCGTCGAGACCCATGCCGGACAGGATGAGCCTGCGGGGGCTGGCGCCATCCACCGCCAGCTTGACCGCGGTGCGCGCACCCAGCGAGAAACCGCACAGGTCATAGTCGGTCAGGCCCAGCGCCGCGATGATCCCGGCATTGTCGCGCACCAATATGTCATGGGGATAGGATGCCGCATCGTCCGGCGCGGCGCTGTCGCCATGGCCGCGCAGGTCCGGCATGATGCAGCGGAAACCCGCAGCCGCCAGCCGCTGCGCCGTGCCATATTTGATCCAGTTGACATGGGCGCTGGACATCAGCCCATGGATCAGGACAAGCGGACGGCCCGTCTCCTCCCCCAGTTCGTGAATGGCCAGGTCCACGCCATCTTCGGCGGTGAGGCTATAGTCGCGTGTCCCGGTCATCTTGCCCCGCTCATTTCCATCACGCGCATTTCCGGCGTACCCATGCCCATAGTATCGCGACCAGACTACCGAATTGTGCGACCGCCATGTCCTTTTGCGCGTCCCACAGGTCGCCCTGCTGGCCGTTATAATAGTTCGCCGTGTCGCCCGCCGCGACGATGGTCAGCGCCCACTCGAAACATTCGTAGAGCGCGCTGCACAGGCCGATGACGGCGAAGGCGATGAACAGGCCCAAGCGGCGGGGAATGGCATGGCGCCGTACCAGCGCCTGCGCGATGGGCAGCGTCCAGAGCAGGCCGAAGCCGAAATGCACCAGCCGGTCATACTGATTGCGCGCCAAGCCCAGCGCGCCTGACACCGTTCCGCCAGTCAGCGCCCGCGCCCACGCATCATAGGGCACATAGCTGTAGATATAGCGGCCACCCAGCGTGTGGAGCATCCAGAAGGCCCAGAGCGACGTGACACTGGCCGTCGAGAGCGGCCAGCGGCGCAGCAGCAGTGGCGCGGCCAGTATCAGCAGGACGGTGGGCACATGCTGGAGCGGCGCGAGGTCGGGATAAGGCTGCGCGATATTCGCCAGCCCCACCACGACCAGCAACGACGCCAGCAGCGCCCGCTCGCCGGCGGGCAGCGCCTTCACGCTACCCGCATAGCCCGACAGGCCCATCAGCCCTTTTTAAGATGCCGGCGGCCCAGCAGTTCTGCGATCTGCACCGCGTTCAACGCCGCGCCCTTGCGAAGATTGTCGGAGACGCACCATAGGACCAGGCCATTGTCCACGGTCGGGTCTTCACGCACGCGGCTGACATAGGTCGCGCTGTCACCCACGCATTCGATGGGGGTGACGTATCCGCCGTCCTCACGCTTGTCGACCAGCATGATGCCGGGCGCCTCACGCAGGATATTCTGCGCTTCCTTGGCGCTGATCTCATTCTCGAACTCGATGTTGATCGCTTCGGAATGGCCCACGAACACCGGCACCCGCACACAGGTCGCCGTGACCTTGATCTTGGGATCGAGGATCTTCTTGGTCTCCACGACCATCTTCCACTCTTCCTTGGTATAGCCATCGTCCAGGAAGACGTCGATGTGGGGAATCACGTTAAAGGCGATCTGCTTGGTGAATTTCTTGGCCTCCGCGCTGTCGCCGACGAAGATGTTGCGCGACTGCTCGAACAGTTCGTCCATGCCGGCCTTGCCCGCACCGGACACCGACTGATAGGTCGAGACGACGACGCGGGTGATCTTGGCCGCGTCATGCAGGGGCTTGAGTACCACCACCATCTGCGCGGTCGAGCAGTTGGGGTTGGCGATGATGTTGCGCTTCTTGTAGCCATCGATGGCCTCCGGGTTCACTTCCGGCACGATCAGCGGAATGTCCGGGTCCATACGATAGAGCGACGAATTATCGATCACCACGCAGCCCGACGCAGCCGCCTTGGGCGCATAAACCTTCGTCGGCTCCGACCCCACGGCGAACAGGGCGATGTCCCAGCCGGTGAAGTCAAAATGTTCAAGGGCCTTCACCTTGAGCATCTTGCCGGTCTCGCCGAACTCGACCTCCGTGCCGTTCGAGCGGCCGCTGGCGACGGCGGCGATCTCGTCAATAGGGAATTCACGCTCGGCGAGGATGTTGAGCATCTCCCGGCCCACATTGCCGGTGGCTCCTACGACGACGACCCTGTAACCCATGATGCTAACTCCCTGTGCCGTTCGGGCTGAGCGAAGTCGAAGTGCGAACGGAATAATCCAGCAAAATAGAAAAGGGCGCCGGTCATCCCGACGCCCTCCCTAAATCCTCGAAACCCTGGCTTACGCCTCGGTGTTCGGACGCGGGTCGCGGCGTTCCGCGATACGCGCGCGCTTGCCGGTACGGCCGCGCAGATAATAGAGCTTCGCACGACGCACGACGCCGCGGCGAACCACGGTGATGCTGTCGAGGTTCGGCGAGTAGAGCGGGAATACGCGCTCCACGCCTTCGCCGAAGCTGATCTTGCGAACCGTGAAGTTGGAACCCATGCCCTTGTTGGAGCGCGCGATGCACACGCCCTCATAATTCTGGACACGGCTACGCTCGCCTTCGACAACCTTCACGCCGACGCGCAGGGTGTCACCGGGGCGGAAGTCCGGGATTTCCTTGGCGAGAGCGGCAATGTTTTCCGCCTCGATCGTTTGCAGCAGGTTCATGACCTGTTACCTTTCGTTTCACGTCGCGCGCCAGAGGGCGACTGGACCCGAACGTCGATATGACGCTCCCAAAGGTCCGGCCGCCGTAACCGTGTATCGACCTCCGCCTGTTGTTTCCGCCAGGCGGCGATCTTCGCATGATCCCCCGATCGCAACACTTGCGGGATCGTGCGCCCCTCCCATTCGACCGGGCGGGTATAGTGGGGATATTCGAGAAGGCCGCTTTCGAAGCTCTCCTCCACCCCACTGGAAGCCGCGCCCATTACACCGGGAAGCAGGCGAATGCAAGCATCCAGCAGCGTCAGCGCCGCCATCTCGCCCCCCGACAATATGATGTCGCCCATGGAGATTTGGGCGACCGGCCGCCCGTCGAAAATCCGCTCGTCGAACCCCTCGAAACGGCCGCAGAGCAGGGTGACGCCGGGACCGCCCGCAATCTCCCGCACGCGCGCCTGGGTGATGGGCACGCCGCGCGGCGTCATGGCGATGACGGGCAGGTCGGGCCGCTGCGCCAGCGCATGATCGACCGCTGCCGCTATGATGTCCGCGCGCAGCACCATGCCCGCGCCGCCACCCGCCGGGGTATCGTCCACGGTGCGATGCTTGTCCGTCGCAAAGTCGCGGATCTGGATGGGGTCGCACGACCATATCCCCTCCCCCATCGCCCGGCCTGCCAGGCTGGCGCCCAGCGGCCCCGGAAACATGTCGGGATAAAGGGTCAATATCTGGGCGGCAAAGCTCATCCGCGCAGCCTTTTAAGGACCAGCGCCGCCGTACCCAACGCGATGCCATAGCCGATGGCTGCCCAGAACAGGCCGATGACGGCGAAGCGCATCGCCATGCCGCACGCGCCAGCACCGCATTTTTCCGCTGGCGCGAGCGCGGCACGGGCAAACACGAACAGGCAGGCGGCGCTGAACAGGATGGGCAGCGGCAATGCCGCGATCAGCGCGACCTGCCGGTGCGACCAGTCCCGCCGCCTGCCGCCCAGCAGCCAGCTCGCAAGTGCCGAAAGCAGGCCGCACAGGGCCAGAAAACCGAGAATTTCGTTCATTCAAGCTCCCTCAGGCTCAGTATCTGGCGCGGCCAGCCCTCCCATGCCGCGATGCTGGTTCATCCCCTTCTCCTGTGCCGTGTCGGCATGCGATGCAAGAGGGCGAACGCAGGATATGTGCCGAAGCAGGAGCCGGCACCGGAAATGCCATCCCGCCTCACCTACCTGCCTGTTTTCCACATTCCGCGCCCATCGCCGGTTCCAGCCACCTTCGGAATGCTCTAGGCGGACTGCATGAAGCCCTTCCTCCTGACCGCGCTGTCGCTTATCGCCTTCATCAGCGCCCCTGCCCAGACCACCGCCAGCCCCAGTCCCAGGCCCGCCAACCAAAAACCAGCTAGCGAACCGCCCATCGTCCGCGTCCGTCTCGACACGAGCGCGGGACCGATCACTTTGGCGCTGGACAGTCGGCGCGCCCCCGGAACGGTTCAGGCCTTCCTGCGCTACGTCGATGACGGACGGCTGGACGGCACGGACTTCTACCGCGCCTCACGCAGCAAGGCGGTGGCGACCCAGGGCTTCATCCAGGGCGGCATCGGCACCAATCCCCGGCGCAAGCTGCCCGCGACCCCGTTCGAGGGCACCGATGTCACCGGCCTTGCCCATGTCGATGGTGCGGTGTCGATGGCGCGCGGCGACAGCGTGGACATTGCGACGTGCAATTTCACCCTGCTCGTCGGTCCGCTGCCATGGCTCGACGCGCGGCCGGGCAGTCCGGGTTATGCCGTGTTTGGGAAAGTTGCCGAGGGCATGCCAGTAGTCAAGCGCATCCTGGCCCAACCCACCGGCGGCGGCACAGGGCCGATGCGTGGCCAGATGCTGTTCAAACCAATCAGGATTTTGCGCGCCGTCAGGCTGAACGGCACGGCGAAGCCCACAGGGCGACCGCAAGCATGGCTGATCCAACTGCCGCAGAGAAAGGTGGCGCCCGCCCCGCGCTGACGCGATGTCAGTCGTTCAGGCCATAGTCGTTCAGGCCGGAGAGTGGAGGGAAAATGGTCCAAACCAGCCATAGCCCTGCCATCGCTATTCCACGAAATCCGCGTCGATGACTGCCTTGTCCTCGCCCACCTGCGCCGCATGGATCGGCACCATGAAGCGTTTGCGGTCCGGCTTCTCGATTTCCAGTATGTCGCCCGCACCGAAATTCTCGACGGCGGCGACGATGCCAAGCGGCGTTCCATCCGCCGCCACGCAAGGCAAGCCGATCAGATCGCAGTGATAAAATTCGCCATCGGCCAAAGGCGGCAGCGCAGAGCGCGGCACAGTGAGCGCGACCCCGCGCAACGCCTCGGCCCGGTTACGGTCGGTCACTTCGACAAAGCGCGCCACGGCGCCATTCGGCCCCGGACGGATCGACTTGAGGGTCAGCGCCTGCCCCTTGGCATCGAAGCTCTTGAAATGACGAAAGCTGTCCGGCCCTTCGCCGAACAGCTTCAGTCGAACCTCGCCGGTCACGCCATGCGCGCCGACGATCGCGGCGAGAGTCACTTGCCTCTCGCCGCCAAAGGTGACGGGGCGATCCCCGTCCGACGTGCCGGAAAGCCCGCCCGCCGGCGTACCGGAAAGATCGCCCGTCAAGATCAGCCCTCGGCCTGCTCTTCAGCGGCTTCTGCGGCAGGAGCCTCCTCAGCGGGCGCTTCCTCGACGGGAGCCGGTGCCTTGGCAGCTTCCTCGGCGGCCTTGCGGGCTTCCTCGGCCTCTTCCAGCTTCTTGGCGCGGTCTTCTGCGCGGTCCTTGGCCTTCTGGCCCGGCTCTGCCTTGTTCGGGTTGGCGCGCGCGGGGCGCTCCTTCACGCCAGCGACGTCCAGGAAGCGGGCGACGCGGTCGGTCGGCTGCGCGCCAACCGAAACCCAGTGCT
>DASVMZ010000105.1:0-6127 GCA_036384115.1 Sphingobium sp.
GGCGTCATCGTGCCGAACCTGAACGAGCAGGAGCGGCGCGCGGCCTATGAGGCGGACATCAGCTATTGCACCAACAATGAGCTGGGCTTCGACTATCTGCGTGACAATATGAAATATGAGCGCGCCCAGATGGTGCAGCGCCCCTTCAACTTCGCGATCGTGGACGAGGTGGACTCGATCCTGATAGACGAGGCGCGCACCCCGCTCATCATCTCCGGCCCGACCGACGACAAGACCGACCTTTATATCCAGGTCGACGCCATCGTGAAGCAGCTGGCCGACGAGGATTATGAGAAGGACGAGAAGCAGAAGAACATCATCCTGACCGAGGATGGCACGGAGAAGGTGGAACGCCTGCTGGAAACCGCAGGGCTGCTCGACGGCACCAACCTCTATGATTTCGAGAATACGCAGGTCGTCCATCATGTGAACCAGGCGCTGCGCGCCGTCTGCATGTTCCGCCGCGATATCGACTATATCGTCAAGGACAATAAGGTCATCATCATCGACGAGTTCACCGGCCGCATGATGGACGGTCGGCGCTGGTCGGATGGCCTGCATCAGGCGGTGGAGGCCAAGGAAGGCTGCCAGATCGAGCCGGAGAACCAGACGCTCGCCTCGATCACCTTCCAGAATTATTTCCGCATGTACCCCAAATTGGGCGGCATGACCGGCACGGCGGCGACCGAGGCGGCGGAATTCTACGAAATCTACAAGATGAACTGCGTCACCATCCCCACTAACCGGGACGTGCAGCGCATCGACGACGAGGATCTGTTCTACAAGAGTACCGAGGACAAGTTCCGCGGCATCGCCAAGACGATCCGTGAGCATCAGGCGCTGGGCCAGCCGGTTCTGGTCGGCACCGTCTCCATCGAAAAGTCCGAGATGCTGTCGGAATTCCTCAAGCTGGAGGGCGTCGAGCATAGCGTCCTCAACGCCCGCTTCCACGAGATGGAGGCAACCATCGTGGCGCAGGCGGGGCGTGCGCGCACCGTCACCATCGCCACCAACATGGCCGGTCGCGGCACCGACATTCAGCTGGGCGGCAATTTCGAGTTTCGCGTCGAGGGCGAACTGGCGGACGTGCCGGAGGGGTCTGACCGTGATGCCGCCATCGCGCGGATCAAGGAAGAAATCGCGGTCGAGCGTCAGGCTGTGCTGGATGCGGGGGGGCTGTTCGTGCTGGGCACGGAGCGGCATGAGAGCCGCCGTATCGACAACCAGCTTCGCGGCCGCGCGGGCCGTCAGGGCGATCCGGGCCTCAGCCGCTTCTACCTCAGCCTCGACGACGATCTGCTGCGCATCTTCGGTCCCGATACGCTTTTTGCCAAGATGATGCGGTCGAGCCTGGAGGATGGCGAGGCGCTGCCCCCATCCAAGTGGATGAGCAAGGCGATCGAGACCGCACAGAAGAAGGTCGAGGCGCGCAACTATGATATCCGCAAGCAGGTCGTCGAATATGATGATGTGATGAACGACCAGCGCAAGGTCATCTATGAGCAGCGCAGCGACATCATGGACGCCGCTACGGTGGACGATGTGGTGGTCGACATGCGCCATGAGACGGTCAATAATCTGGTCGGCACCGCATGCCCGCCCGGCACCTATCCCGAGCAGTGGAACATCGACGGGCTGAAGGCCGCGACCGAGACCACGCTCAACCTGACGCCCGATTTCGATGGCTGGCTTCAGGAGCATGCGGTCGATCCCGAAATGCTGGAAGAGCGACTGTCGAAGCTGGCCGACGAGATGGTGGCCGCAAAGATCGCCCCGATCGGCGACGAGGCATGGCATCAGGTGGAGAAGAATATTCTCCTCCAGAATCTCGACCATCACTGGAAGGAGCATCTGTCGACACTCGACGCCCTGCGTCAGGTCGTCCATCTGCGCGCCTACGCCCAGAAGACGCCGATCAACGAATATAAGCAGGAAGCCTTTGCCCTGTTCGAGCGGATGCTCAACAATATCCGTGAGGATGTGACCCGCACCGTCGCCCATGCCGAGTTCCGCACGGCGGACGAGCCAGCCTTCCCCGAACTGCCGGTGCTGCCCGACTTCATCACCACGCATATCGACCCGTTCACCGGCGAGGATGACAGTGCGGACCGGGATGCCGCCAGCCAGGGCTTCATCACCACCACCATCCCCCGCTTCGTGCCGCTGTCGGCGGCGGGCGAGGATGGCGAGGACTATCGCGGCCTCGACATCAGCCGTAACGCGCCCTGTCCCTGCGGTTCGGGTGAGAAGTACAAGCATTGCCACGGTTCGCTGGCCTGACAAAGCCTGTCCCCGTCATTGCGAGCCGCAGTGAAGTAATCCATGCACGACACAGGATTGCCTGGCTGCGTTCGCAATGATGATTGAGAGGCCATAGCCTCGCGGTTTCGGGCGACGCCCTCGTTTACCGTCCGTTAACGCTCTTTCGCTACCGTCTCCCCATGGATTTCACCGGGGAGCGCAGCATGAGCCGCCAGATCATCACCTTCCGCATCGGCGAGCAATATCTCGGCGTCGACATCATGGCGATCCGCGAGATTCGCGCATGGTCGCCCACCACGCGCCTGCCACATGTGCCCAACTATGTGCATGGTGTGGTCAACCTGCGCGGCTCCGTGCTGCCGGTGTTCGACCTCTCCGCCCGTCTGGGCTGGGGCGTCACCGACCCCACCGCACGCCATGTCATCATCGTCGTCCAGCTCGGCAATCAGCTTCAGGGCCTGATCGTCGATGCCGTGAACGACATCGTCACCTTGGCCGATGGCACGCTCCAGGCGCCACCGAACGTCGGTGACGACGAGGCGTCCATCTTCCTGGAGGGCCTTGCTTCCGTAGACGACCGCATGGTCATGGTTCTCTCCCTGTCGCGCCTGACGGACGGTACGGACGATCTGGAACTCGCCGCCTGATCGCGGCCTAACCTTCTCTCCCAAGAGCAACTATGCCCGGTGACTCCTGTCGCCGGGCGCTTTGTTTCGCGGGGAGGCGGGCGTCATGTCGGGGTGGGAAGGGGAGGCGGCCTTTCCCTTCGACTTCGCCCAGTCCGAACGGCTCTCTCCCGTCTGTCCCCGACCGTCGGCAGCCCCGGATCGAATGGGTCAACAATCCTTTTTCAGGCCATAGCTTGTCTCCCGCAAAACCGCGCCCATATGGGTTGCATGACGAGACTGTCTTTCCTCGATCTGGTTCCCGTCAGGGAGGGCAGTTCGTTAAGCTCAGCGCTCGCAGGAGCGGCTGATATTGCTGCACACTGCGATGCGCTGGGCTACCACCGCTATTGGGTTGCGGAACATCATGGCATGCCGGGCATCGGCGGGGCGGCAACCTCCGTGGTGCTGGCACATGTCGGGGCGGCGACCAGCCGTATCCGCATCGGATCGGGCGGCATCATGCTGCCCAATCATGCACCGCTCCAGATCGCCGAGCAGTTCGGCACGCTGGACGCGCTGTTCCCCGGCCGCATCGACCTGGGGCTGGGCCGGGCGCCCGGTTCCGACCAGCGGGTCGCCAAGGCGATGCGGCGCACGCTGGACAGCGATCCCAATGCCTTTCCGCGTGACGTGCTGGAGCTACAGGCCTATTTCGCGGGCGACCCGGACTTGGGCTTCGTTGCTTCACCGGGTGCGGGCGCCGATATCGAGATGTGGATACTGGGGTCGAGCACCTTTGGAGCGCAACTGGCTGCCGCGCTGGGCCTGCCCTATGGCTTTGCCTCCCATTTCGCGCCGGGGATGATGGATCAGGCCATCGCCATCTATCGCGAACATTTCCGTCCGTCGGCGCATCTGGACAAGCCCCGCGTCATGGTGGGTTATAATGTCTTTGCCGCCGACAGCCAGGACGAGGCGGAGTTCATCGCCAGTTCGATGCAGCAGGGCTTCGTGGCGCTGCGTACCGGCCAGCCGGGCAAGGTGAAGCCGCCCGTCCGCAACTATCTCGAAACCCTGTCGCCGCCACTGCGCGGGATGCTGGACGATGTGCTGGCGGTGTCGTCGATCGGCACTCCGGAGCGAGTGACAGCGGACCTGCGTGCCTTCATCGCCCGCACGCAGGCGGACGAGATCATCGTGACCAGCCAGATTTTCGACCATGAGGCGCGCAAGCGGAGCATCGCCATCGCGGCGGAGGCGTTTGCGACGCTGGATGAAGAGGCGCACGCCGGGGTTTGACCCGGCGCGGGCTGGTTGCGCGATGATGACAGCGGCTAAAGGGGTAAGCCCTGTTGGAACGCTGATGTGGCGCCCCATGTCTCCCTACCCCATGTCTCTCTGGCCTCAGTCGTCCCGATCCGCAGGACGGCCGTCCGGTGGTGGCGTCATGCCGGGGCCGCCGCGCTGGCCATGCTCGCCCGGTCCCCGGGGCTGGGCGGCGCGCAATTCCTCCATTGCCAGGAAGCCGTCCTTGTTGGTGTCCAGCGTATCGAACTTCTGCCGTTCATAGGCCAGCAGTTCCGGCAGCGAGACGCCCTTGTCATAATTGCTGTTGGCATTGACGATGACGGTGGCGCTGAGCGGTTCTATCAACCGCCGTATCATCCGGTCCTCCGCCTTGTCGCTGGCGGGCGGGGACAGCGATTCGGCGATGGGTCCGCCCTCTGCCTGTTCCTCGGCGCTGGCGGCGCTGCCCAGTGCGGTCTGCCAGGCGATGAATTCCTGCGGCTCGATCAGCTTGTTATGGTTGGTGTCGACCCTGTCGAACCGGGTGCGGATGATCGCGTCACGCCTGGCGGAGAGCACGGCGCGCAATTCGTCCAGCGTGACGATGCCGTCGCGGTCGCTGTCGGCGGACTGGAACATGGCTTCGACCTGCTTGTCGAGACGGTCGCGGCTGATCGGCTTGATCTCCGGCAGGCGATTACCGCCGCGACCCTGACCCATTTCACCGCCTTCGCCACCGCCGTGCATGCCGCCGCCGCGACCCATGCCGCCGCGACCCATGCCGCCGCCGTCCATGCCTCCACCCATGCCGCCGCTGCCCATTCCGCCCATTCCGCCGCCCATGCCGCCACCGGACATGCCGCCCTGGGCGATTGCCTGCATGGGGATCAGCAGCGCCAGTCCCACACCCACCATGATTTTACGCATCGGATTCCTATCGGCCGGAATGTTTGCCGCGATTTCGGCCTGTCATGCTGAACGCGCAATGAACTGAAATGCGCGGCCAGAGCGAGGGGAGGCAGGGCCGGGTCTCACTCATAGCTGTCGTCATATTGCTGGCCGTCGTCGGCGAGATCGCTGAACTTGGTGATCTGCGCCTCGAACTTCATGCGGACCTTGCCGGTGGAGCCATGGCGCTGTTTCGCGACGATCAGCTCCGCGACGCCGTGGATCTGCTCCATGCGGTCGGCCCATGCCTGATAGGCGGCCTCCTCCTCGATACGCGGCTGCTTGGACATCTCGTAATAATCTTCGCGGAACACGAACCAGACCATGTCGGCATCCTGTTCGATGGAGCCGGATTCGCGAAGGTCGGAGAGGACCGGGCGCTTGTCCTCGCGCTGCTCCACCGCCCGGCTGAGCTGGGAGAGAGCGATCACGGGAACATGAAGTTCCTTGGCCAAAGTCTTGAGACCACGCGAGATTTCGGAGATTTCTTGCACGCGGTTGCCGTCGCTCTTGCTCGTGCCCTGAAGGAGCTGGAGGTAATCGACGATGACCAGCCCGATGCCATGACGTCGTTTCAGGCGGCGGGCGCGGGTGCGCAGCGCCGCGATGGTCAGGCCCGGCGTATCGTCGATGAAAAGCGGCAGTTCCTGCAAGTCGCGCGCCGCGCGGCTGAGGTTCTGGAACTCCGCCCGGCTGATCTTGCCCATGCGCAGATTTTCGGAACTGATGCCCGATTGTTCGGCAAGGATACGGGTAGCGAGCTGGTCCGCCGACATTTCGAGGCTGAAGAAGGCCGCGCGCGCGCCCATGTTGCGGTCTTCGGGGATACCGTCCGCCTCGTCGCGCATGAAACGGGAGGCGGCGTTATAGGCGATATTGGTGACGAGCGAGGTCTTGCCCATGCCCGGACGGCCCGCCAGGATGATCAGATCTGAGTTGTGGAGGCCGCCGATCTTGTTGTTGATGCCGTTGATGCCGGTGGTGATACCGGACAGATGACCGCCCGAGTTCAGCGCCCGTTC